>JAFGQU010000004.1 GCA_016935525.1 Candidatus Omnitrophota bacterium
GAAGAAAATCTATTGCTCCGGCCTTCATCGCTTTGACGCTCATCGGGATATCACCGCGCCCGGTGATAAAAATAATAGGAATGGAAAGTTTGCGTACGGACATGGCTTCCTGAAGATCGATTCCATTGATATCCGGCAGGTATACGTCAAGAATCAAACATGATGGGACCTTACGATGTTTAAAAACTAAAAAATCCTTGGCGCGCGTGAACGTTTCAACCTTAAACCCGTGTGGTTTCAATAACAAAGCAAGAGACCGGCATACTGAAACATCATCATCCACGACATAGATCGTAACCCCACGATTGCCCACTTAAACATCCTTTATATCAACGGGAATGGTCACATAAAAAGTCGCGCCACGGTCAGGATTATTTTCTACGTCTAATCGCCCGCCATGCGACTCAATAATAGAGCGGCTGATCGACAACCCCATACCCAAACCGTCCGGCTTGCTCGTAAAAAAGTGAGTGAAAAGTTTAGGTATATTACGAGAAGGGATCCCGCATCCGGAATCCTTCACCGCCACGATGACCGTGTCGACATCTTTACGCGATGCCCGGATCAATATTTCACGCTCACCTTTATTATCCTTCAAAGCATCAAAACTGTTACTGATAAGATTCAGAAAGACCTGCTGTAGCTGTATCCGGTCGCCACGGACCGAAGGGAGATCAGTATCAATCTCGGTTTTAACGGCAATGTTCCTTACATTCGCGTCGGTAGCAATAAGTATAACGGTCTCATTAATAATCGCGTTGATATCAAGCGAGCCCATTTCAGGCTTACCCTTCTTTAACAGTGAACGTAATCGCTGGATGACCGCGGAGGCTCTATGGTCATCATCGATGATATACTGCAAGATTTCCCGTAGTTTAGAATCCCTGCCCGCGAGCATCCGTTGGGCGGCCTGGGCGTAAGAAAGAATAGAAGTAAGGGGCTGGCTGATTTCATGGGCAAGGGAGGAGACAAATTCCGCCAGTTTCCCCACCCGGGTGACATGCAAAAGCTCCTCACGTTGTTTTTTTATCTCTAATTCTTCCTGCCTCATCAAAGTAATATCCGTTTGGACCCCTACAAGATGCGTGATCCCACCGTTGAAACCACGCACGGGAGCAATACGCAGTAAAACCCGGAATCTCTCACCCCCTTTGCGATAATTGAGCATTTCACCATAAAAAGGTTTGCTTTCACGTATGGTTTGTTTTATTTCTTCAACGACGCATTGGTCAGTATTGTCCCCATAGAAGGCAAGATAACTTTGTCCGATGATATCATTCTGAGCATATCCGGTCATCTTCAAAAAGGATTGGTTGGCATAGATAATAGGGCAATCAGGCGTCTTGATATCAACAATAAAGATCCCATCCGAGGTTGATTCTACAGCTTGGGTAAGAATATGTATTTGTCCTTCGGCGAGTTTCTGATGCTCTCCCTCCAACTTTAGCTGTTCATCTCTTAATTTCAGTTTACCATTGCGGTACTGGACCTCTTTTTTCAGACCATTACGGGTTTCCCTTAGACGATTAACTGTTTTTTTTAATCGAGCACGTTCCTCATTACGGGATTCATGTTTCTTGGGTTTACCTATTTTTGATTTAACAATCTTCTTGGAAGTCGGGCGGTTTCGTTTACCATGGATGATTTTATGTTTACTTCGTTTCATTATAATGCTTTATATCTTCTGGTATCGGGGCTTCTTACGGTTTTTTCCTAATTATATCGCTCTGTTCCGACATGTCAATATTACTTTAAAGGGGGAAAAATCCGGCTTCCGCCAGACTTGTGCGCCCTCTGGCGTAGGCGGATAAACTCCGTGTCCCGTGGAAATCCGCTCGCTCCGTTGCTGGAAGCTCACGGAAGCACTGAGACGAAATTACAGGTAGGTGAGGGTAGCCGATGAGGACGCAGGGATGCCGCGCCTTCCATCTATGCAGGCAAGGCAGACCGACGCCGCAAGTCAGATTGTATCAAGGGGCTTTCCTTGCTGATATCCACGGGCGACGCCAGAGGTGGAAAATAGTGAATCGGCGGATATTATCTTAAAGAAGAAAAACAATGTTCTAATATATATTTTCATAATCGTAACGCGTATTAAGCTTAAACCCTCACCGCTACCTGCCCGCCCTTCCTGAGTACAATCAGGAAGCAAGCGGTCCGCTATTCGCTAAACGCTCCCTTTAGTGTATAATACGTCCATGAAAGAAAATACGTTTACACCCCAGGAGATCATGTTTTCGCCGACCACTCAGTGCAATCTCCATTGCGCGCATTGTGATACTGAACAAACCGGGAAGGTTCTTCCCAAAAAGGCCGCCCTTAAATTCCTGGACGCATGCAATAGATCCGGGATTAAACGGGTAGGGTTTACCGGTGGTGAACCGTTTTACGCGCTCGACTTTCTCTGTCTTATCTCGAAAGAAGCGGTCCGGAGGGAAATGTTTTTTGATCATATAATAACCAACGCCAGTTGGTTTAAGACCGAAAAAGAATTACGTTCGGCACTGAACCGGCTGTTTAAATCCGGATACGACGGGAAATTTTTTGTAAGCGTTGACGCGTTCCACCGTCAGGATTTACGAAAAGTCGCCTCGTTCATAAAAACCGCAAGCCGGATCTGGACGCGGCCAGATATCGTTTCGATTGCCAGCGTAAAAGGGACAAGAGAAAACGAAACCAGAAAAAAACTTAAAAAACTTGCCGTCATCCTTAACGCCCGGTTTACCGGGCTGACGTCTCAAGCCCCCCGTATAAAGAACCAAAACCTTATCATCAATATCTTTTCGTTTAATCTTAGTCCGGTAGGCAGGGCGGCCGGATTAAAAGATCCCTGGGACGGAAAATGGTTTAAAGACGATTTCTGTAAAGGTCCCGGCCATATTTTTTTCGTACTTTCCGACCAAACCGTAAAACCGTGCTGCGGATACGCGCATAAAGCGGATATTCTTACTCTCGGTTCGATACGCCGGGATAGCCCGCGGCAACTTTTATTACACGCGCGGAAAAACCGGTTTATCTCTACTGTGTTCGAATCCGGACTGCACGTGATCAGAAAACAACTCGAATCGTCCGGCGTACGGTTCCCGGGTAAAACCACAAACCATTGTTTCTTCTGTTATTACCTTACGCACCATATATCACGGCTGACCCTCAACCGTTGTCTTAACGCGCTCCGTAAAAAGCCTTAAATACTTCAAAAAATAGAGAAGTTATTCAATAAAAAGGAGAGAGTTAACCTTTGCTCTACTCAACCGGACAACTTCACCGTACGTAATCGAAGAGCGTTACCGATCACCGAAACCGAACTGAAACTCATCGCGGCACCGGCAATCATCGGATTCAACAATAATCCTAAAAAAGGATAGAGTATACCGGCCGCGACCGGGATACCCAGCGCGTTATAGATAAACGCAAAAAACAGGTTCTGACGGATATTACGCATCACCGCCCGGCTTAAAGTTAACGCGTTCACGATACCGGTTAAATCGCCTTTTACCAAAGTAATCCCGGCGCTTTCGATAGCGACATCCGTTCCGGTCCCCATCGCCACGCCGACTTCAGCTTCGGCTAACGCCGGCGCGTCGTTGATCCCGTCGCCGGCGGCCATAACGAACGCGCCTTCTCGTTTCAACTTTTTCACGATATCCTGTTTATCTTTCGGTTCAAGACCCGCATAGACTTCAGTGATACCTAATTCTTCAGCGATCGCCCGGGCAGTTTTTTGATTATCACCGGTCACCATGACGATCTTGAGTCCCATCTTATGTAACGCATCAATCGCACCCGGTGTCGTTTCTTTTATAGGGTCAGCGACACTAAGTATCCCGGCTATCCGCTCTGCGACCGCGACCCAGATAACCGTTTCGGCTTTCTCCTGAAGCTGGACGGCTTTCTTTTTCAGTTCTTCGGGCAGACCTATTCCGGAGCTTTCAATGAATTTTTGTTTCCCCAGAAAGACAGCCTTGCCGTTCAGCGCACCTTTCACTCCACCGCCGGTTACGGACTGAAAATCATCAATCGGGTCTAATTCGGCCCCTTTCTCTTTCGCATGTGCAACAACGGCGCGCGCGAGGGGATGTTCACTGCTTTGTTCAAGAGAAGCCGCAACATTCAACAATGCCGGTTCAATCCACCCGTCGGCGGTAATCACCGTCTTTACGTGCGGTTTCCCGGCAGTCAACGTGCCGGTCTTATCGGTAAGGAGATGGGTAACTTTTTCGCACTTCTCGATCGCTTCGGCATTTTTGATCAATATTCCCGATTGCGCGCCGCGGCCGACACCGACCATGACCGATATCGGTGTTGCCAATCCTAACGCGCAGGGACAGGCAATGATCAGGACCGAAATCGCGCTGACCAACGCGTACGCTAAAGCCGGCCGGGGACCAAATACAAACCATACGATAAAGGCGACAACAGCACAGGCCAGTACCGCGGGAACAAAATAACCGGAAACCTTATCGGCAAGGGTTTGAATCGGAGCGCGGCTGCGTTGCGCCTGGGCTACCATATCCACGATCTGGGAAAGTAATGTTTCCGACCCGACCTTTTCGGTACGCATGACGAACGTGCCGGTCTGGTTCACGGTCGCGCCGATGACCCGGTCACCTTCCTTTTTAGTCACCGGAAGAGGTTCGCCGGAGATCATCGATTCATCGACCGTGCTTTTTCCTTCAATAATGATACCATCTAAAGGAACTTTTTCGCCGGGACGTACCCGCAACATATCGCCTTTTTGTACCTCTTCGATAGCGACCTCTTCTTCTTTACCGTCACTAATACGATGCGCACCTTTGGCGGCAAGGCCGAGTAACGCTTTGATCGCTTGTCCCGTCCGCGTACGGGCCCGCGCCTCCAGAAGCTGGCCGAGAAGTACCAATACGGTAATAACTGTCGCAGCTTCAAAATAGAGGCCGATCTCGCCGGCCTGCTTCAATGACGCAGGGAAAATACCGGGAAACAATACCGCCAGAGCGCTGAACCCGTATGCCGCGCCCACACCCATCGCGATCAAAGTGAACATATTCGGGCTTTTATGTAAGATCGAACGCCAAGCTTTTACAAAAAAAATGCTGCCGGACCAGAACACGACCGGAGTCGCCAGAATAAACTGGACCCAACGGGAAAATCCGGAAGGGATAACTGTTCGTAGATCAAAGCCCGGGATCATCTCGCCCAGAGCAAGGATGAAAACAGGTAATGTTAAGGTCAGTCCGATCCAGAATCTATGAAATAATGACCGTGTTTCCCGGTTATCGTTTTCGTCTGCGCCGGCGACGTTTTTTAGTTCAAGATGCATACCGCATTTCGGACAATCGCCGGGAGTATCCTGTTCGATCTCAGGATGCATCGGACAGGTATAAATACCGGTATCGACCCTATCGCCGGACGGACGGCTCTTATGTAAGAACTTGTCCTGACATTTTTGACTGCAGAAAAAATAGGTTTTACCGTCTTTTTCTGATCTCAACGAATTCTGCTCATTTACCGCCATACCACAAATAGGGTCTTTAGTCATATTTTTCACCACCTATTTTATATTATTTACTGATCGACAAGCAGGATCTCTCGGTCACTGGACAATATCCCGAGTGATATCGCCGCTGGGTTTTATCTGGCTGACTTCTTTTATCCTGATCTTTAAAATACTCACGGTTTTAAGCGAAATAAGTTCATCCACAAGACTGCGCGTGCTTTTCCTCACTCCCTGGATGACTCGTTCGGTAGCTAATCTGACCTGTTTACTGTTCATCTCACCAGAAAGCTGCCGGAACACGTCGCCTTTATCGATCACCTCGGCCCTACCGTACAATTGATAGCCGATGACTTTATTCATATCGACCGCCGATAAAGAGATCTTCGGGTTACGTTTTATGTTTTTATAGGTCCGGCCCACGACGAAATCGACCAGATAAATATAGTTGTCCTCTATCTTTAACAAGGGTTTGGCGGACGTATGCGGCCGGCCGCGTTTATCGGAAGTACCGATAAACAGAAATACCTGGCGCCGCAAAAAATCCATGATCTCTTTTGTAAATAATTTTCTGTCTATCACGGCCTATTCTTCCTTACATGGGTTTGCGCTTCTTTCAGTTGATCAAGAAACGTGCTTTTCTTAAATTTCTGGGTCCACCCTTTCATCACTATCCAGCCTCCGAAACGGGCCAGACTGTTCCGCCACGGCCGGTACCATTGTCTCCATCCTGATTTGATGTTATGCAGAAAAAAGATCATCGCGGGGAACGTGAACACGTGGATACCGATCATAAACATGTATTTTAACTGGTAAAACCGGCCCATGATCTTATGCATCGCGACCTGTAATTCCTGGGCCGAAAGCGGCGCGTCGGGTTCAAATATCGGAAAATTACCGTCATAATATTCCCATCCGATATCGGCAAGCGGATAGACCCGGTTCTGATGTTGAAGGCGGTCCCGTAATTGAGTACCCGGTAACGGGACCGGTAATAATACCTGTATCGTATCGATCTTCGCTTTTTTGATAAACGTCCTGTACCGTTTGATCCGTTCGTTAAGAGATATTTTTGGGGCCGACGCCTCTTTGAACGGGTAGCCGAAAATAAACATCCCGTGTACCAGAAACCCGAACCGGTGATAGACCCGCGCAAGTTCTATCATGTCTTCAGGCCGTAACCGTTTATTCATCGCTTTTAATTCTTCTTCGATCGGCGATTCAAAACCGATGGCTACCGTATTGATACCGGCGGAACGCATAGCTTTAAGTAATTCAGGATCTTTCGCGTTATCCAACCGTATTTGGACCGTCACATCTAACCGTTTACGTGTACGCAACTGATAATCCCGTAACATATGACAAAACCGTATAGTCTCATCCCTGTACTGGCCGAATAAGTCGTCTATAATAAAAAAATGCCGGGCATCATAAGTTTCTAAAAGGACTTTGATCTGTTCAAGCAACCGTTCCGAAGAAGCGCATCGAGGTTTACCTTTGACGGCACAGAACTCGCAATCCATCCCGCACCCGCGGATTTTCCCGATCGGATACATTTTGATCCGGGCATACCGGACCAGTGAAAAATCAGGGATCGGTAACGCGTCGAAATCGGTGATCGGCTCGCGCGGGGCGGTGACCATGACCTGATGCTCTTTCAAATACGCGATACCCGGGATCTGGCTGATCTCTTTCGTACCGGTAAAACTTTTAAGCAGTTCTTTTATCGTCTCCTCTCCTTCACCGATCACCACATAATCTATACCCGATTCTAACGCTTCCCGGATATTGTCGCCGGCAAAATGCTGTCCTCCGGCGATAGTAATGACCCCTCTTTCTTTATAAAACCGCGCTACATCATAAAGCCGGGGGATCGTACTGGTAAGCCCGCCGTAGAACCCGACTACATCCGCGGGACGCTCCTGCTGTAAATACTCGTGGTTTGCGCCGCGTGAACCTCTTGGCCCATACCCGCGAAGATTGTTTTCGTCAATTACCTCGACATCCCAATTTTCCATCTTGTTGACGGTAGTGGCGATACATACCGGGCCGAGCGCGGTCGTCTTATCGGCAATATTCGAATAGATGTTAAACGCCGGATATACGGGATTTATGAGCCTGAATCGGTGTCTTTTTTTTGTTATATCAAACATAATTATAAAAGTGAATCTCCTCGGACTAAAAGCCCGAGGCTTCTTCACGTTCCGCCAAACTCCGTTCGGCGGGACATCCGCCTGAGGCGGATAATTTCTCGCATTCATTCCCGGTGTGAAGCCCGGGGATTTCTGCGTAGAAATTAAAGAAATTTAGCCCATCCTTATTTTATACTTCTGCCGGAAAGATTCAAGGGGACAATTGAGAAGGATGAGCAGGAATGATTTCTTTCATGGTATCCATCCAGGAAGGATCGTCATGGCGGACCTTCCGGTAATACCAATATTCCACCCCCCAGAGAAAAACGGTGTCGAACCCCACCGACGCCATTTCTTTAAACACCGAAGTATAGCTCTGAAGGGGGCACATCAATTCTTCTTCATCCGCGTGGACAAGCTTGCCGGGTTCCCAGGGTTCCGCCTGGAGTTCGGTGACCCAGGCCTCTTTCTGCTGTCCGTGCACTTTTTGTACAAGAGAACGTATATAGAAAACCAGCTGTTCCATCCGTGTCTTAAAACAGAATCTCATACCGCCCCATTTATGCCCTATCACCGGATAGATATTAAAAGCGGGTATATCCGCTATTCCTACCGTTTCCCGTATCGGGTCGCGCCGGTAGATCAACCGGAAAAGAAGACGTAAGAATGTATTAGAGGTAGCCAGCACATTCACCACGACCGGCCGGTTTTCAGGATCGAGTCGTCTCACCAGCGCGATCTCTTCTTGAAGGAAATCTCTTCCGATCCGCCAGCCGAAAGGGCCGGAATGATTGAAGGGTTCGTTCTCTATCTGCCAGGCGTATACCGCTTCATGTTCACGATAACGGCCGACTACTTTACGGATAAACTTCAGCACTGCCGCGCGCACTTCTTCATGTTGAGTTATATCGGCGCCGCGGCGCATCCTGATCTTTACTTTCAGCCAGTCCGGCAGATAATACTCGGGCCAACGCGGCGACTTCATCCCTACCGTCAGGAGCACTTTTATTTTCTTTTGGGCCGCGATATCCAATTGCCAATCAAGTTCGGAAAAATCGTATTCCCCTTCTTCTCTTTCTATCCGCGACCAGTAGGCACCGAGGCGTAAGAACTCGAAATCCATGCCGGTGATCTCTTCATACGTCTCTTTCCAATCGATACCGAGATAATCGCATTGCTGCTGACTGAATGTAGTTCCCAGGCGCGGTTCGGCGGCAGGACATAAACCGATGGCCACACTGTGCAATAGGATAACTGCGGACAAAATGAAGAGTCTCATAGGCATCTAATTTTTCCGGTATTTTTCCGTTACCCAGAATTCCATGTATTTACCTAACATCAGGCGGGTTTGCGCGTCCAGGGCGGGAACAGCGCTTAATACGATAACGGCCACCGGAATAAAGAACCACTCGAAAACGTGTCGTACCTTTTTGAATATTCCGTATCGCACTCTGCTTTTAGGTAAAAGCAGCGAACTGATGATCATACATATGAATATTCCCATTGATCCCAAACTATAAATCGTTCCTTTAATACGGGGAGCGGTATAATAAATCATACTCGAAGAAAACGCCTGGGAAGCGAAAAGGCCGGGCATCCATAATCCAAAAGATAAGAGAAACGACCAGGTCGCCCAGGAAATAAACCCTTCCAGCATTTTATAGGTATGAGATATTTTCTTACGAAACGGTATAGACCGGGATTTTAAAAAGGCCCGGATGACGATCGGTAAGTTCTCCACGCCCCAGGCCCAGCGGCGTTTCTGTTTATAAATATTTAAAAACGTCTTTTTCATAGACGGGCCGGTCGCGATATCCATGGAAACGATCGTATATATCGGAACAGCCTGATAATTCCCGTCATAATGGATGAACGCTTTCCAGAATATCGCCGAATCATCGGAAATCATATCTACCGGCCAGCAGCCTACCTCCATCAACGCTTTGAACGTCATACTGTGGCTTGAAAAGGTAACCAGCTTTTGAGGATTGGTCGCTTCGATCAATTGGAAGAACGAGGTCCCGATATCGATGATCCGGGCAAAAGCCGGCGCTTCCCAGACATTATTGTGATATACGGGAATAGGTTGATAACTTGATTTTAACCGGTCGGGAGAGATCATAAAATAATACGTCAAACAACCGAAATAACGGGAGTTAGGAACGGTATCGGCATCAAAACAGGAAACCAGAACGTTTTCAAACGGAATATTGCGTTTCGTAAGATATCCCGCGGCCCATTTGGCGGCATGAGTGGTATTTGCTCCTTTTACTTTCGCTTCACCCGGCTGACCGGCCGGATGGATGATGACTACAAAATCGAGAAACACGCCTTTATATTTTTCTTTTATCCGATACATGTCTTGTTTGACCTCATCGGTCGCGCTTTCTTCCAGAGCGATTATGACCAAGAACCTTTTGCAAGGGTAATTGCCTTCTTTAATCGCTTTCACCCCCGGTTCTACGATATCGATAGTTTCCCGGATGACCGGGATGATCACCAGATGATGGATATCCCGGGACAATGGCGGTAAGTCATCCCTTCGGATAAGCCCCCTCAATTGTCGACAATAGAGGTATGCCGATATCTTATTTTTGAGGCTATTGATCTTATCCGGTTCACAAAAATCCGGTGCCCGCGATCGCAATTGATCTATGGCTGATATCCGTTCCATCCAGTCGGTATTTTTTTCGATCTCAAGACGCATGTAAGAAAGAATAAGAAAAATATTCATGTACACCAGCCTGAGCAGCCAGTAAAGGATAAACGCGATCATAAATACGGCCGCGGCGAGAGGCTGCACTATCGAAAATACAAATATTCCGATGATAATCGTCCAGCTTAACGCGCCGGGAACGATCTCCAGGAACCGTTCGAGCCTTTTTTCTTTCTCCGAGAGTACATATCGAGAATATTTGAAATCCATCACCGATTCTCCTGTCTCTCTTTTTCACCAAACGCGAAAGGTATCATCGTTTCTTTAAGGAGGATCTTCAGTTTCTTTAGACCTCCGTTTTGATCCAAATAATATATATATCCGTCCTCATCGGAATAAAAGATATCGGAATTATTCTGAGCTCTGACGATATATTCGAGGTGGTGCTTTTCGTCCGACATCAATTCCAGTAAAAACAACCGGTCTCTCTCCCGGTAAAGTATATGAGTCCCGTTATGCACCCAAAAACATTGAGCGATGTTCCGGCCGCCGCTATAGACTAACCGCACCGAAACCGGATACTGGAATAACGATTCGCTGTCATCTTCACCGGTGAAATCGGCGACCCAGATCGTATCGTTCGTCCAATAGAGAAGACGTTTTCGCTGTTTATTATAATCCACTCCTTTCACCCCTTCCTCAGCGAGGATATGCGGCGGAATCGTTACGATCAAATCTCCTTTATCGCCCCAAAACAGAAACACATCGTTATCAAGAAACCGTACCCGGTAAGACCGTGATGTATCGAATATTCTTTCTCCGAAATATTTACCTTCAAACAGTACCGTAGACAGCTCAAGGTCTACTGTCGTTCGTAAAAAAGAGTTGTTTTTCTCCAAGACATACAGCCATCTTCCCGAAGCGCCGAACCCTTTCATCTCATTGATAAAACGGGGAGACAACGACATTTCCCGGAAATTCACGCGGTTCACATACCCGTTATACACCGCGAAACAATCTTCCTCATCCAAAACCCTCCACAGAAATCTATCGGGTTTCTCGGAGATAAGTTTCGTAATATCTACGGGTTCTTTTTCCCCTTCGGTGAGATCGATCAAATAAAACTTTTTATCCCACAACGACCCGCCGTACACGATGGCACTTTTTCCGCCTCTTAGCAAGTATAGTGAAGATACCGCAAAATCCCGAGTCGGTGCGTATTCATTCGTAAAAGAAACAACTTTCTCTTTTTTCCGGTCGAAACCATAGAAATCTTTAAGCTGGGCTCCTTTTTTCAGTATAACTCCTCCGCTTTCCGGAAAAAACATCAGGCTTGCGTATTTCGATTCCGAAGAAAGTTCCTGCGGTTCCCATACCGCGGGAACAAGAAGGATATTATTAAATGCCGATGCTTTGCCTTCTTCAATCGTCACCCGATGCCGCCAGGGACGAAACCCTTTCAACCGGACCGTTACTTTATATTTTCCGGGAAGCAGTTCGGTAATTGAGGTAGGGGTTTTATATCTAAACCGGCTGTTTTCCAGATATACATCGGCTCCGGAAGGGATTGTCGCCAGATGAATCAGGCCGGTATGGGAGATCTCTTTCTTTATAGGGTGGAGAATATATCCGAACGAATAAAAAATGATGAGAGGGCAAAGTATGCAATATGCCGCTAAGAAAACATAAAAAGTGATTTTTCGCGCGATAAACATTTATTCCCGTTCTCCTAAATGACCTCCCGCCCTAAACGTTATGCCATTATACCAGAACGGGAAAATTTGATAAGAAAAACAGGGGGGCAAATTGCCCCCTGTTCAATGGACAGATATTTTTCGGGCATGCAGGAAGCTTTTTTCCACGGGTGCGGTTATTCTAAGCATGCCGTCCCGAAAATCGGCATCTATCCTTTTGGTATCTACCTCTTCGCAAAACCGGTAGCAGGAATCAAAAACCAAGTCCTCCTTTTTCGCTTTCAGGCAGAACCCGGCTTTTCCGGCATCCAACACGATATCTCTTTTTCTCACTCCGGCCAGATCTATCTCGGTAGTAATGGTGCTTCCTTCATCGCTGTAATACATGTCTACCGGCGGACACATATGAAATTCTATCTTTTCTCTTTTCATACCCCCCTCCTTTTACGCCTTGCATCTTCTTAAATAGCCTCTCCCCCTTTTTTATTTAGATAAGGGAAATCGAAGAAAGTTTCAAATAAAGACGGTATTTCCAGGGAAATCAGGAAGGGAAAAAGAACGGGCATACTGCGGTCAACAGGTAAGACGGAATGCGCCGGCTATTTTTCTGCCGGTTTTCACGCGTTCATTAAAAAGAGAAACTGCCGTGGCGTGTCTGTTTTTTTTCACTATAAACTCACGGCCGACGATTATCGACTATTCGGGCGGGATCAGGGTTAAACCGTTTTAATCCATCCCTCGATTGTTTCCTTGATTTTATCTCTTACGATCCTGGTTTTCGCTAATTTTTCCTGGGGTGAACCCTGAAAACTCGAGGGATCGGCGAATCCCCAGTGAAGCATCCGGAGCGTATTAGGAAAAATCGGGCATTTCTGCGACTGCGATTCATCACATACGGTGATGACGTAATGGTACCGTTTACCCTGTTTGTAGAAATCGAACGCGCTTTTGGTCTTATTCCCGGAAATATCGATGCCGATCTCTTTCATGACCTCGACCGCTACCGGGTTCAACCTACCCGGTTCAAGGCCGGCGCTTTCGACTTCAAACCGGTCGCCGGCAAGCTGTTTTAAAAAAGCCTCCGCCATCTGGCTGCGGGCCGAATTATGCACACAGACAAATAAAACCTTCAATTTATCACTCATAAGATCTCCTCCTTCTTTTTATTTAATGTACAATTCGGTAAGGATAAACATTAATAACGCTATAATAGATAATATTCCAACAACCAGATATCCTTGAACCAGATTATCTTTAATTGGACACTCGCATTCTTTATTGTCACATTTTCTGGATTTCCACATAAAATACCTGTAAATGCCCAAGAAAAAAAGAACAGATACGACGGATTGAATCAATATTTTAATATTCATGGTTCTGACCTCCGCTAACATGGTTACCTGTACTCGAGATAAAAAGACAACAAGGTCCCGACTTGCCTCGTTCAGGAGAAGACAGCAATGCAGACACTAACAACCCCGCCACAACAAGGATGTATTTAAACCACATTTTCATGTTTAAACCCCGTTAGAGAATTTCATCTTCGAGCGTTGGTCTTCTCTAACGGGGTAAACCAATATTGTGTATTAAGACAGAATTTAACAAGCATCAACATTACCGGAACCTCAATGAGAACCCCAACTACGGTCGCCAGAGCCGCTCCGGATGACAGGCCGAATAACATTGTCGCGGTAGCGATAGCAACTTCAAAATGGTTGCTTGCCCCGATCATGGCCGACGGCGCCGCGTCTTCATAACTCAATTTTATTTTTTTCGCCAGCCAGTACGTAATCGCGAATATTAAACAAGTCTGTATAAAAAGCGGTATCGCGATCCACAATATCGTCAACGGTTGAGAAAGGATAATCTCACCTTTAAACGAAAATAAAAGGACAAGCGTTACCAATAACGCTGTTATTGAGACCGGCGCGAGAACGTGCAGGAACTTCTCGTTAAACCATTCAATCCCTTTAGAACCGATGATCCATTTTCTTGAAAAATAACCGGCGATAAGCGGCAGCGCGACATAAATCGCGATAGACAGCAACAACGCCTGCCAGGGAACCGGCATACGCCCGATTCCAAGAAGAAAGCCTCCCAGGACACCGTACAGCAAAAGCATTGTCAAAGAATTGATCGCGACCATGACCAGAGTATGTCCGTCATTTCCTTTGGATAAATATCCCCACACCAGCACCATCGCCGTGCACGGCGCGATACCAAGCAAAATACACCCGGCAAAATAACTTCGCCATAACGGGACCTGTAGCATTTTCATCCCTTCATGAAAAACTACTCTTCCTGAGCCGTGAATAGAGCCCAGGACCCAATCCGCGCCGGGAGGAAGTTTCACGAAATCTACCGCTTCCGGTCCGATCAGGCCTTTAAACAATACCCCCAAAAACAAAAACGCGATACCGTACATGGTAAACGGCTTTATCGCCCAGTTCACAAATAAAGTCAACCCGACCGGCTTCGGGGATTTTCCCGCTTTGATGACTTCCGCGAAATCAATTTTTACCATAATGGGATACATCATAAAAAACAGACATACTGCGATCGGAATGGAAACCACCGGAGCGCCGCTCACATTTATGGCAAAGCTATCAAGCGCCTTAGCAACACCGGGTGCCATTTTCCCCAGCAGTATTCCGGCACCGATGCAGGCAATCACCCATACGGTCAGATATTTCTCAAAAAACCCTAAACTTCTTTCAGCCATTTACTTCTCCTTAAATTTACAACAACCGCCTTCAATCTTTATTGCCTTAATATTCACTAACGCGTCGGCTATTTTTTTATGCGCTGATTCTAATATACGGGATATGGTTGAACGATGAACTTTCATCTTCTTTGCCACTTGCATTTGAGTTAAACCTTCAAGATGAGAAAGCCGTATCGCTTCAAATTCGTCTATTGTCATATACACACCATCTAATTTATTCAAAGGTTTACACTGGGGACGAAAACACCTCTCTCCCGGCTCGCATTTCACCCATCGTGTTTTTTTCGGCCTCATCGGTCACCTCCTATAATGCACATATGTGCATTATAGTTTAATACCCGCGCCCGGGACCGTCAATAGAAAATCCTCATTATTTTTTTCGGCCAAAGAAAGATCAATGAATAAATTTTGGGCAGGATTTTAATAGGTACGCTTAAACTGAATCATGTAGCTGTGCCCCAGATCAGTGATGCCGGTCTTTTCAAAGCCATACTCTTTCATAGCTTTTTCGACTTCTTGAGGCGGCACGCGTATCTCAAGGGGCGGGCCGAACCCGGTTTCTTCTTTTTTAAACTCGATAATCGCAAGCTTACCCCCGGGTTTAATGATCCGGACGAGCTCATTTAACAGGGTACCTGTATCTCCGGATAAATCTAATCCGTGAAGGACCTGGGCGATAAAACATACATCGATACTTTTATCCTCAAACGGCAAGGAAGAAGATATATCCGACGTTATCCCTTTTACATTATGCAATTTCGCAGTGTGAGCCTTGCCGGTTACGATCGCAATCACTTCTTCCCACTGATCGAGAGCATATACCGTGCCGGAAGGGCCGACGATCTTTGCCGCTTCCAGTGAATAATCGCCCGCGCCACACCCCAGATCAAGAAAAGAACATCCTTCTTTAAGAGCAAGCGCAGCAAAAACACGTTCAGTATCGTACCGATTGAAACTGCTTATCCCCTGTTTCTGCCGTTCGATACCGCCGTGGTCGTGTTCGTGGCGAAGCCTGTTTTTATCTTTCATAGCATCATCCCCCTCAGGTAACCGCACCTGGCAACCTACGCGGTTGCCAGGTAATTACTCATCATCAACATCAAAAATAAGACTTTTTATTTTTGCTAACTCCCGCTGATAAGAAATCCTGTCTGCAACGAAATCCCGATATATTTTGGGACACATCTGAAATAAATCGCTGTATTCACAAATTTTTTCCGTATCCTTATCAAAAGCGATATATTCCCTATACGAAGATGGTTCCCATTCACAAAGATTCTCTACAAGACAAGCTGTCGTCGGATTGAGATGGATATACCGGGTTAAATGCAACAATTGTTCATCGTTTTCTACTAAAACTTTTTTGAAACGACTTTCCCATAGTGGCCCTTTTCTATTATGTTTTGTATTAAAATAACGCGTATAGCTGTTAAGAATATTATTCATAAAATTTGATATTCCGTTATCTGCCACTTGTTTCAGTATTAAATGGATATGAGTAGGCATAAAACAATAAGCAATAATCTTTACTATTTTTTTGTGAGCATCAAGTATCTCTTTGTTTCTTTCCGTATCATTTGCCGCGCGATTGAACTTGCTAAAACTAATAGCTCTATGCTGATATCTATAATATCCTATCATTCTCCTCATACGCAGGTAATCACACTCATTATGGAATATTTCGAATTTTGCAATAGTGCGTGAATATACATGATATATTTGCCCTGTCGTTAACATTTCAACTTTGTTCGTACGCATTGATTGTGTCCTCTACTCACCTCTGGCAACCGCGTAGGTTGCCAGAGGTGAGTCAAAATATTTTCTCTCGTCTTTCTTTCTTTTGCAATTAAAAAACCCCGGTTATGTTATATATAACCGGGGTTTATGATATATTCCCGTTGTTTTTAGTAAGTCTTTACGGTCTCCAAACCGGTCAGCCCCTTCGCTACGAGCCAGGCAACGAGAAAGGTCAGAGCTACACCGATGAGTCCGGCAAGACCGGTCGCCAGCATCTCATTACTGATTGCCGAAACAGTATAATCCGGCAGAGGGCTGACGAATGCCGGAGCAGATTCGTGGAGAAAACTGTATTTTTCCGCGACCCATTCCAGCCCGTCCGGCAGGCCGCTGGCAAACGGGCTTAACAGAGTTGCAATGATTCCCGATGCAATAAGCGGGACTGTAACCGACCGTCTTTGCGAAACCGCCGTTACTTCGAAACGTAACGCCGCGCATACGGCGACAGTGATCAACGCTTCCCCTATACCGATAAAGGCGTGCGTCGAAAGCATCGCGCCGGCAACCTGGAAGAACCCGATCGTTCCGGAAAGAGCAAGTTCGATACTGCAGACCAGAGCGGCAAGCATCACCGCACACCACGCCGCTATACCTACGCGCGCAACACTGTCTCGATTTCTGTTCAATGCCGCGTAGATCAATCCGCCTAACCCGGCGCCGATAATCGCCATGTTAAGGATATTCGCTCCCAGCACCGTAAATCCGCCGTCGGCAAATACCAGGCATTGAATAGTTACCACAAGCGCCATCGAGAGTACCCCGAACGGGATTCCCAACAAACTTGAAGCCAGTACTCCTCCCAGCAGATGGCCGCTCGTTCCGCCGTTGATCGGAAAATTCATCATCTGACCGGCAAAGATCAACGCGGTAATCGCGGCAAACTTAGCGGACTGCGGTTTCGTTTTTGACCGAAACGCGAAGAACGCGGCCAGACCGACTCCCAGAGCGCTGACTACGGCCGTCACCGGACAGATCGTTCCGTTTAACATTTCATTCGGTATATGCATACCCCACCTCCTTTAATTCCACATGGTTCATAATGCAATAGTTATCCCGTAGGTAACTTGTAAATCGAAATCGGCACGGGACATTCCGGTACCCACGCCAAGGTCCAAAGTTATCGTGTCGGCAATCGCATAATTGAATCCGAACAATATCGCGCACACATTATCATTAAACTCTCTTTTTAATACGGTTTCTCCGACAACTTCACCGACAAGATTGAATTTCTCGTTTAACGCATATTCGAACGCCAATCCATACGTAAAGCCGTCTTCATTATCCTCTTCCTCGAAATCCTTGCGAAACGCGTATCCGATATTGAGATGCGCGGTGAACGGTTCAAATGTTTTTGAAAAAACGCACGCGAGCGAATATTCCGGCCTCCCGGCCCCCACTCCTCTTTCATCGTTTCCCGATTCCGACATATACCCAAACACCAAAGCACTATCGGGAAAGGACCCTTTCTCTTTTACCAGGTTCCATTTCAGAGACCCGCCCACGTCCGCAAACCCGTCGGAGTCACTCTCTTCTTTCGCATCGATAAAGATGTAAGGAACCTCCACCGCCGCGTCCAGGGTATCCCCCACGCCGAAGGTCAAAACAAGACCCATCTCGGTTTCATTATCAAATCCCTTGACATGTTCGATACCATATTCGATCTCAATATTTCCTCTGCCTACCGTCCCGGCATCGTTGACCGATAACGGCCGGGCCGCAAAGACCGTAACAGGAAATATAACCGTCCCCACGATTATACTTACCATCTTTTTCATCCTTCCCCTCCTTGTTGTTACCTTTTAATAAATCGTAACACCTAAAATCAAAAAAAATTAGCTTCCCCTCTGTGCATACAAACACGGCTCTCTCAGTCGAGGAAGCTTCGTTGCAATCAAGTTATTTCGGCCATGCGATAGATGAGAAAGAACTCACAATTATTTGCCCGAATATACGCCACTCGCCACCAACTGTCCATGCTTCATCCCTTTTATCCCGATCAGTTTATCGGCCAGTTCTTTTAACTTCCTCGCTTTACCTTTTAACGCGATGATCTCCAGACAATTATGATGGTCAAGATGGACATGCTGGACCGACAATACCAGTTCCTGATACTGGTGCTGGATATCGATCGATCTGTTCAGAAGGTCTCGTTTATGATGATCATAGACCAGGACTGCACATCCGGCAACTTCCCGGTTATGTTCCCAGGCTAAAGATACGAGGTTGTTATTGATAAGAAAACGTATCGCCTGGGACCGGTTGGGGAATTTATGCCCGGAGACGAACGCGTCAAGTTTTTTTAACAGGCCCTCTTCCAGCGATACTCCGAATCTTTTTACTTTTTTCATAGTAATATCTTTTTTAAAATAGTAACACTATAAAGATTTGTGTCAAGGAGAATCTCTCCCGTCATACGTACTGCGCCGTGAGTATCGCATATGTGATGCGGTCTTTGGTTTATCGTCTCTGGTCTTTAGTCTTTGGTATATAGTTTTTCTCTTGTTTTTCCACTAAATACTGTCGACCATAGACTAACGACTTTTTATTCGTACCGTAACGCTTCGATAGGGTTCAGTTCCGAAGCTTTCTTCGCCGGCCAAAGTCCAAACCCGATACCTACCGTGATAGAAAACGTCGTCGCGAGCACGATACTGAACGGCGTGACCCGTGTCGCCCAGCCGGCAGAAATCGCCAGGACCACCGCCATCGCCGACCCTAACGCGATCCCCATCAGCCCCCCGCTGAACGTCATCACTACCGCTTCGATCAAAAACTGGGTCATAATGTCGCCTTTACGGGCGCCGAGCGCTTTACGCAGGCCGATCTCTCGCGTACGTTCGGTCACCGATACCAGCATGATATTCATTATTCCGACGCCGCCGACCAGAAGCGAGATCGCCGCGATGCAACCTAACAGCATACTCATAGTCTGGGTAGTACTGGAAAGCATATCCTGGATCTCACTCATGTCCCTGATATGAAAAGAATCCGTATCGTCTTTGTTTAGCCGGTGCCGTTTGATGATCAGGTTCTCTATTGCCTGGGTCGCCTGTTCCATAAGATTCTCGTTACTTACTTCTATAAAGATCGTATCAAGATAATCTTTTCCCAACACGCGGTACATCGCGGTCGTAACCGGTATATACGCCACGTCATCCTGATCACGGAACCCGCCCGAACCCTTAGGCGGGGCGATACCGATGACTTTGAAATTAATACGGTTTATCTTTATGGTCTCACCGACCGGGTTTTTATCGCCGAACAGGTTCTTTACTACCGTCATCCCCAATACCGTGACTTTCGCGCGTTCTTCGATCTCATCGGGAGTGAACCACTGGCCGACGGCAGGAACGGTCGCCCGCATCTGGCCGTAATCATATCCTACGCCCTCAAGGCTTGTGTTCCAATTCGCGTTCTCATATACGGTCTGCGCGGACCCGCCAACCCGGCCGCTTGCTTTTGCAACCAGCGGGCTGAGCGCGCGGATCGCGGACACATCGTTAAACGTAAACCGCTCGACCGAACCGACACCCATCGCTACTCCGCGTATCCTGGCCGAACCGCCGCGGACCATAAGCAGGTTGGAACCCAGGCTTTTTAACTGTTCCCGGAGCGATTCTTTTGCGCCTTCGCCTAACGCAAGCATGGCGATGACCGCCCCGACTCCGAACAGTATTCCCATCATCGAAAGGATCGAACGGGTCTTATTGGAAAGGATCGCGTGAAATGACTGGCGAAGATGTTCGAAAAATTCGATAGTACCCCAGGCCGAATGGGTCTGCCCGGTGACTTCATCAAGAGATATTCCTTTATCTTTTTGAGAAATACTCCCCGGAGAAGATTTCTTTTCGTCGGAAAGGACCTTCCCGTCACGCATCGTGATGACCCGGGATGCGTATTGGGCGATCTCGCGGTCATGAGTGACTACGATTATGGTCTTACCCTGGCCATTCAGTTGTTTGAGAATACCCATGATCTCTTTACCGCTTTTACTGTCAAGGTTCCCGGTAGGTTCGTCGGCAAAAATGATCGTCGGATCGTTTACTAAAGCGCGGGCAATCGCGACCCGCTGCTGCTGGCCGCCGGAAAGTTCGTTGGGCCGGTGCAGAGCCCGGTCGTTAAGCCCGACTTCTGCCAACCGTTTATCCGCCTCATGAAAAATATTCTTTTTCCCGGCATAGATAAGCGGTAACGCGACATTTTCCCGCGCGGTCACCCGGCGCAGGAGATGAAACTGCTGGAACACAAATCCCGCCAGATGGTTTCTTAACGCGGCAAGGTCACCGTCGGAAAACCGGGTAAGATCTTTACCGAATATTTTATAGATACCACCTGCATCCGGACGGTCCAGGAACCCCAGGATATGCATAAGCGTGGATTTACCTGAACCTGAAGGCCCCATGATCACGATAAATTCGCCCGGCGAAATGGCAAGCGAAACATCGTGTAACGCTTTAAGCGCGACTTTACCGGTATAGTATGTTTTGGATATATTCTGTAATTCAATCATAGTTATCGCCGGCGCGGCATAAACGGATTTATCCCGCCGTTCTCTTTTTGCGGTATATACATCTGGCTCTGTATCACTACCGTATCGTTCACGTGTAATCCCGAGACGATCTCGACGTTGGTATCATCACTTAACCCGGTCTCGACCGGCCGGGTCTCTATCGTTTTATCGGATGAGTCCTCTATGAATACGACCTTACGGCCGTCCCGGGTCTGTAACGCCATAACCGGGATCATAAGTACGTTATCTTTTTCTTTTTCGATGACAGTCACGTTGGCGCTCATCCCCGAACGCAGGAATTCCGGTATTTCGACCGGTACGATATCCACATCATAGATAATCACGTTATTCACTATTTGCGATTCATACGCGATATGGTCGACTATACCTTCGATCTTTACCTGAGGATAGGCGTCAAGCGTAATGAACGCTTTCTGCCCGACTTTTACCCGGGCAATATCGGTTTCATCGAACTGCGCTTTCATGATCAGCCGGTCGGATAATACCAATACCGTATCGGCCGTCGTCACGGTCTGGCCCGGTTCGACGTCCCGTACGATCACCTCACCGTCGATCGGCGAGACTAACATGCTTTCCTTATATACGTTTTCCCAGTATTCGGTCGCCTGATCTCCTTGAGCGCGAGCGACGTCGATAAGCGCCGCGCGTTCGGTAGAACTCATCTTCGCCAGGACTTCCCCTCTTTTTACCCGGTCGCCCTCTTTCACGAGGATATCGTCGATACGGCCGCTGATCGAAGGTTTTATCTGAAGACGGTTTTGCGGTTCGACCTCACCGGTCGTAGAAAGAGTGACCATGATGTGTCCGTATACCGGCCGGACCATCCTCATGGTCGTTGTTTCCTGCGAGGTACCGTTCTTATACCTGTACGCAAAAAACAGGACGATACCGAGCACGATAATCATCACCACGATAATTCTCTTAATTCCGGTCATATTCTAACGTACCTCCTTTTGCCTGAATCCAACGGGCTTCGCTCACCAGCATGTTCGCCCGGGCATTTAAAAAATCTTTTTTCGCGTTTACCAGATTATTTTCGATAATGATCCAATCGTCGAACGAAATCAGGCCGGTCGAATACTGGGCCGAAGCGATCTTGGCCCGTTCTTGAGCCGCGGCAAGAAATTTCTCTTTTACGCCGACCGTACCGATAGAATCTGCAAGGTCCGTCCAGGTCTCTTCCAGCGTCACCAGTACCGTATCCCGACCGCTGCGCTCATCCGCGCGAGCTTGAGTCAATGCCGACTGGCGTTTCGCGACCTGAGCGATACGGCTACCGCCTTCAAACAACGGAAATGATACGCTCACGCCTACTCCCCACTGGTCGTCCTCCGGCGGCCATTTTGAAGAAGACCTTGCCGCGGAGGTATTGACATATACCTGCGGAAAAAAATCGGCCTGTGCCGATTGAACATTAAAACGGGCGGCATCTTTTTTCGCGATAAGCTGCTGTAATAAAGGAGTATTGTCAGCAAGATAGGTAAAATCCGGAGTCGGGCCGTTTCCTTCCGATACGGTAAAATCTCCGGTGACGCTCATATCGATCGTACGCTGAGTACGGCCGAGCTCTTTTATCAGCTGACTTTGGGCTAAAGAAACGTCGCGCCGGGCCTGATCGACTTCGAATTCGGCTTGGGCCAGATCGGCCTGGGCGGTATATAACGCGCCTTTATGTTCTCTCCCGGCGTCGTACCGTAACTGGACGAGATCGAGGTTTTCTTTACGGCGTTTGGCGATCGCCTCGGTAAGCGGGACAAGTTCCTGCGCCCGCAAGAGCGCGATAAACGCGTCACGTAAGGCAAGTCTGACGTTCGATGAGGTCACCGCGTAACCATACGTCTGGGCGGTCACGGTTTGATCGGCGACTTTTATGTCGGACGAGATTTTGTTCCCGTCGAAAAGGAGCTGTTCGCCGGTCACCCCGTAAGAATACGAGTCCTGGGTTTCACCGTTCGATTTGGATGTCCGCGCGGACATCTGGCTGGCAAACTGGGTAAGCATCCGGCTGCGGACAATATCCCGGTCCGAACGGGCTTGCCGGATAGTTTCCTGGGCCGAAATCAGATCGGGATGGGTTTTAAGCGATTCGCTGATACAATCGTCCCAGGTAAGCACCTCTTGAGTATATCCCGGTAATACCAGATAAACAGCTATCGCACCAATAAAAATGAAGATGCGAAAATACCTCATCTTATGTTTTTACGCCCTCTCATTTTAGACATAGGTTGCTCCCTAAAAGTTCCCCCATTTTATTGACGGCCCCCTTTTTCCCGCTCTTTTTTCAACCCGGAAACAGGTTCTTGCGGATACTGTAATACCTGCGATATACGTTGTGCCGGGATAAAACTGATCATATCTTTACGGCCCGGCGGTCCCGACATGACAATGAGTTGATCTCCGGCGCTGATTTTCAGGGCTTTTCTCACTTTCATCGGGATCACCACCTGCCCGCGCTGGCCTATAGTCACCGTACCGTATACCTGGGAAGGCTCCTTCATCTTTTACCTCCTCGTTTAAAAATAGCGTACATCCGATAAATATGAAAAGTATGATTTATCATATAAAACATACTCCTGTTTTCTCTTTTTGTCAACGAAACAGATTTACATCTCGACAGAGACTCGCCGCTTTCGGCCTTCCCAATTCCTAAAAAAACCCTATAATGAGATAATCACGTAACGCGAAACGCGTCACGCGTAACGCGCCGAAAAGAAAATCAGAACGAAATAAATTATTGAAATACAATTGTATTTCACGAAGCAGAGCTGAGTATATTTCGCGAAACGAAGTTGAGCATATTTCTATTGCATTTCAATTCGTATTGAGAATATGAATAATGATTTTTTGCCCGTATCGCAGAAAGACCTCAAAAAAAGAGGATGGGATCAACTTGATATCATCCTGATCACCGGAGACGCCTACGTTGACCATCCTTCTTATGGTACTGCGGTCATCTCAAGGGTCCTCGAACAGGCCGGGTTTAAAGTCGGTATCATCGCCCAACCCGACTGGCGTCATACAAAAGACTTTACCGCGTTAGGCGCACCCCGGTTGTTTTTCGGGATCACCTCCGGCAATACCGATTCGATGATCGCCAACTATACCGCTAACAAAAAACTTCGTAAAACCGACGATTACTCACCCGGTTCAAAACCCGGCCTGCGGCCGGACCGGGCGTTGATCGTGTACGCTAATAAAGTACGCGAGATCTACGACCGTGTTCCGATCATAATCGGCGGAATGGAAGCAAGTCTCCGACGGCTGGCTCATTATGATTATTGGGACAACAAAGTGCGCCGGTCGATCCTGCTCGATGCCCGCGCCAACATCTTGGTCTACGGTATGGGTGAACGGCAGGTCGTAGAGATCGCCCAACGCATGGATAAAGGAGAAAAGATCGGTACGCTTATCAATATCCGCGGTACAGTAGTCGTAAAAAAGAATATCGACGACATAAGCAGGTATCTCGTCATCCCCTCTTACGAAGAAATAAAAGACGATAAAGAAAAATTCAACGAAGCGTTCCGAAACGTGTATAGTCAGATGAATCCTTATACCGCAAAACCGCTTCTACAGAAACACCATGTCCAGAACGTCATCCAGCTTCCGCCGGCCGAACCATTCTCAAGCCAAGAACTCGACCGTATCTACGAGCTTCCCTATCAGAGGAACTGGCATCCCCGCTATACCGCGCAAAGCGGGATCAAAGGATTTAAGACTGTAGAGTTTTCTCTTATCTCGCATCGCGGCTGCTGCGGAGAATGTAGTTTCTGCAGTCTTCATCTTCATCAGGGACGTATTATCCAAAGCCGCAGCGCCCGATCGCTTATCGACGAAGCCAAATCGCTTAGTGAACGAAAAGGATTTTATGGAGTCATCACCGATATCGGCGGCCCGACGGCGAATTTCTGGCAGGTAGACTGTTCGTTATGGCACAAAAAAGGGTTCTGCGATGATACGCATTGCCTGTTACCGGTAAAATGTAAAAATTTAAAGCTGGGATATAAAGAAAGCCTGTCCCTTTATAAAGATATCCGCGCGTTACCGAAAGTGAAACATGTTTTTATAGCCAGCGGGTTCCGTTACGACCTTCTTACCGAAAAGTATGCCGACGAATATCTAAAAGAAGTCTGTACCCATCATATCAGCGGGCAGATGAAAGTCGCCCCCGAACATGTCTGTGCCCATGTACTGGCGGTCATGAACAAACCGGAACTGCCGGTTTTCGAAAAATTTCTTGATAGATTCAGGACAATAAACACCCGTTTAAAGAAAAATCAGTTTCTGGTGAACTATTTCATCTCGAGCCATCCCGGCTCCACTCTCCCGGATGCACTTACGGTATCAAAATATCTTGCGAAGACGAAACTCGCTTCCGAACAGATCCAGGATTTTATCCCTTCCCCGCTGACGCTTTCGACCTGCATCTACTATACGGGAACACACCCCTTTACCGGAGAGAAGGTCTATGTACCGCGGACGTTTCACGAACGGAAGATGCAGCGGGCGCTCATCCAGCATAAAAACCCCAGGACGAGAAAATTACTGAACGAAGCACTGAGACAACTTAAAGGTTCCCATCAGATTAAAAATCTGCTTTATTAAAATTACTATTTTATATCGGCCTTGCCGCTCATCGCTTACCGCTATACACTACCCTTTATACTTTCATCCGCCAGAGATGATGGATCGTGCGGTTACGGTAATCTTCGGGGATGGTTTTAGGGGTAAGTTTTACGATCTCTTTTACTTCGATACCGTCGAAGCGCGGGACGAACCGTTGGTGGTTGGTCGAGAAAAAAATGTCTCCTCCCGGCGCCATAACTTTCAAGACCCGTTTTATCAGGTCGGGATGGTCCCGGTTGATATCAAACGATACCTGACCTTTAAGGTCTTTGAAAAAAGACGGGGGATCGACAAACGCCAGGGTAAACCGCTCATTCGTACGCGCGGCCTGTGATAGATATTTCATTACGTCGGATTGGGTAAGCCTATGCCGTACGCCCCATAATCCGTTTAACATCAGGTTATCTTTTGTCCAGTCAATATAGGTCTTCGACCGGTCAACGGTAACGGTAGCCTTTGCTTTTCCAAGTGCGGCGGCGCAGGTACACGTCCCGGTATAAGCAAACAAATTCAAAAAATCTTTTCCTTTTGCCAAGTCACGGATAATGACCCGGGTATCGCGATGGTCCGAGTAGAGCCCGGTATCAAGAAAATCGGTCAGGTTCACCAGAAACCGCAGATCTCTTTCGGATACCTCTATCCGTTTACCTTGTGAACCCATCTTTTTGTACCGGGGCCCTCCGGCGACGTTGGTATGCCGCCGTTTGATATGGACACGTTCAAACGGAACGTTCAGCGCGTTCGCCACGGCATCAGCCATCTGCGGTAAATAATCCGAACCGGTCTGCAGGCGTTCATATTCAGCGACCACGATATGCCCCCCATACCAGTCGACGACGATACGGATATCGGGAGAATCCCAATCATACAGCCGGAAACATTCGATATCCTGCCGTTTGAACCGGCGGGACAGATGACGGAACTTCTTTATTACGCTACGGGTAAGGACCTCGGCATGGATACGGGCTTTTTGCGGAGTCACAAACCCTTTGGGAACGGGTTTGGTAAATCTTTTTTTACTATACTGTCCTTTCATTGTTCGGTGTAAGTCTCCTTAAAAAAGCATCCGGTAATATTCGTTAAAAGAATTTACGAGCCTTATGAACGATTGAAACAGGAAATACGTCAAAAGGATCACGATAAAACTGACCGTCATCTTTTTCTCCCTGCTGTACCGGGGATGGAACCAGACCAACGGCAGAGCCAGCGGCCCGGCGCTCAAAAGCGCGATCACGACGATAGAGGTTTTGAAATACCATTGTTCTTTCGGCAAAACATTCAGGAATTCTCCGCAATACCGGCATTTGACCGCTTCATCCTGTATTTCTTCGGCGCAAAAAGGGCATTTTTTCATAATTATCCTTTCTCAAAAGATATATATCGAACCAAAAGATCATCGGCTAACCTTACCTCAATCATGGTTTTTTGAGAAGATAGGCCGGATAAACCTCATTTAAAAATTCGACCTTACCCTGAGCTACCAACCTATACTCTTTGGAAACCGCGACAAAATCAGCTAATTTTGCGATTTCATCTTTAAGCGGCGTATACGCAATCCTACTGAGGAAATCATTGACTCCTTGCCGATCGATCCATATATCAAATCCTTTCCCATACGACATAAATCCCCCTCTCCCTTCTCGCCGATATATATGCTGCCACATATAGACAGTACTTAACGGTGGGTCAAAAGGGATGTTTTTAAAATTGGAATAGTCTTTTTTCAGCCAACACTCTCTTGATCGGGGAACATCGACTACTATAATATAGTCGAATGTATCATAATATTTAAAAAATTGCCGGTAAGGATTATACGCCGCTTCAATAGCGGAAAAAATAAATTTCTTCCTCAACAGATACTTTAAAAAGGTTAATTCGTTCCCGCCGAGAACCCCTTCCCGGCGTACGATCCCTACCCGTAAACGGTCCTGAGGGACCGTTTCCAGCTCATCTTCAAACGCGGCCAGGGTCTGTTCGGTAAAACGAAGCGGTGCGGGTTTACGCACCCAATAGTATTTTTCGTTGGTATAGAACCAGGAAAAATATATATAGTGGATAACACATAATCCGATAATGGCCATACATACTGTCTTTTTGTATTTTAGCCAAAGCGTTTTATACCGGAAGCTATTGATATGAATATACGAAAGGCCGTGTACCGACAGCAATCCTATCGCGGGCAAAAGAGGAAATACATATTTTGGACATCTATTCGCTAAGCAGGAAAACAACCCTAACGGGACAGCTATCCACATAAACAGAATAGATTCTTTTACATTAACTCTCTTTTTGAAAAACAATAAAGAGAATAGGCCGATTAAAAAGAGGATAAGAAAAGGCCAGGAAACAAATGGGATAATCCCATGTTTCAAATAATATCTTATAGGAACCGGGTTGTATTCCCCTTTGACAGAGATAGAGATTACGTCTTCTAAGCTGAAAGTGGATGCGCCGCCCGGATATATCGCTATGTTGGAAAACTGTTGTACAATAGCAGCTATATTCCCTTTCCACCAGAACGAAGATATGGCCAAGAAAAAAACCAAAGCCCCAACTAATCCTAAGATTGTCGATATCCCGACATTTTCCTGGCGTCTATACCATCTTTTCAGAAAGACTAAAAATACAATAAGGATCGGAAAAGAAACAAAAAAAATGATCTGCGGTTTCATTAAAATTCCCAACCCCAAAATTATTCCTAAAGATAGAGTCGGAATGATCCTGGTAAAATAACGAGAATACATAAGCAGACAGATAGCCGCACTGGTAAAGGCGACTAACGGGAACTCGTGAGAATACCCCCGGCTGGCGCCCAATATACCCGGATAGAGTGACACCAGAAAAGCCGCCCACAGACCGGTTTTTTCGTCTTTTATTATTTTCCCGATGAAATATACCGAACACATCAGGATCACAAAATAAAAAATGTTGATACATTTCACGAGAAATACCGAAAAGCCCAGGATATATATGAACGGTACGGCCGCAAGGAAGATCAACCGGGATTTATCGACCCCGGTAATCGAGTCGCATTTGTAAGTATTTTCAAGAAGTGTCCCGGCGTGACGGACAAGATCTAAAGGAGAAGATGCGGACCGGGTAAGATCCAAAAATTCTTCATAGAAACTGATTAAATTATTGAAATGGATGTCCTCATTCAAAGCGACGATGTTAGACCCGTCCCGATAAAGCCAAAGAGCATTTCCGATACAGTGAAAAAGGATTATTAACCCCAGGAAAACATATTCCCGTTTTAATCCTAAAAATATTTCGTTGTGTTTCGTCATAACAGGATGATCGCTACCCTTTCACCGGAAAACACACATCACTTTTGACAGTCATCAGCCCTATCGCTGACCGCGCATATCGTGCGAATTCATCAAAAGATTTTATATTGCATAACGTATCGATAAGATACCCGGGCCTAAAATAAAAAGACCGGTAGGCACGTATCGTAAAATCTTCTATTTGCTTTTCGGTCAGGCCGGTCCAGGGCGAAGGTAACCGTTCTTCACCGGCAACGCCTAATACGAATTCCCGCCAATAATCTCTTTTCATGATGACTTTCACCTGTTCATACAGTTCGGTACACGGTTTTGCCATGACTTTATGAAACTGGGCATAATCGACTTTTAATTGTTCGGCGAAACGTATCGTTTTTTTCACGCTCTCTACCGTATCTTCCGGCGCCCCGATCAGGAAAAATCCCAACGCTTTCATCCCCTTGGCTTTGGTCATAACGATTGCGCGTTGTATCTGGGCAATAGTGATCCCTTTTTTTATCGTATCGAGAATACGCTGGTCGCCCGATTCTATACCGTACAGAATTTTTTTAAAGCCGGTCCGGGCCATAATCGCTAACAACTCTTCATCTACCTGGTCAATCCGGGCCCGGCAGGAAAAGTGGATATCAAGTTTCCGGTTTTGTATCTCCCGACAGATCTCGATAATGCGTTGTCTATCGATGGTAAAACTGGGATCGAATATATCGATCTCACGGATATTATATTTCCGGTAACATTGTTCGATCTCATCGGCCACGCCCACCGGCGAGCGGCAACTGTAAGGGGTATTCTGGATATGACAGAACGAGCATTTACCGGGACAACCTTTACTGGTCATCAATATCGTGAAGTTTTTTCTTTTGGACATGACTTCCCGATAACACTGGTTAGGAAGCAGATGCCGGGCCGGAAAAGGCAACGTATTAAAATCTTCATAAAAACTTCCGGGATAATGGATAACGACTTTCCCGTTTTTTCGAAACACTATCCCTTCTATATCTTCCAGAGAACCGTTTTTTTCTAAAGCCGAAAGCAGTTTAGGAAGAGAGTGTTGGGCCGAGCCGATAATCCCGTAATCGATCTCTTTATGGCTAAACGTCTCCTCCGGGTAAAGCTGTAATTGGATATTCCCTACCAGTATCGGGGCGTTAAGATGTCTTTTGATATACTTTATCCAGGATAAGGTGAGTTGAAAAGTCCATACCGTAAGCATGAACCCGATCAGGTCGGGATTAAACTCCCGTAATATCTTCACTGTTTTTTCCTCACTGAACCTTAACGCATTCGCGTCTATAATGATCACGGTATGGCCGGATTGTTCCATAATCGCCGCCGCATAGGCGAGCCCTAAAGGCGGCATAAGTCCGAATTCACGGCCGACCACATCGATATCTTCTTCGAACCGTCTATGCCGGTGGCTATAATGAGGAAATACAAGCGCGATGTTCATGCCGCTCTCTCTTCGGTCGATCCTATCTCATATTCAGCAATCATTTCCCGGACATCATCGGATAATAACGCATGCGTTTCCTGATCCCGGCTTTTACCCGGCGCGGTCCGATCAACGCGATGGCCGGGATGGACCATCAATTCAGTAACCCCTGGGGGTAATGAATGTAACATAGCAATTAAATCTTTTTTTTGCACACGACAGCTCCGGTCAAACCCTTTAAACCAGTTACTGGTCTGTAACCCCTTATTTTGAATTTTTTTTCTTAACTGGGCTGCGCAATATCGCACCGCCGCCCCTAACAGAGTCCGCCGTTCGGAATAAGGGCATCGTACGTAAGGGATCCCGTATTCTTGAGCGCACTCCAGCAGAAAATCGGTAAAAAAAGGGAAAAGATGAGTATGCTGATGACTGTCAAGATGGGTAAGGATAAACCCTTCCCTTTTTATCCGTTCGATCTGGGCTTCGACTTCTTGTTTCACCCTTACCATATCTATTTTGCCTAAAAAGAAATTTTTTATTATCTCCGGATACCGCGGGAAGAAAAAACCTTCGGGAGACGTGAGCCCTTTGATGGGTCCGGACAACGGTCTCCCTTCACCGACCAAGACAATATGTATCCCGATGGCACGGATCCCTTCTTCTTTTAAGAGAGCGAACGATTCGGGTATTCCCGCAATATCATGCGCGCACAGTGAAACGCGATGCACACTTCCGGCTTTATAACAGGCGATGATGTTTTTATTGATTTCTTCAGCGAAACCATAATCATCGGCATTGATTATGATCCGTTTTGAACTATGAGGAGGTTCGACCGACATGGTATACGTATTATAACAAAAAACATATATCCGGCCCGGATACTATTCCTGCCGGACCCGAAGAGGAATATTGCCGCTTTTAAAATGTTTTTCGATCCATCCGTTTTTTATATCATCACGGGAATCGAAATGCACCACATACGGCTTGATATCCAGTAAGGGCGTCCTGTCCAGCATATCGACCTGGGAAAAAGCGATGACGTTTTCCTCGATTTTCTCCAGTTTCACGATAGAGATCCCGATATGGTTCGGACGCAGGGGGCTTCTGGTGGCAAATACACCGTGCGATTCGTCTTCTAAAAACGGTTTGGCCACGGTCTTCTCTTCCTGAGCCCGGTTGAAATAATAAATAAGGATAAGATGAGAAAATCCTTCGATATCTTTCAATCCTTGTCTATATTCGGGAAACACCTCGATCAGGCCGATTGTGTCTTTTTCGAATGTGCCCTGGATAGGCATCCCTTTATCATATTTATAGGGAGTATGGATCACTCCTATCGGTTTAAGTATGATCTCTTCTTTCATGTTTGACGCTTTCTGAGTACTCCAGGGGGACTATTCCATCTTAAGAGATTCCACAAGCGCGCTTATCGCATCTTGAATATCTTTTTCAATAGAGAGTTTCGCCTGAAGATGGAAAAAAAATAAGAAAACGAAAAAGATGGTAACCGTTATCTTCCCGATTTTCTTACGGGGAAGCATCCAGCCGGCAATCGCGCCCATGATGATCCAGTAGAGAAATACGATCAACGTAACAAAAGGTTCCGAAATAGGTTGCGGCATACGCAATACGAACAGTACCGGTACCGAAGCAAAAAACAGTATGATACCGTCGAGGCCTAACTTTTCGGCAATACCGAAGACCCCCAGGATCATCAACAACCCACCCCCCCCTAATCCGCAGAGCGCGCCTTTTATCCACGAATACGTAACTATTTTCATACCAAGGCCATCCTTTCCGGTCAAGCTAACTGTATCGTACGATGTACATCGAATTCTACGCCGGCCTCCCACAGCCCTTTCTCTACTTCTCTACACCATCTCACCTTTACGTTTTTCTGTACCGGGTTACGGATATAAGAAGATCGTACGGCAATCGAGATCCTCTCACCCACAGAAAGAGGGAGATTAAGTACTATCTTCATCCCTCTTACCGAAACATCCTTCACTTCCGCGGGTTTTTCCACTACTCCGTCCCGGGAAACCTGCGCTGAAACTTCCATGCCTAACCGGGTATACGCGCGGCGATATTTACTGTATGTTCTGCGATATACCGGGAGAAAACTTTTATCGGTCTCTGAACGTGTATTCATACCCCTCCCTTTTTTCTCCCCTTGTATCGGTGGCGATTCCGGAATACTTTCTTTCCCCGAAAACAGAACGACTTATCCCAGCGATGCGACTTTCTGCTCCAGCTCGATCATTTTCGTCGAAACATACCGGTTTACCATGCCCCGTTCCAATACCCCTACTACGCGTTTTTCTTCAGTCACTACCGGAAGATAATCCAGATTACACTTATCCATCATTTCCCGGGCTTCACTGATAGGGATATGAGAAGGAATGTCCGGAGGCGGGGGATCCATGATATCGTGAGCGACAAAAATGTGTCCCAAGTCGTGATACTGGAAGCTTCGGCGGATACTTTCTACGGTAATCACGCCGGCTAACCGCTCACCGGTCTCTACTACCGGGTAATACAGGCATTCGTGCTGGCTGAAAATATCAAGGATGTCGGTCAACGGAATATTCTTGTACATCAACGGATAATTCTTATCCATCACGTCTTCTACTCTGGCTTTACGTAATATGTCCTCTTCGGTAATATTTAATCCCACTTCCTGCGCTTTTTCTACGGCATACTTGACCGAAGTCGGCCCGAGTAATTGGACCACAAACGTAGATGCGGTAATAATGATCACGATAGAAAGGCCGATATCTCCGGGGAAAGCGTGATAGGCTACTATAGACAATCCGATAGCGACCCCGGCCTGGCTGAAAAGACAAAACGGTAAATATTTCTGGACTGTACTGGGAGCGCCGGAGAATCGCCCGCCTAACATCGCACCGACCATCTTTCCTATCGTCCGGCCGATAAGATAAATACTGGCAATGGCGATCACCGGTAAGGTCATGTTATGCATATTGAGTTTTGCCCCGATAAGGACAAAAAATAACACGTAAAGAGGCGAAGCGAATGAAGAGACTAACTTGAATACCTCTTTACTCATCCGCGGCACGCAATTGACCACGACCGTACCTAACGCCATCGCCGCAAGCAGCATATCCACTTTTATCGCCAAAGAAAAACCCAGCACAAACAGTACCGCGCCTAAGGAAAACGCAAGGACCCGTTCCCGTTCGGTATATTTACGGATCATCTTAGAAAGGCTCAGGCCGGCAAGCGTTCCCACCACGATTGCGCCGCCTATTTCATACAACGGATGCACGAGTGCCGGGATAAACCCTTCGGTACTTTGTCCCAAAAGTTTTGCCGCGATACTTGAGGCAATCGCAAAAAGCATAAGCGCTAATCCGTCATCCATCGCGACGATCCCTAAGACCATCGTCGTAAGCGGCCCGCGGGTCTTATATTCCCATAACACGTCCGTCGTTGCCGCCGGCGCGGTCGCCGATGAAATCGCCCCTAAGAGCAATCCCAACGCCCAGTAATACGTCCCCTGGCCGAAGAACAAGGTACCCAGAAACCCCACCAGAAGAAACACAACGATAAAGGCGATAAGTCCTTCCGACAATAAAATAATGGCAAACTGTTTCCCGTAGCGTTTAAATACCTCTCTCTTCAATTCTCCGCCGATAGCGAACCCAATCAATCCTAACGCGAAATAGTTGAACGGCTGCATGGTCTCGATAATCTCTTTATCGATAATGTTAAACCCGGTCTGTCCGACGACAATACCGATGATAATATAACCGACCACCTGAGGGATCTTGAGTTTCTGGAATACCCGTCCGCCGATCGTTCCCCCGAAAAGGGCAAGACCTAAAAGCAGAAGTATATTCAGGTCGAAAAAGGATATCCGGGTAAATAGAGGGGAAACCTGTTCAAACATGTTTCTTTAGTCGTTGTTATCGGGTGACGGGTATCGGGTTTCGGGTACCGGTGAAAATTCCAATTTTTTTCTACACCCTATACCCGGCCCCCTATGGCATGACCAGAGATTATAGACTCGTCCCCAAGTATCAGGCTATTATATCAAAAAGACACCGTTTGGTAAGGATTCTTCCGGAAACTATTTTTGCGGCATTCATAGGTATGAACAGTCAACGGTTCGGGGGCGGCCCTATTTAGAAAATCCCGAATAATAACGCGATCAACCGGTAGATGATGTTCTGTATGAAATCTATTATCGGATACAAAAAACCGGTAAACAACAGGATTATGATTACAAAAAACCCGTAAGGTTCGAACGCGGCAAAACTGCGTTGAATATCCGGGGGCAGGAATCCCATAAGCACTTTCGAACCGTCAAGCGGAGGTATCGGTATCAGATTGAACGCCCCTAAGATGATATTGATCCGGGCGACGACAGAAAGGATCGTCACGGCGGCCTGATTACCCAGTATTGACGGAAACTGCAGCAAAAAGAGCGCGACCGTCGCGATAAGGATATTGGTCAGGCATCCCGCGAGAGAAACGGCGACAAACGCGGCCCGGGAATTTTTTAACGCGTAATAGTTCACCGGGACCGGCTTGGCCCAACCGAACCCGGCCACAAACAGCATCAAGGTCCCCATCGGATCAAGATGATTGAACGGATTAAGCGACAATCTTCCGGCATCTTTTGCCGTCGTATCGCCGAACCATCCGGCGACAACCCCATGCGCTAATTCATGAGCGATCACCGAATAGAGTAACGGGAACGCCAGAATAATAAATGCCACCGGATTATGGAGTAATAGCGAAAGTAATCCCATAAATAATATTGTTTCTCTTTAAATCTCTTCGGTCGGATTTTACTTTTTATTCCCGTTCCCGTTATCGTTTATCTTCAGTTTACTGTTATCCATAACTATCTTCTCGACTTCGGCGAGCAATTTCGGTTTAATGTAATGGCTGATGGTAACGGTAGAATTCTCTTTCCATACCTGGTTCTTCTTATCGAACCGTTTATGCCCCAAGCGTTCGGCGATCTCGAGGTATAACTCACGGATATCCTCTTTGGTGGCTTCTTTTCTGGTCTTAAGGAAATATTTTACCCGGGCAGTCGCGAAATACGACCTCACGATATGCGGAAAAAATTCTTTACCGCAGTACCGTTTGAACGCTTCGCGGAAATGGATATCCTGCAGGGGCCGGCGCGTATGTCCGTTTATAAATACATATTCGTTTCTTTTCTTACTTTTAAGTATTTTCCGTAATCTCTCTATGTAGATGTCGGGAAACCGCCGTTTGATCTCGATAGGGACGCCGTCTTTTCCGATATAATTAAAGGTCACCTGGTTTTTCCGGATCGTGATATCTTTTTTCTTAAGCGTAGTCAATCCTTTATGTCCGCTGGTCTTATAATAGATCTCGTTGCCGATACGCATATACGTCTTAAGCAGAGTATACATCGGCACGGCCATGGCATCTTCGGGATCGTGGAGCGCCCGGCGCAGGTTTTTTCGGAGTTTACGGAAATACCGTTCAAAATCTTTTACTACCTGATATTTCCTTTTTACAAGTTCTTTCTTTTTCTCAAGCGTATAGACATAAGAGTAGGTCCCGCCGGGATTCTTGTAAAGGACATTCCAATGGTAATTCGAGTTCTCGTTATGGATGGTCAGTTCCGGAGAGAACAGAGAAAAGGCTTTATCCAGCTTTTTGCCGTTCGGCAGCACGTTGATCCGGGCCCCTTGAGGCTGTCCGTCAGGAGACAACTGGCCCTTAAGAAATTCGGGATTTTTTTTATCGATAAGGGCGCTGAACCGTTTATGCGCTTTGAAAAGCTTAATGACCAGGAGTGCTTCGGGAAAAGTCCGGGATGATCTTTTCCACCCTTTTCTACTTCTCTCATATACCTTAAGCCCCACAGCCTTTATGCGGACCGTCCCGGGGAGAGTTATCTTCACTTTCATCTTTTTCTTCCGTTTTTTCATAGGAAAAGTTACCGACTTACCAGCTTTTCTTTCTGGGCGCGCGTCATCCTTTTGATCCGTGATTCCTCACGCATCGCGTTTTTAAGATAGGTATATTCTTTTCTCCACACAAGCTCGACCGGCAATCTCGCGCGGGTACAGCGCGAGGCTTTTGCGGCATTATGTTCCTCTACACGCCGGTTGAGATCATTCGTATATCCGGTATAGTAGGCGCCGTCGTTACATTTTAAGATATATACATAAAATTTCCCCGATCGCACCACTTTCCGCTTTTTCATTTTATCATAATTCCGATTTGATTGGGATTGTTATATCACTCTGGTCACTGCCGGATGAGCGCTTAACGCGGCATAAATCCGATTACGGACAGCTTCGGTCTCGACCGATACCGTCAATTCAAGCGAGATATATTTCCCTTTACTGCTGATATTGGAAAACGAAAGATCATAGTCTCTTTGACCAAGGATATCTTCGACGGCGCATTTGATCGACTCCCCGTCGGTCCCGATGATCCGATACCCCCATTGGCAGGGATATTCTATTTTTGAGTTTTTCATCATATTTTTTTGCCGGCTGACGATGTAATGGGAAAAGACCCGGATTCGGGAAGAAAGATTTTTTAACGGGCCCGCTGAGTTTTTTTAGTCAATTCACTTAAATATTTTTTTACCGGAAGGCCGATCTCCTCGGCACGCAGGCGCCATTCCCAGTTGCCTTTAGCCACCGAGGGGACATTCATCCGGCAATCTTCTCCCAACCCCAGTATATCCTGAATGGGAAAAATAACGGTATTGGCCCGGGAATCCATGATCCGGCCGATAAATTCTTGCGCGACCCCCTCCGGCGTCGCCTCGGCTCCTAAAAATTCACCTACTCTACGCAGCTCTTCTTCACCGGCTTCATGTTCAAACCATCCCCGCGCGGTATTATTGTCATGCGTACCGGTATAAGCAATACAATTTTTCTCGTAATTCCGCGGCAAATAAGGATGCCGGGGATTATCTTCGCCAAAAGCGAACAAAAGGACTTTCATTCCGGGCAGTTTGAACTTTTTCATTATTTCTCTCACATCGTCAGTGATCAAGCCTAAGTCTTCGGCAATGATCGGTAACGGCGAGAACTCACTCCTCAATGTGTTGAGGAAACTTTCAATCGGGGCCTTTACCCATTCTCCGTTGATAGCGGTCGTCTCCCCGGCAGGGACCTGCCAGTACGCGACTAATCCCCGGAAATGATCGATCCTTACAATATCAAAAACACTCAAGTTATGTTCCATACGGGTCATCCACCAGGTAAACCTTTTTTGTTTCATCACGTTCCATCTATACAGAGGATTACCCCAAAGCTGGCCGGTCGAGCTGAAATAATCCGGGGGAACTCCGGCAACATGCGTCGGTTTTTTCTGAGCGTCTAATTTGAACACACCCGTACTCTTCCATACCTCAGCGCTGTCGTAACTGACATAGATAGGCATATCGCCGATGATCTTTACCCCTTTCTTTTTACAATATTTCTTAAGCGCATACCACTGGCGGAAAAATATGAACTGCAGGAATTTTTCTTTTTCGATCTCACCGGAATGCTGTTTTTTGAATTCATTGAGGTCTTTTGTTTTGCGATCCCGCAAGCTTTCCGGCCACCCGTCCCAGGATTTTCCGCCCAATACCCGTTTGATCACTACAAATAAAGCGTAATCTTCGAGCCAGTAAGAATGCTGAGTACAGAATTTTTCATATTCCGGCAGTCTCTTTTTTTGTGAGGAAAATTTCTCAAAAGCACGGCTATATAACCGCATTTTATACTCGGTGACCGCGGCATACTCGCATCGCCGGGCGGGAAAATCCGGCAGAGGCTCTATCTCATCCGGTGAGAGAAATTGTTCTTTGATAAGCAGGTCCGGACTGATAAAAAGAATATTACCGGCAAACGCGGAATTACTGCTGTAGGGAGAATTCCCGCAGGCTGCATCGGTAGGGTTTAACGGTAATATCTGCCAATAACTCTGCCGGGCCTCACTAAGGAAATCGACAAACGTATAGGCGTCAGGACCGAAATCACCGATACCGTATCTTGAAGGCAATGAAGAAATATGCAGGAGTATCCCGCTTGCCCTTTTTTTCATTTTTGTTCTCCTTACGCCGCAGACCGACCAAGTTTAAGAGATACCTAGATCAACCTTGCAAGAAAAAAACCATAAGCGCGAGATAATCGCTAAGATGGCGGGTAATCAAAAAGTTGCGACGAGTATATTCTTTCGCGTTTTCTCCGATACGGGCAGCTGCTTCCTGATTGTTCAATAAATACCGTATACGGTAAGCGCACCCTTCAACAGAATTCACCGTAAACCCGGTACGGCCGTACACGATCTGGACCGTGATCCCGCCTACGGCTCCGCCGATCACCGGTTTCCCTTTCCACATCGCCTCGGCCACGGTAAGCCCGAACCCTTCTTTGGTGGATTTCTGCAAAATAACCGTGGCCGCCCGTTGAAGAGCGTTGATCACGGAATTCGCGTCCGGCGGAAGGTCAAGAATAATGATATCTTCGTCCTGCCGAGCCGCTTCTTGTACGTCATGCAATACCTGTAACCCTTCCGGATCATCCGTCGCGCTCCCGCCGGCAAGAATAAGCCGGCAGGCGTTATATTTTTTAACGATCCGGTAGGCTTCGATCACCCCCAGCGGGTCTTTGAACCGGTCGAAACGGGATACCTGCAGAATGATCGGTTTATCGCGGGGGATAGCGTATTGAGTCAACACCCCGTTTATTTCTTCCTCGGTCAATTCTCTATTTTTATCGCTTAACGGGTCAATGGAAGGATACATCAAAAACTGCGGAATCGAAAGTTTCTGGGCAAAATTCGGCAACGAGAATATCGCTCCGTCGTATCGGGATACGTATTCTTTTAAAAAGTTCCAGACTTTACGCTGGGGACGGGAAATATCGATATGGCAGCGCCATAACCATTTTGCTTTTCTGGGTTTTTTATAAATAAATCCGGCCGGCTGGGGATCGTGAATCACTGTGAAATCGGCGTCGAAAGAGATCTTACGCGCGTTCTTTTTATTCACTTTTATGTATTCTTCGTACATCTGAGAAGTTATCAACTGCGCCTGTCCCTGTAACGCGTTATGAAAACTTTTTGTGGTCTGATAAAACAAAGGAGTCCCCTCGATGATCTCCCAGCGGGTAGGGATCTCTAATTCATTGAAGAACGGCACAAGACGAAGCAACATTTCCGCGACCCCGCCGCCCAGGCGCGTAGAATTTACATGCAGGAGCGTTCGATTTTTAAGCCGTTCGGCAAGATGGTAAATCAAATCGACCGACCCGGGAGGAGTTACTTCGCGATAGGATTGAAGCGATACCATGTTATCCATGCAATTCTCCCTGGCATAAATCAAGCAATTTAATCCTTAACGCTTCCAGACTGTACATATAGCTGTCGATCATTTCAAACTTATCAGCAAGTTCTTTACGTCCTAACACCTGTTCGATCCATAAAGCAAAATCGCTTCTTCCCAGCCTGTCGCGCAGACGGGCTTCAAATACGTGATTATAAATAGCGCTGGCATCGGTTGTTTTTAACGCTTCGACGAATTCCGCCAGGTTCGCTACCGATACGCCGGTAGGGACCTCGATGATATGGGACTGCATAAAATAAAACGGCTGGCCGTAGACAACCGCCGGGACCGTCTTAAGTTGAGACAAATGGCTGTCGATGATCTCGATAAATTCGCTGCGGATATCTTCGATCGTCTTGCCGCCGCTTGCGGTCACATCGGCAAGTCTTTCTCCTAATACCCGATCGCGCACCTGGATCGCCGCCCAATTGGCGAAATCATTAGGGTATTCACCGGAAATATAGTAATGACGTAAAAAATAACTGTGGGTATGGTAATAGATCGAATCGACCGGGACCTCTTCAATAAGTTCAAGAAGCTCCTGCTCATCATCGGCTCTTTTACCGAGAAGTTCTTTGATCTCGATGCATCCCATAAAATGGAATTCGTTCATCGTCCGCCTTCCTTGCGATCTAATAAAAAATACACAAACTCTCTCATCGGACAACCTTTATCACTTTAACATATCATTTTTATTTTTCAAGAAGAACAAAGACGCGTTTTCTTCCGGGAAAATCCAAAGGTGGACTTTTAACCTTTCCGGACGGCGGACACAGTAAACTCCGGAGCCTTCACATAACAATCAGGCAATAGGGCCGGTCCCTCTAAGCCATGCGCATTGAGTACCGAGCGAAGAGACGATATTGGCGTTTTTTTCAGGCGGTCCTTTTATCCGGCCGCAACAGGATCTTCTTCCTCCGACACGGATAGGACATCTTCGTCCGGAGGGCACTTGCCGGTCCAACAGTACAGACAGAGTTTCTCGCGAGGCAAACCGATAGCTTCTACCATATCGTCGATTGTCTGATAACGCAACGTAGTAACTCCTAAATCACGGGCAATCCATTCGACCATTTCCCGATACTGCGGGGTAGTATGGTCAAGATATGCCGAGATATCTTCGATATCTTTTCCTTCGAGTGCCCCGATAGCCCGACGGGCGACAAGCTCTTCCCTGCTGCGAGTAGAAAGACAGAACCGGCAGGGAAACATCAACGGCGGACAGGCCGGCCGGGCATGGACTTCTTTCGCTCCGCAATCCCACAGTTTACTTACCGTAAAATTCTTAAGCTGCGTCCCTCGGACGATCGAATCTTCACATACCACGATCCGGTTCCCTTCAATGATCTCTTTGATCGGAATCAATTTCATCCGGGCAATAAGGTCACGAGTCTCCTGGGCCGGAGGGGTATAGCTGCGACCATATCCGGGAGTATATTTGATCAGCGGTCGGCGGTAAGGTTTTTTTGATTCCATCGCATACCCTATAGCGTGCGCTATTCCCGAATCCGGCACGCCGGAAACAACGTCTATTTCGATATCTTTATCCCGACGGGCAAGAGCTCTTCCGCAGCGTTCTCTGACCACTTCGACATTGACCCCTTCATAACTCGATGCGGGACATCCGGTATAGATCCATAAAAAAGCGCAAATTTGTTTTGTATTGTGTACGGAATTTTTCTCAATAACCCCTTCTTCATTTAAAAGGACTATCTGGCCGGGATTGAGATCTTTTATTACTTCAAACTCAAGATTCGTAAAAGCAGCCGTCTCAGCGGTTACGGCCCAGGCGTTTTCTTTTTTCCCAATCACCAGAGGAGTATATCCCAACCGATCACGAGCGGCATAGATACCGTCTTTATTGAGGATCAAAAGCGAACAGGAACCTTTAATCATCTCAAACATCCGTTCGATCCCATCCACCAGATTCTCGCCCTGACTGATAAGTTTCGCAATCAATTCCGGCACGTTCACTCCGTCATGGCTCACCTCGCTGAATGACAAGCCTTTTCTTAATACTCCGGCAGCAAGTTCTTCTTTATTTTCAATAAGACCGGCGGTCACTATACAGAACGGCCCGAACTTGGAATTTAAATATATCGGCTGTTCATCGGAATCGCTGATCACACCGATCCCTTTATTTCCCCGCATATGTTTATAGTTTTCATAAAACTTAGATTTAAACTGGCTCTGGCTGATATTATGGATATACCGGATAAGCTCCTTATCTAACACCGCCAACCCTCCGTATTCGGTCCCCAGATGAGTATGGTAATCCGTACCATAAAATAAATCCTGAGTACAATCTTTCTTTGCTATGATGCCAAATATCCCGCTCATCGTTCAGCCTCCTTATGTTTACCGTATCTCGCTATGCCGGTATTTAATGACTTTCACCTTTTCTAAAGTTACCAACCCTTCGGTAACCGTTTCGTCTAAAAACGGTATTAATTTATTTAAGTTCTCTTCCGTATCGACCAATTCGATCACGATCGGCATGTCTTCGGAAAGCCGCATGATCTTTGCCGAATGCATGTGGCTATCGGCGCCAAACCCCATAATGCCCCTGAGTACGGTCGCTCCGGCAAGCCCCAGCTCTCTCGCCTTCACGACGATCTGTTCATATAACGGCTTACCGTGATATTTATCGGACTCCCCGATAAAAATCCTTAACAGCGCCCCTTCTTGAGGTAATCTCATATAAGACCTCCTATCTGATGATATGTAACACCGACCGTGAAAGAAAAAATCCGCATACGGCCAGCGTAATCCCCAAAATCAGACTTGCCGCGATATTTATACCGGCAAGCATATATTCACCGTCCCGTAACAGGTGGAAATTTTCCAGAGAGAAAGTGGAAAATGTGGTAAACGACCCCAGGATACCGATGAACAGGAATAACCTTATATTCTGGGGGACCGTAGTCGTTTCAAACATCCCCCATAATAATCCGATGAGAAATGAACCGGAAAGGTTTACTACCAATGTCCCCCAGGGGAACGTTCCGCTGGTAAACCGATAGACCAATCCCGATACCCAGTATCTGAGTAACGCTCCCAGAGCCCCACCAATAGCTATATATACTATCTTCATCATACCATGCGGAGTATAAAATATTGTATAAGGCAGACAGGGTTCGTGCAAGCCGAATACTAAAAAGAGAAGATACACCTGAAAAGATATCAACGCAAGGTAAACCAGACCTTCTCCAGAGCGATCGATGCGGCGATATTTATCGGATGCATTTTACGGCCGAGATCAGAACCGATACATAACACCTGTACCGTAAAATCAGTCATATTCGAAGGATGGAACCCGTCTTTGAGCATTTGTTGAGTCTTCTGATAACTCTGCGGATATTTTGCCCTGATGATCTTACAGCTGCCGTACACATATTCATCGTGCTTATTTTTTACCGTAAAGAAACCGAACAGGCGGCAAATGAGCGGCCGAAGAGCATATATCCGACAGCGCCCGTTACCGGAGGTGACCGGATCGGCTTCGAAAAAGACACATAATCCGGGATACAAGGACCGTTCGATCTTTTCCAGCCAGTAGTCCGCAGTATTCTGTGCCCATAGCTCTACCGCAAGCGGCAGCATCTCCAGTGCCGTCGTCTCGACATCCGGCCTCATACAGCAAGCCCCGCAATTATCCGGACAACGGATGCCGGTCATTCTCTTGAACCGGATGGTCTCTTTATCCACCTGATGAAACAACCTCAATAATTGCCGGATAGTCCGATGGTCCTGAATACTGAGTTTTTTTATTATATTCATCTTATTTTTTCTTTTACCAGAACCGGCATATTATATCAGAAATTGGACAATTTGATATAAAATGGTAGTATATCTGTACATTATTAAGGAATAATATGGATTTCAACCGAAAAAATACGGTTCTTATTACCGCCAGCCGGGGGCTGGTCCCCTACCTTAGCCGGGAAGTCGAACAATTGGGATATGAGGTGGCCTCAACGCATGCGACCGGCCTGGAGATCACCGCTTCGCTTAATGACACGATGCGGCTCAATCTCCGGTTACGTACGGCGTTTAACGTCCTGTATCTTTTAAAGACATTCGAATGTGACGGCCCCGATGAACTTTACCGCAACATATTTTCAATCGCCTGGGAAGAGATCGCCGGGCCGGATGAATATGTAAGTGTCGTATCCCGTATCGAACATAGTTCGATCAACAATACGATGTTTGCCAATCAAAAAGCGAAAGACGCGATCGTAGATAAAATACACCAAGAAAAAGGAGCCCGCCCCGATTCGGGGCCTGAACGTACTAATATTGTAATCCATCTTTACTGGAAAAATGATCGAGCCTGGGTATACCTTAATACTTCCGGACAGAAACTCGCCGACCGCAGTTACCGGAAGATACCGTGCGCGGCTCCCCTGCAGGAGACTCTTGCGGCCGGGATACTCTTTGCCTCAGGATACGACGGGAACACCCCGTTGGTCGTCCCCATGTGCGGATCAGGGACACTCGCGATCGAAGCGGCGTTAATCGCGCTCGGACGCGCGCCGGGCCTCCTGCGCAGCAATTTCGGTATTATCCATGTGAAAGGATTTGATAAAAACTTCTGGCAGGAAATCCGGCGCGAAACATTGAAAAGCGCATACAAAAATCTATCAGCTCCGATCATTGCTACCGATATCGACCGCAAAGCGATAGAAGCCGCAAAGAAAAACGCCCGCACCGCCGGATGCGACCATTTAATCGAATTTAAGGTTTGTGATTTCACCGATACGCCTCTTCCCGAGAACCCTGGTATACTTATTTTTAATCCTCCCTACGGCGAACGGTTAGGCGAACTCAACTGGCTTGAGAAATTGTATAAAGCGATCGGAGATTTTCTCAAAACAAAATGCACAGGTTACACCGGATATATTTTTACCGGTAACCGCGAGCTTTCTAAAGCGGTAGGATTACGCACCAGCCGTAAAGTCCCGTTCTATAACGGTGATATCGAATGCCGTCTGCTGCAATATAAAATGTATAGCGGAAGCGTAAAGAAAAAATATAGAAGCGGGCCGGAAGATCTAACGTGATTTGGTCCTTTTATTCTCTTTCGCCCGTTCGACAATCGGCCGTTTACTGACCTTTTTCTGTTTAAAGGCGCGGATAATCACCTCGGCTTCGGCAAACGGTACGGTAATAAAAGAGAATTTATCGAACACCCGGACATCACGTATTTTATGAGGATCGATCTCGGCGACAGCTTTCATCATCTCTATTACCTGGCGCGCGTCCATATTGTCTACTTTACCTCGGGCGACAAACAACCTGGTCGTCCCTTTCATATCGACCGATACGTCACGGATCTTCCCGTAACTGCGCGCGTTTAATTCATCGCCGAACGTCTGTTTAAGAAAAGCGGCGAGCACCTCTTCCGGCTGATTTTGAGCAAGGATCTCTTTAGCAAAATCCACATATTCCTCACCCGGAGAAGATTTAAGGATATTCTGGATATCATTTTTGATCCGATTTTTTTTCGCTTTGATCACATCTTCTACGGCGGGGATTTTTTCTTTACGGATATCGGTCTTCGCGACCCGTTTGATCACGACCAGTTTACGGTATTCATCGGGCGTCACAAAGGTGATCGCGGTCCCCTCTTTTCCCGCCCTCCCCGTTCGGCCGATACGGTGGACATAACTTTCCGGGTCCTGGGGCAGAGCGAAATTGATCACGTGGGTAAGGTCACTCACGTCTATGCCTCTGGCGGCGACATCGGTCGCGACCAGCACATTGATCCGTTGTTGACGGAACTTACCCAATATCCGTTCACGCTGATGTTGAGAAAGATCGCCATGCAGGCCTTCGGCATCATACCCGCGTTCACCCAGTTTTCTGGCTACGGTATCCACATCTACTTTCGTCCGGCAAAAGACTAAACCGTAAAATTTCGGTTCTGAATCAATAATCCGGCATAACGCTTCCAGTTTATCGGAATGAGCTACTTCAAAATATATCTGGTCGGTCAGACTTACCGTCAACTGTTCTTTCGCGACACGGATGACTTTATATTTACCCATATACCGTTTTGCCAGTTGCAGGATCCGTTCAGGCATCGTTGCCGAAAAAAGCAGTGTCCTTCTCTGAGCATTGGTATACCCCAGGATCTCTTCGACGTCATCGATAAACCCCATGTTCAACATCTCGTCGGCTTCATCGAGTATCGCGTAAGAGACCGATTTAAGATTAAGCGTTCCGCGGCCCAGATGATCTTTTATCCGGCCCGGAGTCCCCACGACAATATCAACCCCTCTTTCCAGACGGCGTAACTGCTGATCCATCGATTGGCCGCCGTAAATCGCGATGATCTTCAAAGAATGTTCCCCTTTTAAGGAATTGATCTCTTCGGACACCTGCAGGGCAAGTTCCCGGGTCGGTACAAGGATCAACGCTTGGACTCCTTTTTTCCCTTTTTCCAACATTTCGATCAACGGCAACCCGAATGCCGCGGTTTTTCCGGTCCCAGTCTGAGCCTGACCTACGATATCGATATCGCCGGTAAGTAAAAGAGGAATCGTTTCTTCCTGTATTTGGGTCGGTTCTTCGAACCCTTTTTTCTTTAAGGCTTTGAGGGTCCGTTCCGATAAACCTAACGCTTTAAATTTTTCTAACATGTATTCTCCTTGATCTTTACCCGATATGCTTATTATAAAACGAGAGAATGACAATCACCAAAACAGGTCCCTACTGACCGGGCCGCACGGATCAATTCGTGATCAAGCGGAACCAGCCGGCTCCCTTGAGCGACCACATCGAGCGGTATAGGCAGAAGTTGGTTTTTGACCACACCGACCATACATCCGAATTTCTTATCTATAATGAAATCTATCGTTTTCGCCCCTAACTCTGTTCCCAGGATACGGTCCGCCGGGATAGGAGACCCTCCCCGCTGCAGATGGCCCAGGACCACGGTCCGAGTCTCGATACCTGTCAAGTTTTCGATTTTATCTCCTAACGACACACCGACACCGCCTAAGCGTACCGGTTCGGACCCATCGGTAACGAGTTTACGCACGGTCACTTTCCCGCCTTTAGGTTTTGCTCCTTCAGAAATAGCGATAATACTGAACCTTTTTCCTTTTTTATGCCGCATCTTCACACATTGAGTGACGATATCCATATCGTAAGGTATTTCCGGTAAAAGGATCAGATCCGCGCCGCCGGCAACTCCGGAATAAAGCGCGATCCATCCGGCTTTACGTCCCATGACTTCAATGATCATCACCCGATGATGAGACTGAGCGGTATCATGAATACGGTCAATTGCTTCGGTCGCGATGTTCACCGCCGAATTAAACCCAAAAGTGATATCGGTCCCCTTAAGGTCGTTATCGATGGTCTTAGGTATACCGATCACCCGTACCCCCTGATTCATCAATCCGTGAGCGATAGCCATAGTCCCGTCTCCGCCGACACAGACCAGACACTCTATCTTGAGTTTTTCTATGTTTTTGATCACCGTGGCCGAAACATCCTGATATTTTATTTTCTTCCCTTTTTTTACGGGATATCTATAAGGATTGGCGATATTGGATGTACCGAGGATCGTCCCCCCGCGGGTCAAAATACCCGATACGTCGGTAAATTCGAGTTTTCTATGGCGGTTATGAATAAGGCCGTCATATCCGTCGGCAATACCGATCACTTCCATATCGTGATCAAGAATAGCTTTCTTCGATACCGCGCGGATCACGGCGTTCAAACCGGGACAATCTCCGCCGGCGGTAAGGATCGCGATACGTCTGATTTTCGCTTTTTTTGCCATAATTCGTTTCCTTTATAAGAGAGTATTATAACAGATTGGCCGTTGTTTGGTAAGGAAATTTAAGAAGGGTTTGCCCGTTGACCCGTCCGCCCGTTCTACCCGTTCAAAAAACGGGGGAACGGGAAATCCCGCCACGGGCGGGATAACGGGTATACGGGAGAACGTATCTATCAAATTTGTATTTGATTTTTTGTGCTATTGTGCTAAATTAGTCTTTAAATCTATAAAGGTACCTTACAAAAAAGGAGTTTTTATGAAAAATATCGGTATTATTACCTCGGGCGGGGATTGCGGCGGATTGAACGCGGTCATCAAAGGAGCCGCCCGAATGGCGCATACACAAGGGCTTTCCTGTTTTGTCATTCCCAACGGATATGCCGGATTATATAATCTTCTTGAATTTGACAAACTGGTCGAACTTACTCCCGAACGGATAGATAGTGTCGGAGCGAACATGGCCGGTTCGGAAGCCGGACATTCCCGGGTAAAAGTAAAGAAGATTGAAGACCCGCAAAAATATGAACGGATAAAACAGGGCCTTAAAAAATTCAATATCGACGCTTTGATCATCTCCGGCGGTGACGATACCGGTTCGGTAATCGTCGATCTCACTTCTCAAGGGATCAAATGCATTCATGCTCCTAAAACCATGGATCTCGACCTTCAGACCTATTCGGTCGGCGGAGACTCCACGATCAACCGGATTGCCACGTTCGCCGAAGACTTGAAGACTACCGGAAGGACGCATAACCGGATGATCGTGGTCGAAGTATTCGGAAGATACGCCGGACATACCGCGTTCCGCGGCGGGATCGCCGCCGATGCCGACGCGATCCTTATTCCGGAAATACCGATCGATTTCGATATCCTCTACCACCATGCCAAAAAACGTTATTTCCGCCGGATCGAGCAATCCGACGTCCATGCCGGAACATATCTGATCGTCGTTGCCGAAGGATTAAAGAACGCCGACGGAACCGAACTGTACGATGAGTCGGCCGGGATCGACGCGTTTGGACATAAAAAGCTCGCCGGAGCCGGAAAATATGTATGCCAGGAACTTTCCAAAAGGTTTAAAGAAGATCCCGAAATAGAAGGGTTGATGAAAAAGACAAAAATGTTCGTTCCCGGGGTATATAAAATACCCGAGGTCCGTTCGGTCCAGCCGGGACATCTGGTCCGTTCCGGGCACGCTTCCGCCTATGACGTGAATTTCGGGATCCAGGCCGGCGCGGCAGCGGTACTTTTGCTACTCAACAATATCAACGGAGTGACCGTTTCCAACGTCGAAGGGAAAAAAATCAAATACGTCGCAACGGCTGAGGCGATCACCCAACGCCATGTGGACCTTGCCGACGTGGTCCTCTATGAAAATATGGGCGTCTGTTTCGGACGGAAAAAAACAAAACTCGATGTGTCTTTTGAAGAACTTAAAGGACATATTCAGAGATATATGTAAAACACGTCACACGTCACAGGTCACACGACACACGATTTTCAACTTTTATTCATGAAAAAGAAAGCGAGCGATTATTTTCATCTGGGATGGCACCGGTTTAATTGCGCTCAATCGGTTGCCAAATATTTCCAGGAAAAATTCGGCCTTTCCGAAGACCTGATCGGATCATATAAAGATAAAGGAAAAGGCGCAGCTCCCGAAGGAATGTGCGGGTCGTTTTTTGCCGCATGCGCGCTTCTTAAGGACCCCGAAGATATCGCGTATTTAGAAAAAAAGTTCACCGAAGCCGCCAGCTCGACAAAATGCAAAGAAATACGTACACTGAAAAAAGTCACCTGTAAAGAGACCGTCGATCTTGCCGCCGATACTCTCGATACGATCCAACACAAAAAATAAAACCTTACCGGGCATATTCCTCTATTCTTACGATCAGCCGGCCGATATCTTGGGCAATCTCACCCGGCAGGATATCCAGCGTCTCCACGTCCCGTTTAAAAGAACGCAACACCGCGAGGAAACGGTTGACCGCGACCTTGCCTCTCTGAGTACGCAGATGCTCGCTGTCGACGTCTTTACGTCTTTTCAGAATGAGCGCGGTAAGATCTTTTTTTACTTCATTTACGTCTTTATTTTTCTCAAAAAGATCTTCTTTGACTTTCCTGTATTCACTTTCCGGCAAGGCCCGTTTTGCCTTCTGGAGAATATCGACTGTCTCGAAACTAAAAGCGTCCTGCGGTTTTAAAGGACTTTCCGGACGGTTTTCCTGATCGGAATAAGCCCCCTGATAATCGAGATGTTCATTTTTCAGAAACATATAAGAACGGATAAGTTTCATCGCGGTATGTTTACGGACAAACACTTCTTTCGCGGTATAGTCATCGAATTTCTCATATCCCCAACGGGCATATAGCTTATTTTCCCAGACAATATGTAGAGCTTTAGCCAGAGCCCGCCAGGAATTTTTAAAGTCCCGAGTCGCCCGTAACACTTCCTCACGGGCACCTTCGGGGTCGACTATGCCGGAAGGGCCACCATTTCGTTTCACAAGGCTTAAAGAGCCAGAGGCGTTCATACTATATCCTTTCTTTAAAAATATACCTATCGTGTGAATTACTCTTACGGTCTATTGCGGAAGGATATATTATATAAGAAAGAAGCTCCGTTTATCAAGAACTCAAATTAAATATATTATTGTATGTGAATCATTCAAGATATCTGTTTACACTCAGAGATATTTCACCACGGAGGACACGGAGTTCACAGAGGGAAAAATGAGAGATTTCGATCTCGGCGTATTGAAGATATTGGATGTATCCCCATCGAATATCCTATGTATTATCTCTGTGGTGAGAACGTATCCATTCTGTCAACACATCCTCTGAATAACATATTTTATGCACTAAAAATTAAGCTTTATTTTTGTGCCTAACACATGCAGGTCGTTCCACTTCTCGTTTTTTTCGCTGGTTTCCCAGAGATAAAAAATATCGCCGGATACCTGTTTTGTGATCTTAAAACTTATCCCGCTGAAAAAACGGTTCTTATTCAGGGTTTCGGCATCGAAATCATAGAATATCTCATCGGCGACAAACGGACGGATCTCAAACCGGGTGAACTTCCAAGGCAGTTTTACCGTAAAATTATTGCGGTAACGCCAATAATCCTCGGCATCTTCCCGTTCGCGGTACTCAAACCGGCTGCGATCGCTCAAAGAGAAACCGAACCGGCTCCACTTTACCGTCGCGTTCAGATGAGGCTGACTATCATCTTTCCACCGGCTGTTTCTCTCTTCCCGTACATAACGGTAATTGACGCCGACATCCAGCCATGACGCTATCCCGGAATATACCACCCCCAAATCGGAATGCTGATAATAAATATTCCCGCCGTCATCGCCGAACCGGAGTTCTTCCTCCAGAGTAACCTTCCAGTTTTCATTTACTTTCCAGGATATACTTTCGTTATTCCAATATTGGAAATCGCCGTCGTCAAAAGCGGCACAATCAGAGAGAAAAAACACCGAAAAGAAAAGTAATACGCCTATACCATAGAATCGCTTCATAGCAATTACCCCCGTACGGTTTGAATGATACTCCACGCTCCTAACACGATGGTAAGTGCCGCGATAGTCAATTTCAACTTTTTCTCGGTGATTTTTTTTACGCTTTTTGCGGAAAAAGGCACCGAACATATCGCTCCGATAATAATAAACGGAGCTAATTGAAAGTCCAAAGGTTTCTTCGAAACCAGCACATACGTAAGGATACCCACGGCGCAGGTGATCCCTTCGGCTAAAGACGTAATGCCTACGGCGCTTTTACCTTCCACTCCGGATAATATCTGGCCGCTGGTGACCACCGGTCCGTACCCGCCGCCGCTTATTCCCTTATTAAAAGAAGCCAGGACCCCTAACCCGATGATTTTACTCCAGGAAAATCTAAAGTCTTTATTGAAACAGATCAGGATCACTACGCCCATCATAAATACCAGGACGCCGATATAGAGTTTTATCCAGAATTTAGGAAGATTAAGCGCGATGAACACGGCAATGACCGTTCCGACGACACTGCATAACGCTAACAGCAACGCCACCTTAAGATGCGGAGGGACTCCCCTCCGGAAACTCATCGCCGGGCCAAGTTCTCTCAGCCGCCGGGCAATGATAAAGGGATCCAAAGTTTTTGGTTTAAGATTGACGTTACCTTCACGATGGTGTAATACTCCGGCCAATAGCCCGCTGAACAACTCCGAAATCAAAACTACCGGGACGATCTGTAACGGATTATATCCCATGATCAAAAGCACCGGGGTCAACGTCGTACCATACCCCATTCCTAATGTAGAATCCATATATTCGCAGAAAAAAGCCAGTATAATCAATCCGAAAATAAAACCTAACGACAATCCTAACATGAAATCCTCCTTTGTGAGCACAGATGATCGCAGATATGCAGCACACAGATGATCACAGATATGATATCAGCGATCATCACTCGAACATCGGCGATAGCCTGTCTCATCTCATACCTTTAGCTACCAATAAAGCAATCATCGCCACCGGGAAAAACAGGTCGAAATTTACCACGAAATCAGTATAATAATCCGGTTTGTCGGCGAAATTTTTCATTGTATCTATATGGATAATCTCGTGACATCCCCGAATAAAAGCGGCCGAAGCGAAAATGACTGCAGTTACACCGATAAAAATATCTCCCCGCCATAAAAATAACATTCCCACTACACCAAAAATGCCGTTCACATATACGATGGGATTCATTACCACCTCCGTGTATCGCGTCAGCGTAAAGAGCGCCAACATTTTTAAATCACTGTAACCTTTCCTCAATCGCCGTAATCAAGTGCTGTGGTATACGGCAACAGCACAAAAAAAAAGAGGCTAAAAAGCTCTGGAAATCAGAACTCTTTAGCCTCCGGTTGTCCGGTCAGCCATTTTTAGTCGTTAGTCTATGGTCGATAGTCTCTAGTTCACGTGTTAGCCCGTGCTCGCGTTACTCCGCTGAAGTGAACGATGAAACGAGGGACGTTCGCTCATTTTATTCACTGAGACGACCGCTCACATCGTTCGCTAGGACGCATCATTCGTCCTTCGTCCGAATGACCAAAGGGAATGGTCGTCCTTCGTGTTTTCACCGTATAAGAACGGGTCTAACGGAAAATTACCGTACTCTCAACTTGTTTATTTTATCGATCTGTACGATCTTCCCGTCCTGGATATGGATCTGGACCGATCCGTAACGTATCTCTTCCAATGCCCGGGCGATATCGCACAAGATACTGTTCTGCATATGGACCTCTTTTCCGGAACCATTTTTTTTATGCAATTCTTTCGACATCCGCATAGACACGTTACACTAAATCGGAAAGTCTCAGTTTTTCGAGGCGGTCCGAGACATAATCCCGTATTTCTTTTAAGACCCGCAATATCTTTTTTTCCTTTTCCAAAGGCGTATGCGCGTAAAAATATTTACTTACCGACTCACTCGGGGCAAGCGCACCGTCCATCAACCTGGCGATCTCGGCCACACTTATCCTGCCGGCGGATTTGGAAAGTCTATACCCGCCGTGAGCGCCGCGTTTAGTCTTTACATAGCGGGCCTGTTTAAGGATAAGGAACAGCTGTTCCAGGTATTTCTTGGAAATATCGTACTCGGCGCAGATATCCTCGATCTTTATATACTCGTCTTTCTCGTGACGGGCGATATAGATCAACGCCAGCAATAAATATTCGCTTTTGGTGGTAAGCCTCATTTGTCTACTTTGTTTATAGAGATTATAGACTAACATGTCCGGCTTGTCAAATTATTTTTCAGAACTCTCTGATTACGGTGATTTCTCTGGGCAAATATTGCCCAATACCCCTTCCCTCTTTCGGGAGAAGGGATGGAAGATCCGGCGGGATTTTTATTATTTCACTAATACCAGGAGCATTTTGAATCTTTCGGGCGCGTGGAGACTGTGGGGCTTATGGGCCGGCATAACGATCATCTGGCCCTCTACCGCCTTATGCACTTCTTTGTCAATGGTGATCTCGGCGCACCCGTCTAAAATATACACTAACGCGTCAAACGGCGCGGTATGTTCGCTTAATCCCTGGCCTTTATCGAACGCGAATACCGTGACGGTGCCGGTCGTTTTTTTGATGATCTCTTTACTCACGACCGCGCCGGCCTGATAACTTACCAGATCTTTTAGATTCTCCGCATTCATATTATTCCTTTCTTTTTTCGTCTGTGAAATGTGCTGCGCTTTTCTTACGAAAAAGCCATAGTCACACGTTTATTAAATCCTATCAGCCTTACAGGTTACCGAAGACGGATTCATTTTTTCCGGCGGCGCGGCTTTTTAGCTTTACGTTTTTTTCTGATTTCCTCTAAATAAGCGTCCAGCGCCTGAGGAGTAGAAAGAAGAATTTCATAAAACGGGCCGTGGTGTTCGCACTCAGCCTGAGTATACCGGCGGCACCGGCTGGGCCGTTGTTCATAGATCGCGCAACGATTGTCTTTGGTCAGATACATACAGTCACTTTCGATAAGCTGGTACCATCGCCGGTGGCGGATGAACACTTTTACTTTCTCAAACTGAAGCTGCCATTTTAGATCTTCGATCTCGGTTTTGGTGACCGGACGGTATATCTGAATCGCGAGGTTACGGCAGCAAAGCGCGGCGCATGTTCGGCATAAACTATGTACAGACATGGCGGTTACTTTATGTACCTGCTATCTGAGGCGGGTCGAGCCGGAAATACAGTGGAAATATGCTCAACTCCGTTTCGCGAAATATACCCCTACGGGGTGAAAGAAGTTCGCTTCGTTCACGAAATTGCGGGAAATAGATTGTAACAATGTATTCCCATATATTTCTATATCTTTCGCGAGCGTAAGCGAGCATATTTCAATTCGTTAAGTTTTATTGGACCGAAACGATCTTTACGTCAAACTCCAAAGTCTTACCGGCTAACGGATGGTTCAGATCAAGTATTACCGCATCTTCTTTTACGTCGGTTACGCGAATAGGCACTTGCTGGCCGGTATTGGTCTTCATCTGCAGATACATTCCCGGTTTCACATTGACATCCGGCGGTAAAGACGTTTTAGGGATCTCTTTCACCGCTTCGGGATTAAATACGCCGTATCCTTCTTCGGGAGATACGGTGATCTTCTTTTCGTCTCCGGCTTTCATCCCGGCTAACTGTTTGGCAAGACCGGGGATGATCTGTCCGGTTCCTTGAGTATACTCAAAAGGACCGCGTCCTTTCGAGGTATCGACTACTTCACCGTCAACCGTGAGGGTATACTCAAAGCTGACCTTACTTCCGTCTTTAATACTCATCTTCTTTGCCCCTTTCACTTGCTGCGCACCCATCAATACCATAATAACCAGTCCTAACCATAGAATACGTCTTGCCATTTTCATAACTTTATCCTTTCTGTTAGAGTGCGATTTTAAAGAAAACAGTACAAAGCGCAGTTATCTCAAAGCTCTGCGGCATCGAGGTAGCCAAGCTTTTTACTATTCTACCGGATTACGTCTTTTTGTCAACTCGACCGGCCGGCTAAAATTTACGCGGCTTCTTTCTTTTTATCAAATATCCCCGCCGGAGTATATCCGCCGGAGTCCACTCTCAGACGAGGTAACGGCAGTCCTGCTTCTTTAAACTTTTTGATCAATTTTTCTCTGATCTCACAACGCAGATCCCAGGTCACGGGGGCATTGGCGCCTTTCCCCAGGATCCTTATTACCATACTCTTTTCGGTAAAGTCCACGACCTGTACGGCCGCGACCTTCTCTGCGGTCGAAAAAGCGCTTTCGTGTACGATCTCTTTTACCCATTTTCTTATCATATCCACATCACAGGTATAATCGACATACAGCATTACGACCCCTAAGAGCGAAGGATCTTTTATCGTCCAGTTCTGAATCACTTTTTTTGAAAGGACATCATTGGGTACGATGATACGGCGGTTATCCCAGGTACGGATAATGGTATTCATAAGCGAAATCTCTTCGATCCACCCAAAATCGTCCTCAAAGATCACCGCGTCGTTCAGCCTTACCGGCTGGGCGAATGAGATGGAAATGCCGGCGATGATATTGGAAAGCGAGTTCTGAGCCGCCATGCCGATCACGACACCGGCGATACCGGCGGACGCCAACAGTCCGGTCCCGATATTACGCATCGCCTCGAATTGAAGCAGGAAAAGAATAAACGCAAAAAAGTAGATACCTACCGACAGGATCCTCCGGGTGATCAGAAATTTTGTTTCTATCGAAGAGATATCCGCGGACCTCTTTTTTTCCAATTCGCCGATAAGCTGCGTATACCAGCGGGATAAGAAAACGCGTAATATCCGCGTGATGATTACCGCGGCGATAAAAATAAGAAGCGTAGTCAACACTTTAGGTATCACCTGTTCGTTCATCGATAAAACGTATTCCTGTAATCTTTGCCACATAGGTTCTCCCCCTCTTTGTCACACGTTCGGTGTTACGATCTATTTATTGCCCGCTAAACGATCTATCGCCGGAGTGAGCTGCACATGGACGTCCTGTTGCGGAAAAGGTACAGTGATCTTTTCACGACGGAACGATTCATCGATCGCGTAATTGATCTGGCTGCGCAGGAGATATTGTTTTTCCGGTTTCTCGGTCCAGATTAAAAGGTCAAAATCAAGCGATGAGTTTCCGAACCGCAAGAACCATACGTCCGGCGCCGGAGTATCCAGCACATCGGGATGGTTACGGGCAACCGCCAGTAATGTTTCTTTTACTTTCGGGATATCTGAACCGTAAGCTACCCCGACCGGACAATGTATCCGTACCCGCGTATCGCCGTAGGCCCAATTGGTCACCTGATTTTCGATGAATTTAGCGTTAGGGACGATGATCGAAACGTTATCGAGCGTATTAATCACGGTCGCCCGCATGTTCACATTCGATACGATACCCACCTTATCCTCAATACTGATAAAATCACCTACTCCGACCGGCCGTTCGATAAGCAGAATCAATCCGGAAATAAAATTAGAAGTGAGATTTTGAAGCCCGAATCCGATACCTACCCCTAAAAACCCGAACATCACGGTAAGGCTGCCCAGGTTTATACCGATAAACTGGGTCGCCAGGATCAATCCCAGTACGATAACCGTATAATGGGCAATACGTTGAAACGCATACGTCATCGCATCGGAAAAATGGAGACTCTTTTTGAGCCGTATCGCGATAAGCCGACGCACGACGCCGGAGATGACCAGTGAAAAAAGAAACACGAACAGGCCGCTGGTGATACCGCCTAAGGTCACCGGCCCGCCGCCGATATAGATGATCGGCGTATTTATCCATTGAAGAAGTGTTCCAAAAAACTCGTTCATAATTTCCCCCAGCACATTAAAATACCTATTAAGATAAAAAGGGTCCCGCCGCCATAACGGATGAGCTCAGGTCTTAGGGCTTTGCCTAATAATACGCCGATAATCACCGAAAGGCCGGTCACGACTATATATGCCGAAACCGAAGCGAGAAAGACCGTTAAGGGTTTCCCGGATTTCGCCGTCATGCTTATCCCGATCATTTGAGTCTTATCGGCAAGTTCCGCCAGAAAAATTGCACCGAACGTCGCAGTAAAGATTGGCCAATTCATTATATATCTCCTCTATTATTGTTTGTTCCAGATCTTATTTAAATATCGGTCCCGGCCGGAATGATAACGGTAAAACTTATACTTTATCGGATGGGTTTTATAATAATCCTGATGGTAACCTTCGGCCGGATAAAAATCGCCGGCTTTGATGATTTCGGTCACAATCGGGGCATCATACCGCCCGGATTTTCCGATATCCTTTTTTGATTGTTCGGCGTGTTGTCTTTGCTCTTCGTTATGATAAAAGATCGCGCTGCGGTACTGGGAACCGCGGTCAACAAACTGGCCGCCGGAATCGGTAGGATTTATCTGCCGCCAGAATACGTCCAAAAGTTGCCGGTAGGTTATTCGCGAAGGATCATAAGGCACTTCTATCGCTTCGATGTATCCTTTTTCGGCGTAATCACCGTAGGTAGGATTTTTTCCCTGCCCACCGATATATCCGGAGATCACATTTCCTACTCCGTCGATTTTTTCAAACGCCGATTCCATACACCAGAAACATCCGCCGGCGAACGTAGCTTTTTCCATCGTGCCCGCTCCTTTATTTTTTTCGTAACTCTGCGCCGCACCGTATCCTAACACAAAAAGAACACACACCAGGCTTATTTTAAAAATAATACCTCTCATCGTTCTCCCTCTTTTTCCGTTTTTCTTTATACACTATTTTTCAATATTCTCTGGGCGGCGGCGTACCCTTCTTCAATCGCTTCTTTACCGCGATGAAAGTCCAGGATACCGATATGCATATTATCGGGAATGATCACGATATCGCCCTTCTCGGCTTTATACCGGGCGATCTCATACTCCATGGAAAACATGGTCTGACTGAGCACATAAAAAATGTCGGGGGTATCGGAATCTATTTTTCCCCATACCCGGGGAAGTTTGTTCCATAACGTATCGACAAAACCCTGGACCTTATTTATTTTCTCACTTCCTTCTTTTGAAAACATATCCAGTTGAGCTTCTACCGCAGTATTTTCTTTCGATGGGATGTTCTCTTCGGTATGTTCAGAAAATGCTTTCGCTCCGGCTCTTTTACGGTGGATCGGAGGCAAGATCACGTTACTTACGATAATCCGGTCGGCACCCATTTTCCGCGCGATATCTACAGGCACCGGATCGACAATCCCTCCGTCGATAAGGAACCGGTCACCGTATTTTACCGGGATAAATATCACCGGCATCGAAATACTGGCCCGGACCGCTTCAATCACCGACCCTCTATCGAGGATCACCGCTTCCCCAGTATGGGCGTCGGTCGCAACGACGGAAAGGGGTATTTTCAAATCACCGAAATGTACATCTCCGATCACTGTTTTCAGGAGCTCGTTCACTTTCTTCCCGTGAATGAACCCTTTGAACATCACGGCCAGATCTATATCGGCAAGATTCAGAAGGCGGGTAAAATTCGTCTTTAATACTACCCGTTCAAATTCTTCGATACTGCCGGATTTCGCATAACATGCCCCCACTAATGCCCCGATACTGGTACCGGCGATCATATCGATCGATATGTTCCGTTCTTCCAACGCTTTGATCACGCCGATATGGGATAACCCACGTGCCGCGCCGCTGCTTAAGACAAGCGCGGTCTTTTCTGTTTTCCGTAAAGATCGAAACCACTTCACTATATTCTTCATCATGATTATTCAGTTTTTCTCAAGGCACGGACGATAAAGGGAATTTACCCCATAACTTCGTTATTTTACCACTTTATCGGAACTATGGGAATGCATTAACCGGGAAGAAAAATAATGGGGGAATGGCAGGTAGCGCAAGGTGCCGCCTTCCCGCTGGCAACAGGAATAATCATATTAACACACTACTCATCTACTCTCGATAACAAACACTTCCTGAATATCGTTAGAATACATTTTCGTCATATAATCCCGTGGCGGACAATATTCCTGTAATTGCGACAAAGAGGAGTAATGAGAAGAATGAGACTTTCCTTTCATCTGATGGATATCGTGGATCAATTGCATCCCTTTTTTGGTGAAATCGCTCAATATACACTTACCCTCTCGTCGCAACACCCGCAGCGCTTCAGTAAGGACTTTCCCGGGAGAATCGAAATGATGGATGGAATTTACGCAAAATATAGTCTTAAAAGTGGCATCGGGAAAAGGCATGCTCTCGGCATTGTAAATACGGAAATCGACTTTACCCCTTAAAGGTAATGACCGTATCAACCTTTGAGCGAAATCTTGTTCCGCGCGCGAGATATCGATACTGATCAACGAGTAACCTTGTTGGGCAAGTTCAAGAGTCATATACCCTTTTCCCGTACCGATCTCCAATATCGGTTCATAAAACGGAAATGCCGATTCAAAGATAAATTTACGCTGGGATTCGATATCGTAACCGTGCTCCTTATAAAATTCTATTCGTTCCACATATCGTTGATACTGCTGACTGGTCACCTCAATTTTCATCGTTTCTCCTCCTGTAGAAAATAATTTCCACCAGAAAAATCAACCCAATAAACCTCGCTGGATTCAGCATTTTTGCTTATATTGTTCTATTACTGATTTGACCGTGCCGGAGACTCCGGTAATCATCTTCACTCCGGCAGCTCCAAGGGTATTAGAGGCATTCGGCCCTACATTACCGGTAAATACTATGAGCACTCCTTTTTGCGCGACCAGTTGAGCCGGCTGGATGCCGGCTCCGCCGGCGATATTCACATCGGGGTTAGCCACACCTTCAAAAGAATCGCTTTCGGTATCGGCAAAGATAAAGTAGGCACATCGGCCGAATCGAGGATCAACCTGACTCTCAAGATCATCACCCTGAGCGGTTACACATATTTTCATAATTTCTTCTCTACTGAATGTGAGGGATATTTATTTTTTCGAAAAGGAATGGGCGAGTCATCGCAGGAGACAATGCTCCCCAGAGACTTCTCAGCGCCGTTGATCCTTTTCACTCCTCATGCGAATGATCACATTCGTCTTTTTCCACGCCATATCCTTTTCCTGCCCCGGGTTTACAGAGACTTTCTCCGCCTTTTAAAGTGCCGGCAGCAGCTTCCTTCATTATCTCGTCGATCTTACCACGTATCCCCACGACGGTCCGAATACCCGCCTGAACAAACAGATCCTGTGCCCGCTGCCCCATCCCTCCGGCGACAATCGCATTGACCCCCTGTTGTTGTAAAAACCGAGGTAAAAATCCGGGATGGTGTCCGGGATTATCAATTGTCATCTTATTTACCAGCCGACCATTGTCTATCTCAACAATGGTAAAAGAAGGACAACGGCCAAAATGAGCTGATACATATTCTCCATCTGTAGATATCGCAAACTTCAAAATATCCACCTCCTTACAAATCCCTCCGTTTCGCTCTTAAGAGCGAAACGGAGGGATTGATTATTCTCTTTTTTTATTCCTCTTTGGTCGATTCTAACTCTTTGATACGCTGGTTGATCACATTGATTTCATCCTGCATCGTATGGGCCTCTTCTCTAAGCATTTGACTCTCTTCCTGCCGGCTCATATTTGTAGCGGGGCCATGACCACCATAAGCGTAAGGGGCCGGATACCAACGCCAGCCAAAACCACGCCCCATACCGCGGCCAAAGCCTCTTCCCCTCCCGCGCCCAGGACCAAACCTTCCCCTCCCAGAGCCAGAGGGCATATGTCCCGGAACGGCATAGCCGGCACAAAAACCTCTTCCTCCTCCAGTCATCGCGCCTTGGCCAGAAGGACCTGTACCATCAAATCTTGGCATATTACACCTCCTTTTAATTATTGAAAATCATTTTCAATAATATTTTAAAAAAAATTATACTGTTTTTTTACGACATTTACCGCACGTTCCGTAAAACTGGATAAGATGTTTTTCTATAGAAAAATCGTACTTTTCCATTAACCCTCTTTCGGTCTTCTCCAGGAGTTCTTTTTCCTGATCGATAAATTCGGTATAATCGATAACCCGTTTACAACGAGTACAAACCAGATGATGATGATGGCCTTTTTTTACCTGGAATTCTTCGGCCAACTCATAACGGGCCCGCCGATCGCCGAAATCGAACTTAAACAATACCCCCATATCGGCAAGCAGTTCTAACGTACGGTATACCGTGGTTAACCCGACATGAGGATAACTCTTTTGGACAGCCAGATATATATCTTCGGCACTGAGATGTTTTTCGGTCCCGCTTAATACCTCAAGAATAACCTGCCGGGGCACGGTCATACGGTACCCGCGCCCTTGAAACTTCGGCTGCCACCAGGATTGTCCTTGTCTACATCTTTTCTGCATATTTACTATTATTGAAAATGGTTTTCATTATCAATTAAAGTATACCTCCCCTTCCGGGTAGTTGTCAAGATATACTTCTTTTGTTCTCAAGAGAAGATTACGAAGGGAGAAAAGAATCGATCCGTGCAGGATCCTTTGCGTAAAAGCGCGAAGGGCCGTCTAATATCTTCCATTCGGCTTCTTCGAAGACTTTCCGGCAATCAAGAACACTCATCCCCCGCGCTCCTTTGGTCTCTTCTTTTGTGTCACGAGGGTTCGCCCCCACTTCAGCCCATAAAAGGTTCGCACCGGCAGCTACACCGATCACGTTCGGCTCATGAGTACAGTTACCGGGTATGGTCGACGGCAACGCCAACCGTACCACCGCGATAATATGAGCCATTCTCGCTTCACTGACCATGCCGTATTGAGCGAGATGAGTATCGGGAATCAAGATACGCCGGGCCGCACCGCTGTAACAGGGTTCGGCATCACGGGTAATAATTGTTTTTTCGACCAGTTCTTCAATAGAATGTTCGTTCCCTACCGGCTCAAGACAGGTACCCAGGGTAAGCCCGGCTTCTTTGGCGTGACGAAATGTATCAAGCCTTTTTTGTGATGAAATCGTCGTATCCCTTCCTTCTCCTAGACGGACGGCGTGATATATTCCGGAAAACCCAGTCGCTTTTAACTGTTTTGCCTCTTCATAAGTAAAATCACCGACATTGGCGATAAGCACCGTATCGGATTTAAGTGCCCGGCGGATCTCCCTGCCTATTTCGATAAACTTCCCGAAGGGATAATCGGCAGTCGCCATGACAAAAATAGCGTTGGCTCCATCCGCTTCAAATTGAAGAGTACGACAGACCGCTTCTTGGGGAGCAATCTCACTTTTTCCCTTGAATACCTTATTCACTGCGGCAAACGCACAAAATTTACAGTTGCGAGGGCAGGGGGCGATGTTTAAACCTACCTGAGCATGGACTTCCGCTAACCCGCCTGAAGACTGTTCGCTTTTTTCCCGTGCGGCAGCAATAATACACGCCGATTCTTCGGAAAATAACGGCACTCTAAACAGTCGCGCTATTTCCTGTTCATTCAATATTTCATCAGCCATAGATTTTTTGATAATTTCTCTAATCATATAAACTCCTTATCTTATCAGGGAACTAATTTTTTATAAAAAAGATCTATTTTCTTATTCAATACTTTCTCGTTAAGATCGCGACTCTGTAAAGGCAGAGTAGGATATTCTATAGTCTGCTTATCGGATATCAATTCAGCCAGCTGGACGAGAGCATTTTCAACCCCTGTTTTATTGGTAGTGCCGAAAAGACCGATTTTTTTAGAAGACACATCATCATATTGAGTGACAAACGTCCTTACCGCCGGAGTGACGTTACCGAACCAACTAGGGGTGCCAATCAAAATAATGTCATAATTTTGCGGATCAAGAACAAGGGGCTCAATTTCAGTGAGATTGCCAGCAAGAGCATCTTTTCCCGCCCGGGAAAAACCGACCGGACCGGTACGTTTTCTCCTATCAATCAGGCGCTCAGTATCGGCATTAAACTTTTTAGCCAGCTTTTCAGCTACCATATGCGTCGTCCCCGTACGGGAATAGTATACTACCAGTACTTGAGGGGTATTTTGAGAAAATATCTCAGATGGGAAGAACAAAACGCATAATAAAAATAATTTGACGAAAATCAACCTCATCATCATAGGACTGTTCTTTCTATGATACTCCAGATACAGATAAAAATCTATCCTTGTTTTCTGCCATAGACGTCTTCCACCGATCATGTATCCAACCCCACTGAGCAGGATATTTCCTTATCCACGTTTCAATCACTCCCGTATAGCGGGTAACGTTTTTTTGGATAACAAGACTTTTATCGCCATCATTTTCCAACTGCTGAAAAGGCATAATTTCTATGGTATACGTATGGTCGGGATGAGACCGTATATACATCGGTACAATCGGAGCCCCGGTGCGCAAGGCAAAAATAACCGGGCCCGGAGGAGTTGATGCCGGTCTATTGAAAAAATCCACCCATATTCCCCGCGATCCGTTATCCTGATCCATCTGGATACATACAATCCGATTAGACCGTAACGCTTCTAGCGTTTCGGACACCGCCTGTCTACGCGGCAAAGAATAAATCGTTCTCACATCAAAACGATCACGTAGTTTCTTAAAAAACAAACCAACTTCTTCGTCTTTCATCGGCCGGGTAAACACAGAAAATGGCAAACCGGCCCGGGCAAGCGCCAGATGCAGTAAGGGAAAATTACCAAAGTGGGCAGTAAGCGCAATCACTCCTCGCTTTTTTTCTAATGCTGAAATAAGATGCTCTTTTCCATAAATCGTAATCGGCAAAGAACTCTGGGGATGTTGCAGGAAATAAAGAGTGTCAAACGCATTGTGAACCATATGACAACACATATCTTTTATGATCTGAACTCTTTGCGTTTGAGAAAGATCAGGGAAAGCGGTTTTAAGATTGTTTTCTGCTTTACTGAGCGTCTGCGAAGCACTACGATAAAACAACCCACCTACTCTTGTTGAAATAAAGAAGCCACAACAACGAGGGATCATACCAATTCCGCGAAAGAGTAATTCCAAAGCAAAGATTAAAAAAATCTTTCTGAATGTCCTTTTTATCTTTTTTTTACTCATAGATTGGGAAATTATAGTTTAATATGGTATTTTATTTTTTGGAACACTTCGGAATAATATGTCTTATATATGTAGCGGCCTACCGAACGGGCCATATCGATCGCTTCCTGATTTTCCGTATAACTGGCGACATTCCCATTAAACAGCCTGTTGATCTTTTCCACGTCACAGGTTTTATACATTTCCTTGATAACCGGCTCCATCAGAGAAATCCCCGCGCAGATGACCGGGGCAGCACCCAGTCCCCGCAGATTATGTAATAATCCGGATAAAGCACCTTCATTGCCGATCGTCGCCGAGATAGCAAGATTGCCGACCGGTTTTCCTGAGAACGGATTATCGCGCATCTTAAGACTTCTCAACCCCATCAATCTTCCCCTCTCCCGCTCGTGGAATACACGGGAACGCTGGATAAAATTAATCACACAGGCCGGCTGTTGATAGGAATAGACCGGGGAGGAAAAAATGAGCCCGTCGGCCCCGGCTACTTTGTCGAAAAGCTCTTTTCCGTCATCCTCAGGATCGGAAAAAAGCGGACAGTCTTTGCCGCAAAAACACAGGTCACAGGAAGTACAGGGTTTAAGGTTGTATTGGATAAGGCGTATCGACTCCGTCGCCGCGCCGAGCGCCGCTGCCGCAGCAAGAGATTCATTTAGAAACCACTCGCTTGCCGCTTTCCCGTTTTTCTTATTCGTTCCGCAGATACCTAATATCTTCATCGTTTTGCTCCTTCCGTATGAATGTTTTTTCATATCTATACTCTCCAAAAAAAATAAACCGTTCCCAGGTTTATAGATACACTGAGAACGGCTTTGTTCACAGGAGAAATATAGAATGATTATTACAAAATAATAATTCCTGTCAAGCATTTTTTAAAAAATATCCCGGCTCTCTGCTTGCATACACCCCGGCTGACCAAAAAGCCTTTATTTTCAAGGTAAAATAGACTGGAAACCCGGGAATTGTTTGTGGTATATTTTAACCATAAGCCCAGGAGGTAAAAAATGATAACCGTGGCTGATGTGTATGCGGTAAGCGCAGTCACATCTTCAAATGCAGTAAACAAAAGTATTGCCGAAGCTCTGCTTACCGCAATGACCCAATTAAATACCCAGATCACCAAACCTTCGGCCTCAGCTAAAGTCGATTTCTCACAGGTACTGAATCCCGCACAAGTCGATATTTACGTATAATTAGTCTCTGGTAGAAAACATAGCTACTATCGACTAGAGACCAGAGACTAGAGACTCTATTTTATGGTACAATACCTCATGGATGTAAATCTCAGTGAAATCATACGCAAAAGATATACATATCGCCGGTTGATCTTACAGGGTAAAATACTCCTCCCCTATAAAGCCGCGTCATGCCTCATCGGCCCGGATTGCGCGTATCATCTTTATTCACTCATCGATACGACACTCCCTTACGATAAAAACGATAAGATCACCGAAATCAAAGAAACGTATTGACCGCAGTTCTAAAAGAACCGGATCATACCGCAACTTCTTCAATACGGACCGGATAATGCCCCTGGCGGGTATGATAAAACTCAAGGAACTCCTTCGGAGAAAGGGACGGCAAAAGAGCATAGCGTTCTTTGATCTTTTTCTTGAATTCGTGGTGATACCGGATAAACGCCCCCATGTCCTGAGGAAATTCTTCCTCGTCTACCCCCAGGAAGATACCCTGATGACGGGCATAGTTGAATATTTCTTCCCATTGATCGGGCCGGGAGATCCCGATCCCGCGCACTCCGTTAGAAAGCAAAAACACATAGATATCATCGAAATCACCGTGCCGTTTTATATATTTTTTTACCGTCTCCATCGAGCTGGAAGTATTGAACGCCAGCCAGAACGGTACCGACCGGGTGAGGACCGACCATAACGGCTCCAGCAGCGCGAAACATTCGATCAGGACCCGCCGGGAAACGAAATCGTTCTTTCGGTACCACCAGCGGTAGAAATCGGCGGTAAACGCGCTGATATCTTCAGGATGGTCAAAAATGATCGTCATTACTTTATATCCGTTCTCTTTCGCGTAACGGATGATATCTTCGTGGAGCTCGGGAGAAAACCCCCATTCGGCTTCTGGATACCGCCCGGTCGTCTCCGGCACGTCCCATTTTTTGAGAGGACTCCCCTGCTCTTTTAAAAATCTGCCCACCCGGTCGCTTCCCTGCAGATATTCCCGATCCGAGACGTCACCTAATCCACCCACCTGAAAAAAATGGTGATCGGAAAACCGGGTTTTTTCCCATTGATAGGTGCACTCACAGACAAAGAGTGTCCCGCCGGGAATAAGATTGGTTTTTATGAAATGTTCGTACGTTTTTCCCAGCGTCCGGCGTTTCATCCGGAAATACCCCATCTTGCTCACCATCAACCGGTCCTGGACCGGATCGTGCATCTGATGCATGATCAGTTCGGGATTATGACGGTGAATCTCCTCCGCAACAGGCCGCCCCCACTCGGCGTCTTGTTTCAAGTCATCCGGGCCCATATCGCGTCGAATCGCTACCAGGAACGTCTGAGGAAGCCAGGGTATATCCAGGGCCGCACAGAGATGGACCACCGCCCCGTTGGAAGAACCGATCATCATCCCGGGATACTGCTTGACCGGATACTGGCTGACCGCATGCCGAGACATCTCTTCGGCCTCGATCTGTGCGATCTTGTGATGGTCGATCCCCTCCATCGCTCCCACCCAGGTATAGATCCTCTGACGGGTTTTTTCCGGTAAGGAATTGAGAATACCACCGATAAATCCCGGCAGTTTAGGCGGTAGGCCGATGGCTTCTGCTTCACGTTTGAGATAGTAACTCAAAGAATAAAGCATCGAAGAGGTAGAATCGAAATCGGGGATATACTCTTTGGCTCTGGACATGGGAGATCTACAGTTTTATCTGAGCGATGACACTTTTAAGCGTTTCGGCCGAATGAACAAACGCTTCCTGTTCGAATCCGGAAAGTTCGAGTTTAAGGAAATGTGCTACTCCGCTTTTATTTACCAGCGACGGGATACCTATACACACATCGTTTACGCCGTGATAATCCGAAATCAACGTTGAGACCGGCAGTATCGAGTTTTCGTCACGCAGGACCGCTTCGGTGATCCGCACCAAGGCCAGGGCGATCGCGTAATATGTCGCGCCTTTGGCATCGATGATCTTATACGCGGCGTTTTTCACTTCTTCAAATATCCCGTTTAATTTTTTCTGCTGGTCGCAATGATTAAAATTTTTACAGAGCGGGCAATATTTTTCGATTTTCATCCCGCCGATATCGGCGTTGCTCCATACCGGAAGTTCCGTATCGCCATGTTCACCGATGATATAGGCGTGGACATTACGCGGGTCGACCTCACAGTGTTCGCTGATCAGGTAACGAAACCGCGACGTATCAAGTACGGTCCCGGAACCGAACACACGGTTTTTCGGTAAACCGGATATTTTTAACGTGGCGTAAGTAAGGATATCCACGGGATTGCTGACAACGAGGATCACCGCGTTTTTGGCGTATTTCATCACTTCCGGTATAATCTGTTTAAAAATCTCGGTATTGGCCTGGACGAGATCGACGCGGGACTGACCCGGTTTCTGTTTTGCCCCGGCAGTAATCACGACCAGATCGGAATCAGCACAATTTTTATAATCGCCATAATAGATCTCAGCCGGAAAGGTGAGGCTTAACCCGTGGTTTAAATCCATACATTCGCCCATGGCTTTCTTTTCGTTTCTATCGACGATCACGATCTCGCGGGCAATCCCGCGAGTCATCAGCGCGAACGCATAGGTACTGCCTACATTACCGGCACCGATAATCGATACTTTCGGTCTGGATTTTTTCATAATTTCTCCTTCTCTTTTTACTCCCGGGGCCGTCCTTTTTCAGGAAAACACATTGTATGAAATGAGTACGGTGGCATTTTATCGGTTGATAAAACAACTTACAAGGATATTTATTTTAATAACGGTTGAATGTAATTAAACAAATATCCGATGGCAACGATGCCCAACGCCGTGATCCCAAAGAATATCAGGATCAACCTCATCCGCATCGCCCGCCGCAAAAGTACTGCTTCGGGAAGGCTTAAAGCCGCCGTCGCCATCATAAAGCTGAGGGCTGTCCCCAGCGGAATACCTTTCTGAAAAAGTACGACCGCGATCGGGACGATCGCCGCACAACTGCCGTACATCGGCACTCCCAGCACGGTCGCGATCAATACCGTAAACCCTTCGGTTTTACTGATAAGGGTCTCAACCATATCCTGCGGCACGTAGTTATGGATAACCGCTCCCAACCCCACTCCGACGATGATCCATAGCCAGAGTTTTTTCACGATGGATATCGCTTCATTGATACCGAATATTATTCTTGATTTAATCGTCGGAGTCGCCGCACAGGCACATTGAGGATTATTTACCTGTGCCGATATATCTTTCCTTATAAACCGGTCAAGGTTCATTTTTCCGAGAATAATCCCTACCATTACTCCGATAAGGATACCGCTTAAAGTATACAGCAGTGTGATCTTCCAGCCGAAAAATCCCAGCATCAGTACCACAAGGTACTCATTGATCAACGGAGAAGTGATAAGAAACGAAAAGGTGACTCCCAAAGGTATTCCCGCTTCCAGAAATCCGAAAAATATCGGGATAGAAGAACAGGAACAGAACGGAGTGACCGCGCCAAACATCGAAGCAAATACATGGCCGAACATACCGCGACGCGCGATCCACTCTTTGATCTTTTGCGCCGACAGATAACTGCGGATAAACCCGATAACGGAAATCATCACAAAAAGCAGCAGGATGATCTTGATCGTATCATAGACGAAGAAATGAAGCGGTTCGGCGAACGTGCTTTCCGGATCGAACCGCAGGACCGAATAGAGCAGCCAGGTTATGAATTCCGATAACATATCTCTCCTCTTATTGTTATTTTATATCATTTCTAAAAACAAGCTAGATTTCTCTTTAGAAATAATCTTTCCATCCTGAAGAAAGATCGTACGGGATGCCTGTAACCCCAGTTTAGGATTATGAGTCGCAACGATTATCGTCAATCCGTCTTCTTCGTTCAGTTTTTTGAAAATAGAAAATATTTCCTGCGCGCTTTTAGTATCAAGGTTTCCCGTCGGCTCGTCGGCAAGAAGCAGTTGAGGGGAAACCGCAAGCGCCCGGGCAATCGCTACCCGTTGACGTTCGCCGCCCGATAACTGTTTAGGCAGATGATTGATCCGGTGGCCTAATCCTACCCTTTCCATAATCTCAAGAGAATGTTTCCGTTCTTTCGTCATACGGGAAAAATGGAGCGATAATTCGACATTTTCCAGAGCGGTGAGGCTAGGAATAAGTAAAAATTCCTGAAAAATAAAACTGATAATTCCCCTACGGTATTTCACAAGATCGTTCTCTCGGGCACAAGACACCTCATTCCCCAATACTTCTAACCGGCCACAACTCACACTGTCTAAACACCCCATAAGGTCCAATAATGTCGTTTTCCCCGAACCGGACGGCCCCATTAATGAGACAAACTCACCGCATCGTATTTCAAGATCGATATTGTTGACCGCATAGATTTCTTCAGCAAATAATTTATATATCTTAGTAAGATTATTCGCTTTGATAACCGGGGTACTCATCTTTACTCTCCTCGCCTTATCGCTTCGATCGGGCGCATCGACGATGCTCTTAATGCCGGATATATTCCGGCAACTAAACCCATAATAATTGCCCCCATAAATGAACTCAGCAAGAGGCCACCGGTAATAACCACCAGATGACCGCTGGGAGCGTAAGGCAGGATACCGCGTAACATATGTTCCACCAATCTGGCGGCGATTATCGCAAAAAGATTACCCATTATTCCTCCCCACACACAGATCAAGGTAGTCTCAATCCAGATAATCCGGAAAATATCAAACCGCGATGCGCCAATGGCTTTCATCACTCCGATCTCTTTTGTCCGCTCGAATACCGACATGAGTATCGTATTTACCACACCGATCACGGCAACAAATATTGCGATGATCGCTATAGAATTGGTCATCACTTTTGCCGAAGATATCAGATTGAAGATCGTACCGCGTACCTCGGCCATACTTATTACCTGAATCCCGGGTTCATCATAGAGATCTTCTTCAAAACCGGCAATCTGGCTTATTTCTTTCAATTTTATGCCGATACCGGTGAGCTGGTCCGGTAAACCGAAAATATTCTGGGCAGTGACAAGCGGTAAAAAAATAAGCCCGTCATCCTGAGTCCCGGTACGTTCGAAGATACCGGCGACCGTAAGGATTTTTTCAATACCCGGGATGAATATTTTATCGCCGATCGAACGTTGTTCGAATTCGGCCGCTTCATATCCCATAATCACTTCTTCAGCATCGTCTTGAGAAAACCAGTTTCCCGATTTGAATTTTATCCACGGTTTTAAATCAAGAAACGAACGGTGTATGCCCATATAGAGAGCCAGTCCTCCCTGCCCGTTGTTTTTATCAGGATCATACACGGTATGGACCAGTTGAGGGGTAATCGCCGCGACCCGGGGATCATTGATAATCTTGCTATACACCTCTTGATCCATATACCTCAGGCCCCCGCCGCCTTTAAGCATCAGCGTTGCCGCCTCATAAGGGCATCCTTTCGCTGTAATCAACACCTGAAATCCCATTTTATCAATATCGCTGCGTAATCCCCGTTGATATCCTTCATCAAAACCCATAAGGCTCACCAGTACCGCGACTGCGACTCCCACCCCGCCGACAGTCAAAAATGACCTGATCTTTTTCCTTTGTAGATTCTTGAAGGCGATTGCGATAGATTTCACTGTAATTCTACTCCTTGGCCGATCAGAGACGTATTTCCGGTACGGGCACTTACCGTGCCCTGGACAACCACCTTTTTCCCGACCATCTGGGGAATAGCGAATCCCGAAGGTTTAATATCCACATAGATCTCTCCGGTCGTATCGTTAAGATTAAACCAACATCCCGACGGGCATTCCCGTACGATCTTCCCGGAAACCGTAACGGTCTTACCGCTAAGTTCTCCCGGATTACTGAGAATATTTCTTATCGGTACCGAAGTATACTCTGTAATCGGTTCACCGAACGATTCCGAAGAAACATTCGTAGTACACCCTATAATCAAAATTATACCTGTAAATAAAGCTAAAAGATACGTTACCTGTTTCATGGCCTCTCTCCTTTTTCCACTTTTCCTATACGGCTATTTTGCATACCGTCAAAATAAAACGCGTCTAAAAGAATAAGATTTTTCTTGATCCCCCGCAACGTATTGAAAAAATCTTCAGTCTCTCCCGGAGTCGGTTGTTTAATTTTTTCCAGCATATCCTGCCGATATAAGTCTTCTAAACCAAGACCGATGAATTGTTGAGTAAATGATTCATCCCGAAAGTACCGCGCCTGGGGCGAAGATATTCTTTGATAATAAAAATCTACTATGTTTCCCTCAAGATCGGTCGCAAGAATGATCTGTATCCCGCCGTAAGCCCCTTTTTGATTTATCCCGTGTACCCGGCCGATGACCTCTTTCCCTTTCAATACATCATAATAGGCATACGGGACATCTTCGGCTTCATAGACCGGATCCAACCGGTCATTAAGAAGCGATTCTACTTTCTTCTTTAATCCTTCTCGCCCGGCACCCTCTATTGTATGGAAGCTGGTCTTATATCCGGTACTTTCAGGGAAAATACGGCGGAGGTCCCGCTCGGGATCGTTTAAAGTGCATCCTACCGCGGCACTGGCCGAATAAGTGATCAACAGGATACCTAAACTAATAAAGACCGTGATTACAGATTTGAAGGAATTAACCGCCATAATAATAATATTGCACTAACACGCTTGTATCAGCCGGCTCATCTACACGATTGAAATCATGGACTAATGCCGCTCTTAACGTAATATTCTCATTTACACGATACGCCAACCCCAGACTGATAAGAGAATCATCCTGATTTTGTTCAGCCAGATCGTGAGCGAACGATTGAAACTGTATTTGAAAACTCAGATTTTGATTGCGCGGTAACGTATAATCGTATTCTAAAAGATACCCTAATACCTCATCAGAATCATCCTGTCCATACGCTATTTCCCCTTTCACCAGGGAAGCCCCCATCAGTAATTGGCCGTCAACACCGATCCGTCTCTTCGATACCGCAGATTCCGAAAGAAGTCGGTTATGAGGAAACGTCTGCATCCCTTTTACATCGATCACGTCGCCATAGAGGATTGAGAACCCGTATTGCACATTTTCCGTCGGCGGCGTACCGACCCGCGCGCTCATTAAAAAACTTCTATCATGACGCCTCAGGCTCATTCCCGAACCGACTCCCAGAGCAAGTTTATAATCATACTTTCTCAAAAAACCTTCCAACGCCATACCCCAATCTTTCTTAAACCCGATATTCAACGGAGCTAACGTCTGTAACACAGTCCCGTGAGTATCGATTACGGGTTCAAGCCCGAACGCCGGATCGAAATGGCCGATTCTTAAATTCATTCCGTATCCCAATCGATATTGCATCCAGGCATTATGCAGCTCGACGGCCCAGGCATCACGAGAATCCTCCAAGCTGTCATAAGAAAAACGTACCTGAAGGTCGGTGGTAAGAAAATCACCGTATTCACCGGAAAACTTTCTAAAATCTTCAAAACCAAAAGAATTAGCCAGGGTACTGCTCTTTCCCGTCCATTGCTGTTGACGGCTGTATCCGCCGATAAGGTTGATCTCTTTATTAAAAATCCGTTCCGAACCAGATACGGTATCTCCATTTATAAACCAGGCTGCCACCATAACAAATAACACGAAGGATCTCATAACCGATGTAATTTTTGGACCACTCCGATAAGCTCTTCGATCTTCTTTTTCTTGTTTTTTTCCGCTTTACCGCGAAAGGTATCTACCACGCACGATTCGATATGGGTATGCAATATCTTTTCGGCGACCCGATACAGCGCGTTGATCGAAGCATGGATCTGATTGACGATATCGATACAATATTCTTCTTTTTCGATCATCCGCTGGACACCTTTCACCTGTCCCTCAATACGCCGCAACGCGGCAAGTTGTACCGTATGAGTCGTTTTTTGTTTCATCATCGATCTCCCCCTTTTATTTGTTTATTCGTCCACTATTAATTTTGCCTTCATCTGGCTATGCCCCCGGCCACAGTATATCGAACATAAAACAGGAAATTCTCCGGTCTTATCGGCGACGAACTCGATTTTTTTCACCTCACCTTTCTTCACCGTTGCGTTAATCCCATATTCTCCGATATACACTCCATGCGGGACGTCACGCGAGGTAGCCATCAGGCATACGATATCCCCTTTATTGACAATTATATCCTGGGGTTCATATCCGAACCGGTAAGCTTGAAACGGTATTTCTTTTATCTTGGAAATATACTTTTCGGGATCTTCTTTGAATTTCCCGATACACATCGGGCAGCAGAAATAATACGTTTTACCTTTATAGGTATAAGAATATTCTTTCTGAGCCTCACCGCCCATTACCGGACAGATGCCCAAATCATTCTCCGCCGACGGCGTCCCCATCTGATGAGCCATCCCCTGCCCCATCTCTTCACCATGATGATCTTGAGCCGTTACGCTTAAAGCCCCCAGACAAAACAAGCCGATTAAAAAAATAACCTTTTTCATACATATCCCCCCTACGCAAGCCTATCATACCCCCTGGGGGTATGTCAATGACACTTTTTAAAAAATAATATACAAGGAAGGGTCAATGCTCATGACGGATACTTTCAGGGTTTTTCACAAAAAAAAGAGGAAAGACGATATCGCTTACGCAACAGGGCACCCATACCGCAATAAATAGGAATAAGAATATCGCGGCATAAGCAAAAAAACTCACCGTCGCTCCTTTCGCCATGAGAATATGGAACAACGAAGCTGCGGTACTGACCAGAACGTGGGCAAAATGAGGGAATTTGGTCGCGGGGTTGATATAGGCGATCATAATACCGATAAGCGCCATAGTCGTAATCAGCCACCATCTCTCGAGAAATCCGATATGAGCATGCCGGTGCGGCATATCCAACAATACTTCTCCTATATAAGGCATGATCGAATCGCTTACCGTCGCAACTCCGATCGAACCTACATAGCCGATTACCAACAACACAAAAAGGTTACAGTGACGCCGGTTATGGGGACAGACATGACGGTGGTACATCGAAGCGGTCACAAGAGCACTGAGGAGTACGTGAGCCGGATGGAATACGTAAAAGAATTCGTAAGAGACCTCGGGAGTGATGTTACGTAAGAATGCGATCAACCCGATGCCTAATAACGCTCCTAATGCCGTAAACGGAGCATGATGACGTAATTCTTTGACGATCTCTCGGAACATAACGGTAGTGCTCACTTATGATAAGGGACGCGCCATATTTCTTTGGCGTATTCGGCGATAGTCCGGTCGCTGGAAAACCGTCCGGCTTTAGCGACGTTGACGATACTCTTTTTCGTCCATTCTTCCTGATCCAGATAACATTGCGAGACTTTCTGCTGCATTGCCAGATACGAATCGAAATCGGCACAGATCATAAACTTATCGTCACTTTCCAGGGATTGAATAATCGGTTCAAAGATACCGGGATTATAGGGAGCAAAAAAATTCGTCCGTAACAGATGGAATATATCGCGCAGTAACGGTGATTTCTGGATAGAATCATGAGGATTATACCCTTGCCGTTTTAGCGTCGCGACTTGTTCGGCAGTATGCCCGAAAATAAAAATATTGTCGCGGCCGACTTCCTGAGAGATCTCGACGTTTGCCCCGTCAAGCGTCCCGATAGTGAGCGCTCCGTTCAGCATAAACTTCATATTCCCGGTACCGGAAGCTTCGTATCCGGCAGTCGAGATCTGTTCGGACACATCCGATGCCGGAAATATTTTTTCCGCCAAGGATACCCGGTAATTTTCCAGAAACGCCATACGCAGTTTATCTTTTATCGATTTATCCCGGTTGATCATATCGGCGATACTGGTCAGGAACTTTATAGTCAACTTTGCCATGACGTATCCCGGAGCGGCTTTTCCGCCCACCAGAAACGTCCGGGGATACACGAATTTTTTCGGGTCGTGTTTAAGCAGTAAATATTGCGATACGATATAAAATCCGAAAAGGATCTGGCGTTTATACTCATGCATCCGTTTCACCTGCACATCAAAGATAGATTCCGGGTCGATCATGATCTCGGTTGTACGGGCGATATATTCGGCAAGTTTCTTTTTATTCTCATGTTTGATGTCCCGCCAGGCCTTGCGGAATGGAGCTTTGTCTTTATACGGGATCAATTTACTTAATTGCGACAGATCGATCACCCATTTGTCACCGATGGTATTGATGATCAGGTCCGACAAACCGGTATTGGCTTTCAGTAACCAGCGGCGTTGAGTGATCCCGTTCGTTTTATTATTGAATTTTTTAGGGAAAAATTCATAGAAATCGCGGAAGACCCCGGTCTTCAATAGTTCGGTATGTAATTCCGATACCCCGTTTACCGAATGGCTTCCCACAATCGCCAGGTTCGCCATGCGGATCCGTTTATGGTCGCCTTCCTCGATGATCGACATCCTGGCGATACGGCCTTCATCGCCGGGAAACCTTTGCGAAACTTCTTCGAGGAACCGTTTATTGACCTCATAGATAATCTGCAGGTGTCGCGGCAATAGATTCTCCAGACGCGCCACCGACCATTTCTCCAAAGCTTCCGGCATCACCGTATGGTTAGTATAGGCAAATATCTGCACGACAATATCCCACGCTTCTTCCCATTGAAAATCGCTCTCATCAAGTAAAATACGCATTAACTCGACGATACCCAAAATCGGGTGGGTATCGTTAAGTTGAATCGTCACTTTATCCGGCAGTTTAGACAAGTCTTCGTTTTTGACCCGGAACCGGCGGATAATATCGGCAATGGATGCGGCGACAAAAAAGTATTCCTGTTTAAGGCGAAGTTCTCTCCCCTGGCTGATATCGTCCATGGGATACAATACTTTGGAGATGTTTTCCGAAAGGATCTTTTCATGTACGGCCTGTTCATAGTCGCCCTGATTAAAATATTCCAAATCGAATTCTTCGGTACTGCGTGCCGACCATAACCGCAACGTATTGACTACATCGTTCTTATATCCGGGGATCGGATAATCATAGGGCACCGCGAGGATGTTCTGGGTATCGACCCAATCCACACAAAACCGGCCGTGACGGTCTTTATACATCTGGGTCCTCCCGTAAAATTTTACCCGTACGGTATACTCCGGCCGGGCAAATTCCCAGGGGCTTTCCCGCCGTAACCATTCATCAGGCAGTTCTATCTGAAACCCGTCTTTTATCTTTTGATGAAAAATACCGTAATCGTAACGGATACCATATCCGTATCCCGGGATGCCTAACGTCGCCATCGAATCAAGAAAACAGGCGGCAAGCCGGCCTAATCCGCCGTTACCTAACCCGGCATCGAGTTCCTGCTGGCGAACCTCCTCAAAATTAAGGCCCAGTTCCGTAAGAGCCTGCGCGGTTTTATTCTCTAATCCCAGATTGAAAATATAGTTCCCCAAAAGCCGGCCGATTAAAAATTCCATTGAAAGATAATAGACCCGTTTCACATTCGCTTTATGATAATGCTGTTGAGTGTTGATCCAACGTTCCACTACCCGGTCACGGACAGTGAGCGCTAATGCTCGGAAATTGTCTTCCAGCGTCGCGCTGTATTGGTCTTTGGAAAGGGCATATTTTAAGTTGGCGCAGAATGAGGTCACAATACCTTCAACGGTATTTTTTTTACTGATCTCATCGCATTTTTCCTCTAGTTTTTTATTCATTTTTGCCATAGGGCTCCTTCTCTCAGCCGGCACCTTCATCCGGTACCAGCATATTATTATATGGCAGAAAGCGGTATCTGCCAATTATTCTGATTTTTATTTTTTCTTTAAAAAAAAGCCGTGTAACCGATCGAACGCTTTTTGGCGCCGGCTGCCGAATAGGCTGCGGTTCTGTTCGGCGACGAACCGGACGTCCTCCACGGTATAAAATGCCTGAGGATTAAACCCTTTTATCGTTTCCAGCAGTCCCTGGATACGGGCCCGGGGAACGACCATAAAGATGATCTTTACCGGACCGGTAGCTCCCTGGGCGTCTATCGCGGTAATCCCGTAATTCTGGCCGCGTAAGAAATCCGTAAGGCGTGAGGCGTCTCTATGGGTAATGACCCTCACCATAAGGTTGCCCAGAGAAAGTTTTCTTTCCAAAGAAATACCGACGAAATTACCCATACCGAACCCGGCGGTATACGCGATATAATTGACCGGGTTCCCCATGTTCTTCATGATCTGGCGTATCGCTAACAGCCAGATGAGTACTTCAAAAAAACCTAAAAGAGCCGAGAGTATCCTTATCCCGCGGGAGAAGGAGTAAAAAAGAAATAGTATATACCTCCGATTGCAGTCAAAAGCAAGAGCGCAAGAACGATAAAAAATATCTTTTTTTTATCTATCACGACACATCAACAGGTTAAAACCATCTTTTCTTTTTAAAAAAGATAACCATAGTGGCGGCGACCGTGATCATTAATCCCCAGGTAAATACGTATCCGAATTTCCAGTTCAATTCCGGCATGTTCCAGGGGAAGGCCGTATTGAAATTCATCCCGTAAAGCCCCGCGATAAAGGTGATCGGGATAAAGATGGTGGCGATCATCGTCAAAACTTTCATCACTTCGTTCATCTTGTTGCTAAGGCTGGAAAGATAAATATCAAGCATACCGGAGACCATATCCCGGAACGTTTCGACCGTATCGATCACCTGGATGGTATGGTCATACAGATCCCGCAGGTATACTCTGGTATTTTTCTGGACTAATTTTGATTCTCCCCGTTCGAGATGGCTGACGGTCTCCCGCAGGGGCCATACCGATTTACGTAAGAATATGATCTCCTGTTTTAACCGGTGGATGATCTGTAATGTTGCCGGATCCGGATTACTTATCAACTCTTCCTCCATATCTTCGATCTCTTCCCCGATTTTCTCAAGGATGACGTAGTAGTTATCGACGATCGCGTCGATAAGCGCGTAGGCTAAATAATCGCTGCCGTGTTTACGTACCCGGCCTTTATTGCGGCGGATCCGGTCACGGATCTCATTGAACACATCGCCTTCCTGTTCCTGAAAAGAGATCACGTAATTTTTCCCTAAAATAAAACTTACCTGCTCAGCTTTGACTCCGGCGCCTTTCTCGTAACTAAGCATATTCAATACAATGAAGATATAATGCTCAAGATCTTCATATTTAGGACGCTGTTCGGTATTGGCGATATCCTCTATGGTCAACGGGTGCAGGTCAAAGGCGGCGCCGATCTTCTCGATAATATCGAGCTGGTGTATCCCGTCGATATTGATCCAGGTCACCGTATTTTTTTCTTTGAACGGGAAACATTCTTCGACCGAAAGGGCCTGTTTTTCTTCTAATTGAGCCGGATCGTAATCAATGACCGTGATCCGCGGTCTTTCCCTTCGTTCTTCGCCGATATGAACGGGCGTTCCCGGGACCAACCCTGCGGTTTTCGATAGTTTTTTTATGAATTTAAGCATGCTTTTCTCCTTATCTTTTCCGGCCTGTCATCATTCTAACTTTGGTATAATATTTTGCAATAGGTATTTATTCATGGGTACACGACCGCAAGAGTACACCGGCGGTCAGCCTGATTGTTCAGGAAGATATTTAAACTGATAGGTCGCTTTTGAAAGTTTTCTAAAGAGGATCTCGTCCTGGATGAATCCGGGCGAGGTATCGATAAGTTTCGAAAGCCCTTCCCAAAATCCAAACCAGCCAAGCGGCATAAGCACGATCGCCGACAGCTCTCTGGCCAACGTATTTAAGAACTTAAAGTAGGTAGCTAACGTTAAAAACGTCAATGAACCGATCCCGATAAGTACAAATATCGTACCGCGCAGGCGTGTGCTTCTTAATTCTTTTTTCTTCTGTAAATAACCGTGGAGAAAATGTTTTTTTAACCGCTGGGTGACCATCCGTTCCGATTTCTCATCTTTCAGGTCCAGCGGCGCGTATATAGTAATGATAAAATCCCCCCGGCGGGTCTCCCGGTACCGTTTTTTCAGTTCGGTTATGAAATCGCCCGATACCGTCCGTTCATTTAACGGCCGGGGATCGAAATCAGAGAACACGTCGTCCCAGGTATCGATCACAATCGCGATTTCGCCGAGATCTTTTATGCGTTGGATGACTTCACTCATATTTCTTCGATTAAAGAAACAACAATGGAAACGTAATAACTTGACCTTACTATTATTAAATCAGATATTCCGATATTGTAAAGGATCGCGAACATATCGGTTATCGTTTTAATTTGACTCCGAATGCCGCGCTCATCGCTTGGGTGAGATTACGCAGAAGACGCCATTCGGTTTTCAGTTTGTCGGCGGGTTTACTCCACAAGGCGCGTGTACGCGGCGATGCCCGACGGTCCTGCCGGATGAGTTCTTCATAGATATCGAGCGCTTTTATCACACTGGTCTTAAGCGAAAACCGCAACGCGGTATTACGGGCGTTTTGACGATACATAAATCTCTCTTCTTGCGACAACGATGCGTATTTTTTCAAGCTTTGGGTAAAGTCGGCTACTTTATCGGAATGAAGCAAATGCCCGTTTAACCCGTGAATGACGATATCATTTACCCCGGGACCGGCAAGAGCGATGACCGGTACTTCGGTAGCCATCGCTTCGTTTAATACTATTCCTTGCGTTTCGGTCTTTGAAGCAAACACAAACACGTCCATCGCCCGGTACGCGCAGACCAGGTCTTCGTCAAAAAGGACCCCGGTAAAATGGAACCGGTCTTTTAATCCTTGGTCTCTAAAAAATTCCGTGACTTCTTTTTCCAGTAATCCTTTACCGACCAGGAGAAAATGGGCATCGTGGTTGGCTTTCATAAAGTCTTTCACTGCTTCGATCAGAAAATGGATGTTTTTTTCGGGATTGATCCGGCCTACCGAACCTACCACGAAACTCTTTTGCGGAAGGTTCAATTTCCTGCGGGCCAAAGCACTGTCGTCTCTTTTAAACGTATCTACATCGATACCGGTAGGGATGGTCTCGATGGGGACCATCACTTTTCTGCGCCGCAGGAGCTGAGCGACGCCTCGGGACGGAGCAAATACATAATCACATAGATTCGCATAGCCGGATGCCAGACGGATAACGAACCGTTGCACTTTTTTGGGGTTACCCGGCATATAATAAGTATACCGTTCATAGAGAGTATGAAAAGTAAATACCAACGGAATATCGTACTGGGCGGCGATCCGGAACGCGGTCTCACCCATAAGAAAAGGCTGATGTGAATGGACGATGTCCGGTTTAAACCGTTTCAGGGTCCGGGAAAGCACTCCCGGAATAGGAAGATGAACGGAAAAATCGGTACCTCTTATCTTCTGTAGTGCGGGAATGCGGACTACTCCCCGTTCGCGCGGGGCGTCTTCAAAATCGGGAGCGACAATGAGGACTTTATGCCCATATTTACGATATTGATTGCTGAAAATCTCAATCGATCGTTCCAAGCCTCCCACAATAGGCTTATAGGTGTTAGTCATGACAAGGATATTCATGGTATTACATACATGAGTACCGGCGATAGAGAAGAAATATCTCTCCTGATTTACTTATAGTTACTTCGGGCAAGGGCTTTTTTTGCCTGAGATAATACCGAATCTATCTGGTGGCGACGATAAGGGATACTACAACCGGCCACATCATGATGCCCTCCTCCGCCGTAATTTTCGGCAATACGAGCGACATTTATTTTTCCTTTGGAACGCAGACTGACCCGCAGGACCGTATCGGTTTTCTGACGGAACAATATCGCGATACGCACGCCTTTGATCGTCAGCATATCGTTCGCTACCGCGTCGGCATCTTCATCCTGCGCATGCAGTTTTTTAAAATCGTTTATTTTGAGGATCGACCAGACGATCCGGTTGTGAGATAAAAATGTACACCGGGTTAAGGCTAACGCGGAGATCAACACGTCTTCTTTAGTCTTCGACCAATAGACCAGTTCGGAAACCTTTTGAAAATCGACGCCGGTCTCAAGGAGCCGTCCGCAAAGAGAAAACGTGTAAGGGGTCACGTTCGGCAACCGGAACGAATTCGTTTCAACGATGATCGAAGTAAATATATTCCGGGCGATCGCCTTATCGAGAGGGACTCCCAAGATGTCCAGCAATACATAGATTATCTCGCCTACACAAGAAGCGTGCGGCCAGATCAATTGCTGGTCGCCGAAGACCTGGCGCATATCATGATGGTCTATCTCTAATATTTTTCCGGCCCGTTCAAATACACCGTATATCTTACCGAGCATTTCTTTTTTGCTGCAATCTACCGCGATCGCCAGATCTACCGGGGCTTTCAGAGTTTTTCGTACAGCGGATGCGCCAGGCAGAGATCTGAGTTTTTTAGGGATGCCGTCCTGGTTTAAAAAATAAACCCGTTTCCCTTTTGTCTTTAGACCTAACCCTAACGCGAGCATCGAGCCGACACAATCTCCGTCGGGATTCATGTGGCCGGCGATAACGATAGTTTTCGCTTTTTGGATAAGACGAACAGCTGCTTTTATCTGGTTCATATAAAGCAAGAAATTAAGGATGATTAATAAAAATATTATAACAGAAAGGGCTGGTTTCGTCAGAGGTTTTTAAATGCGCCCCCGGGTTTATCCACGGTCGGACTCCGGTTGGGATGATGCGACTTTCAAGCGGATCGTGACTTTGGCTCCCGTGTCTTTTTTATTTTCAACCGTAACCGTGCCCCTATGCATAAGTATGATATTATTCACTACCGAAAGCCCCAGTCCGGTTCCGCCCTGCAGGCGTTTTGTCGTGACAAAAGGATCGAATATCGATTCAAGCACTTCTTGAGGTATCCCGCATCCGGTATCTTCGATCTCGACAAATACCGCTTCTTCACCGATACGGAACGTATCGGTCCGGCGATGCCCGACACCGTCGCCCGACTCACTTAAGACTTTAGCGTAAGTCCGCAAGGTGAGAACACCTTGAGCCGGCATCGCTTGGATCGCGTTAAGGAAAAGATTCATACATACCTGTATAAGCTTATTTTCATCGACTACCACCGGAGGGATATGTTCATCAAAATCTTTATTTACTTTGATCCGGCTTTTATCCAACTGGAATCTCACCAGTATCAGCGATTTTTCTAACAATTCGTTTACCGGATAGGCCGCAAGGTTTAATTCCGACGTTTTAGAAAAATCCAAAAGTTCTTTGATGATCCGGTCGGCCCGGGTGACTGCCTCACCCATATCACGGATCACCATTTGAATATTTTCGCATTCTGCGCCTTGAAATTCGTGACGGATATAATCGATTCCCATAAGAATGGTCGTTAAAGGGTTTTTGACTTCATGAGCGACCCCGCTGGCTAATTTTCCTACTACTTCCATCTTTGCCGCGGCTACCAGTTGGCTTTGAGTATTCATCAATACCTCATAGGCGCGACGTAATTCTTCCTGAGTGTTTTTCAATTCGGTAATATCGATAATGACGCCGTCCAGGTATAAAAAGTTGCCGGCCGGATCAAACACCCCCTGGCCCCGTTCATATACCCATTTTATCCCCCCGGAAGAATGACACACGCGATATTCGATCGTGTAAGGTTTTTTGCCGCTCACCCCGGCCTGGACAATATCATCCACCATCTGCCGATCGTCAGGATAAATAATGCTGGCATACGTCCGTACGGAATTATTCAGAAATTCACCGGCCGGATATCCGCTTAAAGCTTCTATTTCCTGGCTGATATACTCCATTCTCCAATCGGGATCATTGGCACAACGGTAAATGACCCCCGGAACGTTTGCGACCAGAGTTTTCAGCTGCGTTTCGCTTTGCCGTAACGCGTTTTCCATATTTTTATTTTCGGTAACGTCAAAAATAGCTCCGATTAATCCCGCGACTCCGCCTTCTTCATCCGTAAAGGTCGCTTTATGGAAGATCACCTCGCGGATCTCACCCTGGCTGGTTTTGATCTTCCATTCATACACCTGTACTCCCGGGGTTTCCAATAATTCGTTATCTTTCTGAAAATAAGTATCGGCGATCTCTTTGGGCCCTATATCGTACACAGTCTTACCGACTAACTCCTGGCGGGTCATCCCTACCAGCTCGGTAAACGCCCGGTTACAACCTACATATTGGCCTTCGCGGTTTTTATAGAAAATCGGTATCGGCAGAGAATCAATAAGTACCTGCAAAAAGTTATAGTTTTGCATCACTAAATTATTTATTTTGTAATCCCGGGCACTATTGTATACGCGGAGAGAAAATATACGAATGTAAAGCCATTATAATATGCTGTACTTTTTACGCAAGAGGATTAATCGGGCCGATGAACACGCTAAAAAGACAGCCGGTTATGCGGATTTTCGTTATAGAGAAAGCAATCGGGATGCCTCATCGAGCTTCTCATAGAGTTTGGGGATCCAGGCATCGCCCCAGAAAAGATAACAGCTCGTTTCGGCATCAAGGATCAGCTCTTTTGCTTCATCGATCTTCTTCTTCTGGGAGGCAGTAAGGCCTTTTTTCTTTTCTACATCATGATGCCGGCGCCTTACGCTAAAAAGCTTCTCGATCGCTCTTTTTTGCGATTCCGACCCGTTCCACTGAGAAAAATCGTATCCGGATGTGGATGCGACATTCCAGGCTCCGGTCTGGACACGAGCGTGATCGCGGGGAGGATATTTTTTTATGAATTCCGATATTTTTACAGGAGTGATCCCGGCTTTTTTTTCTTTAATCTTCTCCATCAGCGGCGCAAAAAAATATCCAAAAAATCCGGAGTTCTCATCCATCTGCCGAAACCATCCTCCATTTTCGCCGTCCGACCAAGTAGTCACCAGTCGCGCTTTTTCTTGAGAAGAATATTCTTTTAATTTACGGGTCACCTCATCGATAAACCAGGAAGGGTTCATCCCGCTTTCCTGGGCATTGGAAATATCCCGGTTGCGCGGAATCACCGCGATTTCATTTTTTTCATATGTTATCCGGTAAGGTTTAAAACAATCGGGTTTCTCCCGGTCTTTAAGAGGTTTCACGTGTACATGATCGACTACCACATATTCATACCCGGCCTCATCCAAGGCCGGAATCATCTCCATAGAAAACGCCATTTCCGACGGCCAGAATCCTTTCGGGCTCTTCTTGAACAGACGTTCCACGATATCTTTGCCGCGCTTTAACTGTTCGGCCCAATCTTCTCTGGGGATAAGCGGGAAGATCGGGTGGTAATAGCCCATACCGATAATCTCGATGTTATCGGCCTGACGGTACCGTTCGATCATCTCAGGGATATCTACGAACTTTTTGTACCGGGAGACGATTTCGGGATCGGTGAACTGTTCGAGTAAAATCCCGGAAAACCCGACATGAAAAGAAACGATATCTTTATAGGTATCAGCGTACCGCGGGGCGCGTTCATAACATTTTATGATCTGTTGTGCTTCCCACTCGTTGGTATCGATAAGTAACCGCAGGTTTCCCGGCGGTTGATGCATATGTAATCCTAACGCATAATAAGTAGTCTTCATTTCTATCCGATTGAGTAAAATCCGCTCTTAAAGGGGATCAAGGAGCTTACCGGAGCATACTGAGTCTGCCGGTCATACCCGCGCCAGCGCTTTTTCCGCTTCCCGTAACGCTTCTTTGCTGCCGATATCCAGCCATTCGCCGGTCAATGTGCTGCCGTAAACCGGTGATTTTTTAAGTACCCATTCGATATATTTGCCGGCGACATCAGACTGAGCCCCATTAGCAAGATATTCATGCAGATACCGCATCGATTGATAAGGGAAAAAGTATACGCAGGTAGCGACCAAGGTGGAGGAAGGTTTTTGCGGTTTTTCGATAAGTTCGATGATCCGCGATTTTTCATCAAGTTTGACCACACCGAACCGGGTTGCCTCCTCTTTTTTCTTCACGTCATAAAGAGCGATACAAGGGTGAGGCCGTACATGTAAGGAGAAATCGATGAAGTTAGTCAAGTCGTCTTCGAAAATATTGTCGCCCCCGACGACCAGGCAATCTTCTCCTTCCTGCTTTAAAGCCAACTGGATCGCCTTAATCGCGCCTTTTCGGTCCTCAGGAGTATTTGACCCATCATTGACGATCTCTATATCAAACTGGTTTTTATTCCGCCATTTGAGAAAATGAGGATGGAAACGGTTATTCGATACCACACTCACCCCGGAAACCGGACAATAATTCTTCAGATTATCTATTTTTTCTATAAGGTAATTGATGATCGGTTTATTATTCACCTCTAAAAGAGGTTTGGGAGTATTGACCGTGAGCGGATAAAGCCGGGTCCCATACCCTGCCGCCAAAATCACTATGTTCATGCCTTTACCCCCTCTCTTTCTGGGCTATTATAAAAGTTATTATACAATGTTTTTCCGTGTTTTTCATTTCAAAGATTCCTCGCCGCGCCGGCAGATCTCTTTGGCGTATTCAGTCCATACCCCCTGCCCCCAGTAACGGAAACAGCTGGTCTGGGACAACAGCAGGTAGAGTAACGCCTCTTTATATCTTTTATCGGCAGGATCGGGTTGTTTCTTGAACTTTTCATGAAAAGAAACGCTTAACGTATTGATCGGATCAAGGATATCTTCATATCCTTTCACCCAGCTACGGTCATTGGTCCAGGATCCCCGGTCGAGATTGAAACTCGAGTCTTTCTGGTGAATTTTCTCGATCGCACGATCCGCCGCGCCGGGCGAGAATGTGGAAACTTCCTGCCAGATCCGATGCTGCGATATCGGTTGTATCGCGTCAAACGCATCTTCTTGTATCCCCTGCCCTTTGACATATTCAAGATATTCCGAGCCGTTCATCGCGACTACGCCTTCAGTTGAGATTTCACCGAACGCCTGTTTGAACCCGGCGGGAAACTCGTTCATCATTACTCCCCCGTTTTCTCCATCGCCGATCTGAAGCACAAACGGACAGATCGTCTTTTTTCCGTACTCTCGAGGATGTAAGCCTTTGGCTTCATAATAGGGTTGCATCTGGGCAACGAGTTTAGTATCCGACCCTTGAGTCTTGATCAAAGCGGTGATCTCGGCAACTTCATTTTTTGAATTTTTCGCGATCAACCGGTGAGGGAAATGAGGGTTACGGATGCCGGAACCGTCAAGATTCTCTACGGTATGTTCCTGGACCATAAGCCACTGGTATCCGCATTCTTTTAACGCTTTGATGTATTCATAACATACATCCGGATGTATGGGCAGATGCATTTCCGGTGGAGAAAAACCTTTTACTCTTCTTAACGCGTCCATTCCGAAAAGAGAAGCAAAATGGTGCCGCCAGGCGAGCATATGCAGTTTAAGATCGCACACCGGAGTGGAACTTGCCACCGCATGCGACCACATCGTACCCAGCCATTCCGCGTAACGATAATACTTCTTATCGCAGGTGATCTTTTTCAGATTCTCGATCACCTGAGTCTGGCCCATCTGAGGAAGGCCCCAAAACAAGTTGCCCGAATAATCAAGCATCACCCGGGGATTTTTCCCCTCCGAGACTAATTCACGTATGAAATCGGATATCCGGCTATAACACCATAAGAATACCGAAGCATTATGATTATCACCCATATCCTGATGTTCCATCATATGCTGAAGGTTAGAGATAAGGCCGGCGCCTCTTATATCATCGGTGGATGCGGGAATAGTCGGCTGATGCATATGCAGAGCGACCCCGAAAGACGCCCGGACCCGGTCAAAATGAAGATTGGAAGTGTCCCGATAATCGTTCTTCACGGAAGACTGCAGCTCTTTTTCTGAATAAGTACCCCAGATATCAGGAAACTGAGTAACACGAGGAATAGTCGTTTTCATTTCTTTTTCCTTTTTTTTATAACGGTTTTTTTCAGCTTTACCGCCGGATGAGATGCCGGTTTTTTCTTTTTTCCGGTACGCGCGGGGTTTATTCTCCCGATTTTTCTGTCCAGATAATACCGGGCACAATCGATATGAGAAAAGATATTATCCCGCCACTCGACTTCACGCAGCCAATCCTCATCGAGAGTACCGCTGGTGATCAGAGACTCATAAATATGATGAAAACGGTTAATATGGGTTTTCACCCGTTTATGCGCGTAAGGGACCATCGTCCCGGTCTTCATGATGAACGGCCAGTCACTCGATTCGGCAAGCAGCAATTCGCGTGCGGCCTGATTAAGCGCGCGACGCACAATACTTTTTTTAGACCCGCTGGCCAGGTGAGACGAAAATTTCTCAATAAGTTCAGCCATACAACGGGCAGCTTGATGAAGATAAGGATATACCCAGTCGTTACTTCCTTCAAGCCAGAATTCGCTATACCCTTTATATCCCCAGGTCGAAAACGAAGGTAACGACATCTGATTAGTAGGATATTCGCTCAGGTATTCCGAAGGGGTGATCAATGTTACTGTCTGCTGGTCGTAGGCGATCTTTCTTATCAGAAAATCAATCCATAACGGCCCCTCAAACCACCAGTGGCCGAATAATTCAGCATCGTAAGGAGCAAGAATGATCGGTTTACGGTCCATATGATAGCTGAGATGTTCTATCTGTTTTTCCCGGTTATACATGAAATTACCGGCATGATTTGCCGCTTTTTCTTTCGCCCAGTCCGGCCGGTACGCTTCTTTATAGTCGGTATTGCCGGTAATACGCCAATACTTCATACCGGTATTGACCCGGAATCCCTCAGGATGGATATACGGTTTAATGTAATTATATTCCAGCTCATGCCCGATATCGCGATAATACTCCCGGTAATCCGGGTCGCCGGGATACCCTTCTTTCGAACTCCATACCTGTTTAGAAGATTCCCAATCGCGGCCGAACGCGGCGACTCCCGAAGGACAATAAATGGGAGCATACACGCTGTAACGGGGAACGGGATCGGCATTGATGATCCCGTGCGAATCGACAATGAAATAACGGATACCCGCTTCTTTCAGGACTTCATCCACCCCGGGATAATATCCGCATTCGGGAAGCCAGAATCCCCGCGGGGCTCGGCCGAAAGTCTTTTTATAATGTTCTACTCCCACTCGAACCTGAGCCCGTACACTTTCGGGATTCACGCTTAAATTGGGTAAAAAACCGTGCGTCGCGCACGATCCGATGATCTCAACTACTCCCAGATCCTGAAATTTTTTGAATGCCGAGACCAGGTCACGATGATACCGGTCAAGAAAGATCTCTTTCGTCTCTTTGAACCGACGATTATACATAAGTGCCAGTCCGTGATAGTGAGGGTCGAAGCCGGTACGTTCGACTTCTTTTTCCGAAAGTTCTATCAATTTATTGATGTGCCGGACAAACCGGTTTTGCAGGAGGCCGTCGCGTAACATCGAAACGAGCGGCGGAGTAAAGGACATGGTCATACGGAACGGGACGCCGTCTTCGACGAGACGGTCAAATATCCGGATCAACGGAATATAGGTCTCGGTAATCGCTTCGAAAAGCCAGTTTTCTTCAAGAAAATATTCTTCTTCCGGGTGCCGGACAAACGGGAGGTGAGTATGAAGCAATAGGCATAAATATCCTTTTGACGTCATCGAACTTTTTTAGATTTTTACGAACTGTATCGGGTTTTGTTGCGCCGTACCGAAGTAGTAATACCACGTTTCTCTATCTTATCTTGAGATTGTGCAACAAAATCAAGAGGAATATACCCGGCATCCGGCAACCCAAAACGGAGGGTAAACGTCCCGTCGGGACGTAACTTGATATTTTTATCACCCAGCCATACCGTCGCGTCCGGTTCGGTACGGCCGTATACAATCAGTTCAGTCCCGATCTCAAAGAAAAATTTTCTCACCGGAGACGGTTGATGACTCGCGCCTGAAGAAAGAGTTTCACTGGCGCCGCCTTTTTCAACCATCTCGGCAGAAGATCCCAGAAGGACCTTTCTTAAGAAATCGCTTCGCGATAATCCCTGGATCAACAGATCGTCAAGGACCACTTTCCCGTCCTGAAGGACTACCTGGTGCTCTTCACGATTCTCACGGGCAAGCCGCATCGCCACGATCCGCTGCAGGAGCGGAAAAAGACGGGAATAATACGCACGGATATCCGCTTCGGTAAGAAAAATACGGTCACGAAACCGCCGGCCGTGAGGAGTTACTCCTCCTTCAGTCTGTTTTTTTACGTTTTCGACCAGCACATATGGCTGTGTTTCCAGATCATCTTTTACTTCCATCCAGATCATTTCTGACCGGCCGGAAGACCCCTGACGGGGAGTAGAGACAAAATTGGAACGGGCAAGCCTCATGAATGTACCGTCGGGAGTACGTAACCCTACATCGGCGCAATACGCCGTGTTATCCGACCAGGAATCGATATACCAATTGTGGGTAAACGGCCCGACATCAATATCGAACGCGCGGTTAGGCTGGTCTCCCTTTTTAAAATCTTTATAGGTCACATCATATACCCGGACCGTCTGAGTAGACTGTTTAAAAGTCTCCTCTCCCAGATTGTGTTTAGCTTCTTCTAATTTTTCCGGAGCCACATTCCAGTAAGCATGGACCCAATGGGGATCCCGGGCCATAAGCGTAATGTTAGTATTGTTCTGTTGAGCAGGAAGATCCTGATTGTCGACCGAAACCGGTTTTGTCAATGTAGGCGGCCGTACCGGAACATATTCCGGAGATCTTGAGGGAATACTGGATGCGGCATTTGTTTGAGTTTTATTATTTTGTGAACGTGCCACTTAAATCCCCTTTTAACTATTATACACAATCAATGCCTGATCAGCTATTGTATCCCAGGAAAAAACCGTCTCAACCGCAACTCGCCCGTTACGCCCCATCCATCGGCCATATTCAAAATCAGAGAACAACGTGCCTAACCCCCAGGCAATAGAATCGGGATGGATATAAGTTTTAAGACCGTTCACTTCATGCCAGATGATCTCAGACGGCCCGCCTGAGTCACACGCGACGACCGGTTTACCCGAACTCCAGGCTTCAAGTAATACTATGCCAAACGGTTCGTTTCGACTGGGCACACATACACAGTCGCAGGCTTTATAAAGGTCCGCCAGACGCCACCCGTTGAGGAATCCGGGAAACCGGGTAGCATGACTCACCCCTAATTGTCCGGCCCTCTCTTCAACACTCCTGCGCATCTCACCGTCCCCGACAAACACGAATTTCGCATGGGGATAATATTTCAATATATGGGGGATCGCTTCGATCAACAGATCCGGCCCTTTTTGATATACGATCCTTCCCACGAAAAGGACCATCGGATCCATCGGGCCGATCCCGTACATAGTGCGCACTGCCGCCGGATCAATCCACCCGTCATAATTCCAATAACTGATCCCGTTATAGATCACATCGATCTTTCCGTCGGGAACGTGATACATCCACTGTGCTTCATTTTTGAGAGATTTTGATACCGCGATCACCCGGTCGGCACAGTAAGTGCCCAACCATTCGTGATGACGTATCCGTTCGGAGTTGCCGTTAAAAAAGTTATTCCCGCACCTCCCGTATTCGGTAGAATGGAGGGTAAACACCCCTTTATGCCCTCTCCCCTTTTTTATCCAATCAAGCGCATTGGCGGTCAACCAGTCGTGAGCGTGGACAATATCAAACCGTCCGATATGATTTTCGGTCTGAAAAAAAGCGTCAACGAAAGAACGGCACATATTGTTGGTTTCTTCAATGAAATCGGAATGGAAAGAATAAGGGCACCGATGATAGTGGACGCCGTGGATACATTCATACCACGGTTGGCCGGGGTCACCGACCCGGGTGAACACATGGATCTCATGCCCTTTACGGGCAAGAGCCGCGGCGAGCTCGGTAATATGAAACGCGATGCCTCCAACAGTGATGGAATGCAGGGATTCCCACGCAAAAAGAGCTACTTTCATTTATGCACCCACTTCAAGAACCGAGTTGATTGTCCCGAAAGAATTTTTTGAAGTATTGGAATTGATCGGATCAGTCCACCACTGACCGTCTACGATAAATTTATATTCATACCGGCCGGGATTAAGGGTCATACCGATACTCCATACTCCGTTACGGTCCTTTTTCATTTTCGTGCCATTGGTGTTCCACGAATTAAAATCACCGGTTAGAGCGACTTTTTTGGCATCAGGAGCGGTTAACTGAAAATCGACTTTCTTCCCGGCGCTCTTTTTAGCGACACTCGGTTTCAGGACTTTGGTAATTTTCATATTTGCCCCCTTTCTCTTGGTTTGGGTTATTTTCTTTTGCACCGAACTTTTGTTTCTCATTCTTACCCCCTTTTTTCTATTGTGCTCCCGGGCATACCTGTAGGATGCAATGAAAATTCGTTATTGAAAAGATAATGGAAATGACTCCGGAACTTCCCTTTTATATAAAGACATCCCTGTCCATTCTGCTGGCAGGTATCAATCAGGAGATTATATTATGTTATTAATTAAAGTTTTAGTCAATTATTTTTTTAAATAACTTATTATCCCTCTCGGCCGCCTGACGGACGAGAAGCATCCGTCCATCGAAAAAAGCTTTAAAATGAAGGGGTATTCTCCTCAGGGAACGCTTTTTGCCGGGAGAACCTCGGAAGCGGCCCGATGAAAAATCCCGGATCCGGTTCACCGAAAAACACCGGATTTTCTTCGGGAGCTTTTCCCGGCCGGGAGGCATCTCCTCTCGCCGGATAAAAAGACAGGGTATCTGATTATAATAAAAAGGCCCCTCAGAGGACGTATTTGCGAACCCTTCACGCTCACGAAAAATACCCCTATTCATAAGAAAAATGACTACGGTTTTTTTGTTATAAATCAATCTGCTGTTTTCGGGAAAGGGAAAAATATCCTATACACTTTTCTTTGCGGTTCACTACATAGCGGAATTGGCCAAGATACAGGCTGTTTTTCTGGAGACATTTGATATAATCCCTTATCGGCCGCCAGAAAAAAGGATTTTCTTTCCGGTCGTAATCGATGAGGAGCGCGTCATGGGAATCTTGGGTGTACCGCAGGTCAAAATATCCCCAACGCCATCCGGAAAACATCAGGTTATACCCATACCCTTTACCTTCTTTACCATAAAAGACCTTACGATGATTACACCAGCTGAAATCAGGGAACCCGGTCAATATGTTTACCCGATATTCTCCGTACAACTCTTCTAAAACCGGCTTTCGGGCAGCAGAGAAAAGTTCGTCAAGAGATTTGAAACTACGAGGCAATTGACCGGTCATTTTTTAAAAAATTTCCCTCCCGACTTTACTTAATAATTTCGCCAGATGAGCCAGAGGTAATCCCACCACGTTATAATAGCATCCTTCAATACGGTCAATAAATACCGCGCCTAATCCCTGGATAGCAAACCCTCCGGCTTTATCAAAAGGAGAGACTTTTTCAAAATATCTTTTTATCTGCGTATCGGTCAAAGGATACATATAGATCTTCGTTTTCTCATAGCCGGTGAAACACCGGTTACGCCAGACATCCAGGACCGCGATCCCGGTATATACCCAGTGGGGATTGCGGGAAAGTTTTTTTAAAGTTCTTACCGCCGCCGCGAACGTCTTCGGTTTTCCGATGATCTTTTTTGAAACGACCACTACCGTGTCGGCGGCGATTATGATGCCGCGGTCAAGCCGGCCGGCTACGGACATGGCTTTGCTTTGCGCGTTCTTTATCACCAACTGACGGTAAGAACGGTATCCCCGTGAACGCTCGACGCTGTCGGAGACGATCACTTGGAACTTTAAGCCGAGCTGAGCGAGTAGCTTTTTCCTCGCCGGCGACCGGGAAGCAAGAATAAGCGGCTGCATACAGAGGGTATTGGTTACGCTTTCTTTTTCAACTTATCGATCTGGATATTGATCGCTTTGATCTCATTCAGCAGGATGTGTTCTTTTTTTACATCCACATCTTTAGATTCGGAAAGGTACGCGACGGTTTTGCCCAATTCATAATAAAGTTTTTCTCTTTGTAACGTAAGGCTCAATACGTCCAGATTACTCTTGCCTTTACCGGACATGTCTTTGAGGTACTTCTCTCCTTTTTTCATCATCCCGTCGGCTTCTTTCATTACCTTATCGATATCTTTTTTCGTTTTCTTCCACAGTGTATCCATTTTTTCTTTCATATCCCCTTTTGCCATAGATTATACCTCCATTTTTTAACGCCGGCCTGTATATTCGACTCTCTTTTTTACCTATCGTTACTTTTTAGTACAAATAAATATAAAATGGTTGGAAAAATAATAAGGAATAAACAGATTACGCAACCAGGTGAGCAGCGGTTTATTGAACTTATTATGGTGTGATACCCTGAGCACAGTCAACCCGGCTTCTTCGATAAACTGTTTCCATCGCGCAAAAGAGTAGAGCGCTTCGATCTCCTGGTGACGTACCGGCCCGGCGCCTTTACGTAATGTATCCCAGATGAATTTGTAATAATAAATATTCGGAACCATGATGACCGCCTGGCCTTGCGGCTTTATCACCCGACACATCTCACTGAGGATAGAGGGAATCGAAGGGAAATGTTCCACGATCCCCAGCGCCGTCACATAATCGAAGATATTGTCGCCAAACGGGAGGGGATCGGCATTGGCGCAGAGGATCTGTTGCGGATTACTCACCCTCTTTCGGGCGATCTCGGTAGCATTTTCGGAAAGATCGATGCCCCACAGGTCTATGCCGTTGCCCTCAAGCCCCATAAGATAGGCTCCGGTACCGCAACCGATATCCAATAGTTTTTCTCCTTTTTGAGGAGAGATCAATCGTTTGAAAAACTCGATTTCCCGTGATTTTACCGGATGCAGTTTAAATACATCTGCTACTGATTCGGAATTGCCATAATACGAACGGTCGTAAAAGCTGCTCATTGTTTCACCAAAAATCCTATCATATTTTTTGTAGTATTCTTTTAAAAATCACTTTTGATCCATACTTAAATTCCCGCCGCCGAAAAGCAATAATGTAAACAGGCTCATTAAAATGACCAATACATACTCGTATCCCCCGTCGGCGAGAAAAAACCCATGGATCAGATGGACCTTCGCCATAGCGATTAACATCACTCCCGTCAAGAGTAACGCGCTCAACCGGGTGAACAGGCCCAGGATAAGAAAAATCCCGCCGATAAATTCTACATAGGCAACGACAAATGCCAATGGCCCGGCCATCGGAAACCCTAAATCCGTCAGCATTTTAGTGAATCCGGCAATCCCGGGTCCGTCAAACATTCCAAACGCCTTCTGTAAACCATGCAGAATAAATATCGTACCTAACCCTAATCTGATCGGAAATACCGCCCATTCTTTCACTTTCTACCTCCTGTTATAAGATGGTGAATAATCCCCCATTTATTTTTCATCCCGTAACTCCGGTATATACTTAAAATATAATGTAAAAACATTCCTATCCTTCCTTTTACTTTTACGCCTAAAGCAACTCCATAGGCACGATCATTCGCCAGAGGCACTACATAACCTAAATCACAAGGCTGATAAGGGATTAACCTCTGATCCTGTATACTGCGGATCAGATTGCGCCCGGCGCATTGTCCTTGGGTGACCGCCGCCTGTACCGATAATCTCAAAGGGACTCCGTGATATTCAAAATAAGCGGTATCGCCGGCAACAAAAATGTTTTCCCGGCCCTCAAGACGCAAATACCGATCGACCGGCAGCCGGTTCTGCGGTAACTTCTGAGCGGTAAGCCCCGCGCAAAAAAAAGGCGTACGCACCCCGCTTACCCATAAAAACATCGCATCTTCAAAGACTTGGCCGTCAGATAATTCTATCCTTTTATTTTGACAATCTTTTACGGTAGCGTTATAGATACGGCCGATTTTCAGCTGGTCCAAGTTCCGTTCTACATGTTTTTTTATCCACTCCGGCAACGGCCCCAAAAGCGAAGAAGTTTTCTCTACAATCGTTATAGTTTTATTTTGGTTATTTCGGTCCAAATACGCCCTTATATTGGTAGCAAGTTCAATACCGGTATACCCTCCTCCGGCAATAATAAACCGGGAATATTCGTTCCTTTTTAAAACCTCAACGATTTTTTTTACCTCATCGATATCATTAAATGTATACGCTTGTTCTTTCAATACGTCGTTTCCGTAAAAATTAGTGACTGTTCCCGGAGAAATGATCAGGTAATCATAATCCAATTTTCCCTGACGCATCTCCAAGATAGATTTTTGCGTATCAATGGCAATAACCTCGTCGCATACAAAGCGCGCCCGGCAATCTCCGGCAATCTTCGCCAAAGGATATTGAAGATACCGGGCCGGGATCCTTTTTCCGATAATATCGGGTAATAACGGCAAAAACTGGGAAGAACGACGTGTATCGACAAGGGTTATTTCTAAATCGGTAGGGGTGCTCCGCGCGAGCGTTTTTAACGCATTGATACCGGCAAACCCGCCGCCGACGATAACAACTTTTTTACTCATAATCTGTCCTTTTATGTGCCGAGAGCTATTTTACCACAACCTTACCATAATTATAATATCAAAAGTCTCGCCCCCTCTTTTCGAGAAATCTGCAGGTTGCCGATATTTTTCACCTATGATAGAATACAGCCGATGAGAATCCATACTCAAAAATCGGTTTCTCTCTTTATCGGTCACTGGATACAGGCAATCCGCCCGTTCGCGTTTACCGCATCGATAATCCCGGTGACTCTGGGCGCAGTATTCGCTTTTGCGGGTCCATACCCGATCCGGTGGGAACTTTTTCCGTTGGTCCTGGTCTGTGCTCTGTTTTTTCACGCCGGCACCAATCTTGTGAACGATTACTACGATTTCACACGCGGTATCGATACGCTCGACAGTTTCGGGTCAAGCCGGATCCTTCCCGAACATAAGCTTACTCCCCGCCAAATCCATAGAAGCGCTCTTTTTTGTTTTGGATGCGGGTTTGGCTTGGGGATTATTCTGGTGATAATCCACGGATTACCGATGTTAGGATTGGGAATGATCGGCCTTTTAGGCGGGTATTTTTATACTGCCCGTCCAGTCGAATACAAATACCGGGCTCTGGGCGATATTTTCGTATTTATACTGATGGGACCGCTGATGGTGATCGGCTCATTTTTCGCGCTGACCGGGACATATCATCCCGGCATATTCTATGTTTCTTTACCGATAGGTTTTCTGGTCACGGCAATTCTTCATGCCAATAACCTGCGCGATATCGATCATGACCGACAAGCTCGCATCAAAACGTTCGCGAACATGTTAGGGCACCGTAACGCTCAGATAGAATATCTGATCTTGATCGGGGGAGCTTATCTCAGCGTACTTATATTAATTATCAGCCGAACTATATCACTCTGGGGGATACTGGTCTTTTTAAGTGTCCCGGTAGCTTTAAAAAATATCATGGCCATCGAAAAAAGTAAACCCCATACTCCCCAAGATCTCGCCGCCATCGATAAAGAGACCGCGAAACTCCATTTTCTTTTCGGTGCATTAATGATCGTCTCGTTCTATCTTGAGACAATCATCACATGAAACACGTTTGGTTTTTCATACTTCTTGCCTTTTTTTTCTGGTTCTTACTTTTTTTCCCTCCGGTCGCTCGTAGTACTCCTTTTTGGCCGATGATGGCGACAAGCGTCACTATATTAAGCGGATGGGCATTGTATAGCCAACAGGCCTCTTTAAACAGATTGTTTTATTTTAAATCCCATCATATATGGATAGGGATCTTTTCCGCATTGTTTCTTTATGGGGTATTTTGGGCGGGCAGAGCATTGATCAACATAATTTTTATGCAAAGCGGCCATTTTATTCAATCGATCTATCAAACAAAACAAAATACTTCACCGATGACGATAAGCCTCCTTTTGTTATGCATTATCGGGCCGGGCGAGGAGATTTTCTGGCGGGGATATATCCAACATACGCTCACAAAAAAAACTGGCATAACGAGCGGATATTTCTTTTCGGTTTTTCTCTATATCCTTGTACATATCTGGTCGTGTAATCCTCTATTACTTATCGCTTCCGGTATCTGCGGATTATTCTGGGGATGGTTATTTTTACGGACACGAACGCTTTGGCCGGGAATCATATCGCACGCGTTATGGGATATTCTGGTATTCGTTCTTTTTCCGCTTGCAGCTTGAGTTGCCCTTTAAGCTATGTTAAGATATTTTAATGATTACTGAACTTAAAAAGGCTATTGACCGTAAAATCCCTTCTTTTATAAAAAGTATCGATACCACGTACTCCTTAAGCAAGATCTCTCCCCTGCTTTATACCTGTATTAAAGATTTCGTGACCCGTGACGGGAAACGGGTCCGGCCGATTCTTTTTGTCGTGGGCTATCTTGGATTTGCCAAAAAAACCGCCCCCCGGCTCTACACCAGCGCTCTGGCGATAGAACTGCTCCACGATTTCATGCTGGTCCATGACGATATTATCGATAAATCGGATACCCGGCGGGGCAGACCTTCGATGCACGCGTTACTCAACACTCATCTTAAAAAACTTCGCGGGTTGAAGTTTGACGGACAGGACCTGGCGATCGTGGTCGGAGACGTGATGTACGCGATGGCGATCGACGCGTTCCTCGCGATCAAAGAGGAACCTTACCGTAAAGAAAAAGCGCTTAAAAATTTTATCCGGGCGGCGATCTTCACCGGCGGCGGGGAATTCATCGAACTGCTCAATGACGCAAAAAAGATCGAACAGGTCACTAAAAACGATATCTATAAGATCTACGATTTTAAAACCGCCTATTATACTTTTGCTACTCCGCTTTCAACCGGAGCGATCCTTGCCGGCGCGCCTGCATCTGCGATACGCGGCCTTTCCAGTTACGGAGTCGCGTTAGGCCGGGCGTTTCAGATCAAAGACGATATTTTGGGAATATTCGGTAATGAAAAGCAAATCGGAAAATCGACCCTTTCCGATCTGCAGGAATCGAAGAAGACGCTGCTTATCTGGAATACTTTTCTTAATTCTTCCGCGAAAGACAGGTTACGGATTAAAAAAATGCTTACTAAAGATAAAGTCACCCGAGGAGACCTCTCACTGATGCAACAGCTTATCACCCGAACGGGGGCGCTCGATTATGCCCATAGCGAGATCAAACGCCTCATAGGTCAAGCCCAGGGTATCGCTGAAAAGATTCCAATGCACCAAAAATACAAAAAACTACTTCTCACGTATCCCGCTCAGCTTCTCCGCGTGTAATATTTCCCCTTTTCTTAAAGATCATTATTCAAGAAGTATGTCGAAAGATTGGATGTATTTTTACCACAGAGCTCACAGAGAGCATAGAGGAAAATAAAATAGTCCGTCTCGGTTTATCAAGGATATTTGGTTTCTTCCCATCGAATATCGATGGGATATTTTTGCAAAAACAATTAAAACCGGAAAATATAATTTTCCGGTTTCATGCGGTTTTTGCAAAGAAAAGCGCAAAAACGCGAAACCAAATGTCCGTCTTATTATCTCTGTGGGACTCTGTGTCCTCTGTGGTAGAACTATCTCTCTTTTAGCAAACACAACTTGATAAGAGGAAATCAGAAACAGACGAATTTACATGTTCCCGCTTGCACGTCGAGTGCGATCTCGTTTTGGGGATCAAGAGTAAGCGCTTTGGTGATATATTCTTCGTATTTGGCAAGATCGCCTTTGGCGCGATAGGCTTGCGCTAACCGCGCGTATATATCGGGAAACCGCGGATCTTTTACGATCGCTTTTTCCAGGTATTCTATACCTTTATCGATATCCCGCCCCAGTACCGGCGGGATGAGCATATAATAACTCCCCATACCGTAAAGCACCGAAACACTGTCCGGCTTGATCTTTTCGGCCGCTTTCAAATGAGGCAATACCGCCGCGCCGTTGACGGCTTTTGAAAGCGGCCCGCCATAATGGGCGATCATTCCTTTGGCTCCGGCATACAGGCCGTGAGCGTTGGCCATATTCATAGAATTCACTTTTTGTTCGCCTAACCGCAACACGGTTGCGGTAAGCCTTACGGTCTCTTCGAATTCCATCTGCATATAACGGATATACCCTAAACTGATATAAGCCGGAGCAAATTGAGGATCCTGGGCGATTACCTCTTTCAGTATCCGTTCGGACTCACCGTACCGGTGGCCGCGCCGTAAACACTCGGCAATACCCCATCGGGCCGGAATATCTTGAGGATTGAGACCATACAGTTTCTGAAATATCTTTTCGGCTTTTTCGTCCTCGTGTGCGGTCAAATACGCTAACGCCAGCGTATAAAGTTCCGCGGGTAAAGCGGTATTTTGATCTATCTGCGCCTCGGCTTCCGGTAGAGTCATCGTATCGGCTCGTTCATGGAGCCTGATCCAGTCGAAATCCGCGCCCATACCGAAAGAACCTATCCAACAGGTTATTAGAAAAAAAACAATGATTCTCTTCATGAACGCATCTTCTTTTTAAAAAATTCCCAGGACACTATAGTAAGCGTCACTAAACTGAAATTAAACAGAAAATCTTCCAGAGGTATCGTCCCGTATTTTATCCCGAGAATCATCTTAGGATTATACCGGACAATACCCGCGCCGGTGATAAAGCCGTTGACGATAATCATCAATATCACAAACAGCATGAAATATACCCAGAATTTTTTGTTTTTCAGCAGGGAAACTCCCGTTATACGGTCGATCAGTATCGTTACTACGACTGAAATGGCGGCAAAAACGGTATATTCTTTCATATCACTTTTTCCAAAAATAATTCACTGTTTCCCAGGTAAACACACAACAAAAAGGTATGACAATAAAAAAAAGCGCCTCTTCTAACGGTACATTGACGATATAAATATTACCTACGCTCGCGGGATCAAAAAACCAATGGCCGCGCCAGGTAGCTCCTACATCCCATATTCCGAAACCCAAAAGGATAATGGTGGTAGTTTTTACTAACGCCCGCCAATTACGCCAGAAGCCCAGCCCAGGCCAGAAACTCAATAAAAACGGGAATATACCGGATAAAAAAAGAACCCACATATACCGGGACATAAAAAGATTGTATCTTAAATGCCCCCCTTGTTCAAACGAAAACTCTATTGATTCACACAGGTTTACGTGTACAATGAAAAAATGATGGCGGCCAAAGGCGATTCCCTGATCAAAGCCGGATACAAAATTGCCCGTACACTGACCCGTATCCATGCCCGTACGTTTTATTTCGCTTCACTCTTTTTAACCGCGGCCCAAAAACCGGCGGTTTATTCAGTATACGCGATCTGCCGCAGGAGCGATGATATCGTCGATACGGAAGGAAATTCCGATAGAAAAAAGGACCTCGCGGCGATGGAAAACAAAATAACGCACGCTTACTCGAACGAGCCGCTTCCCGACCCGTTACTCGCTGCGTTCCGTCATACCGTACACGAATATGCCATCCCGAAAAGCTATTTTGACGAACTCCTCAAAGGTATGGCTATGGATCTGGAAAAACCGCGGTATGAAAATTTTCAGGAACTCTCGCTTTATTGTTACCGGGTAGCCGGCGTGATCGGGCTGATCATACTTAAGATATTCAAAACGGACACCCCCGAAGCCGAACCGCCAGCGATCGCGCTAGGGATCGCCATGCAACTTACCAATATCTTAAGAGATATCCGTGAAGATTATCTTAAAAAAAGAATATATGTTCCTCAGGACGAACTGCGCCGGTTCGGAGTAACCGAGACTCAATTGGCTCAACATACCGTAGATAATAATTTTATCGCACTGATGAGGTTTCAAATCGACCGAGCTCATGAGTATTACCGCCAATCGGCCGAAGGGGTTAAATTGATCAAGGCTGCCCGCGACCGGTATGTCGCCGGAATAATGAAAGAAGCCTATGAAAAGATCCTTGATGAGATAGAATTAAAAAATTACGATATATTTTCTCAGAAAGTATTTGTACCGTTAAGAAAAAAGATAATGACCGCGTTACGGTTATTAGGAAAAGAGACCTGGGCATGAAGATCAATCTCGCCCGTTCGGCAGGATTTTGTTTTGGAGTAAAAAGAGCGTTAAAGCTTGCCTATCAAACCGCGAAAGCAAGACCTTCGGTGGTAATGCTCGGCGATATCGTCCATAACGAAGAAGTCGTAAAAGATATCACTGCCGCCGGTATAAAGAAAATAGACCGTCTGGGTAAAGGCAAAAAAACTACCCTGCTTATCCGCGCGCACGGCGCCTCTAAAAAGACGATCGAGCGGGCCCACACACAAGGCTACGCTATCGTTGACGCTACCTGCCCGATGGTGAAAGAGATCCATACTCTGGCCCATACGGCCGAACGTCAAGGGTATACCGTCATCATCATCGGAGACAAAAAACACGATGAGGTGCAGGGAATCATCGGACAACTGCAGAGTAACGCTCTCGTGATCGACTATCTCAAAAATATACCTACGCGAAAGCTTACTTCTCTGACTAAAGCCGCGGTAGTAGTCCAATCGACTCAGAATATGGAAAAAGTATTGGAGATCGTCGATAAAATAAAAAAATACGTCCCCGACCTGAAATTTTTTAATACTATCTGTAACCCTACCCGGATCAAGCAGAAAGAGATCCTCACTTTACCGCTGGAGAACGACGTAATCCTGGTGATCGGCTCAAAGATGAGCGCAAATACCCGGCGGCTCTATGAACTCGCCCGGGGTCTTAATCGCCGTACCTACTGGATCCAGTCAAAAAAAGAACTGCGGAAACGCTGGTTTAAAAATACCCGCAGCGTAGGGATAACTGCCGGAGCATCTACTCCCGATAAAATCACAAACGAGATCGTCGCTTACCTTAAAACCTTCACTCTGTGACCTTTTGTATATTACGATTGTTCGATAAGATCGGCAACGATACGTGAAGAGGCGATCACCGGTGGGAGCCCTTCTCCGGGTTGAGTGCTGCATCCGACAAAATAGGCATTTTTATAACGCCGGTCGCGGTTCGGCGGACGAAAAAAGGCGCTTTGCATAAGCGTATGGGCAAGGCCAAACGTCGCGCCATGGTACACGTTATAACGGGAAACGAAATCTTCCGGATAAAACCGGTGTTCTACTTCGATCAAATCTTCGATATCCTCGCCGATGACGGTTTTGATCTTTTCAAATACCAGTTTTCTTAACCGCGGTTCATACTCACGGAACTGGCCTTGATAGGTCTCCAAGTTAGGTACCGGTATCAGGATATAGACGATATCTTTACCGGGCGGCGACATCAAAGGGTCTGTCACCGTCGGTACATGGACATAAAATGAAGGGTCAGCGGGCACGACCCCTTCATGGAATATTTCGTTCAAATTCTTATCGAGGTCTTCGGCAAAGAAAAGGTTATGATGTTCTAGGTTTTTTATCTTCTTCTTCAAACCCAGATAGAGCAGGTATACCGAACAGGAATACTCATATTTGGGAAGCATACGATTAAGTAAAGTCTTCTGCGCATAGGCATAATCGGCATTGACGACGGCAATATCGAACTGTTCTTTTTGACCGTGCACAGAAAGCGCCGGTTGACGGCGGTACTGGATGTGTGTTACCTCGCTGTCGTAATGGAACTCCACCCCGAATTCCCGTCCCAACCGTTCCAGGTTTAAAGGGATCTGATACATCCCTCCCAAAGGATGGAACACTTTCTGGACATGATCGGCGTAGGTGATCACACTGTAGAATGCCGGAGCGTGGAAAGGAGACACTCCGATAAACATCGCTTCAAAAGTAAAGGCATAGACAAGTTCGTCAGTCTTAAAGAAATCGTGGGCCAGACGCCAATAGGTCTTATGGGTCTTTAGTTTCCACAACAGGCTCCAATAAGCGGGATTACACAGCGCTTTGGGAGTAAAACTTTTATACAGCAACGGTTCGACCGATGTATACATATCCCCTACATCGGCAAGAAACCTATCGAACTGCCGAGAGCTGCCCGGTTCGATTTTTTCCAGTTCCGCTTTCGTCTTCTCGCTGTCACGATAGATGACCAGTTCTTTCCCGGAAGGATAAAATATCTTGTAATGGATATCGAGCGGAGCCAGATGAAGATAGTCGGAAAGATCACGACCGCAGTAATCAAAGATCTCTTTGAAAAAAGAAGGCATCAATACAAACGAAGGGCCGGTATCGAATTTAAATCCGGCATCTTCGATAATATGCGCCCGGCCGCCGGGACGGGGAAGTTTTTCGAACACATCGACTTTATATCCGCGGGATCCCAGACGGGCCGCAGTCGCAAGCCCTCCTACTCCCGCGCCGACAATAGCGATATGTTTTTTCATTTTCTATCTGCCTTTTTGTATCACGGAAAGGATCAGTGGACCCGAACCGAACTGAAAACATTGTATCACGCGATTTGCGGTATAGATAGATAAAACAAGATCATTCCGGATGCTCTTTATGGGGCCGTGAGGTATCGGTAAGCCGTTCGGGATGATGTTTGACTACTTCGGCTTTTACCATATAAATAATATCTTCGGCGATATTCGTCACGTGATCGGCGATCCGTTCCAGATGACGGGTGATCAAAAGGAGCGGGATAGCGCGGGGAACACATTTTCCGTTCTTGACCATATATTCATATACCAATTCGTCAAAGATCATATTTCTGAGTTTATCGGCTTCCGGGTCCGAAAGGATCACCGATCTGGCCAGTTGTTCATCCTGGTTTACAAACGCGTCGATCACGTCTTTGATCATCCGGCGTACTACCGCGGTAAGTTTAGGGATATCGATCAGCGGTTTGATTAAAGGCTCGTTACCTAAATCGAGGACCCGTTGCGATATATTTACGGCAAGATCTGCGATCCGTTCGAGTTCGGCGTTGATGCTCATACCGGTAGTGATAAACCGCAGGTCCCGCGCTTTAGGATTCTGCAGGGCCAAAAAATCGATTGCCATCTCTTCGATCAACAGTTCCTGCTCGTCAATGATATGGTCGTCATCGATAACGCCCCGGGCAAGTGTAAGATCGCGGTTTTTTAGGGATTCGACCGACTTATAGATCGCTTCTTCGGTCAACGTCGCCATCTTCAGGATCTCGGTGTTAAACTTTTTCAGATCATTTTCGAAATGTCTTTTGATATTCATAAGCACTCCTTGATTCTTTCTCTCTCTATCTTTCTGCCTTTAAAATTATCGCCTCTCCTGAGGTATTCTTCAATCGTTTTACTCAAAGGATACCGGATGATAAAAACACCGTCGGAACTGATCATCCAAACCGCCCGGTAATATAGTCTTCAGTGACTTTCTTGGCCGGGTTAGTAAAGATCTTTGGCGTAAGGTCATATTCGACCATCTGGCCTAACATGAGAAACGCGGTATAATCGGAAATCCGCGCGGCCTGTTGCATATTATGAGTAACGATGATAATCGTATACCTTTTTTTCAATTCCTGGATAAGTTCTTCGATTTTTGAAGTCGAAGTAGGGTCAAGGGCCGATGCCGGTTCGTCCATAAGCAACACTTCCGGTTCGACCGCAAGAGCCCGGGCAATACAGAGCCGTTGCTGCTGGCCGCCGGAAAGGGCAAGAGCGCTGTCGTTCAGACGGTCTTTCACCTCGCCCCATAATGCCGCGTCTTTAATGCTTTTTTCTACTTTACGGCGGATATATTGCCGGTCTTTTATCCCGTTGACGCGTAACCCGTAGGCGACGTTCTCAAAAATAGATTTAGGAAACGGATTCGGTTTCTGAAATACCATCCCGATTTTCCGGCGGACATCCACTACATCCTCATCCGGGCCATAAATGTTATGGCCGTCAAGCAACACCTCCCCTTCAATCCGGGCATGAGGGATAAGATCGTTCATCCGGTTCAACAAGCGGATAAGCGTTGATTTTCCGCATCCGGATGGGCCGATGATCGCCGTCACCCGGTTACGGTACACTTGTATATTAATATCACACAACGCCTGTTTGGTGCCGTAATAAAAGTTCATGTTTTTTATTTCCATCCGTACTTTTTCATCCATTAACTCATACTCCTTTGTTTTTGCCGTATAAAGATCGCCAAAGTAGAAACCGTAAGTACCAGTATCAAAAGAATAAGGGCGCACCCGTAGGCGATCTTCGTCTGGGCGACCGGATGGGCCCCTTCGGTCATTAACGCGTAAATATGATAAGGTAACGCCATCACTTCCGAAAAGATCGATTTGGGATATCCACGCATGTAAAACGTTCCGGCGGTAAACAGGATCGGAGCGGTCTCACCGGCTACCCTTCCCACACTTAAGATCACTCCGGTCAAAATCCCCGGTAACGCCGAAGGAACGACGATCTTCTTTATGGTATACCATTGCGTCGCCCCCAGCGCAAGGGACGCTTCGCGGTACGACTGGGGTACCGCCATAAGCGATTCCTGTGATGCGGAGATGATACTGGGTAACACCATGATCGCTAACGTAAGACAACCGGAAAGGATCGAAACTCCGAATCCTAAAAATTTCACGAATACCGCCATACCGAACAGGCCGAATACTACCGAAGGTACCCCGGCAAGATTATTGATACTGATCCGGATGATATTTACCACTACACTTTTCGGGCTATATTCACACAGATATACCGCACAGGCCAAACCCAGAGGAAGCGCGATCATAATCGAACCCAGAGTAAGATAAAAAGTACCGACAATCGCCGGAGCGACCCCGCCCTGGGTCATGAATTTACGGGGAACGTCGGTCAAAAATTGCCAGGAAATGGCGCCGGCTCCGCGGACCACTATAAAATAGATCAACGTACCTAAAAAGAATACCGTGATCAACGCGCATAACGAAAGACAGATAAACCCCAGTTTCTGAGTAATATCTTTATTCATCGTCCTAACCCTAATTTTACACGGAACCGGCGGCTGATTATTTCCGCGATGATATTAAAAACCAGGGTGAAAAGAAAAAGGATCAACCCGATTGCAAATAACGCGTGATAATGCGCCCCGCCCATGACCGCCTCACCCATTTCCGCGGCAATCGTCGCGGTCATCGGACGGACCGGCTGAAAAAACGAATGCGGAATCACCGCCGCACCGCCGCAGACCATTAATACCGTCATTGTCTCGCCGATCGCCCGGCTCATCCCTAAGATGATCGCCGTAGAAATACCGCTTCCGGCCGCCGGCATGATCACATTGATAAGGGTCTGCCAACGGTTCGCGCCCAACGCGTAAGACGCCTCCCGAAAGCTTTTCGGTACAAAACTTAACGCGTCTTCGGCAATACTGCATACCGTAGGAGTCGCCATGATCCCGAGCATCAGGCTACCGGTAAAAGCGTTTAACCCGACGGATAAATGAAAAGTCCTCTGGATGAAAGGAGCAACGATGACCATACCGAAAAATCCGTACACGATCGAAGGTATCGCCGCCAGGATCTCGATCAACGGTTTTAAAACCGATTTCTGTGTATACCCGGCCAATTCATGGATATAAAGCGCGCTGCCGACTCCGAGCGGCACACACACCCCCAGCGCTCCTATCGTCACCCATAACGACCCTAACATGATCGGTAAAATACCGAATTCGGCATCGGCATGAGTCGGATACCAATATCGGCCGAACAGAAAGTCAAACACACTGACTTTCTGGAATATCGGTAACCCTTCTTTAAAAAGTATCACCGTAATCCCTAACAAAAAAAACAAAGACGCAAACGCCAGTATCGTAAAGATACCGCGATATATATTTTCTTTAAATTTTGTGACGTTTTTAATTTTCATCCTTTTAAAAACCAAGATTTTCTTTCCGGGACACACCCGATGGCCGCAGCAAAATAAAAAAAGGCACCACGGCAGGATGGAAAACATCCCGCCGTGTACCTTAAGAAAGGAGTCCTACGCCTTGTGACCCGTCTATTTTAACGGGACAAACCCGTTCTCTTTTGCCAGACTCTGACCTTCCCAGCTTAACACAAAATCCATAAAATTCTTTATCGCGCCGGTAGGCTTTCCATTAGTATACATGAACAGCGGCCGGGCTAACGCATACGTTCCCGAAAGTACTGTCTCCTCCTTCGGCATGACCCCGTCGACCGGGATCGCTTTTACGGTCGAATCGACATACCCCAATCCGACATACCCGATCGCGCCGGGCGTTGTCTGGACCACTTGTTTTACCGCCGCGTTCGACGCTTCCAGTAACGCGTCCGGACGGGTCTTCGCTTTATGCAGAGCCAGTTCGGTAAAAGCTTCAAACGTTCCCGAGGCTGAATCGCGGCCGATCACCACGATCTTTCCTCCGCTCCCGCCGACATCCGACCAGCTGGAAATACCTCCGGTATAGATCGCTTTGAGATCTTTTTTACTAATCGCGCTGATCCGGTTTGCGTTATTCACAATCACGGCAATACCGTCCATCGCCACGACATGGGCTTTAGGGTCTTTTCCCCGGCTGATCGCGCTGGATAATTCGGCGTTTTTGATCGGCCGGGACGCATCGCCGATATCGGCAGTACCGTCGATGATCGAAGCGATCCCTACTCCGGAACCGCCGCCCTGTACGGAAATGTTTACGGAAGGATTTTGGTCCATATAGCTTTCCGCGCAGGCCTGGGCAATCGGGAGGACGGTCGTCGACCCTTTGATCGTGATAGTATCAGCGTGAGCATTCACCGGACATACCAACGCGAATATCGCCAGTGTCAGAGTGTATATTCCTAATTGTCGTTTCAGTTTATTCATCCTTATTCCTCCTTTACATAATTATGTTGTCCCTTATCTTGCGTTAGAACTTCATAAGCCAATCAAGCTGTAAGATATGGACTTTTCCCGTCCCTTTGATCTGTTTCATCTGATAATAATCAACGCCAAGAGAGGTATTCGGCCCTAAGCCGTAGGCTAATATCACTTCATGTCCTTTTACGTTGGTCTCTCCGCTATAGGCATCGGAATCAGGGAATGTATCCAGCCAGGCATCTTTTTCGAGCCGGCGATATATATATTTCAACTGCCAGTCACCTCGGTTCTTGATTTTATCGGCACCGAACGCCATACCGAGGAGATATCCGTTTTCGGCTTCATCAGGATCAAAGTTGTGGATATATTCGCCGAAAAGAGACAAAGCCGGGACGATCCCGCCGAACGGTTCTTTTACCTTCAATTTAAAGTTAGGGTTAATCGAATTGAAATTATATTTGTAGCCGGACGCGGTCATGGTCGGCCCGCCTTCGGCATGATCTAACGTACTGTCTTTGACTCCATTAAATCCCCAGTAAGCGACTCCGCCTTCCATACTCACCGTATCGCTGATCTTGTATTTCATCGCCGGCTGAAACACATACATCATCGGATCCGATGTATCCGATGACGATTCATCCAGAATAAACGCCCCGGTATTGAACATCCAGGTCACATCGCCGGACTTTTTGGCAAAAGCTAACGCGATACCTCCCGGATTGATATCGCCATCCCAGAGCAGATCGTCCTGAAGCATCACCACGTTTTTCATCCCGGCGATCTTACCGGCTTTGACTGTTGCCCAGTCATTAGGGGTATAGGTCGCATAGGCATAATCCAGACGGATATCCGGGGTCTCAAACGTATTGTCGAAGGTCTGGTTCGTGGAACGGGGATCGGTCCCGCCGGTCGCGAGTCCCGCGGCAACCTTGACCTTATCGTTCACCTTCGACTCCATACCCAGACGGAAACGCATGCGATAACGTTGCCGATCGTCAGAGTTCGGCTTATCTTCGTACTGATACCGTAATCTTAGGTCTCCTTTTAACTTCATGGTCTGGATCCATTGCGGTAACGATTCGGAAGTACCCCGGACGAGCTCTTTACGTACCTCTTCTTGGGTCTCGGTAAGGATCGTTTGAGCTTCCCCGTAACTGAGCACGCCTTTTTCCACTAACTTCTCTACCAGGATATCGATCTCACCGGCGCGGGCATCGCAGGCAAACGCCATTGATCCGAAGAGAATAGCGGCGACTAAAAATGATTTGAGACTGTTTCCCATTGCTCTTACTCCTCCTTTTTTATGTAGGTGATTATTATTATTCATATACCGAACGGGTAGTGGATATGTGACAAAAAAATTGTTCAGATGCATATTCGTGACCACTCACCTCCTCTCTCACCAGTTTTTTTATTAATCGCGGGCAATCCTTATAATGTAGATTCATACAAAATTCGTTTTCCCAGAACGAAGAAAGTTCTCTCAATCGTGCCGATTTTTTTGTGCAAAAACTTTTTCTTACCCCTTTTTGAAAAAACCGACATTGGTGATGGCTATTGTTCACAGTCTTCATCTTTTTCTGATATGAGTAGTCAGTTCTCAATAAAGTTGCGCAGTCGTCTTAAGTCCACTTCTACCCGGCGGATCGATTCGATAAGGTACCGATATTCCGGATGAGCCCCTCTTTCGATCGCATCCAACAGATCTCCGAGCGTAGTGACTTGACAACGTAAATAACTGACGACATAATCCTGATTTACACTTGAAATCGTCGGCATATTCATCTTGTCTTTCATCCCTCTCCTGTTATTTCCATTTTCATCCTGTATATTCATCCTGATTTTATTATCAACAATCGTGTGAAAGCGGGTTTACGACTCTGTGAAATGTCTGTGAACTTAAAGGGAAAATGGCCAAAAATCGGGGCAGGTCAGACGCGGGGGACGGTAAAACTGAAGGTAGATCCTGTTCCTAACTCGCTCTTCACAAATACCTCGCCGCCATGAGCGACGATGATATGTTTCACGATGGACAAACCGAGTCCGGTTCCGCCTAATTCCCGGGAACGGGCTTTATCGACCCGGTAGAACCGTTCGAAAATACGCGGGACATCGGAAGAGGGAATACCGATACCGGTATCGGTCACCTCTATCCGTACCAATTTCTCTTGGGAGCGTGCGCGGATATATATCCGGCCACCTTTACGGTTATACTTTATGGCGTTATCGATAAGATTTAAAAGCACCTGAGCCAGACGGTTTTCATCGCCGAGAACCGCCGGGATATCAGCCGGGATATCTTTCTCGATCGTGATCGTATTTTTCTCGGCGTATTTCTTTAACCCGGAAACGACCCGGTCAAGGACCGGAGGGATATTACAGGGTTTTAAATCCAGTTTCAGTTTTCCCGATTCGATCTTGGAAAGATCGAGGATATCATCGATAAGCCAGGCGAGCCGGTCGGCATCGGAATAAATGATCCGGACAAAATCTTCGGCATTCTCTTTATCCTGGAGAGCCCCTTCCAGAAGGGTCTCGGCATATCCTTTAATGCTGGCGATGGGAGTGCGCAGTTCATGGGAAACGTTCGCGACAAAATCCCGGCGGACCCGTTCCAGCCGTTTCAGTTCGGTCACATCATGGAATACCAAGACCGCTCCTTCGATCTGTCGTTGCCGGATGACCGGCGTGGCATAGACCAGAAGCACTTTTTCCTGGGGGATGAATATGGAAAGTTCCCGGGTAGTCACTGCCCGTTTATGCTGTAACACGTCGTCGGTTATCTCCTGGATCTCGATGTTACGGATGACTTCCAACGGTTTTTTTCCGGCCGGATCCGAATTGATCGACCATAGATTCTGTAACGTATGGTTCATCAGCAATATCGAACCGTCACCGTCGACTACCATGACCCCTTCGAACATGCTTAACAGGACCGCTTTCAGGCGGGCCGTACTTGACATCACCTCTTCGATCCGGGATTTTATCTGTTCAGACATATAATTGATAGTCTTAGCCAATTCCCCGATCTCATCGTTCGTCGAGACCCAGATCCTCCGGGAAAAATCTCCGCCGGCGATACCGCGGGCGGTCGAAGCGATCTCTTTTATCGGCCGGGAAATGAAGACTAACGCGACGAAACTTACCGGTATCGCCAGAAAGAAAGTAGCGATAAGAGCGAGGAAAAGGATCTTCTTCAAGCGGGCGGAAATCAATTTTATTTCCGAAAGCGGCAGAGAAAGCCGGACTACTCCTTCCGGACGGGTACTGCCGAATACGGAGGCGATATACAGCATCTCCTGGTCGACCGTAGCGCTGAACCGGCGGCTTTCTCCGGTTCCCGAAACAAAAGCATCCTGTACTTCCGGACGATAGAGATGGTTCTCTACATTGTAGAGAGTTTCTCCGTCAAGCTCGGAATCACCCAACACCTTACCGTCAAGGCCGATGATCGTGACTCTTACTCCCAGGTCCCGGCTGATCTTATCGGCAACAGGATCTAACTCCTGATACCCGAGGTTTTCTGAAAAATATTCTTCAAGCAACGATTGTGATAACAGAGTCTGCTTGAGAAGGTTCTCTTTTATCCGGGAATAGGCATATTGCCGCAGATTATAATTAAGATAAAAAAATATTCCCAATAGACTCACGGCAAAAATAACCGCGAACACAAAAGTGATCTTCACATGGAGGTCTACCCGTAATCTCATAAGCTCATTCGCTGAAACGGTACCCGATACCGCGTACGGTTTCTATCATCTTTCCGGGTTTCCCCAATTTTTGCCGGAGCCGTTTTATATGCGTATCTACCGTACGGGTAGTGATATCGGAAGCGATATCCCAGACATCTTCCAACAACCGGTCACGCGACTGGACCCGGCCGCGGCGTTCAAGCAGGACCTTAAGAAGTTTAAATTCCATAGCGGTAACCGTCACTTCCTTCTGGTTCACCAAGACTTTGTGACGGGAAATATCCAGAGTCAGCTTATCGGCGACAAGTACGTCTTTCGTTTCTTTTATGCTTTGGGTCCGCCGGCGTAACACCGCTTTTATCCGTAACGTGAGCTCGCGCATACTGAACGGTTTGACCACATAATCTTCGGCACCCAGTTCTAACCCGATAACCCGGTCGATCTCTTCTCCCCGGGCGGTAAGCATTAAAACCGGGATAGATGAAGTAACCGGATCCTGTTTGATCTTTTTACATACCTCGAATCCGTCTAATTCCGGCAACATGATATCCAGGAGAATAAGGTCAAACGTCTGATGTCCCAATATGTCCAGAGCCTCTTCCCCGCTGGGAGATACCGTACAGGCAAATCCGGCTTTTTCCAGATTATATTTGACCAGTTTGGAAATATGCGTATCGTCTTCGACAATAAGGATTGATGCTTTGGCCATAATGGGATTGCCTTGATTATGCTTTGGGCTATTATAACAAAAAGATGGCTCAGGGTAAATCAGGACGTTAAAATATCATACACGAACCTTTAGACAAATAAAATAAGATATGGTAATATAATTATCCTTACATAAAGGCAAAATAATTCAAACTACACTATAGGATATGGTCAAAGACGTCATTTTCGGTATTATCGGGGGATTGGGATTATTCCTGTTCGGAATGAAATACCTTTCCGACGGCCTGCAAAAGGTCGCCGGCACGAAATTACGCCGAACGTTACGGTCACTCACCCAGAACCGGTTCCGGGGAATCCTTTTAGGCGCGTTCGTTACCAGTATTATCCAATCGAGCAGCGTGACGACGGTCATGCTGGTCGGCCTGATCAATGCCGGTATTATCAGTTTGATGCAAGGGGCCAGTGTCGTCATCGGAGCCAATATCGGCACCACGATCACCGCTCAGATCATCGCGTTTAAAATAGCGAAATACGCGCTTCCCGCGTTAGGTATCGGGGTCGCGTTGATGCTCTTGGCGCGGAAAAAGAAGATGCAGTTCTGGGGACAGGTGATCTTCGCGTTCGGTATGATATTCCTGGGACTGGCGACGATGTCCAACGTGATGAAACCGCTTAAAGATGTCCCGGCGGTCACCGAGTTTTTCGTCCAGCTCAGTACTAATCCCGTGTTAAGTATTCTGCTGGCCACTCTCTTTACGGTCGCCGTTCAATCCAGCAGCGCTGCGATCGGTATGGTAATCGCGCTGGCTTCGGTCGGATTGATCGATTTCCCGGCAGCACTCTATCTTATTCTCGGCGACAATATCGGGACCACGATCACGGCCTGGCTTGCGGCATTAGGCGGAAGCATCTCGGCTCGCAGGATGGCCTGTTTTCACAGTCTGTTCAATGTGGTCGGAGTGACTTATTTTGCCTTTTTGGTCCACTCCGGGATATATCCCCACTTTATCGATATCATAACTCCGGGAGCGATCACTACCGAAACTATTGCCCGTCATATCGCCAATGCTCATACCTTTTTTAATGTCTTTAATGCCGCGCTATTCCTTCTGATCATGGGTCCGGTAGTACACCTTACCCAGAGAATCATCCCCGGGAAAGATATCTATGTATCGGCGGAATTCAAATATCTTCAGGATAAACTGCTTTCCACCCCCGAAATCGCCGTCGAAAGCGCGAAAAAAGAATTGGTAGCTATGGCCGAGATGGTACACCAGACGATCAAGACCGCGGTCGAAGGGTTTTTCGCAAAAGATAAGAAATCTATCCCGCACGTACAGACCCAGGAAAACGCGATCGACCATCTTCAGCACGATATTACGTTTTATCTGGCAAAACTCGCGACTCAACAGCTTACGCCTCACCTGGCCTCCCAGCTTCCGCCGCTTCTGCATTCGATCAACGATTTAGAACGTATCTCCGACCATGCCGTGAATGTCGCCGAACTTACCGAAAAAGTATATTCCGATAGCCTCAGTTTTTCCAATAAAGCTCTGGCGGAGATGCGCACGCTGTATGCCAAAGTGGAAGATATGTTCGACGATACTATCGACGCGGTAAAAAGCAACGACACCCGGGCAATCGACCGGATCCTCCAGCAGGAAGGCGAGATCAACACGTTACATATCGAATACCGAGCCCGCCATTCCCAACGGTTATGCGAGAACAAATGCGACCCGTTAAGCGCGCTGATATTCGTCGATTTCATCAATAATCTGGAAAAAATGGCCGATCACCTGACCAATATCGCCCAGGCCGCCCGGGGAGATTTCCTCTTCCAGAACGATATCGATAAACCTAAACCCGACGTCCTCCTGCACCCCTCGTAGGATAGCGTATAGCGGTGAGCGTTTAGCGGATAGACAAAGATCTATTCTCTTCCCTCCCTCTTAGAAAAAACGGATGAACCCAAACTATAGACGGGAGACGAAAAAAGGATTTAAAAGAGGTTATTCTATTTCTTTGAATTCGGCATCGATGATATCCTGGCCTTGACGGGCATTCTCTCGAGCCGAACCTCGATGAGAATAATATTTCTTGGAGCGGGTCTGCGGAAAATAAAAAGAACGGACCAGCCACACTATCCCCCGGATAGCCATATTCACGATAAGAAAGAAAAGCCAGAAAGAAAGAAGCAGACTGATAAACTTCATGGTTTTGATTATACCGGAACATGCGAGGAGGGTCTCTTCTAAAAAAGTTAATCTACTTTTGTCCGGTATTCTTTACGTTCTTCGAGGATTTTTTCGGAAATATCATAAGGAACTTCGACATATTTTTCAAAATGCATCGAATAGTTCGCCCGGCCGCTGCTTAACGACCGTAACGTAGTCGCGTAACCGAACATTTCCGAAAGCGGCACTTCCGTTGATACGACCTGGAGAGGCCCTTTTACTTCCATACCCAGGATTTTTCCCCGACGGGAACATATATTGCCGACGACATCTCCCACATATTGTTCGGGAGTAGTGATCTCTACCGACATTGACGGTTCAAGCAGTACCGGCATAGACCGCATGAACGCTCGTTTAAAAGCGCTGGAAGCGGCGATTTTAAAGGCTATCTCGGATGAATCGACCTCATGGTAAGAACCATCGATCAATCTCACTTTTACATCGACGACGGAATATCCGGCATAGACCCCTTTACGCATCGCCTCGATGATCCCTTTTTCGATCGGCGGGATATATTCCCGGGGAATCGATCCCCCTTTGATCGCATTGATGAATTCAAACCCTTCACCGGGAACTGCCGGGAGGATCTCGATCACCACGTGCCCGTATTGACCGCGGCCTCCGGTCTGTTTGGCGTACTTATAGTTTTCCGTAGTAGATGTGGTAATCGTCTCACGATAGGCGACCCGGGGCTGACCTACCTGGGCATCTACTTTAAATTCGGTTTTAAGCCGGTCGACGATCACTTCCAGATGTAATTCTCCCATACCGGAAATAATCGTCTCTTCGGTTTCGCTATCGGTATGCACGGTAAACGTCGGGTCTTCTTCGGCTAAACGGTGAAGCCCTTTTGCCAGTTTTTCCTGTTCGTCTCGAGAGGAAGGAGTCACGCTTACCGCGATAACCGGTGCCGGAAATTCTATGGCTTCCAGAACGATCTTATTGTCTTCGGTACAGAGAGTATCTCCGGTAACGGTATGTTCAAGCCCGATTGCCGCAGCAATATCTCCGGCAAAAATATCTTCCCGGCTTTCCCGTTCATTGGCATGCATCTGGAGTATCCGGCCGATACGTTCTTTACGTTCTTTTGTCGCATTATGGATGAATTCGCCCGCTTTTATCGAACCGGAATACACGCGAAAATAGACCAGCTTACCCATATGCGGGTCCGACTGCACTTTAAATGCCAACGCCGTAAACGGCTCGTTATCATCAGGGTTTCTGATTATCTTCTGAGCGATATCGTCCGGATCATGGCCGTTTACCGCCGGCAAATCTATAGGCGAAGGCAGATAGAAGTTAATCGCATCCAGTAATCGCTGGATTCCTTTGTTCTTGAACGCCGACCCGCAGAGTGCCGGGACGACCTTATTCTGAATAGTCCCCTGACGGATGGCCCGGATCAATTCTTCTTTAGCGATCTTATCTTCAGATTCTAAATATTTTTCCATTAAGCTGTCATCGAGTTCGACGGCTTTTTCGACCATGATATGATGATGTTTTTTAGCAAGCTCAAGATAATCGGCAGGAATATCTTCGATATGGTAATTCTTCCCCAACGATTCGTCATCATAGATATACGCTTTCATCTCCATCAGGTCGATGATCCCCAGAAAATTCTCTTCTGCTCCGATAGGGACCTGCAAAGGGATCACATTGGCCCCTAGATCTTTTTCGATATGCTGTATCACACCGAAGAAATCCGCGCCGACCCGGTCCATCTTGTTGATGAACGCAAGTTTCGGCACTTCATATTTATTGGATTGATGCCATACTTTTTCCGATTGAGGCTCGACGCCGCCTACGGCGCAGAACACGGCCACGGCCCCGTCAAGGACCCGCAGGCTCCGTTCTACCTCGACGGTAAAATCGACGTGTCCGGGAGTATCGATGATATTAATACGGTGATCATCCCAGTAACAGGTCGTTGCCGCAGACGTAATGGTGATCCCGCGCTCCTGTTCCTGTTTCATCCAATCCATCTGGGCTTTCCCTTCATGGACTTCTCCGATCTTATGAGATCGGCCGGTATAGAAAAGGATCCGTTCGGTGACCGTAGTCTTTCCGGCATCGATATGGGCCATGATCCCGATATTTCTTACTTTTTCTAAATTTACTTTACGGGCCATCTTTGGATTTCCTTTCATGAGACCGCAACTTATGGAATGAAATGGCCATAAGTCACCTGGTCAAATTCGACTACGGACTTTTACTCACTCACGTTCTAAAATTCCAAGTCTCATTTGACAAGGTGCTATTATAGACGATATTGATAATAAATCAAGGAAAGTTTTTGCACTTTGGAAAAAACAAAAGCCGGGACCACCCCAGTGAAGCCCTAACGGGCAAAGCGGGTCAATTGTTCCCACCATGTATTGAGATGGGTATTCTTGATCGTAGAAAAAAGACGCTTGGCCGGTACACTTTTAAGAAACCGGGGAGCTTTCTGCATGAATTTTTTCGCGCACGCGTATCCCTGTTCGTCATATTCTTTCGCCTGCAAGATGCATTCCAGGATATCGGCATCACGGGCAATAATACTTTCTGGAGTTTCCTGACGCACATATTCCCGGCGCAGACGGGTAAGTTCTTTTTTGATACGGGGGGGAAGTCGATCGATCTGTTCGTAAAAAGCCGCCTCTTCAGCTTCCTCGATCTTCACATACCGTTGAGCCATCTTATGCAGATCCCCGATACGGGTTTCATGGATATCGTTAAATAACGCCATCGTCATCACTTTATAGGGATCGGCATCTGCCGCAAGCGCCAGGACAAATGCCAATACCGCACAACGGAAACTATGCTCGGCCACACTTTCGGGATCCTTGACCCCTACCACCCACCAGCCCGAACGTTTTATCTGTTTCAGCAATCCCGCCTCGCTTAAAAACAAGGCCAGCGTTTCCATATCATTCTTTTTAGGTTTACGTTTCTTTTGCGCCATACTATTACATTATAAATCCTAAATCCGAATATCGAAATCCTAAACAAATCCTAATTACCAAAACATACAAAACAAGAAATAAAGAAAATTATCTATTATAAATACCTCACTGTCTTATTCCGAGAGCAAAGTTTCACATAAACAATCCCATGCTTTTAGGCCTTCTGCTCTTGCAGCCTTAGCAAGATTTTTATCAGCAGTAATTAATATAGGTTGGGATTCTCCTAAAAGCTTTCCAAAGATCCCTCTTTTCATAGTACATAACTGGAAGGCGTCGGATATATCTAAAGAATACTGTTTTGATAAAAATTCTACTTCTTGATATACGTTAACATCCCATATATCATCCCCCTTTATAGAAAGACTATTATTTCTTAAATAGGCAAGGAGCAAGTAGGACGCAGAAAAGTATTCTTTTTCACTAATTACATTAGAATAAAAGCATTTAGTTTTTAAAACCCCCAGCGTTTCTGCAAAGCATATAGCAGTTGTATAGAAATTAGAATGATTTTTAAAATAATCTCTTATCGGGCCACTCCCTTCCTCCTTAACAATAAGTTTAATTAACGCAGAAGTATCTAAAAAATGTACCCGTATAATTTCCATACCCTATCATCTCTTCTTATACTCTTCATCTCCGTTTAAGATTTTGGTCATTCGGATTTGCTTCGTGCTTCGGATTTAGAATTTCGGATTTTGTAAATTTTGTTGTTTGGTAATTTCATAACAAAACACCGCCGTACTCATCGCCACATTCAAAGAAAGCCGGGCCCCGGGCATCGGCAGGGTTATTTTTTTATCGAGCTGTTTGACGACCCCCGGACGGATACCGCTCCCCTCGGCCCCGACTACCAGACATAACGGAAAAGGGAGACGGGCAGTATTGATATTTTCTCCGCCGTCGACCAAGGTACCGACCAGCCAATACCCGGCGTCTTTTATTTTATTGAACGCATCCTGCGGATTCACCTGAGCAACCGGGACAAAATTTTCGCCGCCCGAAGCTATATGCAATACGGTCTCATTGATCGAACAGGCGCGATGCCGGGGGATAATCAATCCGAACCCCCCAAAACAGGCGCATACTCTTAAAATCGCCCCCAGATTTACCGGATCTTCTATCCCATCGAGAAAGATCAAAGCGGACCTTTTGCCGGACTTTTCGGCAAGAAGATCTTCAAGTTCATGATACACAAACGGCTCGACTTCGGCGATAACGGTAAACGTACGTTCGCTGGGTAAAGACGAGTGAGCTCTCAGCTGTTTCATCGCACACAGAGAGATTGCCTGCGACGTGATCATTTTGATAAGACGCTGATCTTTAAAATTATCCCGGATATATATTCTCCTGATCGTACGCGGAGCATGGATGATCCTGGTTTCTATAGAATTTTTTCCATATAAATATATCGATCTACGGGCGGGCGGGCGGGGATCCCGATACGTAAGATCCTTTTTATTATGTGATCTCCTCGGCATATTCAAGATACTCAAAGCCCCCTTTCTCTCCTATTGTACATGAATCGAGGCCTGTGAGTCAAAAGGATTGGTACGGAGTGCCAGTGAAAAAAGATAGGGGTACGACTCCTTTAGATGCCGCAGATACCCTACCCATTCGGCGACAAGACGGGCATACACCCGTTTTATATCTCCGGTGAGATGGGTATAGTCGGTATCCGGCAAAGAAGTAAGCTCATCCCGATGCATGAGTTCTTCAGTCAAGTGAGTCACGGCCCACAACAGGTCCGTAAACGAATCGTGTTCAAGTAAGTGGGAGTTCTCCAGCAACCTCAGGAGAAAATCCTTTTTTTGCCTACAGAATTCTCTCACATCATCCAGGTTTTCGCGACGCATTGCTATAGTGTAAGGATATTCCCGCATACGTTTCTCGACGGCAAGAAACCGCTTTTTAGACCAGGAATTATCGATCAATAACTGTTCAGACAATTTTCCCGGGTCGGTTTGAAATCCGGTCAACTTTTTAAGTAATACGGTCCCCACTTCACTGAAAAAAACTCCGATCACCATATTCATCTTTTTCAAAAGGATCATTTTTTCACGTTGATGAAGCAATCGGTGGATGATCAAGGTGACCAGAAGCACCTCAACCGGCACAAAGGCGATATCTCCCACCAAATAGATAAAAATATGGTGGGCATCATGAAACATAAGGTAATGAGCGAAATACATAGCCGCCGAAAGACCTACAAGAACCACACCTAACATTATCTGCCAATTGATTTTTCTCATTACCAAAAGAGGGGTTTATCCCCCCTTCCCTTCTTACGCATCAAACTGGCTTGCTCCGTGGTATTGCTTCCACTGAGGACCGTATTTGATGATCCATTCGACCGCGGCACTGGCAAATCCTATTTCCCGGTTTGACTTTTCGCTTTCGATCCATTTATGTTTACGGATCTCATCTAAGACCCGCGGATCTTTTAAATAATTATAAGACTTATCCATAGCTCTACTCCTTTCTCACGGGGGGATTATTCAATTATAATAGGAGATTTTAAGAAGTCAATCTTTAATGAATATTTGACGGGGAAATATTCTTTGGGTTAGCCCGTTTTCCCGTGTACCCGTTCTCTGAAACGGGAAATCCCGCCAAAGGCGGGATAACGCGAGAACGGGCAAATGCGTGAACGATTAAATATCAAGGAATTGCGTTTTTAATTTATCGATTTGAGAATCTATCTTCGCTATTTTGTGTTCTATTTTATCCGCCTTTTTCTGGTATTCTTTTTTTACCGCTTCATCATGCGTAGGATTGGAAAGAATGCGCTGTTTTACCGATAATTCTATTTCCAGCTTTTCTTTGTTCTTGCGTAAACTTTTTATTCTTTTGGAGATCTCCGCATTATGGACGCGGAGTTTTTTTTCTTTTTCTTTTTTCTGTACCCGCTCGATTTTCTTCTGTTCCTTGCGGTTCACGACCGGTCCATCTCTATAGGCTACTCTATCTCCCTGCGGTTGCGATTCGTTATGTTTCTTCTTTTCAAGGTAATAATCGAATTTTCCGGGATATTTACGGACACATCCGGCTTTGACATCATAGACGGTATTGGCTACCGACCGGACAAAATGGACATCGTGACTGATACATACCAGCGTCCCCTCATACACATTCAAAGCCCGGATCAACGCATCTACCGCATCGACATCCAGATGGGTAGTCGGTTCGTCTAAAAGCAAAAAGTTCGGCGGATTGATGAGAAGTTTTGCCAGATTAAGCCGTGATTTCTCTCCGCCGGATAAAACCTTTACCATTTTTTCGACATCATCTCCGGTAAATAAAAATGTCCCCAATATCGTCCGGAGAGCCTCCTGCCGCATATCGCCTGGTGCCACACTGTAAGCTTCTTCCAATACCGTATTTTGTGGATTGAGGATATCCATCCTATCCTGAGAAAAATAACCTACCTCTACTTTATGCCCGAGGATCCGGTTGCCTTTATCCACCGGCACTACCCCGGCAAGGATCTTGAGTAATGTCGATTTCCCCGCGCCGTTGGGCCCGGTAAGCACCGCTTTTTCTCCCCGGATGATCTCGAAATCGAAATCTTTATATACCTGAATAGGACCGTAAGACTTATCGATCCTTTCGAGTTTGACGACCCGGTAGCCGCTGGCGGTGGTTTTGGAAAAATGGAAATTACGTACGCTCTCGGTACGGTCGGGAGGTATTTCGATCGTCTCCATTTTCTCCAGTACCCTTTTTTTCGCCCTCACTTGCGCCGCTTTATTCGGTTGAGCATGAAAACGGGAAACGAATAGTTCCAGTTGCTGACGTTTCTTTTCCTGTTCGCGGGATTGTTTAAGGAGATGTTCCCGTTGCTGTTGTTTGATCGACCGGTAATGCTCATAATTCCCGGCCATTTTCTCGAGATTCGCATGTTCAAGAACGAGCGTGGAATTCGTCACCTCATCCAAAAACGCCCGGTCATGAGAAATCATAATAAAAGTGCCTTCAAAACCGGCAAGATAATCTTTAAACCATAACGTCGCATCGAGATCAAGATAGTTCGTCGGTTCATCCAAAAGCAGCAGGTCATACGTACAGGTTAAAAGTTTTGCTAAAAGCACTCTCATCTGCCACCCCCCGCTTAACTCGACGATAGGCCGGTGGAAATCGGTTTCGGTAAAACCTAATCCGGATAATATCTTTTCTCCCTTATGCTGTAATTGAAAATATCCCAGATGTTCCAGTTCCGAAATAACTTCGCTATAACGGTGGGTTATCGCGCGGTTTTCCTGCTCTAACTGGTCCCGTTCTTTACAGAGCTGTACGATATGCCCGTCGGCCCGCATCAATTCCCCCATCACCGTATGGGTAGAATGGAATTGTTTTTCCTGAGGAAGGTATCCGATACGTGTACCGCGCGCTACCTGGATCGTCCCACCGGATATCTCTTCTTTTTGCAGAATGATCCTGAATAACGTCGATTTTCCCGCGCCGTTGGGCCCGATCAGGCCGATCTTTTCGCCACGGTTGACAGCCAGGTTCACATCCTGGAGAAGATACTTTCCGGAAAATTGTTTTGCCACGTTATTCAGAATAATCATCTTGCACGTACCTCACCATACATCCTAAGGGGAATGAGAGTAAAAGGGGGGTAGATTTTCAGTATTCTATTTTTGCGATATCGGATTTTTTGATAGTAACGCGCCCTTCACCTTTACCTAAATCAAGTTTTACGATAATCCTGTCTCCTAATTCCTGGATAATATTCCCTTTAATTATCCGTCCGCTCTTAAGCACGATCGTCGCGGCATCTTTTTCTTCGACTTTAATACTGATATTCTTAAACCGGGCAGCAAATTCCGTGATGATTTCCTGGGGAATAAACCGGTAAATCCCATACAACGCCCCGATGACAAAGAGGAGTCCGAACACCACCTTCAGGAAAGAAAGCACACGCAGATGTTTCATCTTACCTGCGGAAGTCGCTATTCCCCGGCCGTGACGTTTAGAATAATATAATGCTTCGTCAGCCCGGCGAAAAAGGATATCGACCGAAGTCCCGTCTGCAGGGTACGACGAGATACCGCAACTCATACACAACTTAAACATTTTCCCCTGATAAATAAACGGACTGTGATCGATATTATACATACAACGTAATGATAATTTAAAAGCCTCTTTGCCGGTAAGAGCAGGAAGCACTATCACGAATTCATCTCCTCCGTAACGGAAAATCGCGCCTTTTTCCTGAATAGTATACCGTAACACGTTCGACAGGTGTTTCAACACTTCGTCGCCGAACTGATGACCGTAACGGTCATTAAACTTTTTAAAATGGTCCAGGTCAATGATCACCAATGACGCGGATTTCTGGTTGGATTGGGCTTTCGCCAGCGCTTCTTCCAGAAACGGCACGAGCGCCTCTCTGCGGTAAAACCCGGTTAAAGCATCTTTATGCGTATGTTCAAGTATCATATCGAGTCGGATCTGTCGGAAAGATCGTTAATGTCTTGATATATAATAGCCTAATCCGAGCGGGGCTTTTTTTCAAGCACTTTTTTGAGTTCTTCCCCACTGTACAAAGAATAGGGAAGGACTTGATTACAGAGATTTCAGAAAAGATGACAGTGATTTTTACAATATGCTCAGTATTATTTTAATTGTATAATTCAAGAGATCTGTGTACACCGGAGAAATGTAACCACAGAGCTCATAGAGTTGTACAGAGAAGATACACTTACATAAAATCCGGGAAAGTTTCTTTTTTTGAACGATACCGATTTAATTCTGTATGAGCAAAGTGATTTCTACCGGAATAAGTCCGCGATCAAGCGAAGCAATACGGGCAAATGCGGCACGGGTCAGATCGATTATTCTGCCGTTTTTTACCAAACGTCTTGCCGGGCCACGATCGTTGACCCGTACCACTACGTATTTGCCGTTCTCAAGGTTTTTCACTTTGATCAGAGTATTAAACGGCACGTCCCATAAGGCACAGGTAAGCTGAGAATCATCGAATTTTTCCATATTCGCCGTGGTGGGAAGGATCCCGGGATCGGTCTCGGAATACCATGAAGCTACTCCCTGTTGAGAGATGTGCTCATCAAATTGAGCCGTTATTTCCTGGGAAAAACCGGGAAATACAAAGAAGATCAGGGTACATATGCCCAAAAAGACGGCGATGAACCGCGTGTGAGAGGCAAATAAAAAACCCATCTTAAGCTTAAAGATGGGTTGAATTATGAAACGTACCAGTGGCAACCGGGCTACCATAGGATTCCTCCTTTAGGTCCAAGGCTTTGCGTCCCCCGATTTCTCGGAGTTTGCCTTTTTCACTTTGAGAGACTGGTATATTTTATCAGTCCCTAAATTGTCAATTATCTCCTACATTCTACCTAATATATGCCATATATACGGCCAGAAAATCAAGGCCCCGGCAGAAAAAAAACAATCTTTGGTTACAATGTATTATTCAGGGGGTGTCTTCACAGAATGGATGCATTGTAACCACGGAGAACACAGAGTTTCACAGAGAGAATACAGAAGATATTTGGGCTCGCGCTTTTATGATATAAAAGCGTGTTTCTTTGCAAAAACAATGAATAGCGGGGAATATGATTTCCGGCTTTCTGTGGTTTTTGCAAAGATGCCCCATCGATATTCGACGGGGATACACCAAATATCTTCTGTACGCCGAGATTGAAAAATCTCATTTTTACCTCTGTGAACTCCGTGCACTCTGTGGTGAAATTTCCCTAGTTGTAAATAAATCTCTTAAATTATTCAGTTATACAAGGGGGGAAGAGAAGAATTAGACTGAGGAGTGTCTCTGGAAAGCGTAAGAAACTATTTTTTCAAGCAATTTCGGATAGGGGATCCCGGCTTTTTTTGCCGCTTCAGAAAATTCGTCATCTCTATTTAAAGAAGGATTCGCATTTGCCTCCAGAATATAAATACGCGCATCGGGAGTTACCCGGATATCAAAACGGGCATATCCGCCCATATTCAATACGCGATACGCTCGTTTAAAGACATCGGTAATACCTTTTTCTAATCCTTGCGGCAGTTTACCGGCGAACATGTTCTTTATCCCCCATTTTTCCCGGTAATCGTTATCCCATTTCGCTTTATACGTAGCGATCTGAGGTTCATCATCGGGAAATTTCCCGAATTTCATCTCCCGTAACGGCAGGATCTTAATACGTTTGTTGCCCATCATACTTACATAGAGTTCCCGGCCGGTGATGTATTCTTCGGCAATCGCATCCATATTCATGTTCTCATGAATAAACTTTACCCGTTCGATCAAACCAGCTTCGGAATCAACGACCGAGGCGAGCGAAATACCGCGCGATGCTTCTTCACATAACGGTTTTACGATCAAAGGAAGCCTCAGGCGTTTTAACAGCCATATCTTATGGTTACGGAAAAAAGCATAAAACCGCGGGACCCGGATACGATGATAACTCAGGATTTTCTTACTGAGCGCTTTATCGTTACAGATAAAAAGAGTCCCGGAAGAAGCTCCGGTGAAAGGGATCCCGATCAATTCCAAAAGTGAAACCACATTTTTATCTAACTGGGTTTTTTGAGCGAACACCTCAACAAGATTAAAGATCACATCCGGACGGTTTTCTTTTACCTCCTCTAACAGAGGAGTAATATCATTATATAATCCTAAAAGTGAGACCTGATGACCTGAAGACTTCAGGGCTTTATAGGCGTACGCTTCGGTATCCCAGTCCGGATCATTAAAAAATTCGTCTTTAAACTCGTAGCCGCGCGGCGTAAGATAAGGGACATCAAAAAGAAGCAAAATCTTGAACTTCTTTCTCATCGATCACCTCGAAAATTCCCGGTATAAAGATATTTCATGATCAAACTCGTAATATAACTCGATAGATTTAAAATGGTCAAAGCCTCATCCGGTGCGGCTAAAAGCCGAAGCGCACGGCACCGTTCGCCAATAGTATTCAGCAGGTCATCGATGATATATTTTTTTTCTCCGGTCCAGGCCGACACGTTGTTACGGATATCTTTTTTATATTTTTTTATCACATCCGCCACAAACCGGGAAGTCTTTTTATCCTGATCTTCGGTCCAGACCGAAAATATTTTTTTCAGGTTGGCATCGTGAAAATCAGGAAAGTTTTCTTCATAGGAAAGCCGTTTCTTTTTATAAAAGGTTTTTAAGGTGATCCTCAATTTTGCCGCCGCCCAGTATTTTTTACCGCAAGGCACCTGCGGGGATTTGTCCGCTATATCCTTCATGAGTTCATTCACATACTCAAGCTTATCCAGCGCTTTCCACCCCTTATATTGAGCGCGCCAATCAAGGTCGGGCGTAAGCCATACGGCAAACGTTTCGGCAAAGTCTTCATCGGGATGGTATTGAGCGTAATAATCTTCAAGGTGCCTTACGAAATTTTTGCTGTAAGGGCGGAACCGGTAGGTATCTTCATACTCTTTGGAAAAAGGCCCGAATATGTTATGCCATTTTTTCCGGCGATGGAGTTTAAAAGCGTAATTTATAGCGTGCCCGGTCTCATGCCGTAAGAGTTTCATGCACCACTGTTTTGTCCCACCTTCGACTTCCAGGACCATCTTTTTTTCCAGTTTCATCAACACCGGATGAGCTAAATAAAAAGGGATCCCCACAACCGGTTCGCCGTCGGGAGTAAGCCATTCATCAGCCAGATAACAGACCGGTCGGAATCGAACGCCGTTCTGCTCAAGCTCGCTATAGAGTTGACCGACACAATCCTCAAGCCATGTCCCTTCAAGTCGGATAGGCAAGTCGCTGATCTTAAGCCTTAGCAGTTCTTCTTCCTCAAGGAGGGTAAGATCTATTTTTTTATCCGGCATCGGCACAAGACTATTTTACCTGAGTATGGATTATTTTTACGCAATCAAAATAATATACGCCTTTACCCGGCAGGCGCGGTTCGAACTGAAAACTCATGATCGGAAAATCCATTATATCGTTAAGCTGAGCCGTTTCCGGCTGCCAATCATGACGGGGGAAAAAATGGGCAAACGGACAGACGATATCTTTCCATCCCTTCACATCGTCGGAAAGGAGAAACCGCCAATATTCGCCTTGCGCATCTTTCACATCAAAAGCGATGACCGCCCCGGAGCCGGCACCGTACATGGAGACCTCAAGAGCGTTATATTTTTTCCAGGAGACTTCTTGAGGAGAAACGGTCCAGGCCGCAGCGCCTTTCACGTCTAATCCGTATCCCCGGGCAATCCACATGTATCCGGAAGGAGTCAGATTATACTCGATTTTTAACGATTGATTCCCGCATTGAGAAAACTCTTTGCTTGCGCTCACCGTCACCTGCGCTCCTTCTCCTGAGCCGTAATCAACTGTAGAAGCATTAAGCTCTTCTTCAAAACTATCGATTACTACATCAGGAGCTCCCCCCATGCAACCGGCCAAAAGAATGCATATCCCTGCAATAAAGAACTCTTTTTTACTCAGCATAAATTCCTCCCTCTGTGGTTCTTCTCGTTTTGAGTCGACAGTAAAACCTGCCTGGGTATTTAGAATATATCACCTTAAAAAATGACAACCTTACACAGATACGGTCAGAGGGATCACGATACAAGCTTCGATCGTGTTCCTCCCAGAAGACATACTCGGTTTTTCCCCAGTTTCTTTGCTTGATATAATGCTTTATCGGAAAGTCCCAGCAACTCCTGTTTATCAAACGCATCTTCTCTGAACGTAGCAATACCAATACTGACCGTAATGGCGACGGGAGCATCATCTTCTGTACAAAACTCGCTTGTAGCGATGAGATTTACGAGGTTTGCGGCAAGAACCGAAGCGCCTTCTTTATCGGTATGGGGAGCGATAATAATAAACTCTTCTCCTCCGTAACGGGCAACAAAATCGGTATTTCGACTGCGTAGGCAAAGGATATTGGCAAGATCCCTTAATACTTTATCACCAAAAGGATGGCCATAGGTATCATTACATTTTTTGAAATCATCGACATCGATCATCAATGTTGAAAATTTTTGTTCGTAACGCATGCTCCGGTCAATTTCACGATCCAGGATCTCTTCTAAATAACGCCGGTTGTATACCTGGGTGAGCGGATCCAATAAAGCCATTTCCTGATAGATCTTTTTCTGTTTTGCTTCTTGGACTAGTTTCTGCCGCTCAATCGCATGCTGTACTGCCAGCGTCAGCTCATCAAGGTTAAAAGGTTTAGTAATATAATTATCTGCCCCTTTTTTCATCGCTTCGATCGCAAGGGCCATCGATCCATAGGTTGCCGCAACAATAACGGAAGTTTCCGAATCGAGTTCTTTCAGTTTAGTTAATACTTCGATCCCTTTGATTTCCGGATTATCGACCTCCGTGATGACCACATTAAAACTTTTCTGGGCAAAGACCGCCAGAGCCTCTTCAATCGTCCGGGCGATGACCACCTCATATTCTTTATCCAACCACCCGGCCAGAGTATATGCAGTATTTTGGTCACTATTTACAATAAGGATCTTCTGTTTTTCCATATATGCTCCTTTTTCAGAAGGACACATACAGCCAATATACGGTTTATCTTATCATAGGCTTGAGTTTTCGAGAATATTTTTTTCGGTCGTGACGGGATATTCTATTTTTTCGAGGAAGAAGAGATCTCTTCGGCGAGTGCGCGATAACTCATATTCCACAGCTCTGAGAGGACACGGTAGGATTCCTTGGGAATACGCGGATTTATTCCTTTTTCTTCTTGAGGGTCGATCTTGACGATACCGAACCATTCTTCGTTCATATTCATGTTATTGGGAGCGCGGATATCGAAATAATAAGCGCCTTCGGACCATCCCGCTTCGGTATCGTGGTAACACCACCCTTCACTGTATCCTTCATTATGTTTCCACCATTCATCCGTCCATTCGAAGATCACCCCGCCCAGACAATTCCCCTGCGGGTTGCCGCCGGGAACCGTATTACTGAAAATATCGCGCCACTGCAGGCCCAGATATTCCGCCTGGATACCTTCTCCCGGGACGTTATTCAGAGAATCGTAAGAATCGCAGCCGAATTCCGCAAGTATCACCGGCCGGTCAAAAGTATAACGTATATTTTCAAATAGATTGCCGAACCGTTTCCCACGATAAGAAAGGACCGCGAGCACGTCGACATCCGGACAAGTCTTTGCCGCCGCGTTCAGCATACTGATTTCTCCGTTACCGAGAGCGACCGGATGTCGGGAATCGATCTTTTTTATCTCAAGAGCGATTTCATTTACCAACGAATAATATATCTCGGCCCGCTTCAATACCTGATTATAAGGCGTCTCTATCGCTTCGATCTCCGGGGAAGTCCAGAACCCGATCTTTCCGGAAAAAGTATAGTTGTTCTCATTGCCGAGGATCCACATCAATACTCCGGGAGAGTCTTTCAATTCCCCTACGATCTTCAACACCCGTTCTTTTACCATCGCCCGGAATGCCTGATCGCTATAGTTAGGGCCGGGAACCTCCCATAACCCCAGCCAATCGCTCACAATAGTGTAAATCCCGAACTTTTTATACATATCATTGATAAATTCTTTTACCTGATCGATCTCAGCCACCGGGACCGAATAGATCCGTACGGCATTCACTCCCATCTTCTTCATAAGTTTACCGTCGGTGAGCCAGGGTTTGGCCGGATCGGAGAAAAAACTGTAGTCATACCCTTTACAGACCGGAGTGGGGTTATACACGACCCCTTTGACGACAAAAGGACGGTTACGGACATAAAAACTATACCCGCCCTTGGTGTTTTTTTTGATTTTTACGGGAGGAGTAGCCGAGGAAAACAGGCCGCCTAAAAAAAGAAAGCAGGCAATACACAGACTGCCTGCTTTCTGAACCGAACGATTATTTTTCATATTTTATTTCATCCAGGTAGAATACTACGCCGGCAGGATCATTCACATCAATGTTCGTTGCCCAGGCGAATCCCCCGATGACATAAGAAAGATCTTTTCCTCTCAAATCTATTTCATATTTACGCCATTCTTTGGTCAACTGGATCGGACCGACACTGGCGCTGTCGGAATCAATGTATTCACCGCTGGATATCCCACCCATCTTGAATTCATTGATAACTTCGCCGCCTTTCTCTCCGCGCGCCCAAAAAGTCAATTTGGTCGCTCCGCGCAGGTCGAACCCGGCTCCGGGAATGGTCCCCCAGTTATTGGGCGGATTCTGCCAGTAAATACCGGCCCAGCGCGTACCGGAATTGTTACGATATTCGATCCGGATCGAGGTATCTCCGGAAAGAGGGTTATCTTTAGCGGCAATATCCACTTTTAAATCACGAGCTGCCGTTGCCGGCATCCATCCGGAAGGGACAAAATGGTTATCTAAAGAAGAAGTATCGGCATATACGTAGAACGGGAAATTGGTGCGTAATACGTCTTCTTTCAAATTACTATCGTACGTAAACGCCATATCGTCCAGGTAGACCGTTTGATCTTTTTTTGCCTGAGCCGATTCAAATACGATACAGAATCCGCCGTTCACATAGGAAAGGTCTTCACCGGTAAGATTAATCGCATATTCTTCCCATTGGTTGGTGAGTTTTATCGGACCATATGATTTATCGAGACTGTCCGGATAAGGCAAGAGCTCACCAATCGCATTGGTGGTGATACCGCCGATCTTCACTTTGGTAATCACCTCGCCGCCTTCTTTACCTTTGGCTTTAAACACCAGCTTGTTAAAACCGGTCAAATCGTATCCGGTCTGCCGGGATCCCCAGTTGTTTGCCGCTGACTGCCAGTAGATTCCGGTCCAGCCGTGGCCCTGAGATCTTTTCCCGGAATACCCGATTTTGATGGAAGTCGATCCGGAAGCGACCTCATCGGTCGCCTGATCGTTGAAGTTCAGATCACCATAATCTCCCATCCATCCTGAGGGAATAAAATGGTTGTTAGGAGCATTCTTATCGGTATAGACAGAGAACATTTTATCCTCACCGAACGCACATACTCCGACTGCTAGACACAATAGTATACTTAATGCTACCTTTTTCATGCAACTCCTCCTTTCTAATGATGGTTAGTTAGTCGCTGCATTTAGAACACCTATTATATATTATAATAAAAGCGTTTTCAAGATATGGAACCAACTTTTGTTTACTGGGCGTTCCAGAGCTTTTTATACGTAAAATAGGCCTTTTTGAGCTGCCGCAGGAAAGGCGAATGTTCGCCGTTCCCCTGGCCGGTGATGCCAAACCACTCTTCACGGTAATACCCGCTTAAAAACGGGCCGGCGGACAGACGGGCAGTATCGTGACAGAACGGTTCATAGGCTTTCCACCATTCATCAAGCCATTCAAAGACGAATCCTCCGACCGCATTGCCGGCACCGTATCCGGCAGAATTATACTCGATATCTTTCCAGGCATTCCCTAAGTATTCTGCCTGATACTCCTGGGCTTCTTGGTGAGAATATCCTTCACCGTAAGAAGGAGCGCCGTATTCGGTCACCATCGCGGCAATACCCGGGTGGCGCCGGACTTCATCCCAGAAATCCAGGAATCCCCGTTTGCCGCGATAAATATTCGCGCCGAAAACATCGACATCCGGGCAGAATTTAGCAAACAGATCCAAAAAGAGGATATCTCCGGAAGCAATCGCGACCGGACGATGATAAGGGTCCATCGTCTTGACCATTTTAGCGACTTCATTTACAAATTTAAAAAAACTTTCCGGTTTTTTATCGGCATTACAACCTAACCCGTATACGTTCTCGTTGCCTAACAGCCACATGACCACATACGGCTCATCTTTAAACTCATTGACCATCTGCTTTACGCTCTCCATCATGTTCGCTTTATGCTCGGGATTATCATAGTCGGTTCCTTCGGCCCAGGGAGCTTTACTTCCTATCGTATATTTTCCCAGAAAATCTCCTAACGTCACATAGATACCGTATTCTTTATTCATCTTACGCAGGAGCTCTTTATCGGGATGCCGAGGATGGTGGTATAAACGGATACAATTCACCCCCATCTCTTTCATCAACTGAAAATCCCCGGTAATCGGTTCGGTCTCATCGCGAATATTATTTTCGTTCGTATCGACCCATGACTCGTAAGGCGCGTCGATGATACCATTATTATTGATATCCTGAGTAGTCCAATTCTCCAGAGTCCCGTTATCCGGTGATTCACCGACTCTTGTAGGGTCATAGGTGATCCCTTTCAGTATAAACGGCTTACCGTTCATCAAAAGTTGCCAATCGCCATTTGTATATTTTACAAGGCTCATAAAATCTCCGCCTCTTTTTTCAACCACCTCGTGTAACGGATGCTTTTCTATCCCCCGAAAACAGATCTTTTCCCAGAGCGACAGTTTTCTTAACTGTCCGGGATCGACTACAAAAATATCGTTACGGATATTATTATCGTATCCGTTGACGACTTCGACCGAAGCGCCGTCCAGACGTACCCCTAATTCGGGATGATCACGCAGAAGGCTTTTTATCCGGTAGAGAGCGACCTTACCCGGATACCAGGGAGTATGCCAATAAGTCCAGCCGTACGTATGAGGAAAATGGACCAAAACCGCATAGTACGCTTTAATCGCATGGCGGATCAATCCGCTGCGTTCGAGAATACTGGCAATATAAAATAATCTTACTCCCTCCGGTTCGGGAGCGATATTCCATTTATAAAAAGCCATACGCATATCCCGGCTATTAAGCACTTCCCAATGGTCCACTTTAAACAGCTCTTTTTTAATCTTGGTGAATTCACTGTCAAATTTAAGTGAAGTAGAATTCGGATATATCCCTTCTCCCACCGCTTTACCTAAACCGATAGGGTCTTTCAATATATACTCGTATTCTTTGGTGCCTTTTCCGGTAAATTCGCCGTACTTCTTATAGTCAACCGGGAATTCGGCTCCTTCATCATACAGGGTGATAAATACGTCTTTCTGAAGAGGGTTTTCCTCTATCGGGCATCCGCCGCCTTCGACGATCTGCTGGATGACCTTTTGAGCCTTTTCTTTGACTGACCAGTACCATCCGCGCGGATCAAACGCCTGAGCATAAGGATATTTTTCGACTACTTCTCTAAGTATCGAAACGGCCGCGTCGAATTTTTCCTGAACCGGCCCCTTTTCGGTCTCATTTTTAAGGATCATCCCTTCGTTACGTAACGTTTCTCCTTTGATAAAATAACATACCGCGACATCATTCATCACTTTATACGTATCTTCTTCGCCTTTAGGAGGTACTCCGGAAAGATTACCGGCAAGTTGATCGGCCTCCCCGGAAAACAAGGCGATACAGGCATCGGTCAATCCATACACTTTTTCCCACTGTCCCTGGCCTTGAGCGGCCCAGGCTTTCCGCACATAATCGCTTGAATCCGGCATTTCTTTAGCTTCCGGTCCGGCCGTTCCTTCTTCCTGTACCACGCCGACATCAGGGTTATCTTGAGCCCACCCCTGAGCACCAGTGCACCCGAGCATCAGCGCACCGATGATAAGTATTCCCCTCAATACGTGTAACGTGCTTGCCCCGTTGCGAAGCTCACGGGGTGACTTTGTGACTTTGTGACTTTGTGACTTGTTTCTCATCCTACGACTGCTCCGGCGGTAAGCCCTTTTACGAAATGTTTTTGCATTTTTATATACAGCAGGATTATCGGCAAAGCGGCAACGGTCAATGCCGCCATAATGAGCGTGTGTTGAGTAACCATCTTATTGGCAAACTCCATCAACCCTACCTGAAGCGGCATAAAACTATAATCGGTAAACAGTAAAGACGCCAATACGAATTCATTCCATACGTTCAGGGCATTGAAAATAACGACCACCGCCAATGCCGGAGCGACCAGGGGCAGCCCCACGTTCCACCAGATCTGAAGTTTATTGCAGCCATCGATACGGGCAGCATCTTCCAGGTCCCGGGGTAACTGGTCAAAAAACGTTTTTAAAAGATACATGCTCAACGACAGCCCCATATTACTCATCGCGAATACATATCCGGTACGGTTGACTAAATGGAATTTGTTAAGCAACACATATACCGGCACAAATCCGGCCGGAAGCGGGATCATCATCGCCGCCAGGAACATATAGAAAAGCACATTTTTGCCCCAGAAGTCCAGCCGGGAAAAGGCATACGCTGAGAGTGACGATACAAACACGATAAGGATCACCGTGACAAACGTATAAAACACGCTGTTTAAAAAATAAAGCCAGAAGCCTTCCTCAAAAAATACCACTTTATAATTATCTACATTAAACGCATGGGCCAGCCCCAAACCGTAATCGCTATCGAATTCGCTTTGCGTCTTGAACGATACGTTTACCATCCATAAAAAAGGCAATATACAGCTTAACGCGACACTCATCAAAAACGCATGCAGGATCACTAAAATGATTATCTTTTTAGCTCGGTAATACACCGTATTTCTCCCTGATCTTTTTGGAAATAAAAAACATGGTAAACGACACCAAGATCAATACTATACCTAAGATGACCCCTTCGGCACAGGCAAGACCTACTAAAGAGAACCGCAAGTGATTATAAATACGCATCACCGGCACCTCAGTCAACCCGCCGGCTCCGCCGGTCAACGCCAAAATCATCGCAAACGCCTGCATCGTCCCCAGGATGGTCAACACGATCACCAGAGTGATCACCGGCATGACTAACGGAACGGTGATCTTAGTAAAACTATGCCAGGCGTTCGCTCCGTCGATACGGGCCGCTTCATAAAGCTGTTCGGGAATACTCTGAAGTCCCGCTAAAAGAATCACAAATGCCCAACCGAATCCTTTCCAGCAATGGACAAGCGCGGTGATCAATCGTACCCGGTCAGTCCCCAGCCAATCCTGAACGAGAAACCCCATTCCCAGACGGCCTAAGAACTGGTTGAACACATCCCGGCCGACCGGTTCGGAAATAAGCAGTTGTTTCATCAATAACCCGATGATGATCTCTGAAAGTACCGGCAGGATAAAAAAGACTACCCGATAAAATTTCTTCAAGCGCAGCACTTTATCTACCGCCAACGCCAACATAAAGGCAAAAATATTCTGAAAAGTAAGCGCCCAGAAAGTGATGAACGCGCCGTTATACATCGAAGGCCACCACTCTTTATCTCCGAACAATACTTCCCGGAAATTGGACAGCCCGACAAACTGCGGAGAAGAAATAAAATCATATTCCTGGAAACTTAAAATAAAGGTATAAAAGAAAGGGTAGATATAAAATATCGAAAAGATAAGCAACGCCGGCCAGACAAAAGCGAAACTGGTCAGTTTATCGCGTAACTTTCCGTTCATAATTGAGAAACTCTTTCTTTTACGGCTTGAATCTCCTGAGCCACCCCCTGGGGAGTCTTAAGCCCCATGATGATCTGCTGCAGACCCCGGTTCATCACTTCAATGACCCGGGCATCTTCGTTTTTCGGCCACACGTTGGGATGAGTCAATTTTTCCAGTTCGGGACGGGGGCTGCTACCGGGAAAATCTTCTACGCTCATCTTCAGATCGTTCCCTAACGTCTTCAGGATCGAAGGGAACTTTTCCGGGTCCATTTTTACTGCCGGCAGATTGTTAGTCTTGAGGACCAGGAATTCCTGTTGAAGGTTTTGTGTGATCCATTCCAGGAAACGCACTGCTTCTTCTTTCTGCGCTGACCGGGCATGGACCATAAATGAGGTGCCCGCGCCGCCCCATATCTTTTCGGGATATTTGTCCGAGACTTCCGGTAACGAAAAAAACGCGTAATCCAACCGCGGATTCAACTGTCGATATACATTTACCGCCCAGCTCCCGTTAAAAGAAAAGACGGCTTTCCCTTTGGCGAACGCGTCTTCGGCTTCTTTATTCGTCATCTTTTCGATATTAGAAGCCAATACCCCTGATTCTTTCAATTTCATGAACAGGCTGAACACTTTTATCCATTGAGGGTCGGTATAGGAAACGGTCCCGGCGATAGTATTCAAAAATTTTTCTTCACCCATAAGGTTAATCGCCCATTCTGTCGCCAAAGCATTCAGCAACCACCCTTCGCCCCACCCGCAGACAAATCCGTCGATCCCCAGGTTTTCTTTCACCTGCTTAGCCACCGCAATGAACTCATCAAACGTCCGGGGGCCACGGTTAGGATCAAGTCCGACCTGTTGAAAAACAGACCGGTTATAGATGAACTGCATCACTGTAGTGTCGATAGGGACCGCATAGGTCCCGGGAGGCACTTTATAGAAATTATCTTTTTTGAACTGGGTAACGGCTAACGTCTGAGGATAAAATGAATTTTGCCATTTGTGATTATCTTTCTCCATATAAGAGGTAAGATCGAGAATATGTCCGGCTTTTATGAACGAACCCAATATCTTTTTTTCACCGAGAATACCGAAGATATCGGGAAGATTGCCGGCACGGGCTGCGGCAATGACTTTTTGGGAATAGATATCGGCAGGGAAGAACAATTTGAATTCGACGGGGATACCGGTTTTTTCCTGGTATTGAACGGCCAGATCATTGAGAGCATCCTGACGATCGGTCAACCAGTGCCAGACGACTAATCCCTGAGTGCGAGGGGCCTGGCTACACCCCCATAATAATAACGTACATAAAGAAAAAAGGAGAACCTTACTTTTCTGACTCAACACACACCTCTCGTTTTTATTATAAATAAATCTAACTCAATAAAGGCCATTCCGTTAATGGACGCTCTATGTTACAAATCATTACGAGGGATACCGCTTTTAATAAAACGAAAAGTGGGTCAGATTCCCCTTGAGATATACAATTTATTATATGGAATTTCCTTTTTCTGTCAATTTCTCATTTTTAGCGAGCTTGCACTCACCGATTACAGTGATAAAACAAATCATTTTGCTTCATTTACCAAAAACCCCTCATATTCTATTATTTCTATTCCTCTATTCAAATAAGAAGGGCTATTTTTTAAGAATAATACGCAGGAACCGGCGTTTGCCGATCTTTAACACTTTCCCTTCCGGAGGGATTGACAACGACTGCTCGGTGATCACCAGCGTACCGCTGGTAATACTCTTCTGTTCCAAGAGCCGCCGAGCTTCGCGTTTACTGGAGACTAAACCGCTCTGGGTAATGGCCTCTATGATATCGACGGGATCTGAATCGGCCCGGTATACCGGAATATCCTGAGGTAACTCTTTTTGAGAAAAGACTTTTTCAAAATTTTCCCGGGCTTTCCGAGCCGAAAGCGCTGAGTGATACGTCTCTACCAACGTAGATGCTAAAAAGAGTTTTGCCTCTTTAGGATGCATTTTTTTTACTTCATCAAGATCGATATCGGTAAGCAACCGGTAATAGTCATACATAAGCTCATCGGAAATACTCATGACCTTGCCGAACATATCCTGAGGATGATCGGTAATTCCGATATAATTCCCCAGTGACTTGGACATTTTATTCTTCCCGTCAAGACCGACCAGTAACGGCATAGTGACCACGACCTGCGGCGGCAATCCGAATGATTCCTGAAGATGCCTTCCGACAATAAGATTGAATTTCTGGTCGGTTCCTCCAAATTCGATATCGGCGGCAAGTTTCACTGAATCGTATCCTTGGATCAACGGATACACAAGTTCCAAAAGCGAAAGCGGCTTGCCTTCTTTGAGCCTGAGGGAAAAATCATCGCGTTCGATCATCCGGGCTACGGTATACCGGCTTAACAGCGGAAAAAAATCATTCAAAGTGAATGCACGGTACCAGATACTATTGAAGATCACTCTGGTCTTCTTTTTATCCAGGATCTTAAAGCACTGGGAAGTATAGGTCCTGGCGTGGGCGCGGATCTCGCGATCGCTCAGTGCCGGACGCAATTCATTGCGGCCGGAAGGATCGCCGATACGGGCGGTGAAATCTCCGACGATGAAATATACGGTGTGGCCTAATTCCTGAAGTGCACGTAATTTACGTAATAGAACGGTATGGCCAAGATGGATATCTTTTGCGGTAGGGTCGAATCCGATCTTTATCTTAAGCCCCCCGCGAGTACGAGATACTTTTTGAAGCTTATTGGTGAGTTCTTCCTGAGAAATACAGTCGATACTATTGGCTTTTATACATTCAAGAGTCTGTCTGATCTTGTTCATCGATTTTGGTAGAAAGACCAATTTTTGCCGAGGCAGGATCGATTTTAATGATCTTGGCTTTGATCGTATCTCTCGGTTTTAAAGAATCCATCGTCGCCTTTTCCATTTCACCGGCAAATACCAATCCTTCAAGCTCTTCTTCGATTTTCACGAACACCCCGAAATTGGTGACTTTCACCACTTCTCCGTCGATCACTGTCCCTAACGGATATTTTTCAAGAATGTCGTTCCAGGGATCGGCAATAAGCTGTTTTATCCCGACGATCACCCGGCGATTGGTCCGGTCCAATCCCAACACTTTCACTTCATAGGTATGGGAACGTTTCAGCATCTCCTGAGCCCGCAGGACCCGTTTGGTCCAGGAAATATCTTCGTTATAGATGATCCCTTCCAACCCGTTATCCAGTTCGACATAGGCGCAGCCTTCGCCGAATCCTACGATCTTACCTTGGATCTGAGAATCAATAGTTACCATGCTTTCGATCTCATCCCACGGGTCTTTTTCTATCTGTTTTATACTCAAGGAGATCTTGCGGCTTTCCACATCGATACCGATTATTTTCGCCTCGATGATATCCCCGATAGCGAACAGCTCATTAAGATTAAGGAATTTCTTTGACCAGGAGATCTCACTGATATGGACTAACCCTTCGATCCCTTTTTCTAATTCCAGAAATACGCCGTAATTCTGGATATTTACCACTTTTCCTTTAATCACTGAATTCAAGTTATATTTCTTGTCGATATCGAGCCAGGGATCGGGCATCATCTGTTTTAACCCCAGAGAGATCTTCCCTTTTTCCTGGTCGTAACTCAAAATCATCACCTGGATCTCATCACCGACCGCGACTACTTCGGAGGGATGCGATACTTTTTTCCAGCTCATATCGGCGATATGCAACAGACCGTCTACTCCCCCTAAATCGACAAACGCGCCGAAATTGGTGACACTTTTCACTTTGCCTTTGCGTACCTCACCGATCTTGAGGCTTTCCCAGAGCGTCTTACGCGCCATCTCTTTCTCCAGACGGATCGCATCTTTACGGGAAACGATAAAATTACTTTTCGTTTTGCTCAATTTAAGGATCTGAAAATAGAATTTTTCCCCTACTACGTTGAACTCGGACCCTTTAAACGTGGAAAGGCTCTGCGGCAGGAACCCTTCGACTCCAAACACATTTACCATGAACCCGCCTTTTACTTTACGGCTCACGACACCTTCGACCAGGTCTCCTTCTTTGAATTCGTTTACGAGCTGGCTCCAGCCCTTTACTTCCTGAGCTTTACGGTAAGAAAGGATTACTTTCCCTTCTTCGTCTTCGACATTTTCGACGAACACCTCGATCTTATCGAGTTTTTCCAGGTCTTTTACGCCGACGAACTCTTCACGGAAAATAATACCTTCCGATTTATAGCCGACATCGACAATGACCTCACGCGGGGTCACCGCGACGATCTGACCTTCGACGATCTCCCCTTCTTTCAATTCTCTGATCGAATCGAAATATGCGTTTTCTAATTCTGTAGAATTACCTGTCACCTTTAATCTCCTCCTTTGTAATGAGCAGCCCTTTGATATCTTTGATATGAAAGGTCAGTCACCGAAGACTTTCTGCGGAGAGAGCCCTTTTTTCCCGTAAGGGAACAAAGCTCTATCCTCCCGATGATATCGAGATCATTTTAAATGTTTACAATTATCTCTTAATTCAATTTTTTTGTCAATGATAAACTATTCTTTTTATATGTTCGAGGATCTGAGTTGAGATATCTTGAGGATTTTGAGTTTTATCGATAGATTCGGCCTTCTGGATAATCACCCGGATCCGGCCAAAAGAGCACCATTTTTTACCCTTAGGCAGGACCTTATCGGTCCCTTCGACTTTCGCTAAGATCAAAGGAACTCCGGATTTCTTATAAAGAAATCCTACCCCGGGCTTGGCTTTTTCTTTTCCGCGGCCACCCTGAGGGAAGATCACCAACGGCCGGCCGTTTTTAAGGCACATAACCGCTGTCTTCATCGCCCCTAAATCAGCCCGGCCTCTTTTTAAAGGGACCGCGCCGACAAACCGTAAACAGGCGCCCCAAGGCGCGGGAGAAAATAACTCTTCTTTGGCAAGAAAATAGATCTTACCCCGAGGCAGGATCCCCACTACCAGAGGGTCCAGATTGCTCACATGGTTAGAAGCGAGGATAAACGCCCCCTGGCGGGGAATGTTATGGATTCCCTGGATCTCAAGTCTAAAAAAGATCCGTAAAAAGCAGAACACACAAAAACGTATAAAATTATAAAGCATTAATCAACTTCTTACCCAACGTAAGGAGAGTTTCCGTTTTCTTTGCGGATTGGGCTTCAGCATACACCCGCACGATCGGTTCGGTGCCGGAGGCCCGAAACATGAGCCAGCAGTCGGATGCGATCAATTTAATGCCATCAAGCCGATTGATCCTTGTAACCGGCTTGCCCAGAAGAGATGAGGGGGGTTTTAATTTATCGAGATTCACTTGAGAACTTCTCAAAGGAATAGAAGTGCGTTGGTAGTACCAGCGGCCGTATTTTTTCTGGAGGTCGCGGCAAAGACGTTCAAACGAAACTCCCTCGCTGGCCATCATTTCCAATACCATAAGAAACGCGGCGGTCCCATCCCTCTCGGGGATATATCCGGCAAAGCCGATACCGCCGGCTTCTTCGCCGCCGATAGAAATAAGTTTTTCTCTGAATAAATTCGTAATATATTTGAATCCCACCGGAGTCTCAAAACATTCGGCGCGAAGGCCTAAGGCGACGTTATCGATAAGATTACTGCCGACCACAGTTTTCCCGATTCCGGCTTTGGCGCGCCGGTTCTTGATACAATGCACCGCCAGAAGCGGCAGGATGATCTGGGCCCCTATGTAATGACCTTGAGCATCAACCAGAGCAATACGATCGGCATCCCCGTCCAGAGCAAATCCCAGATCATACTTCTCTTTTTTCACCCGGCTCATGAGCTCGGCAAGATTTTCCTCGATCGGTTCGGGATGCATACCGCCAAAAGACGGATTGTATTCTTTACGAAGGTAATCGATCTTCATATTCTTAAGACCCACGATCTCTTCCACGAAGCTGCCACCGGCCCCGTGCATAAGATCGATCAATACTTTCAGTTTGAGTTTACGGATCTTAGCGATATTCACAAACGATCTTAAAAATTTTTTGTATCCGGTGACAAGGTCACCATCAACAATCAGTTTTTTCCGCCGGGCACCTCCGGGATCGATTGTGTGAGGAGGAGTCTTATACAACAGCCGTTCCACTTTATCGGTAAGTTGTTTATCGGCAGCTCCCCCTTCGGGAGTCTTGATCTTGATCCCGTTAAATTTACCGGGATTATGGGACGCGGTGATCATTATTCCCAGATCGTATTTCCCTTGGCGGGTATTAAAACTTACCACGGGCGTAGGGACATGCCGGTCGGAAATAACCGTTTTGAGACCGGCAGCGGCGCCTACCATCGCAACTTCCTCGGCGAATTCCCGGGAAAGAAAACGGGTATCGTACCCGATAACTATCCTCTTTTGTTTTTTCCCTTTAAGATAATCCGCGACCGCTTGAGCGACGATCCTTACGTTTTCAAAGGTAAAATCATCGCCGATAACCGCACGCCATCCGTCGGTGCCGAATGTAATCGCATTTTTTCTGGTTTTTGATTTCATATCTTCTTTCTCTGGTTAAAACAAAATTTTACCATTTAATCCGATATTCTCAAGGATTTTAATCGATCTAAATAAGATATAATTTATGCGTATGGATATACTCACCGACACCGGGGGCGACCAGGTAACGTATCGAAAGGTTGTTTTTTCTCATCCGGCGGATGCATGAAGAAGATATGTCGATCTGGAGGATATCGACCGGTAAAAAAGAACTGTTACCGGGAGAGGGAAACTCCCGGCGCCGGGCAACGACTACCTGCGCTAATTCTTTTATCCGTTGAGGTTGGCGCCAATCTCCAAATTCACAAGCCAAGTCGGATCCGATAATCAAATAGAACCGATCAAGCGGGTACTGTTTTTTAAGATATTCCAGGGTCTCGACCGTATAGGACACTCCTTCGCGGGCGATCTCATAGTCGATGACCGAAAACTGCGGATTATCTTTCACCATCAACTCGACCATCGCGTAACGATGATGAGACGGCACCATCTTTGCTCCTTTCTTGTGCGGAGAGATATTCGTAGGGATGAAAAAGATCTTGTCTAAACAAAGTGTATCTAACATCTCCTGGGCAAGGATACAATGACCGATATGCGGCGGATTAAATGTCCCTCCTAAAATTCCGATCTTCATAAGTCTACGATTTATCCGACGGACGACCGCTCCTTCTCAGTCGCTCGGACGAAGGACGACTTTCTTTGCGTCTCTCGTCCGAATGAGTCCGGTGATGCCGGACGAATGATCGTCCGAGCCCCGATGGAATCGGGGCGATCGTTTACTCCCGTATTTGTCCTTCGCCGTAGGCGATCCATTTATACGTGGTCAGTTCTTCCAGGCCCATCGGACCGCGGGCATGAAGCTTATCGGTAGAAATGCCGATTTCGGCGCCTAACCCGAACTCATATCCGTCGCTGAATCGCGTAGAAATATTCACGAAACAACAGGCCGAGTCTACTTCCCGGATGAATTTCCGGGCATTCATATCGTTTCTGGTGAGGATACTATCGGTATGCCGCGAGCCGTAGGTATTGATATGAAGAACCGCTTCATCGACATCTTTGACGATCTTGATCGCAACGATAAGATCCAGATATTCTTCACTCCAATCGGCCGCACCAGCTTTTTGCGCGCCGGGAAGGATACGGCATACCTGAGGATCTCCTTTGATAATCACTTTATATTTTTCTAATTCCTTGGCCAGACGCGGCAAAAAAGTAGAAGCGATATCCCGATGGACCAAAATAGTCTCGACTGCGTTACATACCGACGGCCGCTGGACTTTTGCGTTCACGCACACCTTTAATGCCATCCGTTGCAGGGCACTTTTATCGACAAAAATATGACAGATTCCTTTATAGTGTTTGATCACCGGGATACGCGAGTGTTCAACGACCTTACGGATCAATGTTTCGCCGCCCCGGGGAATTACCAAGTCAATATATTCTTCCTGTGCAAGCAATCTGTCTACTACATTGCGGTCCGGCCGGTCAACGATGAAAAACACCGGATACGTTATCTTGTTCGCCTCAAGCGCCTGTTGTAACACTTTCCCTATCGCCCGGTTCGAAGAGAGCGAAGCTCCTCCTCCCCGGAGGATCCCGATATTTGAAGTCTTAAATAATAATCCGATACAATCGCTGGTCACATTCGGCCGGGCTTCATATACGATCAACACGACCCCGAGGGGAACTCTTCTTTTCTCCAAGATCATCCCGTTAGGACGCACATTTCTCCCGATCAACTGGTTTACCGGGTCGGGGAGCCTTGCGACTTCCCGCAAAGAATCACTCATCTGTGTTACCCGTTTGACATCGAGCGCTAACCGGTCAATGAAACTCTGTTTCAATTTATTTTCCTGGGCCGCCGCCAGATCACGCTTATTTTCTTTGAGGATATACGCTTTATGCTCGATAAGCGTTTTAGCCATAGTCCTCAACACACGGTTCTTCTGGGCAGTCGAAAGACTCACCAGAAGGAAACTCGCCTTACGCGCTTTTTGTACCAACTGGGTCACATAGTCGTTCATGATATTTCCGTTGCGGGTTCCCGTAAAATCAATAGTAACAGATCCCTTCAAAACTTTTCAAAAAATTATCGCGATGGATCACCTCGTGTTCGAATTTCCGCTCTCTTCGTTCCTGCAGATCCTGGGCCGCGTAATTGACCAAACCATGCCCCAGCAAGCACCCTTGGGTATCGACCACATGAACCGTATCCCCTTTCACGAACGCCCCTTCAACTTTACAAATACCTACAACCAACAGACTCTTTCCTTTATTAAGCAGGGCGTCGGCCGCTCCTTCATCGATACATAGCTTCCCTTTTACTTTTTTATTATAGGCAAACCAGCGTTTCCGGGCTTTCGCTTTTTCCTGTGATAACGGTAAAAACACGGTACCGATTTCTTTGCCGGCAACGATCGCAGAAAGCACATTTTTCCTGCGGCCGCAGGCGATGACCGTCCTTACGCCTAACGATATGGCGATCCCGGCAGCTTTCAGTTTGGTCACCATCCCCCCTACGGTATGTACTTTTTTATCCTGTTTGACCAACGTCTTTATTTTTTCGTCAAGCCGGGACACTTCTCTTACGACGACATCGCCGTCCATCAATCCCTCCACATCGGAAAGTATGATCAATTGTTCGGCTTCGACCAGATTAGCGACCAAGGCCGAGAGATGGTCGTTATCGCCGAACCGGATCTCTTTATAGGAGATCGCGTCATTCTCATTGATCACCGGGATCACTTTCATCGCCAGCAGTGTATCGACGGTCTTCCCGATATTAATGAACCGTTCACGTTCATCGAAATCTTCCCAGGTGAGCAGGATCTGGGCACAGGCCCGTTTATGTTTTTTACATTTTTCGTTAAATACATCCATAAGCAATATCTGCCCGATCGAGGAAAGGGCCATAAGCGAATGGGTATCCGAGGGACGTTTCTTATATCCCATTTTATTCAGGCCGCAGGCGATCGCGCCGGAAGAGACCACGATCACTTGGTATCCTTTTTTTTCAACGTTGACGATATCTTTCACCAGTGACGCGACCAGCGCCGAATCGAGTCTGCCGGCGGGAGCGATGACGCTGCTGCCGATTTTTACCACGATCCGTTTAATTTTTGTCCTCATACAATTCCTTTAAGATATGAGTAATAAAAGTATCAATGGTTTCCCGGTCGGTTACCGATACCGGTAGCCACTTTTTGACTCTAAAATCTCTCTTTATTGTATCAATTTTAGAGAACAAGTAAAAAAATTTTTTCTTGAGGTATTCCGGATCGAATCGGGCAAGTTTCTCTTCGATAATACGCCGCTGGGACTGCATATCTTCTTTATTATCGCTTACCACAACAATTATCTTACTACGGGAGAGATGTTTTAAGAATACTTCTTCCCGCAGATCATCATGAGCGGTGACCGGCGGCGTATCGAGCACGGTAAACCGTTTGAATTTATATTCGCATACCGCCCACCGGCAATGCGATGTAGTAAACGGGTATGCCGCGACTTTATAATTCTGCCCGCTGAGCGCGTTGACCAAGGAAGTCTTTCCGGTATTGGCAAATCCGACAAAAGCGACATCATTGGGAATACGATAATCCAGGATGACTTCCTTTTCCTCGCCAGGAGAACCGCATTGGGCCTGACCGTGCTGGCAACTACCTTCTCCGCCGGGGGCGCCGTGTAAGATGAAAAACCGTTCGTCTTCTTTTAAAAGGTCGGCAAGAAGATCTTCCTGATGATCCCGGATGATCGTCCCGCAGGGGACATGCAGTAACAGAGTCTCGCCGTCTCTTCCGTGTTTACGTTGAGGACCGCCATCGCCGCCGCCGGACGCTTTATATCTTTTACTTTTACGGAACTTACTTAAATCATACAGGTTACTGTCGACGACAAACACGACATCACCGCCACGGCCTCCGTCACCGCCGTCCGGAGTGCGGGTATGCCCGTGACGAAAAAAAGAAGCCGCTCCGTCACCGCCTTTACCGGCTCGAACAAAAACAGAGACACGATCGATAATCACCGTTATTTTTTTACAGTTATTTTAGAAATCTTGAGGTAAGTATGAATCTGACGATGGCCGCGAGTTTTACGGTACTTTTTTCTTCTTTTGAATTTATAGACGACTACTTTTTTGGCTTTTTTCTCTTCGACGAGGTCGGCTTTGATCTTTACGTTCTTTAAATACGGCTTACCGATTTGGACTGTACCCTCGGCCCCACACAAAAGTACATCCTCAAATACAAAAGGCCCTTCCCCCTTAAGCCTTTCTACGGCAATGGTTTCGCCTTCAGATACAATATACTGTTTTTTTGCTATCTCGACTATTGCCCACATAATTAGACAATGGTAGCATAAATCGAAATTAAGTCAAGAAATTCCTTACATAGACCGGTTTCTTCGTTTTTTTACCTTAATTTCAGGAAAAAACTCTTTAAACCCTCGACTTCCCGGCGGGTAAGTTGAGTCCGGGAAAAAATACGCCGGAACGTATTGGTTAAAGATTTCGCCTGAGATTGTTTTATCCTGCGGGTAAGAAGACTTTCTTCCATAAAAGCGAACAGCGCCTGACGGTCTTTATGGGACGCGATATCGAACTTACTTAGCGTGACCGTTTTTTCTACATACTGGGAAATCGTATAACAGACAATCCCTACGCTTGAAGCAAGATTATAGGAAGGGAATCCGGGATTTGCCGGGATATAAAAAATATCGTCGCATTTTTCGATTTCTTCCTGCGATAACCCGAAATTCTCTTTACCGAACACTATATGAACTTTACGATGAGAGGCAAGATTTACTATGGTAGGTACCATATCCTGAAAATTATATACGGTACGATATTGACGCCTGCGGCGGGTAGTCCCATAGACAAAATGGGCCGATGAAAGCGCCTGGTCTAGGGTAGGATATACCGGAGAATTTTCCAGTATATCTCTGGCCCGTTTTGCCGTCTCGAACGATTTGGGGGCAAGCATTCCTGTGACGATAGCTAACCGGGCACAATCGATATTTTTCAAGACGCGCGCGACCAACCCGATATTCTCGGGGATCTGCGGCGAGGCCAGCACGACAGTAAGATTTTCTTTGATCTTCTCTTTAACGAGATTCGATTTTAACACCTTTATCAATCAAAAAATCAAAAAGCCGGGTAAGCTCTTCCTCCGCGGCTTCGAACCGGACGATCGCCCATCCCATTTCCGTAGAGAACGAAGCTTCCAAAATATTCGGGACTACATCAAAATGGGTACTGATGTAATGGAAAAACGGTTCGTCTTTAAACGCGATCGGAATGGTCAATTCTACCTCTTGCGATGCCATAGTCTACCTCCTCAATGAGCACAGACGATCGTTGTTTTTTTATCTGGTGATCATCAGCCTCATTTCATTCTATCAAAACCTCTCAAAAAGTGCGAAATATTTCTTTGGGAAGGTTGAAATAACCGATCTTTAATGCCGGAAATTTCCGGCGGACCTGGGTGATGAGTTTTTTTATCCCCCGGTAATTTCGTAGCGGCCCACAGCATGTGAAATAGACCGCCGGGTCGATATTCAGGTTACGAAACTGGACCATATCGACAGCGGTAGCTTTAAGAAAAGAAAACAGACTTTTGGCCTCGTCATCCTGGTCGGTAAAACCGGGAAAAGCCAGCAGGTTCACCGCGACAAATTTTCCGTATTTTTTGGCAATACGGATCGAACGGATCACATCGACGAAATCATATCCCCGCGGTCGGAAATAACGCCGGTAATAAAAGGGACGGGTACTGTTGAGGCTTACCCGGAATGAATCAACCCCTGCCCGACAAAGCGTTTCAATAGCGCCGGGAAGGCTGGCGTTAGTGTTCATATGGAGCGTGCCACGCGAGGTAACGTTGCGTATTTTACGGACGGCTTTTTCGATCACGGAGGCCTGCATCAAAGGTTCCCCTTCACATCCCTGGCCGAAACTGACCAGAGCTTCCCGGGCAATCTTAAGGTGAGGTACGGCGACCTGAACGATTTCATCCGGCGTGGGCGTAAACCCGATACGGTCATGAGAAGAAACACATCCGTCTTTCTGATAAGAAAGGCAGCCTATGCACCGGGCATTACAGCCGGGGGATGTCGGTAACGGCGCTTCCCAACGTTCAAAAAACAGATTCTTTGCCGCCAGGCAATTATAGTTCAACGCGCAATGGGCAAGATGCTGGATGAGCCGGTTTGAGGGATATTTTTTTAAAAACCGGCGGACTTGTCTTTTGAGTAAGCGATTATCGTAAAACCGGGGGCTCTGCCGTACACGCCGGTCGACCCGTAGCGCGGTTACATAGGTACGACCTCCGTAAGATCCGCAGGCAGTATAGGCCCATAACGGCAGTTTTTCAAATCGAGCACGTGTGTCTAAAGAAAAAGCCGGATGATAAAGCCGTAAAAACGCCGGGATAAGAAAAGCCGAAACCGCATGGACCGGCCGGCCGGCATATTCGGTAAGCACTTCAACCTTTTTTGTACGGGGATCCATCCCGACCGGGAACCTCCGGGGAAGATAAAAAAGAGTACTGCCTTCGGGTAAGGTGACCAGTTCATCGGGCGCCGGCACGATATAGGTATCACTACACTGAGCCGTCATCCGTAAAAAAGGATGAGAATAAATCGTCCCCTGATCGTCGGCAAAAAGAAGAAACGGTACGCGCATCAGTGTAAAGAGAGGATCGCCGTGCCTAAGGCGAAGAAAAGAAATGCCATTAATAATTTGATTATACCAAGATTTTTTTTCAGAAATGAATTGAACCGTACCGAACTCACTCCCAGGAAAGAAAGGATAAAAATCACCGCCAGCGGCAGGATGAACATCACATTGTAGAAAATAAGATAAAAAAAGGCTCTTACCCTCAGATGAGGCAGTTTAAGGATAAAGAATATCGTCGGCACATACACCTGCCCGGTACATACCGCCTCCAGGAGAGAGACCATGACCCCGACACTGAAAGAAATAGCCGCAAGCCATAGCATTCCTCCCTGTTTATGACGCAACTTTTCTCCGATGACCACATTGATCTTTTTCTTGATGAACGACGGCAACTGCAATAGTTGAGTTCCGGCGCTGTTCTTTTTCCGGAAAACGGCATAATCGTATATCGCCAGGCTCCCCAGCACGAAACAGACGCCGGCGACCGTATAGTAAAATATCTTTACCAGGACATAAAACCCCTGTAATGCGTAAACAAATTTAAACAACCCTAACCCCATTGCGAAATAGGTAAGAAATACCGCAAGAATGTAAAAAACACTTATAGCGAAGACTTCACGGCGGTCATAGCCGTAGACCGAAAGAAAAGAAATAAAAAATACGATCACGGCAAACGCGCACGGATTGATCCCGTCAAGTAATCCGGCACCGATAAGGGCCGCGACCGAAAGGGTTCCGAACACCTCCTCTACCGAAATCTCGCTCCGATGAGCGAAGGTACTGCCGCCCTCAAGCAATCCGTTCACGATAGATCCCAGACGCGCTTTTATCTGCTCTTTACCGATAAGCAGATTATCGGCAACGACGATCGCCGGAACCATCGGTTTTTTTTCACCCAGTGTCTCGGCAATCGAGAATAACCTTTCCAGATTCTCTTTTTGATAGATGCTTAATTCGGTGAATACGACATCATTCTTATATTTTTCCTTAAATTCCGGAAGGAATTCCTGTTTAAGCGAAAGGCACACGCCGCAGGTATCGGAATAAAAATAAAGTATCTCTACTTTCTGGCCATAAGCCAGGCAGGAAAAAGCCGTAAGAAATAAAAAAATCGCAAAAATAATCCGGCGCATAGACATCGCTCAACGGGCAGGCGTGACCCCGTTCTGTTTCAAGACCTCAATAATATTTTCTTCCAATGTATCGTAAATCTCTTTTTTTCCCATAAGGAAATGCTCACTGATAAGGATCGCCGGGATATAGGAGTTTCCCCGGTCAAACCGTTCGGTAAGTCCGCGCAGCCTGGCTAGATTCTCAGCCTGGTCGCTGTCATATTCAGCCAGCACTATATACTCTTTATATTTTTCTAAGAGTGCCGGAAGGAAATCAGCCATCACCTCATGACAGGCATGACAGTGCGGCGAATAGAATAATGTCAATTCGATTGGCGCGGGCATCTCCTGCCGGCAGCCGGATAACACTACGCTCGCCAGTAAAATAATAAGGTAAAGTGTATATCTCATATACTATCTTCTATTATAAGAAAAAACAGGTGAAAAATAAAGAATATGCTATAAAATAGTTCTAGTATGCCGAACCGAAAAAAATCTCAATATTACCGGTTTATCGATTCCGCCGGCACGTTTCAGATCGATAATCCCTACCAATACTCGTACTGTTATTTTCCGCTCACCAATCAATACGGCACTATGTTGAGCGCGATCAGCCCGTATCTTTCCGGCGACATAAAACAGGATAACGACCATTTTCTCACGTTACCGACATCTATCGAAGATATCCCGCATAACCTGCTCTGCCGGCGGGATTTTTTCATCAAAATGGCCGATACACATAATGAAGTATACCGTCTCAGCGAACCGTTAAGCGATAAAGACTATCTGCAGGCCGGGCTGCTCTACCATACACTTGTCAAACAAAACCGGTCGCTTCGGGTCGAAATAGTAAATTTTGTACCGCATGAACTTAACGCCGAAGTCATGTCGATAAAAATAAAGAATATAAGTAAAAAGCCGGTGACGCTGGAATGTACTTCCTGTATCCCCCTCTACGGCCGGGGAGAAAAAAATGTACGGGACCACCGTCACGTATCCAGCTTATTGAACCGTATCGACCTGGCCGCGTACGGAATAATCCTTACCCCGACGATGGTCTTTGACGAAGGAGGCCATCAAAAAAATGAGACCTGCTATTATGTGTACGGATTCGGGAACAACAGATCAAAGCCGCAAGGGTTCTTCCCGACACTTTCCGGTTTCTGCGGCGAAGGGAACTCGCTGATCAAGCCGGATGCGATATTCAAGAAGACCAAACCGTCATTAAAACCTGAGGACCGGTTCAACGGAAAAGAAGCCTGCGCCGGCATCCGGTTTTCTCCGGTAACCCTTGCTCCCAAAAAAGAAGCCGAATTCGCCCTGGTGATGGGAATCGCGCCGGATCGGTACGATATCGCCAAGACCTGGCGGAAACTCGATTCTCCGCGGAAGATCTCCCGCGCGCTGGATGCGACGAAAAAATTCTGGCTTACTCAAGATGATTCTCTCACTTTTGATTTCGGCGATCCCGTATATAATAACTGGCTACGCTGGATAAAATTACAGCCGACATTAAGGAAACTTTTCGGCTGTTCTTTCCTGCCTCATTTCGATTACGGAAAAGGCGGCCGGGGATTTCGTGACCTCTGGCAAGATATCTTAAGTCTTATTCTCAAAGACGAGAGCGGTATCGAAGGCCTTATTCTGGACAATTTTAAAAGCATACGTATCGACGGTTCCAACGCGACTATCATCACCCAAGACGGCCGGTTCCTTCCCGACCGCAACAAGATCTCCCGGGTATGGACCGACCACGGAATCTGGCCGATCCTTTCTACCTGTCTTTTCCTAAACCGTAGCGGGAAAATCGAACTTTTACTCAAAAAAACGTCTTATTTCCGCGACAGTCAGCTGAACCGGTCACGTCAGACCGACTGCGAGTTCGATCAAACAGAACCGGTTTTGATGACCACAGGGAACCGTGTGTATCAAGGGACGGTTATCGAACATCTGCTTATCGAAAACCTGACCCAATTTTTCAATGTCGGAGCTCATAACATCCTGCGTCTGGAAAACGGCGACTGGAACGACGGCCTGGATATGGCGCCCGATAAAGGAGAATGTGTCCCGTTTTATTGTATGTATGCTCATAACTTGCTGTTATTATGCGGGTTCCTGGAGAAACTAAAAGTAAAAACCGAGAAGATCTCTTTACTCAAAGAGATCGCGCCGCTCTTAGACCGGACATTTCACGGTACACGCGTCGATTATAAAAATGCCGCGGCTAAAAAGAGAATACTCGATGACTATATGGAAAAGACAAACCGTCGCGTCAGCGGGGAACAAATACATATTCCGATCGACCGGATATTGGAAGATCTGAACGCAAAAGCAGAGTGGATCATAAAATCGCTGAGAAAAAAAGAGTGGCTTAAAGACGGTTTTTTTAACGGATACTACGATAACAAAGGGGCCCGGGTCGAAGGTACCGCAAAAAAACAGACCCGAATGCTTCTTCAATCGCAGGTATTCCCGATCATGGCCGGCGTGGCGACCGACATGCAGATCGCGACGCTCTGGGATTCGATCAACCGTCACCTTAAAGACAAAGAGTTCGGCGGATACAGATTGAACACCGATTTTCAGGATATCTATCCAGAGCTTGGCCGCGCCTTCGGATTCTCCTATGGCGATAAAGAGAACGGCGCATTTTTCAATCATATGGTGGTTTTGTTGAGTTACGCGTTTTATCGAAGGAACTTCATTACTGCCGCCGATAAAGTGTTCTCTTCGCTCTATGAAATGGCGAGAAACCCACAGGCGGCTATGTATCCGCAGTTACCCGAATATTTTAACCGTCAGGGCCGCGGACTTTACTGGTATCTTACCGGTTCGGCCAGCTGGTATATCTACACGCTTTTTGAACAGATACTGGGAATCGGCTATCAGGAGGGGAACCTCGTTATCCGCCCGCAATTGACCGCTCACAACTTTTCTGAACACAACGATACCATAAAAATCAAATTCCGGTTACACGGACGCACCATCCATATCGAATATAAAAAAAGCGGGCATCGCACTATTTACGCGTTAGGCCGTATCGTATGCGCCGGGAAACCGGTAAAATTAAAAGCGGGGATGTATTCGATTAAAAAAGAGACGATCCTGGCGGTGCCACCCGGTAAAGGACTCGATATTACCGTAGAGCTAAAATAATCTCATTCTTCCTGTCCTATCCTACGCCGGATATGTCTTACCATATACCTGCATTTACCGCTCACCGCATGTAATGCCGAACGAAAATACCTCTGGCTGAATTTTTCATCGCCGAGCTGTTCATAAGAATCGGCAAGACTGTACAAAGATTCCGGCCGGCCCGGCTCTAATTCCAGCGTTTTTTTAAAACAAAGTATTGCCGCACGATGCCGGCCCAAAAGGTTCAATAACCACCCTTTATTGTGGTATAACGTAGCGCAATCAGGGTCATGACGGATCCCTTCATCGAAATACTGTAACGCCCGACGGTACTCACCCTGTTCAGCCCAGCATAACGCTTTATCGTTATAACTACACCCGTCATGAGGATGTATCCGTAACGCTTTATCCAGAAAATATAACGCCGTCTGAAATTTTCCGGTAAGGATATATTTCTGCGATGTAAAGTATAAGATAAAAAACTTATCTTTCTTTTTCTGAGCGGTTTTGAGCGCGCGGGCCCTAATCATGTGGGCACGTTTGAAATGGAAAAAAGTTATCTCACGGTCAAGTCTTTTACGTTCGCTCTCTAAATCTATTTGCGGCATAAAAGATTGCCTTCCTGCGGTAAAAATCTTATTATTGTGAACCCAGTTTTTTTTAATCTGCCCTTTATTTTCGAAGGAAAATCATACCCCTGCCGGATACGGTATAACGGTAAATAATGGTACAATTCACCTTTGGGTTTTAAGACCCGATAAAGTTCTTTATAAAACCTATCTCCGAACAATTCCGGAGCAATGGTAAATGTCGGTGGGTCATGGATAATACAGTCAAAATGGCCGTGAGGAAACCGGGAAATCTCCTGACTTATGTCTTTTTTCACTATTTTTATCTTCTTATCGGTAAAAAGCGCGTGCGAATGGGGGTTCCATTTCGCCAGGATTATCACATTAGGGTCTTTTTCAAACGTAATCACCTCAGCACTTGAGCGGGCTGCGCCGATCGCCGTATAGCCCAGGCCCATACAGGTATCCAGCACCCTCCCTTGAGGTCTGATCAATGTAAGTTTCCGTTCGGTATCTTCGGCGGGAGAGACCCTGGTAATACTATGCATCGGAGTCGACCCGATCGCTATACTTGGTAAGTCTTTGGTGGGTATCAACTTATAAAACCGGCAGGTCTCTTCCGAATAAAACGCGCAAGGTACGAGATCCGTTTTTTCGATCAAATAGCAGAATTTGTCTTTTAATTTCAGCGTAATCGGTATACGGGCGCCAGAAGAAAACAATATTCTGTCTTTTTCTCTTTTTACCGTAACGGTTTTCATCCCGAAATCGACCGTGACCGGCCCGCTCTCACCGGGAGACCACCGGCAGGCCCGGTCATATTCAGATTTGGCAATAATCATAAAAAAACGTTGTAAAATAAAGAATTTTCTTGACAACTCATGAGCAAAACCTATACAATAGTCTAAAGTATACTTAACAACCTGTAAAGATAAAAGGAGGTGTGTGAATGAACAAGGCTCAACTGGTAGAAATCGTAGCTCAGAAGACGAACACGAAGAAAGAAGCCGGAGAAACCGTAGAAATGATGCTGAACGCAATCAAAAACTCTTTAAAGAAAAAAGAGCCGGTTGCTATTGCTGGATTCGGTACTTTTAAAGTAAAAGACAGAAAAGCCCGCCAGGGAAGAAACCCTAAAACCGGTGAGACAATCCAGATCCCGGCAAAAAAAAGCGTTGGGTTCAAACCTGCCAAAGAATTAAAAAGTCTCTGGGGTTAATAAGAACAACCCCCTTAAGAAAGCTTAAAAAATACAGGAACGGTCCCGTTCCTGTATTTTTTTTGAAGACTATCCGGTTTTTTTAAGTTGAACGATATAGAACGCTTCCATGAATTCGTGAGGAATGATCCGTACGCTGCCGGAAAGGCTGGCGGAAAATTTCTTGTCTTTCCAGCGGCATAGGCCGGGAATGGCATTGGTTAACGGTAGTGTAAGCGGGATGATCTCAAGTGTATCTTTAAACTTGTTAAGCACCCAATCGATCACCATTTCATTTTCTTCGGGAGAAAACGTACAGGTAGAATATATAAGCGTACCTCCTTCTTTTAAGGCATACACTGCCGCCGCAATGAGTTTTTTCTGTTTATGGCTCATCTCTTTTACTTTTCTTAATTTCCAGTATTTAAAACTATGCGGATTATGGACGTAAAACAACCCTTCACACGAACAGGGCGCATCCAGCAGTATTTTATCGAAATATTCGGGAAACTTTTTTCTTACCCAAATCCCGTCTAACAGGTAGGGTTCGATCCAGTCGATCCCCTGTGCTTTCAGGTTTGCCAACAACTTATAATACCGGGTACGGATCTTCTCAACGACTACAAGTTCTATCTCTCTATTGCCTAAAGAGACAAGCTGGGTAGTTTTAGCTCCGGGAGCCGCGCAAAGGTCCAGGATCTTTTCTTGAGGCTGAGGGTCCAGGATGACCGGTGGAACCATGCTCGATACGTTTTGTACATAAATATATCCTTCTTTATACAGATAACTTTGTTGAAACGTCCTTAACTCCATAGTAAGCAAAAAACTCCCTTTCGGCCAGGGGAGTTCTTTATATTTAACCCGCTCCTGTTTAAGCATTTTGCGCAGGTTCATCAGATCGGTCTTAAGATAATTGATACGAAACGCCGGGATCTTACGGTGAAGAAAGGTCTCGCATACCGCGGGGAACCGGTGCGGATAGATCTTTTTGAGCTTATGGATAAACTCCTGGGGTAATCTGTAGATCGTGTCTTTCATATAACCGATGGTTTTTTAAAGAGATACTGTTCTATTATACACACCGAAGGGGTTTCTCCTACTGGTTTATTCAAACGTTAAATCCCCGATGTAACCCGATCTTTTGGGCACGGATGATTACCCGGCGATATTCTTGGTGAGTAATCCGCCGGGATAACCGGGGATATTGCCCGGCGAGATAGCAGGGATAATATTGGTCCATGATATTGACATACGTATCTTGAGAGATCTCGTCCTTAATAAAATCAAGGATCTTATATGAATCTTCGACGTATCCCGGTAACACCAGATGCCGGATAAGGAGACCGCGGCGAGCCCGACCGTCTTCGATAACCAGATCCTCTACCTGAGCATACATCTCTTTTACTGCACAAGCCGCTTTTTCCCAATAATCCGAAACTCCGGAATATTCAAACCCGGCCTGATCGTCAAAATATTTTATATCCGGCATATACAGATCAAACACGCCCGCGATCGTTTTTAACGTTGCGATACTCTCATACCCGCCGCAATTATATACCAGCGGTATCCGTAATCCCGCCTCGATCGCCTGCGGTAACGCCTGGATGATCTGGGCGATCACATGGGTAGGGCTCACAAAATTAATGTTTTGAGCTCCCTGGTGCTGTAAATCGATCATCATCTGCGCCAGTCGTGAGGGCGATACCGCTTCGCCTTCGCCGGCATGAGACAAACGGTAGTTCTGACAATAGACACATCCTAGATTACAGTAAGAAAAAAACAGCGTACCGCTGCCACCGGCGGCGACTAATTCCGGCTCTTCGCCAAAATGAAGATAGGCACTGGATATCTTGGCATCGTGAGCAGTATGACAGAACCCGGTCTCCCCGGCAATACGGTCGATACGGCACTCCCGTGGACAAAGGATGCAGGACCTTAATATTTCGGTCAACTGCTCTTTGATCGCGTTCAGTTTACCGGTTTGATAAAGGTCTATGTAGGAAGGATACATAACCAAAAGTCACAAGTCACATGGTCACATAGTCACACGTCAAAAAACAATGAGATCATTTCTCCATCCCCTGCGTGTGTCGTGTATCATGTGACGTGTGACCTGTATTAAATTCCGCCTTCAATTGTCCGCAGGCGGCCTGGATATCCTGGCCGCGCGGAGTACGGAGCGTACAGACGATACCGTGATCTTTAAGAATACTCTGAAACTGCCGGATTTTGCCGGGATCCGGAGGCCGGTAGGCAAAATAGGCTGATTGATTATAAGGGATAACGTTGATTTTACAGGATAGTTTTCTGGCTATAGCGACCAACTTGAAGGCGTCTTCTTTCTCACAATTGATCCCGTCGATTAAAATATATTCCAAGGTAACCGGCATATCTTTCTTCTGTGCAAATAATCTTAATTGCGGTAATAACTCCCCCAGCGGGTACTTCTTTGTTGCCGGCATAAGCCAATCCCGTTTTTTCTGATCGGCACAATGAAGGGAGACCGAAAGTCTAAACCGTATCGCCAGACGATTGAGTTCGGCAAGCCGGGAAGTGATCCCGATAGTCGATACGCATATCTTACGCGGTGTTAATCCTATCCCTTGAGTATCCTGTAGAATCGTAATTGTCTCAATCAGATTACCTAGGTTATCCAGAGGTTCCCCGATCCCCATACATACGACGTTATTTACTTTAGCCGGTACAAGCAAATCCGATACCGCAAGATATTGGTTGACGATTTCACCCGGTAAGAGGTTCCGCTTCAATCCCAATGTACCGCTCACACAGAACCGACAACCGCGGCTACAACCTACCTGTGTAGAAACACAAAGAGTATTCCGCTGTCCTTCGGGGATGAGTACGGTCTCGATCGTCGTATCCCGGGAAAGTTCAAACAGGAATTTCCGGGTACCGTCGCCGGACTGTTGTGAGGCGAGTAATACCGGATGAGAACAAAAAAAATCCTTTTTCAACCGCACTCTCATCGGTTGAGCGATATTGGTCATACGTTCGAAATCTTCACACCGGTTTTTATATACCCATTGAAAAACCTGCTGAGAGGTATAGGCTGGATACCCTCTTTCAAGCAATAACGCTTTTAATTTTTCCCGGGAAAGGTTTTTTATGTCGATCATTTCTTTTTCATTGCTCTGGTCGGTACCGCGAGAAATCCCGACATACTTTTTCGGAATCAGGATAAAAAGAATATACCCTCAGCACCGGCGACAAGATTACCGTGTTCATCGTAAATCTCAACTGTCCCGTAGAATGACTTATCCCGTTTCCGGAGGATACGTGCCGATGCGAACAAAGACTCCGTACGGACCGGCCGCTTAAACTCTACCGTGAGCTTAAGCGTAGAAAATTTTCTTTGCGGGAAAACCACGGAAGCGCATACTGCCAGAGCGGTATCCGCCAACGAACAGATTACGCCTCCGTGCATAAAGCCTCGGGGATTAAGTAAATCCTCCCGGAAAGGAAGCTTCAGGAGTGTCTTTTCTTTTTCCCGGCAAACTACCTCAATTCCTACTATCCGTTCAAAATTCCCTTTTATCTCTTCCATCTACTAGTAGGTATACTTCGCTTCAAATACGATCTGGTCATTGTTACGGAATTGTCCGTTCGATCCCCATACACTGCCCCAGAAATGGTGGTATCCCAAAGTCAACCATAGGTTATCACGCAATTCGTATTTGGTCTTAAACGATATCCGCCCATCATTATCGTCACCGTAGATGACCAGCACTTCCGGCTGAAGCCGTTCATGAAGGAAATCGGTCGCGATCTTCAACGTAAGAGTGTTCTCTATCTTCTCCATAGTACCGTACGTATACGCGTTCAATATCTGAAGATTCCCCGGCCGGTCGGCATCTTCATGGATAAACTGAGCGAACTGGACAGAGAACAGCCAGTTGGTAAAGAAATTCTTATCGAATCCGAGCACATAGGCATATTTATCGCTGGGCTCGGTAGACTGGCGGCTTCCTTCCGTACCGTAATACGTCGGTTCATCTTTCAGGTAAGCGAATTCTCCGCGAATGGTCAGACCTTCCAGCGGTCCCCGTTCGACAAAACTACGATTGAACGAAAATCCCATCATCTGCATCAGTTTATGCCGGCGGGAGAACTGGTAATCCCCGATGAACGGCGGATCAAAAGGGTTTGGCGTGGGGAAAAAAGAATCGGTGTAGGTATAGGCGTTGGTGGAATATCCATAAAGCCAGTTGAACGTATATTCGAGGTTTCCGACCATAGACCTCCATCTTACGCCGACCCGGGAATTTTTAAACTGCTTGGCGGGTTGATATAACCGTAGATCGGTCGTCCCTCCGATGGCCGCATTAAAATTCCGGAACGAATCGAAATCATTAAACGATTTGAACGCAAAAGGAGCGTGCGGAGGAGCCGAACGCGACGCTTCGAAATCAGGAATCACTAAGAGCTGTAGCGTCGAATCGACTTTCGGCGAATATTCCATCTTCATCATCCATAGCGGTATCCGGATATCGGCGAAATCGGGAAGCCAGTAGTAAGAAAGGTCAAAGGGCATAACCCGATCAAGTAAAGGTATCCCGTCGGCCATTCCCCACACCACCTGCTGTTTCCCCAGTCGGAGGTCCAGTTGCGGAGACGTATAATCAAAATAACAGTCCCGCAACCATTCGGTACGTTGAGTATTTCCCATACTCTCTTGATTCTTATCATAGTAGGAATTGTAATCCGTACGGAGACTATAGGCAGCGTCATAGAAGTACCGCGGATGGAAAAAGAAAGTCCATTTATCGGACATAGTATATTGGAGAGCGACATCGACGGTATTTTTCCATGATGAGAGAGAGAGATGCTCCTGGTCGTTATAGTTTTTTATCCAGGTTTCGGTTTTTACATACCCCGAATATTCGATTTTATCCGCACTATCCGCCGCATAAAGAGGCAACGGGATCAAGAGCACGTAGAACAACCACCTTTTCATATCATTCCCCCTTTTTCGAAAACTGAATTTCATATTACTCATTTTTATGAACAATGCCGGATGAAGATCTACCATCGCGAACGCATTAATGCTTTTACGGTAAAATTCTGTTCGTCTATACCTTGATCATACCGGGTATTACTCATAAGGATCGTCGTGCGATGGTTCGTACGCAGGTCCTTGCATTCCAGGGAAATCTGGGTAGGATATCGCTGACCATTCACGTCAATCAAATCCCACTCCCGGGAAACCGTTTTAAACTTCCTTCCGGTTTTATCGTAATATTCCTCAAAAATGATTCCGCCGTGGCTCTTATCAACCCATACTACACGTTTGTCATAATACCAATGGCTTTTCTTAGGACGGCATTCGATTATAAAACAGGGAGCTCCCTGAGCTTTCATCTCTCCGGTCTCCTCTAAAGTATACCCTTTGAACGCATCCTCTCCTTTCAATTCATATGTTTCATCCTCGAACCGCCGGGTAGAGACTTCCTCTACCGTCAAATCCGACCCCATGAACGCGTCGTCATCTTCCGAAGCGGATATTTTACGGGCTTTTTTCAGAGAAGGGATCCATAACCATACTTCCTGGTCCTTCTGGTAATCTTTATAGGTCCAGGTCAATACCGCAAGACCCTTCACCTCGGTAGGATAGGTAATCGCAATAAGGTCTTTATAAGAAATATCTCCTTTATCCCCTTCGACGATACGTAACCGTTCCCAGATACGTTTACGCGTGAAGCCCGAAGGATCGACGTAAAATACGTTCCCCTCCTGCTGGAAATCCTTCGCAAACAAAGAATATTTGTTATGATAAGCGATTTCCATAATTTCTCCAGCACTCATACCCGAGGCAGGAACATAGAGACGATGATACTCCAATGGTAATGCCTCGACAGCAAAAATGCAGAGAATGAACACGACTATGAGCGTCCCCCACTTCATAGCGACCTCCTTTCTTGTTTTCTCTACCGGATCTGACTTACCCTTTTGAGACTTTTTTCCCTCTATCACTATCCCGGTACTTCAAACGGCTGCGCACTTTTCCGAAAAGAAAATAAGGCTTGACCCACCATACCAATACCGGGATCATGACTAACGAGGTAACCATGTTAAGAATAAGCGCTACGCATAAATTTAATCCCAACCTCACCTGCAGGAGGATTGAAGAAAATACCCAGGCAAAAATACCCAGCGATACGATAAATCCGCTGAAGAACACCGCCTTTCCGGAAGTGATCAGAGTATGATAAAGAATATTTTTATAAGTCCTCTTCTTTTCCCTCATCTCCTGATGGAACCGAGCCATCATATAGATCCCGTAGTTGATCCCTAATCCTTCACTTAAAGAAGCAAGCGGCAGGGTCTCGACGGTAATCGGCGTTCCCAGAAAACCATAGAGCGCAAAGACGATCAAATTGCTGAACGCCAGCGGTAATAGTAATAATCCCGCGGCCGTAAAAGAACGGTACATAAAACTTACGTATATAAAAATCAACACGGAGATAAAAAGAACATTGGGAACGATCGTACGTTTAATAATATCATTTACCGCATAGAGGATACCGATATCGCCCCCCCCGTAACGTATACGGACAGTGCCTTGCGGACGTCCGGACACATAGTTTCTGGTCGTTTTAATGATTTTAGCAACGGTACGCGACGTATGATTTTTGACGTTAAATTTGATATTCGCGGTTTTTTCATCGCGGCTGATAAGATGGTCGAAATCCGAGGGAAATCCGGAAAGAGTATAGAGGAACCAGTATTCGGCGATCGTCTTGTCGTTTTCAGGAATAGCAAAATATTCTCTTTTCCCCTCTTTCATGAACATATTAAGCCCTTTAATCGCGTTTGCAATCGAAACGGCACTGCCTACTTCCGGGATATTATCGACAAGATAGGTCTGGAAATCGTCGATGGTGCTTAACACTTCACGAGAGAAAAGAGGACGGTCGGATTCGACCAGCACATAATACGAATTCGTGCCGCCGAAATGGGTATTGATAAATTTTTCGGCCTGATTGTAGGGACTCTCCGGATAGAGGTAAGAAGAGCCCTGCGAATTATCGCCGATCACAATCCTGCTGATCCCCAATAACGCAACCAGTCCGCCCAGAATAAAGATCACGACGACGATAGTCCCGGCACGTTTACTCAGAGAAAATACGCTTAATCTCAAAAGCATCGCATCAACCCAGCGGTGTTCTTCTTCCTTTTCTATTTCCAGGATCTTCGGACGGTGCATAAAAGAAAGTACCGCGGGAGTGAACATAAACGAAGTAAAAAAATTCGCCAGGATCCCCAGTCCGCTGGCAAACGCCATACTTTTAATCGTCGGCAACGGAACGAACATCAAAGAGAGAAACCCGAACCCATCGGTAAGCACACAGGCCAATCCGGGAATAAAAAGGTGAGCCATTGTACTGACAATAGCATGTTTACTTTTCATCCGCGGGTTGCGCATCTCTTCATAATAGCGTTTCAAAGTATGGACGGAATGGCTTATCCCTAACGACAACACGATAAAAGGGACAAGGATGGTCGAAGGGTCAAGACGTAATCCCATCAACTTCATCGTTCCCATCCCCCATAACGTAGCCATTGAAGAATCAAGTAAAGGGAGAATGATCCCGCGTTTAGAGCGAAACGTAAGATAGAGCACCGCGGAAATAATGAGAAAACTGATTATAAGGATCCGCAGCATCTTCGGCAGATAAGCATTAAGCCATCCTTCCAGTATCGGCCGGCCAGCAATATAAAAATATGTATGCTCATCCTCATATTTGGTTTTCAATTCCTGAAGAGAACGGAAGATAGACGAAGTACGCACCTTTGAGGTAAAATCGACGTAAATGAGCGTACTGGTCATATCTTCAGAAACCATCCGGCGGTACACATTGGGGTCAGAAAGTACGTTTCTGCGGAATGCTTCCATCTCTTCCTGGTTCTCGGGAGGGTCCCGGAGCAATCGTTCCACGAAAAACCCTTCTTCATCGGCCCGGACATGCTTTACGTGCCGGCTGGCAATGGACTGCACACGGGAAATATTTACCCCTTCCAGAAGATATACATCTTCGGTAAGAGATATTACTTTTTCCAGAAAATCGTGGGTGAAAATATTTCCATCGGTCGACTTTAACGCAATTGATACCTGGTTTAACCCGCCAAACACGTCGGTAAGGATATTCTGAACCTGAATGAACGGGTGCTGTTGAGGAAGAAAATCTTCCAGGCGGGTCTCGATTTCAATATCTTTCAGTACACTGATAAAGAAAACCGAAATGATTATACAGGCAAGAATGATATAGATACGCAGATGGATGATTTGACGAGCTAAACGATAGCGAGAATCGAAATGGAGCGAACTATCTTTGGTTTTTTTCATGCCTCGGCGATAGACGGTACATCTTCATGAGGATACGTCATTTCCCCTTCCCCTCAGGGAATGCCGAACCACCCCGATACCGGAGATTTGTCAAACCCGATCCCGAGATGCCGGCACTGGACATATTCGAAAAACCCGGATTTACCCAGATTCCTGCCCCATCCGCTCTGTTTCGTCCCGCCGAAAGGAGTGGCCGAGTTCATCCGGGCAAACGTATTGAGCCATATCGTACCGCAGGAAACAGTTTTAGCTATTTTCTCGAGGTTTACTATATCTTTTGACCATAGCTGTGCTACTAATCCGGTAGGATTGTTCCGGAGGATCTTTTTGATCTCCTCGTTATTTTTCACTTTTTTCACTAACAGTACCGGCGCGAAAAACTCTTCATAAAGGATCTCGTCTATTTCGATAATCGTCGGCGGATAAAAATATCCTTTTAAGGAAGGGATCTCCCCGCCGGTAAGCAAGCGGTTGCCTTTATTTACCAATTCCTGTACCCGGGCATGCACCTCGTCACGGTGCCCTTTTGTCGGTAACGCGCCCATTGTGCAGGTAGCGCTGAAAGGGTCGCCTAACGTTATGGTTTTTACCCCTTCAAGTAACCGGGCAACACACCGATCATACACTTTCTCTTCGATAAGTACGATACTCGTCCCGATACAGATCTGTCCCTGTTTCATAAACGCCGAACCAAGGACGTTCTGGACGGCTTCCTCACAATCGGCATCGTTATAGATAACGGTACAATTCGCTCCGCCCAGTTCACAGAGGATTTTTTTAGGGTACACGCTTGATTCACTCACTATTTTTTTGAGCGTCCCCCGTGACCCGGTAAAAGAGATAAGGTCTACCGGACTCCGAGCAAGGTGCGCTCCGACCGTTACGCCGGGACCGGAGACGATATTGATCAACCCTTTGGGTATATCGAGCCGGTCGATCACTTTCGCCAATTCCAATAATGAAAGCGATCCGTATTCCGAAGGTTTTACGATCAGACTGTTACCGCCGGCAAGCGCCGCCGCACAACTAAACCCGAAGATCATCAGTGGTACGTTATAAGGCAGATAGACCCCGCAGGTCCCAAACGGCACATAGTCGATATAATCGGTCCCGTCGGATGTGTGATGCAGCTCTTCGGTGAACGTCTCCAGAAATGAAGCGTAATACCCAAAACAATCCGCCGCCAAAGGTATATCCACAAACAGAGATTCTTTATGCGGTTTACCTATCTCTCTGGTCTCAAGTTCAGCCAGGATGCTGAGATGTTCCAAGATCGCTCTTTGGATCTCCCGTAACGTGTTCGCCCGGTCAAGCTTAGAAATTTCCCGCCACAGCAACGAAGCTTCCCTCGCCGCGTCGACCGCGGACTTAAGATCTTCCGACGTAGTCTCGTATATCTGAGCGATAGGTTCAGCCGTTACCGGATTTTCTATCGCGATCACATTGTTACTCTTTTTAAACTCTCCGGCAATGTAATAAGGATATTCCTTCATAATTTTAGTTTTATAATGGTCACACGACACATAGTCACATAGACACACGTAAAAAAATATGGATCTTATACGTGTGACGTGTGACGTGTGACTTTGTGACCTTCATTCTACCGGCGCTTCTTCCCATAATTTGAAGGTGCGTACCATCACCGGGTACCACCGGCTCATCTTCGCAAAATCACCTTTGGTCTTCACCTTCCCCTGAGTCGATGCGACAAAAGGATCGATCTCTTTATTGAACACTTTTTTAAGGACTTCCGGTTTACCGATGATCACAAATTCCGCATCATCACAGTCGTCATCACGGACTATCCGGCCCTGTTCATAACAGAACCGCATGACTTCATCCGTATCCTGATTTTTTACCGCAAGCGTACAGGTCAATCCGTATTGTTTCCCTAAAGCTTGAGCTTGTTCGTCATTATTGACCAGTTCAGTAAGCCGCCCGCGGTGCGCCGCCGATAACATCTTATAGGTCTTCGACACACGCTGAGCATGTAATATCGGCTGTGTTTCCTGAACATGCAATCCGGCGGAAACCGCCTGGCTTTTAGTAATCAGATTTACTTTTGTCTGTTCTTCAATCAATTCCAAAAGGCTCACCGCTTCTTTGAATTCTTTCCCTATCGCCACGACCCCATGATACCGCAGTACCGTAATATTATTAGCCTCAAGCGCCGCCACGACCGGTTGTATATCGGTGACCGTAGGCGTATTCTGGGGTATGACCCGGACATTACCCAGATAGAATTTCGCTTCAAACGAAAATATATCCAGCGTATCGAAATAATGAAAAAACGCGGTCGTACACGGAGAATGGCTGTGGACTACGGTCTGGATATCGGGAAGCGACCGATACACCGCGAGGTGCAGATCTTTTTCACTGGACGGGGCCGATTCATTTCCCGCGATGAGATTGCCGTCGATATCGACACTCACGATATCGTCATAAGTCAAATGCCCCAAATAACAATCATGCCGGGTGATAAGGATGTGATTGGGGCCGATACGGCACGACAGGTTGCCGCTGCGGGCAGTGATCAACCCTTTTTGATAAAGGATATTCGCCCAATAAATGATCTCTTTTTTTTCTCGTTCACACTTCACTGCCAGGCACCTCCTCACCGATTGTTTCGCGTTCAGAATGTATTATATACTTCTTTGACCGTTCATCTACAACAAAATTATGTCCCGCCAGGGTCGAAGCATCCCGGTCAAAACCGGAAAGATCGTATTCCCCTTCAGCAAGGATACATACCGGCACCCGGTGGATTTCACTTAACAGCGCCGCGTATGAAGCCCCGGTCATCCCTTCCGGCCGCAAGGAACCTTTACGGCAGAAAAGAAACGTCTTTTTTATCTTTTTCGTATAGAAAAGAATACCGATCATATTGTCGGTACAATATACCGCCGGGATGTAGTGTGAGGAAAGAAGCGGTAGATTATGGTGGATCCCGACACAATACGGCCGCTGTTCCGGGACGATCACCAGAGCGTCTTCATCCTTTAAGCAGGCAATATGTTCGTGTGAGATGATTCCCCATACCAACACCGCATTTTTAATCGTTTCAAGTTTCATTGTTTCATCGGTAATTCTAAAGATTTTGTGATCAATCGGCCGGGCACCACATCAAATGCTGGATATACCGCGTCCTGGCCGTTACTCCACTTCTCAATATAAGAAAACACCTCGCGCGGCGGCCGTTCTTCGATCTCGATACTGTTCACATCGATATCGCGGGGATATTGAGTAAGCGCGTAAAACGGGATATTGAAATGACGGGCAAGGCACCCGAGGGCATACGTCCCGGTTTTATTGATAATATCTCCGGTCTTCGTCGCCCGGTCGGCACCGACCACGACACAATTCACTTTTTGTTTTTTCATAAGTAAAGCCGCCTGATTATCGCAGAGGAGATAACAAGACAGGTTGTTTTTCCGTAACTCCCAAAAGGTGATCCGGCTGCCCTGCAGGTAAGGCCGGGTTTCACATACGTAATAAGAAACGTGTTTACCCGAAGATTCCAATGCTTCAGCAAGATATAACAATTCTCCGTTGACGTTACATATCGTAAGGATATGCGCCTCTTGCGGCAGGAGTCCGGCAAGAGTAGTTGCCCTTAATTTACGGGCCCGGTCGAAATTCGTGATGAATCCGGAAACGATCTTATCCAGCGGCGCGCCGGATGCGCGGTAACGTTTTATTAATCCGTTTAAAAACAAAAAATCGAATGTAGGACGGGTCTTTTGGAATTTCCCGGCGATCTCATCGCTCGCACACGAATTTTCAAAAAGCACGCAACAATAGAAAAATAAAAGCACCTGGCCTAATGAACGGGTCTTCATCTGGCCTAACACACCCAAGGCGTCATCAAGAGTTTTTACCGTGATATACTCACACGTATAAGGGATCTTAGTCTCATCCAGGACTTGTATAGTATTTTCCGTTAAGCTGACCGGAAAAAGCAAAGGGCTATCCATATATATTCTCCCTATAGTTCTTCAATATCTGCCGGGACAGTTCGCCCGGGCGCCCGGAAGATATGGGTCTTCCTTCCCACTCGACCAGCGGCATTACATATAGTAACGAACTGGTCAAGAACGCTTCGTCACAGCGTGCGATATCATCCTGACCTATTTTTTTCTCTTTAACCGGCACCCCCAACGTCTTGATTATCGTACATATTTCTTGAGCGGTAATGCCGGTAAAGACACTTGCGTCTTCCCCGGGAATATATACCGTACCGTCTCTGATAAGAAACAGATTACTGCGCGCTCCTCCGACAATATCTCCCCGGACGCTGACGACCAACGCTTCGTCTTTTTTATGTTGCTGGGCATATAACCAGCTTAACCGGTTATATCCGTAACTTAACGATTTTACTGCCCGTAACCCGCTGTGCTCATAACGGCGGTAAGGCGATATCACGGCTTTAAATCCCGTATCATACACTTCCGGAGGATAATAGCCGAAGGTATCGGTATACATGATCACTCCGGTACTTTTACGTTTTTTATATACGGTAATCCGGATATAGGCATCTCCCCGAGCCAGACCGTTTTCATCCAGAAGGCGGGTTATTTCTTTTTCCCATTCAAGAACGACCGCATCCAAGCCCAGTACTCTGAGGGCTTCTTCCAATCTTGCCAGGTGCGATTTAAGATGCGGTATTTTTCCGTCCCAAGCCCGCATCGTCTCAAATGCGCCCCAACCGAAAAGATATCCCGGCTCAAGGATCTCGTTGATATCCTCTTTCTCGTAAAGCTGGTTATTCAAAAATACTTTCATCGCGTATCAGAAGGAAACAGGGAAAGGAAATTCCTTCCGGTAATATCTCCCTTTACCTGAGGCCCTAATTCTTCAAGCATAGAAAGGTCCTTATCCAGATCGCCGCACACCGGATAATCTGAACCCCATAATATTTTATCGGCACCGAAAAGGTCGATAGCCATGAGGATGTTCGAAAAGGAATTCCCGGAAGTATCGACATAGACGTTACGTAATATCTGCGAAGGAAAGCTCCCTAGGTCTTTTACGATACCACGGCCGCGTAACATCGTATATATCCGGTCAAACCGGTCTTTTAAGAAAGGCACGACCCCCCCCAGACTTGAAAAGATGAATTTTGCCTCATATTTCTGTAACACCCCTTCGGTCATCAAGAGGCCCAAAAACATCGAACTGTCAAAGCTATATTCCAGAACCGGCATCAATAACGGGTCATTGACCCGGTCAAACCCGATAGGATTAATCGTCTGAGGATGCACGAAAATAGGAAGTCCTATGTCGGCAGCAGCGTGGAAAAGGAGTTCGAGTTCTTTCACCATAAACTTCCCCTGGTAACTCGAGGAAAGGTTAATTGCGCCAAACCCGCGTTCTTTTAACCGGCGGGCTTGTTCGGCGAGCGTCGAAGGATCGTCCACATTCACCAATCCGGTCCCGACAATACGCTGATTGCAAGAAACAATTTCTGAGACCGCATCGTTGTACAAGCGACAAAGGTAATCGTTATCTTTTATGTTCGCGGCGGCATCGGTGGAAGGATACACCAGTAACGCTTTTGCGATACGGTAACGTTCCAGAAAGGCGAAGAGCTTTTCTTTATCAGTCCACGCTCCTTTATAGAAAGAGGTATGGCGTGATAACTCTTCGGGAATGAAATGGATATGGGCATCACACAACATAGGCATCAATAGTCACACGACACACGTCACACGTCACACGTGAAACCGAATACGTGTGACTATGTGACCTTGTGACTTTGTGACCCTTATATATGTTTTTCTCCCTTCACCGCGCCTTCTTCCCATTGGGAGACCCCGCGCATCACGTCCTGAAAACACAGTTTGGCTAATTGATCGAACTGGCTGTACATGATCCGTTGGACCCGTCCAGGTTTTGAGAAAAATTCGCGCATACACCATGCACCCAATCTTCCCAGATCTTCTATGGAAAGATGATCGGTCGGCATCACCGGGTGCAAAAAATCCCATTTAAGAAAATCGATCTTTTTCGGATCGATGATCCCTTTCGCCATCCCCCGTTTCCATATCGGTGAGTTCGGCGCCGGAGTCACATATCCGATCCATAAGATATCGGGATCGACTTCGTCGGTAAACTCAAACCGCTGTTTCACGATCGCTTCGGTATCATAATCAAACCCCATCATGATATCGGCGACTACCGCGACATTGTTCCGGCGTAATATCTCGATGGTCTTTCTGATCTGTTCGATGGTAATCCCTTTGGCGATCTTCTTAAGTTCTTCCGGTGTGGTCACCTCTATTCCAAATACTCCGATAAACAGACCGGTCTCTTTCATCAGCGGCAGGATCTCTTCACAGTTTACCCAATCGATCGCCCGGCCTAAAGAGACCCATTTGATCGGATTGCCTTTTTCTTTTTTCAGGTCACAGAACTTTTTAACTCTTTCGGGATTCACGTTAAAATTATCGTCCTGGATGACCACGACTTTCGTGCCGAACTTATGATGAAGTAATTCGAGTTCTTCGATCACCCGTTCGGGAGATTTTGCCCGCCACTTCAAAAAATCTTCCGGGTGCCGCGGATCATACTGGTCCCATTCGTAACAGAACGTACAGGCCGAAGGGCACCCGCGGGAGGTCACCATTTCCACAAACGGTTTCCAGTGAGTATGGCCCACATACTTATCCATCGGGAAAAGGTCGTACGCCGGGAGCGGAAGGCTGTCCAGGCATACATTAAGCGGCCGGTGAGGGCCCATGACCGGTTTACCGTCGACGCGGGAAGAGACCCCGGCAAGGTCTTTGACCGGTTTTTTCTCGTCGATCGTCGTGATCAGATCATGGAACGCTTCTTCTTCAGCCATCACCACATAATCGATCGCCGGGTTCTGTTCCAGAGTAAATATCGGCATAGAAGAATACCATAATCCTCCGACAATGATCTTGGTATCAGGCAATGCCTGTTTTATCCGGGAAGCCGCTTCATTGAAATACCAGAGGATCGCGAACCCTCCGTAAGAATGGAGCATATCACCCAGCATTACCACATCCGGATTTTTCTCTTTTACCATGTGGACCATCTGGTCCATAGGTATTTCCAGGACGCGGCAATCGAGCACTTCCAGATCGTCATACCCTTTTTCCCGGACATAGGCACCCCACTGAGCATACAGCTGGTTAGGCGCGCGATGGATACCATGAGTCGCCCATGCTCCCAACTTCGGCATCACAAACAATATTTTCATATCTTTCTCCTTTCTTTTTATAAGTCACACATCACATTATATAGAGGCGGAACCACGCGGATATTTATCTTTCCCTTACGTGTGACCTTGTGACTATGTGACTTTGTGACCTTCATTTATTTGGATGTTCCTGTGTAAACGGAATCACCGGTTTGGTCCAGGGAGTCTGTTGATTGATTACGGCAAGTTCCAGAGGATTCACGTTTGCTTCCTGGGTAAGCGCGAACATGACCGTATCGGCAACCGATTCCACCGAACACAATCTATCGTTATCTGACGTCACTTCATTGAGTTTTCCGGTAAGCGGGGTCTTGGTCACTCCCGGAAAGATGGAAGTCACCTTAATCCCGAAATCACGCATTTCCCAGAAAAGGCCTTTGGCAAACGCGCGTAACGCTACTTTCAGCGAGGTATATACAATGAAATTGCGCGGCGGCGGATCGACCATCACCGAACCGCTGGTGATATTCACGATATGGCCGGATTCCTGTTCTTTCATCTGGTTGACTACCAGCCGGGAAAGCATCACGTAACTATAATAATTGGTATACATCACTTTTTCAATATCCTCAATGGGTTGTTGCCAGAACGGATACTGACTGGAAACACCCGCACCATTGATCAATACGTCTATCTTTTTAAACCGAGTGAGCGCAGTCTCAACCAGATTTTCAAGATCCTCGCGCTTGGTCACATCGCAACGGACACAGATCACTTTGTCTTTATTGGGTAAAGAGGCTTTCAACTCATCCAATACTTCAATCCTGCGGGCGGCAAGGACTAACGTCGCGTTACTTCGGGCTAATTTCTCAACGATGGCCTTTCCGATCCCGCCGGATGCACCGGTCACAATACATACCTTATTTTCTAACTGCACATGGTTCATATGTCTTCCTCCGATCTTTTCTGTCGTTACGAATGAGCCAAGGATTTAGGCAATAAAAATCCCATTACTAAAAGCGCTGCCCCGACAATAAGAAAATGGGTTTGAAACCCTAAGTGAGAGATAGAGATCCCTCCGGCGGCGGCACCGATCCCGCCGGCAAAAAAACGTAACGCGCTGTTAAGGCTTGAGGAATCTCTTAATATCTTATCGGGAAAATGGGTAAGATGCGATGATAACCCCACGTGCGTCAACGCCCAGCCGCCACCCCAAAAAAGCATTACCATAAAAAGCGCCGAATAGAGCCGCAAAAAGAACAGGATACCGCAAAAAAGAGCCATCACCATAAACCCTATCCGGGCAAGATGGATATTGCCGATACGGGCGGCAAGTATCCCGCCTAAGAATTCGGCGCCGGTCGCACTTACCGTAGATACAGTAAGGATAGAACTGATCAACACCTGGGTCAAACCGTACTGGATCTTGAAATACACGCCTAACCATTGCTGAACACTGTGATAAAAAAAACTGACCAGGATGATAACGATAAAAAAGTTAAGCGCCCCCCTATCGCGAAACGTATCTACATAACTGACTTTAAAACTCTCCCGGCGAAAATCGAATTCATCAAGGGCTATCGGTATAATCAAAAGCATCAGAAAACTCATCCCGGCCGGAATAAGATAAAGCCCGCGCCACGGGATAAACCCGCTCAAGAATACGCTCACACAGGTCGACACATACGAAATCGCGAATAAAGTGCCGATATATTTGGATTTCTCGTTTTGGGGGACGCTTTTACCTATGGTAATCAGGATCAACGGCACAAAACTACAACCAAAACATCCCATAAGGAACCGGAATATATACGCCTGCGGCAAGGTGCTTGAGAAGGCAAATCCGAACGTGGAAAGGCTATATCCGGCCATGGTAAAAAGCAATATTTTTTTCACGGCCATGATCCGGGTAAGCGGAGACCAAAGGAGAGCGCACACGCCGTAAGGAAGCATATAAAGCCAGATAAGCCTTGCCGCCTGAACCGGAGGCACTGCGAAATAGAGAGCAAACTGGGGGACTAACGCCGCCATTGCCGCCACTCCGAAAGAAAGCGTAAAGAAACTGACACAGAAAAGCGAAAAACTATTTTTAGACATGCACTTCTTGTTCGATCAACTCTTTAAATCGTTTCAGATTTTCCTGAGAATGGTTGTTAATTATCTCTTCGACCTGCGCGTCGTTGAATTTCGCTTTTTTATCCATAGAAAAATCCTGGATCCATTTCATCTCGATCCCGCCGGAGGTTTCGCGGTAAAGCCAGATGATCTTCATATATTCGAAAGGGAACATCGGTTCAAGACGGCAGGCATAGGCATATTTATCTTCTTTACCCAACAGGCGATAAGAAATCCAGGAATTCCCGTTCTGATGCGTGAGCTGGAACGTGATCTTATTGCCTTCCTGACGGATCACTTCCGAGGCGGTATATTCGCTAAAAAACTCTTTCCAACGGGAGATGTCATTACTCATATCAAATACTTTTTCGTAAGGAGCGTTAATTACGATTGAATTTACGGTATGCGCCATTTTTCCTCCTTCTTTTTCGTAACGCGTAACGCGGCACGCGACACGCGCATAAAGAAAAATATTAAAATCGATTTCCTCTCCCCAAGACGCGTTACGCAGGACGCATGACGCGTTACGGGAGCATCGCGACCACTCTCGCCCAGGCCGCGCCGGTTTGCCGGATACGTACCGGCAGACAACTGACGGTAAACCCGTGATCAGGCAATGCCCCTAAATTAGCCAGCCGTTCGATATGGATAAACTCCCGAGTGCGCCCGTAAAAATGAGCCGGCCATAAATAGCGGGCTTCTCTTTTTTCTAAAAAGTCTTTCATCATGTATTTATAAGGACGGTCTATCCCCATGGTATCCACACCGAATATTTTTATCTGGTGATCAAGGAGATAATCGATCGCCGAATTGTCCAGCCCCGGATAATCGGAAAAATAACGGGGAGTGCCGTATAACGTATCCGAACCGGTATAGATAAGTACGATATCCAACGGTTTTAAAGTATACCCTATCTTTTCAAGCGCTCGCCGGATATCTTCGGCGCCGATCGTCTCAAAAGGCTGCTTATAACAAAGGTCGAGGCGTACTCCGTTCTGCACGCACCATTCTAAGGGTATTTCTTCGGCGGTTTTCGACGGACGGCCTTCGGATCGGCTTCCGTAATGGAACGAATAATCAAGATGAGTCCCTACGTGCACCGGGGAATGGACTATTTCCAAAGAAAGAAACTCTTCGTCGGGAAGATCGTCTTTAGTGATCATCCGCCGGCCGAACAGATAGGCGAGCTTCCCCTTGAGGGTCCTGGACATCAATACTTTATTTAGTTTTTTTATACCGTCACGGTGAGAAATCCGTTCGATATCGACATCATGGACTTCAAAAGCTTTTTCATCAATGGGAAGGCTCAGGTCTATTATTCTCATGGTCACAAAGTCACATAGTCACACGTCACATGTGACGATTTTAAATAATTACGACTGTTTTTTATTTTCAATAATCCCCACGATCTCCAGCGGAGTCGAGCTTTTTCCTATCTCGTCCGTTTCTATCTTTACCGCGAACTGTTTACCCAGCGCGACCGTCAATTCGACCATTTCAGTTGAATCTACTCCGATAGAATCATAGAGCGTTTTATCTTCAATAAGTTCATCCTCACCCACATCCAATGTCTTGGCAATAGCCGAGATCACTTCTTCTTTAAGTCCCATGGTCCCTCCTTTTTGAAACACAGATAGTCACGGATTAAGATCCACAAGATGGTCACAGACGCAAAAATCTGCGATCATCAGTTCAAAATCAGCGATTATCTGCGCAATCATGCCTTTTCAATAGCCAACACCACATTAATCCCGCCCCGGCCGCGCGCCAAAATAAGCGCTTTTTTTATTTTTCTCGACCGGGAAACGTTGGGAGTATAATCGAGATCACAGTAAGGGTCAGCCATCTCATAATTGATCGTAGGCAATATAGTCTCGTGCTCCATAGAAAGCAATGTCGAGATCAGATCAAGTGAAGTTTGAGCACCCAGGAGGTTTCCGTACATACTCTTGGGAGCGCTCAATGCGATACCACCGATCTTTTTACCGAACACATTCTTTAGGGCCATTGTCTCATTACTGTCTCCGATTGTGGTCGCATCACCGTCGAGACAGATATAATCGATATCCTCCTTTTTCCATCCGGCATCATTGATACATTCTTCGATGGCATACTGGAAACTTTCCGGATCCAACCGGTACCGGGCATAATGGTACCCGTCACAACTTACTCCTATCCCGCGCAGGTATCCGTAGACCGGCGCGCTCCGATTACGGGCGTGGGCTTCTTTTTCGAACGTCACGATTCCGGCCCCTTCGCCCAACACAAACCCGTCACGGTTTAAATCATAGGGACGATACGCTTTTTGAGGATTAAGGTTATTTTTAGAAAGCTGACCGCAACTTGACGCCGAAAGGAGCGCATAAGGCGTAATCGGAGCTTCCATCCCGCCGGCAAGCACATAATCGTTTTTCCCCTCGGCGATCACTTTTGCTCCGTACCAAAGGGCAAGGGCCGATGAAGCTTTATCGGCGACGATGGTCTTACTATACCCTTTAAACCCGTAATAAATAGTCACCTGCCCCTGAGGAGCCGCCGGAAACCAGGCACTGGCCATATAGGGCGAAATACCTTCACGGCCTTCCAAATACATATCCCGCAGTTCAGTTTCGGCAAAAAGCCATCCTCCCAGAGCGTTTCCCATGAATACTCCGACTCTATTCTTATCCACCTGGGTATGATCTATCCGGGCATCCTGTAACGCTTGTTCAGACGCTACCAGCGCCATATGAGAAAACACATCGATCTTTTTGATCAGCCGGCTCGATAAATGCGTGTAATAATCGAGTTCATGTACCTGGCCGGCAATACGGGAAGGATAGAGTTTTGCGTCGAAGCGGGTGATCTCATCGACAAACGAACGGGCCTGTTTTAAATTCGCCCAAAACGTTTCTTTCTTCATCCCGCAGGGAGACACTACTCCTAATCCGGTAATAGCAACTGATTCTTTCATAAAGAAACTCCGTTTTCTTTGGTGTTAAAGCGTTTGAAAATGATTGATGAGTGGATTCCTGAGAAACCACTACTTGTCTTTAAAATATAGTTCGGCATCAATTCCCGTTTGACATTGGGAATATAATCCAGGTCGCATTGCGGATCCGGTTCTTCCTGGTTGATCGTAGGAGGCAAATACCCGTTTTGAAAGATCATTCCGCACAGCACACTCTCCACCGCATTAGCCGCAGCTAAAGGATGGCCGATCATCGATTTTATCGAACTGATCGGGACTTTATAGGCGTACTCTCCGAACACTCCTTTATACGCGTTGGTCTCAAACACATCGTTCTGGCGGGTTGAAGAACCGTGAGCGTTGATATAATCTATATCCTCGTTCTTTATTCCGGCATCGGCTATGGCTTCCCGGATACACCGTTCCATCGCTTCGCCGCTTTCGGGAAGATCAGTCATATGGTACGCATTACAGCTGGTACCGTATCCGACGACTTCTCCGTAAATAGGCACCCCTCTTTTTTTTGCGTGTTCTAACTCTTCTAAAATAAGGACGCCGGCGCCTTCGGAAATCACAAATCCGTTCCGTTTGTTATCAAACGGACGACTCGCTTTATGTGGTTCATCGTTATTTTTCGCAAGTACGTTCACGACATCAAATGCTCCAAAAGTAATCGGGCAGACCGGGGCTTCACTTGCTCCGGCAATGACCAGGTCCTGCCGGCCGTCACGGATAAGTTCATAGCTAAATCCTAACGAATCGGTCCCGGCGGTACATCCGGTAGAAACCGTACAATTGAACCCCTGAGTGCCGTACAGAGCGCTGATCTCACTGGAGGGGGTATTGAACATCGCCGCATCGTAAAGATACGGCCTCCCTTTTCGGGGATCGATCGGATTTTTACCCCATCCGGTTACCCGTAAAAATTCTTCTTCCATAAACCGGGTCCCACAGATGGCATTGGCAAGGATTACCCCGCATTTTTTCCGATCAAGTCCATTAAAATCTATTTTTCCGTCGGTCACCGCCTGGACCGCCGCAGCCAGGGCGAACTGGACGTACCTATCCATACGGAAATGGTCTTTAATCCCGAATTCTTCCGGATCAAAATCAAGATATTGCGAAGCGATCTTCGAGACAAAAAGACTTACGTCAAAATTTTCTACCAGTTCGACACAGGGTTTCCCGGAGATCAGATTATCGTAAAACGTATTTTTATCCGCACCGGCACCGCAGACAACGCCTAATCCCGTTATCACTACTCTTCTTTTCATTCTATTCTCCTTACCTTAAATTTCATATGCCCTCCGTCAGGACAGGCCGTACCGGTCTTACAGTGTTCGTTTTCTTCAAAAGTGAACTTCGCGCCGAAATTCAACGCAAACAGGACCGGAAACAGGACGCTGTAAGCCGCGCCACAAAACTCCGGAGGTGTTTTTAACCCTTTTACCTGCCATTTGTCGCCCGGCTTGTAACCGAACGTACAATGTCCGCACGTCTCCTGCACCTCGATTTCCAGCTGTTTAGGATTGGGGCCTTTCGGTTTTTCAGCCCTGGGTTCGACAATTACATTACCGGCATCATCTAATATTTCGACTTTAAACGTAAGTTTGGCGTTATCGGGACAGGTCACATTGATCGATCTGGTATTCTCCATGAACGGGAATTTCGCGCCGAAGGTAAGCGCGTAGAGACAGGGAAACGCCGATTGCGACAATCCCAGGCAGAAATCTTCGGGCGGATGCGTAAAATCTTTCAAGATGAGCTCATCCCCTATCTTATAATTATGATAACAATACCCTCTTATCTCAAGAACAGTCAACTTCAGCTTGGGAAACGTTACTTTTTGAGAGACTTCTTTTTTTTCATCCATACGATTTCTCCTCTACCTTCGTCAATTCTTTCATGAATTCCTCAACAGATAAAAATGTATTTGTTTTTTCGACCCGGTGGACGAGTTCTACCATCTTTTTATTCAACGGCGCCTGGCTCATCGATTTTTCAGCCAAACCGACTATCTCTCCGTTAATATAATCTATTTCTGAAGGTTTTCCCCTCCGAATACTCTGTAATATAGATCCATAAAGCGGTTCTTCGCTTAAAGAAGCCATCACTTTCGAAAAAAGCACTGCCGCCTCTTTAGGAGGCATAGTGACTAACCCCTGGATACGTTCTTTAGGATATCCCGGAAGGCTGACCAGTTCGATGCCGGCATCTTCTATGACCGAATATGCCTCCCGGTTTACATAAATCGCGCATTCCGCAATTTCAAGATTACTGAACGCATCCTGCAGGGAAACTCCCAACACCGCCGGTATACAATTATTAAGGTTCACGAATATTTTAAGATACTTCGCGCCCCGGATGTTTTTCTCATTCACCACGCGGGTAACCGGGCTAAGAATGCGTTCTATCTGGTCGAACTGCCAGCGGGGATTTTTAAAAAGGGACCCCACCACAAGGCTTCCTTCGAAATTGTGTACTACGCGGTCCGGCGGATAAAATGTCGCGCCGAACATCACGATCCCGGTGATGATCCGGGAAGCATGAGAATAATTCTCTACAATATAATCGGCGGCAATCCCGTTTTGAGTCGTGAGGATGAACGAATCTTTAAGATACGGCCCATTTTCTTTAAGAACCGCCTCAAGATCGGCGATCTTGGTGGCAATTACCGCTACATCGACCGGCTCAGTCAACACGGTCTGCACATTGACTTTGACATTATGGGTCCCGCGTACGCCTTCGATCTTCAACCCTTCACGGGTCAACGGTTCTTTTTGATACTCCTTGACGATACCTATTACTTCACTGCGGCCGGAAAGATATCCTAAAAAAGCCCCGCCGATCGCTCCACATCCAAGTATCGCTACTCTCATTGCCCCGCCTCACAATATTTTCTGAATGCCCCAAGCACTCGCTCAATATTCATACAATGCAGACGTTTATATACCATGTTCCAAAGCATACGGGAACATCTCCCTTTCAATTCGCAACAAAAACGGTAGACGACTTCTATCTGGGCCCGGTCCTGGTGGACAAAAAATTCTTCATACCCGCCTTTAAACATCCCGTCAAGAAACGTACGGCGTAGATATTTTTTCTCTCGGTCGACGACTTCATTACGTTTATGCCATGCGGGCCCTAACGGGAACCGCGCCTTTTGCCAATACAGCGTGCCTTCTTTGATGTCACCGGAAAGGTTAATAAACCTCATCATCATTTTTTCAGGCCACCACTCTGACTGTGGACCCAGAAGCAATTCTTCAAAGACATCGATCCCGTTTCTTTGCAGTGAAAAAACGATATTTTGTTTAATCGTCTCCATCTTCTATATATTGTTTGTAGGGAACCTCCAGCTGCTGAAACAGACGGCGCATCATGTCACGAAATGCCGGGGGCACCTCACAGAAAAAGGCTTTAATAAGATCTTCTTCCTCTACGGTGCGGGAATCCCGCGCGCCGGCGATCGCTTCGGCAGATTCTTTCACCAGGTGTTCGGCGATCGAACGGTGAAATTGAGGAAGATTCCCGATCACTTTATCAAAGATATCCTGGGCATTTTTAGCCCATGCAACTGATGCCATGTCATACTCCTTTCTCGATCAGACTGAACGCCCCGTTAATCATCTTCATCTCGGCTTCAAAATAACGATAATCGGTAAACCCCATCTGTCCGGTAATAAGGTTATCGGAAACCGCAAGGACCACCGCGACTTTCTTTTTATAGATATTCGCCAAGGTCACGAAAGGGCTGGTAACCATATCAACGGCGATAGCGCCTTTATCGATATAAGAATTTACTATATCTTTCGTTTCGCGAAATATCGCATCGGTTGTCCATACCCCGCCGCGATGGGTACCGCTGATCTCCTTAAATGTATCGACCAACGACGAAGTCAACTGTCCATCTACCAGAGGCATATATTCATCGTCCACGTAATACCGGGTAACCCCGTCACCCCTGATCACTTTATCGGCAACAATAAAATCACCGATCTCGATATCATCGCGCAGGGCTCCGCAGGAACCGATACGGATAAGCGTCTCTACTCCGGCGGCACAGACCAATTCGGTAATAAACGCCGAATCGGGAGCGTAAAACCCTCCGTTGCCGACGGTGACCCGTTTCCCTTTATACGTACCGGTCCAGAAAGTGTAGCCCAGAAAAGTAAAATTTTTTACGGGATCTTCAAGTTTATCGACACACATTTTAGCCCGTTGCGGTTGTCCGCTGATGATCGCAGTGTGAGCAAAATCGCCGGGACGAAACTGCAAAGAGTCTAACAGGCCTTTCGGTTCCATATGGATCTCTCTGGTCATCATAATGATACTCCTTTAATTAGTCACAAGGTCACATAGTCACAGGTCACACGCAATAGTTACTTTGAGGTATTTTCTTGACGTGTGTCGTGTGACGTGTGTCGTGTGACGTGTGTCGTGTGACGTTGCAATGCTTGTTTATCGATCTTTCCCGTACGGTTTTTCGGTAACGACGCTACAAATTCAAAATGGTGAGGCACCTTAAAATGGGCAAGAAATTTTCTCAAAAATTCGCGCAGGTCCTGAAGCGATAACTGCTCGTTTTCCTTAAGGACGATGAACGCTTTGGGGACTTCACCGCGTAACGCATCGGGCATACCGATAACCGCGACTTCTTTTATTTTAGGATGCCGCTGGATCTTTTCTTCGACTTCAGCCGAAAAAACTATCTCGCCGGCCACTTTGATCATATCTTTCTTACGTCCTACGATATAAAACAAGCCGTCTTTATCGCAATACGCGATATCTCCGGTCTTTAACCACCCGTCTTCGGTAAGTACTTCTTTGGTCAATTCCTCTTCCTGATAGTACCCACGCATCACTCCTTTACCTTTTACCCATAATTCTCCCTGTGCATTCACGGCACACCGGTTACCTTCGGCATCAACGATCTTTGCCTGTAAATAAGGCGAAAATCCGCCGATACTATGGATCTTATGTATATCGTTGGGAGAATAAGTGTTGGGTGCGGATGTCTCAGTCATCCCCCATCCGTTTAAAAGCGCGGATTCAGGGCACATTTTCTTGAATCGTTCAAGAAGTACCGGCGAAGAGGGAGCCCCGAATACCACGGCCCAACGCAACGAGGAAAGATCGAACTTCTCCTGCCCTTTTAAAGAAAGGATAGCGACAAACATCGCCGGCACAATACAGAATATAGTCCCCCGGTAACGTTCAATAGTATGCAAGAATTCTAAAGGTTGAAATCTCTCCATCAATACCAGCGGTGAAGCAAAACAAAGCATGAGCAGGATATAATCTACACCGGCAATATGAGAGAACGGCACCCCGGCACAGACAAAAATATCCTTATCGGTTATCTTAAGAAAATAATCCATGGTTTCCATGGGACTATCCAGATGAGCATAGTTAAGCATCACTCCTTTAGGATGGCCGGTAGAACCGGAAGTATAGAAAATAGCGGCAAGATGTCCGGGATCGATCGGGGAAGAAGGTTCCCGGGTATCTTTCTGTAACACTATCCGGTCCCAAGAAATCGCCTCAGCAGTCTCCTCTCCTAAGGTTATGATATGGCTTAATGTCGGACAGGCTTTTTTGATCTGATCGATATCGATCCCTTTTTTAGGCTGGAGGATCAGAGCCCGGGTGCGGCTATGGGTTACAAACTGAATGATCTCGTCCTGCGTCAACATGAAATCAAAAGGGATCACCGTCGCTCCCAGGCTGAATACACCGAGAAAACTCATCAGCGTTTCGGGGATATTCGGCAGGTAGAGAGCTATGTTATCATCCGGTGAGATACCGTGTTTGAGAAGATGATTCGCCAGGCCAAACGCGGTATCCCTGATCTGGGGAAACGTTATCTGCCGGTCTTTATACATGAGCATCGGCCTCGTTTGATAACGTTCACTTTGCTGAATAAGGAGTTTTTTTACATCCATTTATTATTACCTAGCCTCATTATAGTAAAATTTTATTAGTTAAATTTTACTATTCTCTTTTAAAAAGTCAACTTATAAATAAAAATTAATGTGTATCTATGCTTTTTCCGGGGGGGGATCAAATTTTTGCTGCTTTACCGTATCAAACATCTCTTTAAGAAACGTCCTTTCGGTAGCCACTAAGCCTAAATGATGCCCAATAAGAAGCTGAATGTTCCGCGGTGAAGATTTTAATTCCTGCCGCTTGGTGAGAAGCCAATTTTCGGCTTCTCTTAAAAACCGCATCCGCAGCCGCAGAAGCGGGAGGACCTCCTCTTTATTGAGAAAAGAAAGAAAATAAAGCGGGATGTCTATTTCGATAAAAGGCCGCCGTTCAGAAAGTAGAGCTTCTTTTGCCAGACGGGAAAATTCTCTCTCACCGCGGGAAGTAATACAATAGGTATATTTACGCAGGCGGGCCTGCGGCACCTCTTTTCTTTCGACAAACCCTTCTTTTTCCATCTTCTGAAGCGGGTAATAGATCGACCTGGTCTCTAACTGAGAAAACAATCCCAACTCTTTGGTGATGAATTTTTTGATATCGTATCCGGTAGCGGGGTGTTTCTTCAAAATACCCAGAATAATAAATCGCTGTATCATTCTTTAAACATTCCCAGACTTCTGAATTTTTGATAGCGGTTCGCGAGTAAAGAATCGATATCGGTCTTTTTAAGTTCGGCAAGATGATGGATAAGCATATCTTTCAGGTTAAGCCCGGCCTGATGAGGGTCACGATGGGCGCCGCCTTCGGGTTCGGAAATGATCCCGTCAACTACCCCTAATTCGATAAGTTCGGGAGCGGTCAGTTTAAGAGTTTTGGCGGCATCGGGAGCGCGCCGGGAATCTTTCCAGAGGATCGCGGCACATCCTTCCGGAGATATTACCGAATAATAGGAATACTCCATAATAAATACTTTATCGCCGACCCCGATACCTAACGCTCCCCCGGAACCGCCTTCCCCGATCACTACCACTATAATCGGAGTACGTATCGTAAACATATCGCGGATGTTTTCGGCAATCGCTAAAGCCTGGCCCCGTTCCTCCGCCCCGATTCCCGGATAGGCACCCGGCGTATCCACCAAACAGACGATCGGTAAAGAAAACCTTTCGGCAAGACGCATCGCTCGCATTGCTTTACGGTATCCTTCAGGATGGGCGCAGCCAAAATTCCTTTCGATATTTTCTTTGGTATCTTTCCCTTTTTGATGCCCGATCAGGACGATCTTTTCCTGCTCGATCCGGGCAAGGCCGGTGATCAAAGCTTTATCGTCTCCGAACAGCCGGTCGCCATGTAGCTGAATAAAATTATTCATCATCGAATTGACATAATCGAGCGTCGTAGGCCGCTGGGAATGGCGGGAAATCTGCACTTTCTGCCAGGGCGTCAGTTGAGAATATATCTCCCGTTTCAGACTTTTCAATTTCTCCTGGAGTTTCTCAAGCTCTGAGGAAAGATTTACTTCTTTATCGCGTGAGAATTCATTCAATTCTCTGATTTTATTTTCTAATTCTTCAATAGGTTTTTCAAAATCCCAGTATTGCATAGGCAGCGTTTAGCGGCTAGCGGACCCGCCTGCTCCCGAACTTACGCGAGGGCGGGCAGGTAAGCGGTTAGTAAGATTATTCCACTATTACTACTTCGGTCCCTACCGGTACAACGTCGTAAAGTTCTTCTACATCGTGGTTAAACATACGTACGCACCCTAACGTCACCTGTTCCCCTATTTTATCCGGCGCTTTAGTCCCATGAATACCATACCCTTTCTCATCAAACCCCATCCAACGGGACCCTAGAATATTCTCCGGACTATCAGGGGGAATCACAGCCCCGGTACGAAACCAGGTAGGATTTTTCAGTTTATTGATAATCTTAAAAGTACCGACCGGGGTCGATCCATTCGTGCCGGTACTGATCGGATACGTCTTGAAGATCTCTCCGTTCCGTTTCAAGAAAAGCACGTTCTGGGATTTATCAACGGCGATAGAAAAAGGACAGGTATTGACTTTCAGTTTCTGTTGAGGCCGGATAATGTGTGAACTTAACGTGTTGGCTCGCTGGATCAGCGCGACGGTAGTGCCGTATTGTTTGGCTATCTTGATCAACATATCGTTAGGTTTTACCACGTACTCGGTGCTGCACTCATCCATCACCGGGGAAAATAATAATTTCATATTTGCCCCTTCAAGAAAACCACGGGCTTCCTCCATCACCTGCGGATCTTGAGTGCTTTCCAAGACTTGTTTATACGCATTCCGCGCATCCAGAAATTCTCCCTGCGCAAAAGACTGCGCACCCTTTTCCATCACTGATGAGATCTCTCCTTTAGGTATACTCTTCTTTGAACCCTGTTTATTGAGAATAAAGACCGAGCTTATCAAAAACATCACGCATATCGCTCCGATAATAAAAATGATTGGTTTACGCACTTTGTGCCTCCTTTATTGACTCATTACCTTTATCGTTATTTATAAATACGCGACAAATGCGACTAAAAACCCTATCGCTGCCCCGACCAGCACTTCTATAGGGCTGTGGCCGACAAGTTCTCTTAACTTGTCCTCACTCACTTTCTGCCCTCGATGGATATCATCCATCATCCGGTTCAGGATCTTCGCCTGGACTCCGATAGACCTGCGCCAGGTCTGGGCATCAAACATGGTGATTAAAGCAAACATAACGGCCAGAGCAAACATCGGCGAAAAAAACCCCAGCTCTCTGCCGACAGAAAATGCGAGGGCGCTTACCGCGGCACTATGAGCCGAAGGCATACCTCCGGTACGCAAAATCCATACAAAATTGAATTTTCGCTCTTTAATGAGCCCTCCACAGATCTTGATCCCTTGAGCAATCCCCCAGCTGAATATGGTCAGCCAGAGAGGCTTGTTATAGAACAACTCTTGAATCCAATTTTCCATACTCATTATTATAAGATGAAAAAATATCCTATCAAGCTTTAATTCGCATAACCTTAAGGTTATTTTCCCGCCGGATTCTCCGGGAAAATGATAAAAATATTGACAGAATAACGATTTAATGATAATTTGCCCATGATGTCGCAGAGTTCTCCCAAAAAAATACTCGTGGTAGATGACGAAAAAGAGGTCGTAGAATACCTCTCTTCTATCCTCCAGAGGGCCAACTATGAAGTCATCTCTACTACCCAGGGAAAACAAGCGCTTGATCTGGCTTTTGAACATAAGCCTGATTTGATCATTCTTGACGTACTTATCCCCGATCTACGCGGAGAAGAGATCTACCGGCTGCTCTCAGAAAACGCCGAAACTGCCGATATTCCCATCATCTTCCTTACCGGGATCATTACCGAAGAGGACGAAAGTTTTATCCAGAATCTTACCGGCAGGTCAAGGCTTCTGGCAAAACCCACGACTAAAGAGAAGATCCTCGATGCAATCCATAAAACCCTGGAAGATCACGACCTTTCGCTTTCGTAATCCCGTATAAATAAATATCCGCAACCCCTTGATTTTGAATGAGAAATGTTATATATATGAGGTTGTTGCCACAAACAAAACTCGGCATACCCCCACCTGTAGGGGTTGCCATGACAAGATTCCTCAATATATCGATACTGAGGCAACGAGACAAAAAAGGAGGAGAAAATGAAGACATCTTTAGTGAGGATTTTCCTGATTGCGATATTCCTGGTGAGCGGAATCGGGCTTTCTTTTGCTACCGTTGAGCAAGAACTTTCGGCAATGGAACGTTACGAATATACCTCACAGGAATTTCAGGATGTCCTGAATATCATCCACTATTACCATCCCCAGTATTCCCGCGATAAGATCGGCCGGCTGATCGTCATGGCTTATTACGAACTTCAGGGACATTTTCGTGATGTATCGCTTTATGAAGTCGCCCTGGGAATTAAAAGCCACGCGCGCGACCGGCTGGGTATCGATCTTGAACATCATGTAGTGACCTATCTCAATGCCAAAATAAAGAAATAACTTCTCCTTGCTTTCCGATGATTACAAGCCTTGTTGAACGCACGTTCAACAAGGCTTTTTATCTGCGATCATCCGCGTATCATATCCACAAATTCTTATCCAGACTCCGGTACTGGACCGCTTCACAGATATGTTCGGTCTTGATGATCTCGCTCTCGCTCAGATCGGCGATAGTCCGGGCGATTTTCAGGATCTTATCATAGACCCGCACGCTGAACCGGAACTCGCGGACTGCCGCCTGGAAAAATTGTGTGGCATCAGGAGTGAGCAGACAATATTTTCGGATAAGGCGGTGATTCATCTGGGCGTTAAAAAAAAGTTTATTATGTTTCAGGCGGTCCCGCTGGATATACATCGCGAGGTTTACCCGTTCTTTTATGGTCGCCGAACTCTCCGCGGCCATCGATTCGGCCATCAACATCTCGATTTTCACGTTCTGCAGTTCGATATGGATATCGATCCGGTCTAAGAGCGGGCCGGATATTTTACTGCGATACCGCTGGATCTGAAAACTCGAACAGTGACAGGGTTTATCCGGTGAGGTGAAATACCCGCAGGGACAGGGGTTCATCGCCGCAGCCAATAAGAACCGTGCCGGGAACCGGACATGGTCCGTTGCCCGGGCGATCTGGACGACTCCTTCTTCAAGCGGTTGGCGTAACGCTTCTAACGAATGGCGGGAAAATTCCGGTAATTCGTCAAGGAAAAGCACACCATAATGGGCTAAACTGATCTCTCCCGGCCGGATATGGCTTCCGCCGCCGACCAGAGCGACATAGGAGGCGGTATGATGAGGGTTGCGAAACGGCCGGGTCTTGATCAACGGTTTTTTTTCATGAAGCAGTCCGGCGATACTATAGATCTTAGTCACCTCTAATATCTCTTCATAGGACATATCCGGCAGAATAGTCGGGATCCGTTTAGCCAGCATGGTTTTTCCTACTCCCGGCGGTCCGATAAGAAGCATATTATGCATCCCGCTTACCCCGACTTCTAACGCTCGTTTGGCAAAAAGCTGGCCTTTCACATCGGCAAAATCGATATCGTGCTCCAACAGTGCACTATACGCATTGTGTTGTAAAGATTGAAGAGGCTTTTTTTCCACAAGCCCCGAAAGGAAACCTACCGCTTCGGTAAGATGGGAAACCGGATAAAGATGAACGTTATCGATAAGTCCGGCTTCGGGAATATTATCTTTAGGAATAATCAATTTTTTTTTAAATTCTTTCGCTTTGAGCACCATAGGGAATATTCCGCTCACTTTTCTTATGTTACCTTCTAAAGAAAGTTCCCCTAAGATAAGATATTCGGAAAGATCGGCATGCAACTGGCCGGTCGCCTGCAAAATCCCCAGCGCGATCGCAAGGTCAAAATGAGACCCTTCCTTTTTTATATTTGCCGGGGCAAGATTCACGGTGATCCGTTGCGGTATGAATTCATAACCGCTGTTTTTTATCCCGGAACGGACCCGGTCTTTACTTTCTTTAGCCGAACTATCAAGCAGTCCGACTAAGGAGACCGCCGGTAATCCCCGTTGTACGTCGACTTCTACATCGACCGGGTAAACTTCTAATCCCGAATACGCAAATGAAAATATCTTGGAAACCATGGCCATGTATTAGATAAAACGAGTGGGTACCTGTTATTATTTTACGTTACCCGGTACCGGGTGAGCAATATTAAACTACTGTCCTGTTTCCACTTTATCCTGTCCTGTTTCCACCCGGGAATAGCCCGATTATGTGAGAAATACTTTAAAATATTGGACAATATGATAAAATACCCCATTATTGATACCGTCGAGAATAAAGGTTCCCGCGTTTTCCCTATGCTCTGAGTTATCCCGTTCAGAAGAACGGGTAAACGGACAAACGGGCGAACGGGCTCACCTGACTATAACTGTCAAAAATTATGAAAAAGTATCCGTTAGAAGGGTTTACCACACCCCATATTGTCACTTTTGAGAATAACTTAAACCCTCAACAGTTAAAAGTAGTCCTGGAAGGCGACGGGCCGGCGTTAGTCCTTGCCGGAGCAGGCAGCGGTAAGACCAGGGTACTCATCTACCGGTTAGCCTATCTTTTAGAAAAAGGGATCTCACCCCGTGAGATCCTTCTGGTCACCTTTACCAATAAAGCGGCAAGCGAAATGCTCCATCGTGCCGAAAGCCTGCTCAAACGTACCCTGGGCGACCTCTGGTCGGGAACATTCCATCATGTCGGAAATGTCATCTTACGTAAAGAAGCGAACGCGTTAGGATATTCGGCTAATTTCACGATCCTTGACCGCGAAGACTCGCTTGATTTTTTTGATGACTGTATTGAAGAGCTCGGGTTTGACCGGAAAGAAAAATTGTTTCCTAAAAAAAATGTGATCAGTAATATCTGGACTCTTTCGGTAAACTCGCTTAAAGATATAGAAAAAGTGATCGGCGAATTTTATCCGCACCTGGAAGAATTCATCCCGCCGATAAAAAAGGTGATCCACACCTACCGTAAGAAGAAAAAGGAAGCAAACGTCATGGATTTCTCGGACCTCCTCTACGGATGGCTTACCCTTATGCAGGAAGATACCCTGGCGAAAAAATACAGCGGATTATTTCGTTATATCCTGGTCGACGAATATCAGGATACCAACCGCATCCAGTTCGAACTGCTCAAAAAAATATCTTCTTTCCACAAGAACATCCTGGTAGTCGGCGATGACGCTCAATCGATCTATTCATTCCGGGCCGCCGACATCAACAATCTCCTGGAATTTCCCAAAACGTTCGCGAACGCGAACGTGTTTAAACTTGAGACCAATTACCGGTCTACTCCGCAGATCTTACAGCTTGCCAACCAGATCATCAAACAGAATATGAACCAATTTCCCAAGGAACTTAAAGCGGTAAAAAAAGACGGCGCCCTACCGGCAATCGTAAAGACTAAAGACGTCTATGCCCAGGCTCATTTTGTTGCCCAGCGCATCCTGGAACTCGCCCGAGAAGGGCTCATGTTAGAAAAGATCGCCGTTCTGTTTCGTTCCCGGTTTCAGGCACTGGAACTGGAAATGGAACTCCTTAAACGTAACATCCCTTATGTAGTACGGGGCGGTATGCGGTTTTTTGAACAAGCCCATATCAAAGATGTCATTTCCTACCTCAAATATGAGATGAATCCCCGTGACGAACTCTCGTTTAAACGGGCAATATGCCTGCACCGGGCTATCGGCAGGGGCTACGCGTCAAAAATATATTACAAACACAGCCAGGAAAATAAAAATTTTGAGGTGATCTTGAACGAATTACCGAAAAAACAGAAAGAGAGCATGAAAGAATTCACCGATATCCTGAAAGAGATCCGCAAAAGCTCTTCGGCCGAAGAAGCGATCCGGACAATCATTAAGTCTTACCACGACTATTGTTACCTTTCTTTCGACAACCCCGAAGACCGCATCCAGGATCTGGAAGAACTGGCTAAAATGGCCCACAGTTATTCTTCGATAAAAGATTTCCTTTTGGACCTCGGTTCTTATGAAGAATTCAAAGGCGAAACCGTACTAAACGCCCGGAACGATAACGGGTTACTTGTCCTCTCGACGATCCATCAGGCAAAAGGGTTGGAATGGAACGTGGTATTTTTTATCGGGTTCTGCGATTACGAATTCCCTCACCCCAAATCCCTCGGCACCCCTCAAGCGTTAGAAGAAGAACGCCGTCTGTTTTACGTGACCGCGACCCGGGCAAAAGACGAGTTATATATCGTCTACCCGGAAACCAAATATACCTACCGTAACGGTTTAATCCTTACCCGGGCTTCCCAATTCTACTGGGAACTTCCGCCGGCTTGTTTTGAAGAATGGGAAACGACCGAAAATCCTCAGGATTTATTCTAACGATCCTCTATGTTTCCTGAAGTTATAAAAGGAGGGATATCTATATGGAAATATTCTCTTAAAATAGATTGAGCGACATTTGCCGCTAAGATATGATTGCCGGTGCCGGTGCAATGTCCAAAATCTCCGGCAAAAGTATCAGCAAATATGTAATAATACGGCATCTGGATTAAGGCTTCTTTAAATGTTTTTTCATTATCGACAAAAGTGATTCCTGTGTGATCAATAAATATCCTTTTGAGCGGGCCGATATCGCGTAAAGGATATTGGACACAGACAAGATGAATCCCCCGCGATGCTACCATATCGTATAGTGCAAGAAAGTTGGCCCGGGTATTCGCATTATAATATTTGTCTTCCCACTCCTTTACTTTACGATAATACTTTTCTGATTGAGCGGTATCTCCCAATAGATACCATACATACCCCAATCCTCCCCAAATATTTTTATTCTCAACTCCGGATTCTACAGCGTGGCGATATACCGCAAGAGCCTGCTGATATTTATGTTGAAATATGTAGCAATTGGCTAATTCCTGATACACAATATGGGTATCGGGATAACGAGAAAGCAATTGTGTTAATATCGCCTCGGTTTTACTAAAAACCTGTTCGGCTTCATCTTTCAACCATTCGCTGTTTAATGTTTTCGCCCAATAAGCATACATATGGGCCGCCTTGACATACGTATCGGTATATTCACTGATATCAGGATCCCCTTTAAGCGCTTTATCAATCTCATCTACCGCAGTCATCCCGGAGCCCTGTATATGCAAAACCCAGGCTAACAATGTATGCGCGCGGATATGGCCAGGTTCATGTTTCAGGATAAGATTGAGCTGGTCCTCAGCCTTTTCATATTCCCCCTTTTCAACCAATAGTTCCGCCTCTTTTTCCCAATGACGCATTTGTTCGATATTGATGAAGGGCCCGGGAGGATCAGATTCGTTTATATTTTCAGCGGTCACCTGTGAGAAAAAATGTCCTCCGATCCTTTTGGCGATCTTAGAAGAAAAATCTAACAGCAACTCGGTTAATTTATATATACGTAAGGAACGGATAGCCCGTCCTGTTTTTTTTAGAAAACCAGTCGGGTATTTTCTCAGTTCTTCCCGATCATTCACTCCCATCATTGCCACCACAATATGGGGTTCATAACGATTTAACTGATCTTCTAATCTATCGATTACCTGTGTAGTAGTAATCCCCGGTATCCCTTTATTGATCACCGAAACCCGTTTAAACAGCACTCTATGTGTCCCGACGACCTTATACTCCCCCCCTTCCCGATAATCGTTAAGGATGGTTTCCAACTGCGCCGGATACGATTTCTCCTCTCCCAAAGCCGTCGTTGATTCTCCCACACAAAGGATACGCAGGTCCCCGCCTTGAGCGATGGACTTTCGATTTCTCATCTCCTGTATTGAGAGAAAAGTAAATCCGCCTATCCGCATCAGGCATTCGATAGAACACAAAATAAAAAAGAAAAGAAATATCCAAAAGAAAAATATCTTATACCGAGAATAATTTTTTTGATGACATTTTCCCATCATTCTCTATGTTCACTCAAACCCCACAGCACAATACGCCAGATCGTTCCCGGGAAAGAAGCCTTGCCCCTCTCGGGGAATATTCCCGATCGGATCCGATGAAGGATAAGAAACACCGGATTATTCCTCAGGATTAAAAGCGCGGCCGAGATCAGCAGGTACTTTTATATGTACATATTCTTCAAAAATAGCCCGGGCAACGTTACTGGCCAGCACATAATTGCCCTTTTTGGTACAATGGCCGAATCCCCCGGCAAACGCGTCACTAAACAGACTCGCATACCCCTGTTCTTTGATGGCATCGAGGAATATTTTTTCATTATCAACGAAAATGATTTCTGGTTTCCCCTGAAATATTCTTCTGATCACTTCGATACTACGGGTAGGATATTGGACACATACCAATTGTATATCTTTCGAACGGACGATATCGTATATCTTCAGAAAATTATCCCGGGTAACCGGGTCATATCTCTGCCGGCTCCATCTTTGGGCTTTCCGGTAAAACTGCAAAGCTCCTTCGGTATCATGTAAGGACCGTTTCGCCATCGCCATGCCTCCCAGGATCCTTTCATTGATCGCCCCGTTATGTAACGCTTCGGCATACACCTGATGAGCCTTTCGGAACTGCTTTCGTCTCATGTAAAAATCGGCCATTTTCACATACCCCATGCTTTCGGTAGGATATTCAGCGATCGCTCTTTGGCAGACTTCTTCTACCTTTTTTAAAAGCATCGTGACGGTATCAAATTCACGAAAATACCGGCGTTTAAGCGCCTGGAAATAATAAATATGCGACGCGTACAAATACGTGCGGATATCCGGGTCAAGACTCAGCGCTGTATCTATTACTTTTACCGCATCATCATAATTAAGCGCTAGGTGTAAAGCCCAGGCTAAAAATGTATACCCTTTTGCCTCCTGAGGATTGAGTTCGATCGCTTTTTGAAAAAATTCCTGAGCTTCTTTATAGTTCCGCTCCTCTAATAACTCTTCTCCTTTCCGGATATAGCGCTCGTATGTTCCCTCACCCTCTTCAAAAACCCTATCGATTTGTTTGGATATGGTCTCGTTTTCGACACCATTATGGTCAACTTCTGCTTTTTGAACATGTTCAAAACCAAGGTGTTCCCGTAAAAAATTCAGGAATAACCCGGCAAGCTTATATATCCTCAACGAAGTAACCATATGATTTTTCTTCTGAGAACCCGCCGGAGAATATCGCTGTAATGGATTATAATCATTGATCCCCATCATCACCACTACGATATCAGGCCGGTATTGTCTGATATGGTTTTCTAACTGGTCTACTAAATACGTGGTCTTTACTCCGGGGACTCCTTTATTCATCACACTGAACCGTATATCCCGGCTATAGGTGTTGAGTATTTCTTCCAACTGCCGGGGATAAGAATACTTCCCGCCTAAGGCGGTAGTCGACTCGCCGATACACAGGATACGACAATCTCCCTGTTTCATCAGCGACCTTCGATTCTCTCTTTCCTGGACAGAAAGGAACACGACTCCGCCTAACCGCAGAAGACATTCAAGCGAAAGGAGAATAAGCAGAAAAAGGAGAAACCAAAAAAAGAGCGGTTTGCCTATAGCAAATACCTGTTTACTTCTTACTCTAGGGGTCATAGAACCATCATATTTGTTCAATCCTTCCGTACCGGTTTATCGGGACGATATAAGGCTTAACGTTTCTTCCCGCGTTTTCCGGTTTGAACGAAACACTCCCCGTACCACGCTGGTCACGGTGGTCGCGCCCGGTTTTTTCACTCCCCGCATGGTCATACAGAGATGTTCGGCTTCAATGACGACCATCACCCCTTTGGGTTTAAGCCTCTTCATGATCACATCGGCAATATCGGTAGTGAGCCTCTCCTGCACCTGCAGTCGCCGGGCTAACATATCGACTACCCGGGCGATTTTACTTAATCCGGTGATCTGTTTATCGGGAATATAAGCGACGTGAGCTCGGCCGACAAAGGGAAGCAGGTGATGTTCGCAAAGCGAATAAAGTGGGATATCTTTGATTAAAATGATCTCATCGTGTTTCTGTTCTAAAAAGATATCCAATTCTTTCGAAGGATCCCGATGTTCTCCAGCCAGGATCTCTTCATACATATCGGCGACCCGCTGGGGAGTATTTACCATATCTTTACGTTTCACATCGGTCCCGATGCCTTCCAGGATGAGTTTTGCCCCTTTGGCTATTTTTTCTTTATCCATCGATTAACTCCTTTCAATGAGCGCGCTTTTGACATCTATGATGCCAAAAGTCTGCGCGAATTGACCCTTGACAATTTTGTGCATAATTGTCAAGGGTAGAATTCGACTACGGATTTTTATTCGCTTGCGCTATAAAAATCCAAGTCTCATCCTACTTTCCAATACAAAATTGAGTAAACAATTTATTCATTACCTCGTCGTTCAACGATTGTCCGGTACACACCCCGATTTTCCTAAAAACTTCCTGTAAAGAGAAATGGATATGATCCAAAGGATACCCGTTACGATGAAACTCAAGCGCTTTTGCGATTTCTTCTTCTATCTGGGTAAGCAGAGTTCTTTGCCATTGGGCAAGGAATAAAAGGTCTTCATCTTTGGTCAAGCCTTTTCTTTTCACCCAACCGGCGATCGTATCTTCTAATGTAGACAAGCCCTGGTCTTTCAATGCGCTCATCTTTACCATCGATATGTGTAACTTTTTCAATATGTTCATATCGATCTTCTGCGGTAAATCGGCTTTATTCAGCACTACGATCGCGTTTTTCCCTTTCATCATATCCAAAAGAAACCGGTCATCTTTCCCTATTTTTTGCGATTGGTCGATGACGAGCAGGATAAGATCGGCATCTTTGATCTTATCTTTGGATTTCTCAATAGCTTTTTTATCGATCAGATCTTTCGGTTCTAAAATACCCGCGGTATCGTACATCTTAAGCGCTACCCCCCGGATATAAATATCTTCCTGGATCACGTCACGGGTAGTACCGGGGATACGGGTCACGATAACCCGTTCCTGGCGTAACAGGCGGTTAAACAGCGTAGATTTTCCGACATTAGCCCGGCCGCAGATCACGCAATGGATATCCCCGCGTACGCGTTCGGCCCGTTCAGCATCCTTACGTAATCCGGTGACGGTCTCTTTTATCATGTTCAAATCACGGGTTATCTGTGAGGAGTCGACCGGAATATGTTCTTCGGGAAACTCAAGGATTGCTTCGACTTTCACGAGAAAATCCTCTATATGAGTTTTAAGTTTCTCTATCTTCCGGGAATTTGCCCCTTTCAACTGAGCGACGGCCGCCGCCAGGCCGAAATCGGTTTTTGCTTCAACGATATCGACGATACTCTGGGCCTGTAATAGATCTATTCTTCCGTGTATAAACGCCCGATAGGTAAATTCTCCGGGTAAGGCGGCCCGGCCGCCGGATGAGACCAGAAGGTCAAGGATCTTATTCAACACCAGCCCCCCCCCGTGCGATGATATCTCTACCACATCTTCCCGGGTATAACTGAACGGTTTCCTCATCACGCTTACCAATACCTCATCCACCACTCTTGTTTCTTGTCCTTTTATTTTTAATTTTTTATTTTTAATTTTTGATTTTTCAACGATCCATCCGTAATGAAGCGAAAAATTCCGGGCACGGCGGATATTTTTTTTTACTTTAGGCCGGAAGATCTTGGCGACGATACCGAGGGCGTTCTTACCCGAAACTTTTATCACTCCTAAGGCGGCTTTCGCGGGAAACGTCGCTATCGCGCAGATCGTATCGTGACGGTTATATTCTTGGACAAGCAAGTTCGGCTCGTTCATCGGCACATGCCTCTTTTAATACTTTTTTGACATCGGCAACTAAAAACAATGATCCGGAAACCACAATGACCGTATTCTTATCGGATTCGGCAAAAGAGAGCGCAGTGTTAAGGGCTTCCCGCGGATTTTCCGCATGCCAGGCGTCGTGTAATCCCACTTTTTTTGCGATCTCCGAAGAGCTGATACTGCGCGGATTACTGAAAGGAGTAAGCACGACCCGCCAGTAAGGGATGTGGCAAACCATATTTTTTATATCCTTATCCCTGGCCGCGCCGAACACAAAGATGATCTTCTTTTGAGGATAATACTCCGCAAGGCTCTTTCCTAATACTTTAAACGCCGCGGGATTATGGGCGACATCGACAATGACCGGCGGGTCACCCCGGAGGGTTTCAAATCGTCCTTCAATAAAACTGTTCTTTAAACCTTCTTTAAAATTAAGCACCGCATCGATCAAGCCCTGTTTTTTTAAGATCGTCAATGCCGCTAACGCCAGGGCGGCATTGGGTATCTGATACGCCCCTCTCATAGATACCTTTAATCCTTTCCATTCTTCTTCCCCTATAAAAAAATCAAATTGGGAAAAATCATCCCTTAATTTCACGTTCTTAAACCCGAAATCTTTATCCTGAAGAAACACCCTCGAGCGGTGAATCTTTGCAGTCTTACGGATCTCAGCAAGCGCGCGTTTTCTCTGTACGACACTCACCACGCTCACCCCGTCTTTGATGATACCGGCTTTCTCCCGGGCAATAGCAGAAATACTCCTGCCCAACACGTGAGTATGATCGTAATCTATAGTATTCAAAACCGAGACGAGCGGCATCACCACATTAGTCGCATCAAGCCGTCCGCCCAACCCGGTCTCAAGAACCGCAAAATCGACTTTCTTTTCGGAAAAATAGCGCAGAGCCATTGCCGTATATATTTCGAAAAAAGTAGGAATATCCCGCGGATCCTTTCGTCTTAATGCTTCCAGGTACGGACGGAACTCAGAGATAATCCTTATCACATCCGGTTTGGCGATAAGCGATTCCCGTATCACCGAACCATTTTTTTCATAAGGGTCCTTTTTCCTTACCGGACGGAATATCTTGATACGTTCTCTTAGATCAAAAAAATGCGGAGAAGTGTATAATCCTACGGTATATCCCGAATGAGCGAGGATCGTCGCGCAAAACGTCGCGGTAGACCCTTTCCCTTTGGTCCCGGCGACATGGATCGCTTTCAAGCCGTCACACTCTATCGCAAGCCCCTGAAGCAACCGGCGCATCCGGTCTAGTTTAAGGGTACGGTCATAGACGAAATCGGTCTTTTTCTCGTAATTAATGAACGAATCCAGATATGCGACTGTTTCTCTATACATCATATGTTCCTTTTATGGCGGACATCAGACGCAGCAGATGTCGCCGCCTGCGATCATCTGCGGATTTCAGTCTGCGATCATCTGTGTATGGATCAGTGGCGGAAGTGGCGTAATCCCGTGAACACCATTGCCAGATTAGATTTATTGCATAATTCGATAATATCCGGGTCTTTTATCGATCCTCCTGGTTGAATAATCGCTTTGATCCCGTATTTTTTCATCAATTTGATCGAATCCGGTTTTGGGAAAAATCCGTCGGAAGCCAACACCCCGCCGTGCACTGATCTGGCGGCATTACCGATAGCGATCTTCACCGAACCGACACGGGAAGGCTGGCCGGCACCGATCCCCAGCGTGGTCCCGTTTTTGGCGACCACGATCGCGTTGGATTTTACAAATTTCACCACTCGCCAGGCAAACAATAGATCCGCTATCTCTCTTTGGGTAGGTTTGCGTTTACTTACGACTTTCATCTGATGTTTTTCCAGGATCGCGTTATTATTATCCTGGATAAGGTAACCGAACACCGTTCGTTTAATATCTTTATTATTTATCGTTTTCGATAAATTGATCTCCAGCACCCTTATATTCTTTTTTGCCGAGAAAAGTTTAAGCGCTTCTTTTGAATAAGACGGAGCGATAATACATTCCTTGAAATCGGTTTTAAGGATCTTCTGAGCGGTTTTACCGTCGACTTTCCGGTTAAACCCGACTACCCCGCCGAAACTCGAAACCGGATCGCATTTATACGCATCTTCATATGCGCGATTAAGCTTTTTGTTACAGGCGACCCCACACGGTGAGGCATGTTTGATGATCGCTGCCGCCGATTCGGTAAAGCTTTTTACGATAGCGACCGCGGCATCCAGATCGCATAAATTGTTAAACGAAAGCGGTTTACCCTGCAGCTGAACATATTCCAGGTTATTACTGCCGGCGAGTTTATAGACACCGGCTTTTTGATGCGGGTTTTCGCCGTACCGTAACGCAGCGGTTTTTTCCAGGTCCCAGACCAGTACCTCTTCCTGCTTGAGAAAGCTGAAGATAGCGGCGTCATATTCTTTAGTGATCCGGAACACCTCACAGGCAAATTCCCGCGATAGGTTTTCCGATACCATCCCTTTATTCGCTTCCAGATCGTCAATGATCCGGCGGTACTGCAGCGGCGATGATATCGGCATGACGTTTTTAAAGTTTTTTGCCGCCGCCCTCAACATTGCCGGACCGCCGATATCGATATATTCCAGCATCTGGTCAAAGGTAAGTTTTTCTTTTACCATCCGGCGAAACGGATAAAAATTGACCACGACCATATCGATAGGATCGATCTCATGGTTTCTTATCTCCTCCATATGCAACGGGTGCCGTTTGTTCACCAGGATCCCCCCGAACACCCGGGGATGAAGCGTCTTGACTCTCCCCGAAAGTATTTCCGGAAAAGAAGTAAGCGCCGATACTTTTTTTACTTCGAGGCCGCCTTTCTTAAGTAACGCGGCGGTTTTCCCGGTAGAAATGATCTCGACATTGAACTTCTTCAGTTTGCGGGCGAATTCGAGAAGCCCTTTCTTATTCCATACGCTGATCAATACTCTTCTTACTTTAATCATCGAACACCTTAGCGTTATTTATTCAGTGAGACCCTTGACAATTTCCGTAAAATTGTCAAGGGTGTGATTCGACTAAGGATTTATGTCCACTTCCGTTCCATAAACTCCAAGTCTCATCACACGTTAAATTTCACCTCAATAATATCGCCGGCCTGGATAAAATATTCTTTACCGACGAGCGTGACCAGCCCTTTTGCCCGGGCTTCGGCCATATTATAAAAACTGTCGAGACCGCCGCATGTGGCGATTTCGGCTTTAATAAATCCTCTGGCCAGGTCGCTATGGATCCTTCCGGCCGCCTCGACTATAGACGATCCTGCTTTTACATCCCAGGCATGGACTTCTTTCTTCCCGGCGGTAAAGAACAGGATGATCTCCGCTTTCTCAAGGATCTTTCTGATCAGCTCTTTATCCACCTCGCCGCTCTGAGCCGCTAACGAAGGCTTATAGCTGACAAAAGAAAGGTTCCTTAACAGAGTACGTTCTTCTTCGGAAAACTCTTCTTTCAGGTCACACAGCAATTTTTCTTCTTCAAGAAGTTTTTGAGCCCGGATGAGCAGGCTTTTCTCTTTATCTTCACACCCGCGTTCCAGGCGTTTCTCGATCTTTTCTAAGTCCAGAAACACGAAATCGAACCGCCTTGTCTCATCAAAGACCACGCTATCGGCCTTCTCATATTCGTCACCGATGAACTCTACCGTAAACGGAGTGACCTTTGCCGGCGCGAACTTCTCGACAAGCTTATCAAAACATTCACAACGATATTTATATTTACCCGGCTGGATGTCTAAACCGAAGTTGGCGATCTTCATATATATTGTTATTCTTCTTTTTTCGCGTCTTGGGCTTGCTGAATGATGGCTTGAGCGATTCTCTGCGGGACGACATCATAATGAGAGAACTGCATGGTATAGGTACCACGCCCGCCGGTGACCGAACGCAGGTCAGAGGCATATTTGAACATCTCGGCAAGAGGGATCTTCGCTTTTACGACTTCGTTTTTTCCCTTCATCTCCATTCCCATCACCCGGCCGCGGCGGGAATTGATATCTCCGGTGATCTGGCCCATGAATTCTTCGGGCACGATGATCTCGACATTCATGATCGGTTCGATAATAACGGTCTCGGTCTGTTCCAGCGCTTTCTTTACCGCCATCGACCCGGCGATCTGGAACGACATATCGGAAGAATCTACCGGATGGTAAGAACCGTCAAACAGGATCACCCGGATATCCGAAAGCGGAAACCCGGCCAGGATCCCCGACTGCATCGCTTTTCTTACCCCTTTTTCTACCGAAGGAATAAAATTACGGGGGATCGCGCCGCCGACGATCTTATCGACAAACTCAAAATCTTTACCTCTTTCCAGAGGTTCGATCTCGATCCATACATCGCCGTACTGGCCATGTCCTCCGGTCTGTTTCTTGTATTTAGACTGTACTTTCACCGGTTTGGTGATCGTTTCTCTATAAGGGACTTTCGGCGTACCCAGATCGACGTTCGCGCCGTACTTACGTTTCATCCGTTCAATGATCACATGAAGATGCAGTTCGCCCATACCGGAAATGATCAGCTCTTTGGTCTGTTCGTCACGGCCGACACGAAACGTAGGGTCTTCACTGGTAAGCCGGGAAAGGGCTGATGAGATCTTTTCTTCATCTTTACGCGTTTTCGGCTTTACCGATGCCGAATATACCGGGGAAGGAAACGGTAACGGAGAAAACTCGAATTTTCCTGACGCCGAACAGAGCGTATTGTTAGTATGAGTATCTTTCAGTTTCGCGATCGCCGCGATATCGCCGGCCGACACACTATCTTTGGTAAGCTGTTGCTTCCCTTCCAGGCTGAATATCTGGCTCACTTTCTCTTTAGTCTGGGTATTCACATTATACATCTCGGAATTGGCGGCGAGGGTCCCGGAAAAGACCCGGAAAATACTTAACTGGCCGACAAACGGGTCGATCACAGTCTTAAACACCTGAGCGGCAAAATCACCGTCACCTTTAGGTTCGATCGTGACCTCCTGGCCGTCTGAGGCTTTCGCGCGACGCGGTAACGCTTCGGCGACCGACGGCATCTCTTTACGGATAAAATCGATTAAAAACTGCGTCCCGATCTCTTCAGTCGCGATCCCGCCTAATACCGGGAATATTTTCGAGTTCACGATGGCTTTTCTTAACGCCGGAACGAACTCGTTTTCATCAAGCGTCCCGGTCTCAAGGTATTTTTCCAGAAGCGCGTCGTCGCTTTCGGCGACTTTTTCGATGATCTGGCCGTAGGCGTCGGCAAATTGCTCTTTATTCTCAATCACGCCTTTCACCTGGCCGTTCTCAACGACAGAGATAGGCACCGTCTCTTTACTGATCGTATCATGGATATCTTTTACCAAAGAGTTAAAATCCGTAGTCGCTTTATCGACTTTATTGATAAAAAACAGGCAAGGCAGGTTTTCCCGCCGGGCGATCTCCCAGGCTTTTTCGGTACCGACTTCTATGCCGGAAGAGGCGTCGATCACGATGATCACAAAATCGACCGCGCGGATACTGGCGTACAGTTCACCGACAAAATCAAGGTATCCCGGCACATCGATAAACTGGAACGAATACCCTTTCCCTTCGGCCGAAAGCACCGAAAGGTTTATCGAACTTTTACGTTCTTTCTCGTCGTCTTCATAATCGCTGACACTGGTGCCATCATCGACTTTTCCTAACCGGGAAGAAGCGCCTGAGGTATAAAGGAGGGATTCGGCGAGCGAAGTCTTTCCGGTCTGGGCGTGACCGCAAAGAAGAAACGTGAATTTTTGACGTAAATCGACACTCATAATCTGTTTTTACGGTAATGTTCAATTATAATAAAAATATCGGGTTTCGTCAATGGCCCGTTTGTGATTATCTATAACTAATTACCAATCAATGGGTTAAAAATATAAAGTAATCAGGAAAGGCGCGTCTTTAGGCCTGGCATCAAGGGTAAGGTAGGCAGTCTATCGTCCGTAAGCAATACTTTCTTGTCTAAAGGTATTACTGCTGACGGATAGATTATACACGGACTTGGGTTCTTTTATCTATCCCCTGACCGCTCATCGCTATCCGCTATTTAAGTACTCCGCCGGGAATAACCCCTTTTTGCGCGACCGGAGAGGTGACGACTTTTCCGGCCGTATGCGCGATCTTCGCGGTCGATTCGACCATCTTCCCGGTCGTCGTCACCGCTTTTCCTACGGTATCGATCGCTTTCCCCGGCAGTTGAAGAAGCGTACAGCCGGTGAACAATAAAAAAATAACGACAAAAAAGGATTTCATATCCTGTTTGGAGTGAAAAAGTAATCTTAAGGACAAGGATCGCTGTCCGGGCAGGACACACTACACCTGATCCGGATACATTCCCGAGGAAGATATTGTACCTGTCGCGCGCTACACTGTACGCCGGCACACGGACACCCGCCCCCGCATAACGTGCAATTACTCCCGGTTGCGATATCGGTACATCCGGTACCGGCATTAAAGGGAAGTTGAGTAGGAGTATACGTGGTACCGCTTACCATGTCACCCGCAATGAGTGAGGAGAACACGTAAATACCGCTGTAAGCACTGCCTAAACAAGAACAGGCCAACCCGCCTCCGGGCCGGGGGACCAACGCTTTAAGAAAACAACAATCGCAACAACATAGATTCGCGTTACACGCCGCCGGAGGAAGTGATGCGCCGATAGGTTTACACAGTTCGTCGACCGGGCCGTTCGGATCGTCCATTTCATGAAATTCTGCCGTAACCCAGCGGTTGCGAACACATTTACTACGATAAGTAGCACACTCATATACTCCCTCGCGTGTGTGATGATCAGTATGGTGATATCCACACTCATCCTGTGTCAAAGGTGCAGGGCACGGAGTATTGGGTGCACAACCTGTATCCCAACTACAGCTACATGGCTGACCTATCTCAGCTAAGGTATGGCCACCACTAAACATGGGGGTGAGTATGTCTGGATCAAGGTTACATAAGGGTGCTGCAATCAGCCCAGCCACCGAAAGACATCCTCCCGCACCACAGGGGAGCCATTGGGCATATCCCGCGCCAAAAAAACCGGACATCACCGATAATAAAAAAACTAATATCGTGATCTTTAAAAAATGCTGTTTCATCATCTTCTGTTACTCCCTCTTGGCTACTTAGTCACCAATACGTGTATTTTCCCGTCACCTTCTTTTAATGGTTCCAGCGCCCGGCCGATAATCGAAAGCCTGCGTTGTTCGTTCTCTTTCATCATCGCTTTCAGCTTGTTCATATCCTGGGCCTGGCTGTAGTCGAGTAACGTAAACTTCATCGCGTATCCCGGTTTAGATGAAGTCGTCAAAAGGTCGCCCGGCTGTATCACGCCGTTTGACGTCGTTACTTTACAGGGTACGTTCCCGGCAAGCGCCAACAGCTGGGTCCCTTCTTTTTTCCATTCCTGACCGAGTTCTACTCCCGGTTTGGTCGAAATAATTCCGGCGACCGAAACATCGTACGGAACTGACGTTTTTACTACTTCATTTATTTTTTCCGGATCAATACGTACCACATCACCGGCTTCAATACCCATTGCCGCGGGAATCGGTTCGGCGATATCGGCACCGCAGGCCCGGACACTCCCGTTGGCGGTAATATCACCGTTAGAATGTAATAAATTAGCAATTACCGTATTAGCGGTCACCGTGCCGGCAGCATTTACATCGGTCGTATTTACCGTAGTCGCATTCACGGTAGTCGCATTCACGGTAGGCGCGTTCACGGTCCCGGCGTTTACAGTCCCGGCAGTAAGCGTTCCGGGCACATTCAGATTACTGGTCACGTTCACGTCACTACTGCGCCGGTTCACGATCGGCCCGCCGGCCCCGCCGGTATATTGCCATAAATAATCGCCTTCTTCACCGCCGAGTTCTACCCAAGTGCTTCCGTCACATAAGAGCAGGGTATTATCGGTCGAATTATACTGGATCTCACCGCGTTCGATCGCGGCACACCCGCCTCCGGCCCCGCCGATCGCGTCACTCGGTTCGAGTTTGACGACCCGGTAGATCCCGTAAGGTGACGGGTAAAACGTGGTGATCGTGAGTTCTTCGCTCTGAGCGTAAAGAGAAGCGTTATACCCGCCGATAAGGACCATTACACATACCAATGTTTTTATTATAATATCTTTCGATTTCATAAAGCCCCTCCTTTTAGTTTCTCACTATGTATTAAAAAGAAAACCATTCTCTTTTTGAGAATCAAAAAAAATATTCCGTAAAATCTCTTTAAGGGCAATCCTCTTCTATTTCCATGCTACCTATACTTCGATAACATTTACATTCACAATCATCTTCACATTTATACCATACACAACCCCGGTCAACCCATTGTAAATCACGTATAAAACATTCCATCTCACCGGGAAGTTCTTTACCGCGGCACAAAACTCCGGCATCGGTATCTTTTTCATAAGGTAAAGTATGAATCTTCCCTCTAGTCTGTAACTCCGGAGCTTCCCTATAAAAAAAATAATTCTTGATCGGATCATCATAATCACATCTATCTTCGGGTTCCGGAAGATATACATACGTTTCCACACATTCACCACAACACCATGATCCGTTTTCATCATTCAGACTCGCAGACCCGCCGCAGGGTTTAAGCGGTTCCTGAGTCTGATACATTACATCTAACGTATCAGCAAGTTCATGAAGCGGCGGAGCATCTTCCGGTTCATTAAAAGTTACATCGGGATCATTTATTGATATCCAGCTTTCTGTATACCGCGCAGCAAAAAGCGGCCGAGCGCAGATATTGCTTCTTTTACAGCGACAGCGGATACTCAGGCCGGCATCTTCGGCATCCTCAATATCTCCATCACTACAACAGTGCTCTGCCCCGTCCGGATGAGAACAATCGGCCCCGGGCGCAAGTTCCGGGAAAAGACCATTCCATATCTTATCGGGCTGATTCGCCACCTCATCACATACAGGTACGGTTCTCGCTGCTGCGCATTGTTCATTTCTTTCACATTGAGGATATACGATAAGACACATTCCCGAAATCATAATACCAAAACATACTATTTTAAAATTCATCTAAAGCCTCCTCTACCCTTTCCTATTTCTCTAACAGAACGGTGATCTTTCCTTCACCTTCTGGTAACGGTTCCAAGGCTCGCCCGACTACCGCCGACCTTCTTTTTTCGTTTTCGGCGATCATCGATTTTAACTGTTCAAAATCAACGGCATTGGTGTAATCAAGAAGAGTAAGTTTCATCGCGTATCCCGGTTTGGATGACGCGACCAGTAGATCGCCCGGTTCGATCGCGCCGTTCTGGGCGGTCACTTTACAGGGTACCTGCCCTTCCAGCGCCAACGGTTTATAGTGCGGACCGTTGCCCGGACCTAACTGCAATCCCGGTTCAGTAGAGATGATTCCGGCAACCCGCCGGTCATAGGCAATAGTCGTTTTGGCAATTCTTTTGTTCCCCTGAGAATCAATCACCACCACATCACCGGCTTCGATATCGACATCACCCAAAAATGCTTCGGCTAAATCGCTGGACCCTTCGGCACGGATCGTCCCCGGAGTATAGATTGAAAAAGTACCATGAGGTGCGGTTCCTACACCAACATGCCCGTCTACCTGAGTGTTTCCCGCTACATACAACATCTGCCCATTAGGAGCGGCACCGATACCGGTATTCTGACTGATCTGAGCAGTACCGTTTACAAACAACATTTCGGCACCGGGGCCAGAATTGATGCCCGCCGGACCGTTCACCTGTAATCCAGATTCAACCGTAACGCCGGCATTGTTAATATTATGGATTCCTAGTCCACCCAATTCCCAGAAAAGTGAGCCGCTCTCCCCGGCAATCATCCGCCAGGCGCCATTTACACAGACAAACAGCTGGTGCCCGGCATCATAAAATACTTCACCGTTATTCTGACATGCCCCGCAGGTTACTCCGCCGCAGGGAACGACCGGTCCCGAGCCGGGACCGGGATAGAGACTGGGAAAAAACCGGACTATCTGGTAGACCCCGTAAGGTGACGGATAAAACGTGGTAAGCGTAATCTCTTCGGTCTGGGCGTGAAGATACGCGCTATATCCGCATATAACAAGAAAAATACATACCAATACCTTTATCAGGAATTGTCCCCGTCGCATAGCGCCTCCTTTTTTATATCTGGAAATCGTATCTCGCAACCCCTTTATTATAACATATTTTAAGAGTCATTTTCTATGGAAAAACAACAGATTGCTGAAAAATGTCATAAAAGCGGACGGAACTCGCCGTAAAGCGGGTCTTTTTCTTTACGTACCCCTTTAAGCTTGACCAGATGGGCCTCTTCTTCGTGGATGATCGTTTTCAACGCTTTTCGTACCGGACCGGATTTGGCGTATTCATCGATCGTGCGGTAAAAAAGGATGGTATTCAGTTCGATATCCATCGCCAGACGGAGCAGGTCTTGAGTATTCCTGTCTTTCCTGCGGGCGATTTTGTCCCGTATTTCCGAAACATCGAAAAACGCCATACCGCGCATAAACGCGTCAAGCAGGTCTTCGAACCGCGTATCGACGGAAAAAAAGGCGTTACTCTTTCTAAAGGAATTGCCCAGCCGGTTAAACCGGCGGATATGTTTTACTTCTTCGCTTTTCAGATACATAAACAGCTTTTTGATCTCACTATCGTCGGTATACCCGCACGCTTTCTCATAAAACAGTTCGCCTTGCTGTTCGATCTTAATCGCCCAGGCAACTATATCGGTAAGCAGGTACTCTTTCATCGGGAGCCTATACACCTTTCTCGATCTTAATGACTTTTAAAAACAACTCTTTATGCCGTTTCTCTTCATCGATGATCCGGTCCAGCTCTTCTTTGGTCCTGACTGAAGAGACCTGATCACGGCAGGCCCGGTAAAACGCGATAGATCTTTCTTCGATGATGATCCCCAGGTCAAGCGCGCGTTCGATATCATCGATCACCGTGCACATCTCTTTCATTTCCTGGTACGGCTCAAAAATACCGAAATTCATGCTGCTGAACAGGTCTTCGTCTTCACACGGTTCTTCTTTTTCCCGGCGTAACTCGGTAAGCGCATTCTCGAAAAATGTGAGGTGTTTACGTTCTTCTTCGATAAGGAACTTTATCATCGGTTTTACTTCTTCGTTCTGTACACATTCCAGGATCTTTTCATAAAACCGTATTCCCTGTTTTTCAACCGCCAGTCCGATACGGCAGGCGTCAAATTCGTTAAAATCGGTAATGGATAATGTATTGTGTTGTATCGTTATTTTCATCGTCTCCTCCTTCTCTGGGCGCTTTTACCGGGCGTACACTTCATCGATTATCCCGGCCATAATAAAATCGTTTTCGGTTAAGCCTCCGGCGGCATGGGTAGTCAGCCCGATTTTCAACCGGTTATATCCCAACACTATCGTAGGATGATGCCCTTCAGTTTTGGCGATTTCGGCAATACAGTCACAAAAGAGTTTTGTTGCCGGATAATCGGGAAACGTAAACGTCCGTACGATCTTTTTTTCATCTTCTATTTCCCATCCGCGGCGCTGGGCCATATATATCGCGATATTTTCTTTTGACAGACGCGGAGCCCCTCCTTCACACGGCACACAATGAGCGCCTTTTTTCTGGTAACCCCCGGCATGAGGATGATCCAGGATATAAGCGAGTTGAGTCACTACTTCTTCATAATGCGGCGCATGGGTCAATTCATCGGTTACCTGTATATAACGGACGATATTGTCTTCATCAACGATCATGACCGACCGGGCGAGCACCCTCAGTTCTTTGATAAGTAACCCATAATTTATCCCGAACGAAAAAGTCTGGAAATCCGAGACGACCTGCACGTTCTTGATACCGTGTGCCTGACAGAACCGGGTTTGAGCAAAGGGGAGATCACAACTTACCGCAAGTACGGCCACTTTATCGGAAAACCCGGCCGCCCGTTTATTGAATTCTTTTACCTGCAGGTCGCATACCGGCGTATCCAGAGACGGGAACGTGGTAATCACTTTTATTTTTTGAGAAAAATCACCGAGCGAGACCTTATTGAATTCCTGAGAGACCACGCTGAAATCCGGCGCAGGCGAAGCCGTTTTCAACAGACGGCCGGTCAATTCAAGCGGGTTGCCCTGGAACGTGATCTTACCGGGCACCTCGCGGATAAGGATAGTGATCCCGGCGACTTCCCGTAACTTCTCTTTGATCCGCTGGCGGTGCTGTTCGGTAGAGACCGAAAGAGTGTTCAGGAGCCCTTGGATATCGGGCGAATCGGATTCGATCACTTCGAAAAACGATTTTTCCAAAAAAGTCTCCTCCACATCCAACGCCATCTCAAGAGCGTCCCGCGCGTTGATATTTTTTCCTCCGGCATACTTTAAGATCTCTTTGATATGCTTGGCAAACGCTTCGACCGCGAGCATACTGAACCGGCCTTCATCGAAGACCATCTCGCCGGTTTCGACTTTCTTATAGAATTCGGCCAGATGCGCAGCATGATCGATTTCTTCATCGACCAGTTTCGCCCAGAATTCTTTTAATTGCGGAATTTTTTCGGCAAAGACCTTGTACAGACGGCTGGTCGCTTCTTCATTACGCACCATGGCTTTTAATTGTTCGATATCTCTTTGTGTTGACATACGTGTTCCTTTCGTTATTAGAAAATCCCTTAGGTATTCATTACTATACCGCATTATTCCTACCGCTTCAACGGTTTTTCCGTAAAAACGATCCTATTGACTCACCCGGCAAAGCTCTTAAAATAAGAAGGCTATGGCGACATTCACGCGGTTCGATCCCTGGAAAAACAGTCTCTGCAGTTGTCCTGCGAAATACAGCCTTTCGCCCTATACCGGCTGTGATCACGGCTGTCGTTACTGTTACGCTTCATCCTATATCGTCGATTTTGAACGTGTACGGCCTAAACAGGATTTTCTTAAAAAACTGGGGAAAGAACTGAAAAAAATGCCTCCCCATTCTATTATTACGCTTGCCAACTCGTCCGACCCCTATAATTCTCTTGAAAAAAGGTTACGCCTTACCCGGCAAAGCCTTACCCTTCTTAAAGAATATCCCTGCAAAATAATCCTGGTCACTAAATCCTCGCTCGTCGAACGCGACTTTGATATCCTCGGCGCATTTAAAGATATCGTCATCTGTATTACAGTCACTACGCTTAACGCTCGTTTATCAAAGAAAATCGAACCGAACGCGCCGCACCCTCAACAACGGTTACACACCATAGGGCTGCTTTCTCAAAAAATACCGGTTGTCTGCCGGTTTGATCCGCTCATCTGGCCGCTCAACACCCAAGAAATACCTCAAATCGTTACGGCAATAAAAGAAAACGGGGCCCGTCAGGTGATCACTTCGACCTATAAAGTGAGGCCGGACAATTTTAAAAGGATGTTACAGACGTTCCCCCGGCAGAAAACGTTATGGGAGAGACTTTACCTTCAAGAAGGGGAAAAACACGTTCGGTACATCTATTTAGCGAAAAAGGTAAGAGAAGAACTTATTCTGAAGGTAAAAACCGAAGCGGAAAAAAACGGGTTGGCTTTTTCTTCGTGCCGGGAAGGATTTTCTCACTACAACACTGCCGCCTGCGACGGCTCTTCCTTCCTGCAGGAAGGCACTGATGATCGCAGATTGGAGACCGCGGATGACCACTGATGAGAATATCACAGATGGTCACTGATTTTGGACTGATGATCACAGATATTTTCATCTGCGGTCATCTGTGTTTTCTTCTTTCTGCGATCATCTGCGTTTTCTTCAGAAAGAACATCATCGGGCACCAGTTCGTAAATGCCGATTGAAACAGATTCAAACCCACACCCGCGGTAAAAAGATACCATCCGGGATTTATAAAATATCCTAACGCGACCGACCCTACAATAAAAAATCCGGCGATCCCTCTTAATGTCCGCTCCATGACTTACTCCTTTTTATACACGTCACATAGACACACGACACATAGTCACACGTGACGGATAAAAAACATTTGGCACTTACGGTTTCTTTACGTGTGACCTGTGACTATGTGACCTTGTGACTTTATTAGAATATATACCGCGCCCGGGTATATACGTTCGAGTTCCCTTCAAACTGGCCGAACTCGGTATAATCGTCGTTGCCGAAAAAATAATTCGCGCCTAACGTGAGCGTAAGTTTATCGGCAAACGTACGCGACAAGCTCATCCGCACATATCCGTCTTCATCCGACGGGCTGAAATATATAAAATTGTCCCAGGTCACCGTCTGGTTACGGAACTGTTTTGTGAACGAAAACGTGAGAAGATGCCGGAACTCATCGCTCACAAGGTCGCCCGGCATGAGATTCCTCTGATACTCATGGTACTGAAGGATCCGTTCGCAGAAATACTGAAATCCGAGCGACACATCGCCCGAAAAATCCCGGGAATATCCGGCCATCGCTTTTACCGAAGAATTCGGGATAAGCCGGTTGGTACCGGAGGTATCCTCTCGGGAATCATAATACCCTATTTCGATATTCCCGATACCGTTTAAGAAAGGCCCGCGCAGGCTCCCTCCATATACATCTAACCGGGGATAATAGAATTCCGCGTTCAGCGGATTTTCAAACGCGACCGGGCTCAAATAGAATCCCCGATACCCGTAAAGGGCCCACTCTAAAGACCCTTCCTGATGATAAAGCCGTAACGCGTACTGGATATTCTCGGCCTGATGCGGCACCTCATGGAGGAACCAATCGGAATCTCGCCCGGAATACTGCCGGCGCAGAACGTCATAAAAAGAGAGCCGGTCACCGGAAGGAGTGATATTCGGTTCGAAATAAGGCATCACTACCGTATCCAGCCAGAAATGTTCGCCGAAATACGAAGTCTTTAAAGCCCATACCGGCGCTTTCAGATATTCCAGGCTTCTTCCGGTAAAAAACGAGACATAATCTTTGGGAAACACTTCGTTGATGAATAATAATTCTCCGGTCCCCCAGGTCAAGATCTGCCGGCCAAGTTTCATATCCCATTTATCCGACGGCGAAACGGTAAGGTTCAATTCCCGTAAATCGAAATCGGTTTTGCCGTCATAATACCCGTCAATGGTGAAATCTCCTTTAAAATTGAATACGGCGTTATACTCATGAAGAATACTCGGGTGTTCGGGAAACGACCTCAGTTTTAACTGAAACCGGTTCTCAAGCACGTTATAATCGGGATGTTTGGTATACCCGTCTCCCCGACGATACCCGAACATCACCTCTTCAAACCCGTGGAATTCACCGGCAATCTCCTTGATCGACCCGATCACGTCCGCATACCCTGACGTTCCAATCATCACCATCGCCAACCCCACGAGAAAAACCCGAATTCCTAATCCTCGGTATTTTCTCACGTGTGACTTTGTGACGTGTGTCGTGTGACGTTTCACTTTATCCATTCCCCCGGCGGACGGCGCAGATACCGTTCGGTAAAAATATCGTCGGTGATACCCAGATCATATTCTACTTCCTTAAACTCCATCGTGGTTTCCCCCTTACTTTCCAGGTCACGCATGACTCCTTTGATGATCGTGGGAGTATCCTGGATCGTCTCTATGGTAAGAGCGAGAAACACTTTATACAGCTCATCGCGTTTATTATAATGTTCGACTTTAAGGGGAAGAAGGTATTCTTTATCGACCCATACTTTACGGTAAGAGAATTCGACCAGCGATTTTTCTTTCGGGACCGCCTTAATAATGATCGCGGTACGCGTGCCCAGACCGGACGAATCGTTGAAACTTTCTTCGCCGACATATTCATATTGATCGTCATTGAGCCGGCGGCCGGAAACATCTTCATAAGTAAAATCGCTGCCGACGAACGAAGACCGTTTATCGTTTGCCGAAATCCTGCGGACCAGGTCGATCGCCGGAAGATACAGCCAACGGTCGTCATCACGGTCGATATGTTTATTCACCATGAACACTACCCCTCTCACGTCGGACGGTTCGTAGAAATAGACATAATAAAACTGGTCAAGCGAGTCGGGGATGTTTTTTCTTAAGATCACGAAATCACGCGTCCGTTTCTGTCCGTTACGAGAGACGATCTCCATTACCGCGTGCGAGCGGCCGTCGGTATTGGAATAATAATAGTTATGCAGCATCTTCTCGATGATCGGGCGTGCGTCCGGCACATCCATCGCCGCCTGAAGAGGTTTGCCGCTACTTTGTATTAAAAAAATTCCCATCAGTAAAACCCATATTATTTTTCTCATCCATTACCTCCCTTTTTTATTTTTAAATACATCTGTGATCTTCTGCTCTCTATCAGTGATCATCTGTGAGTGTCCACTTTAAGTGGACACTATTTAAAACCCGCTTTCTTTAACAATACTTTCAACAGACAAAAACCGGTAAATGCCGATTGGATAAGTCCGATACATAAAAGGAATGCAATACTCAAAAACCAGCGATGGACAAGATGGGCCCCCAGGAAACTTCCCAGAAACAATATCCCCAGTGTCAACTGGAACGCCCTCTCTAAAGAAAGAAACCGTAACGGTGGTTCTAACCACTTGGCTCCGAACACCGAGATCAATACCGGTATCAATACCAGGGTACTCATTCCGCTCAGGATCGTGATCGCCGACATGAATATCCCGACTGTCTTATAAGGAATAAGTGATGAAAGCATCAGCGGTAAAAAAGCGATACCGACAATGATCACGACCCGCGTAATCGCTCTTGCCGGTTCGCCGAACACGTGCATGATCGCCGCTCCCAAATCGCGGTCCTGGGCATATTTCACCCGGCATTGCTGGAGAAAATGTATCGCGAAATCTACCGATAACCCGAGCGTCAACGCCGAAAGTACCGCGACCGGCATATCGTAATCTTTACCGATAAGGCCGATGAACCCGTAAATACCGAGTACGGCGACCGTCATCGGGATCATTCCTAAAAACCCCAGCCGCAGAGAACGGAACATCAGACTGATCAACACGAATACCACAATAAAACTGCCCATGAACGAATGGAACATCCCTTTGACCATCCGGTCCTGCCAGACGACGTTCACATAGGTAAGCCCGGCCCAGTTATAGGTGATATGTTCGGGAAGAGGGTGTCCGGCGATATACGTATCCACCTCATGGATGACCGAAGACATATCCACGTTATCGCCGCTTTTGAGCTGTAACCAGATGTTCGTCCGTTTATAATCGTAATCGATTAATTTGAACAGGTCGTCGGGATCTCCCGAGTTCTGATATAAAAACAGATATTGATTGGCCGCCTGACGCGTGGGCGGTACGGCGAAATACGCCGGGTCTTCATCACGTAACTCGTAAGAGATCTTTTTTATAATATCGACTACCGACGAGGTCTTCCCCACTACCGGCATAGCTTCAAGATATTTCTGCAGATCCTCTATATATCTCAGCATTTCCGGTTCAAGCATGCTGTTGGGCTGGGCTGACTCAAATACGAGATACGCCATATACGTCCCGCCGAAATAACGGTTTAACAAAGTATCGGCGACTCGGATCTTATGCGTGGGCGCGAACCATTTTACCGGATTATCGTTTACCCTTATCTGTAAAATACCGATCACACTCACGATCAGTACCACCAGCGTCACTATGAGGATCTTACGGGGATTACGGATCGAAAATTCACCGATCCTTTTTACACCTTTCGCAAACCGGTCATGGGCATCTTCGTGATGAGCCATCCCGAACCCGAGGAACACACCCTCCGGCATCACCATAATACAGGCCGGAAGAAGAAGCAGACTGAATATCCAGGCGCACACGACACCGAAGGCGGTAAACAACCCGAATATCTGAACCGGCGGGATAGGTGTCGTCGCCAGCGACGCGAACCCGGCTACCGTAGTAAGCGACGTGTAAAGAATCGGCGACCAGAGGTCTTCGAGCACATGCCGTAATGCTTTTTTCTTATCATGATATTTCTGATAGACATCGTGAAACGCGCTTAAAATATGCGTGCCGTCGCCGATAGTGATCGGGATGATAAAAATAGGGATCATCGAACTCATGATATGCAAAGGAAAACCCAGCCCGATAAGTAATCCCATGCTGTACAGAATGCTCACCAGCGGCACCGCCATTGCCACGAAACTTAACGACCATTTCCGTAATGAAAGATAGATAAGGATGATCACCAGCACCATCGCCAAAGGACTTGATGATGCCATCTGTTTAAACATCTCTACTCCAAAGGTATCCTCAGCTACCGGTAACCCGGTAATATGGAACTGGAGAGCACCGGTATCGTATTTTTTAATGATTTTTTCTATTTCGCTCGCGATCCGGTGTGATTCTTTTTTCTCGACTATAGGGATATAGATACTCAACTGGCTGGCGTCGGTAGATATGAGTTTACCGGAAAGCAACGGATTATCGAACGCGCGAGCGGCGATATCCTGAGCCTGGCTATCGTTCTTGAGCGTCTCTTTCTGCAATTTTTCGATCACCAGAGTACCCTGGCGCATCTGGATATCGTCGACTTCACTGGGCGCGATCACATCCCGGGTGATCACGCCTTTAATATTTTTTATCTCATCGACGATATCTTTGATCATATTCAGTTTTCCGGCGGTAAACACCCCTTGCGGATCTTCGGTATCGATGATCCCCACGACCAGGAGATCGCTCAGATCAAACGATTCTTTCACGTACTCATGGTATACCCGGACCGGCTCTTTCGCCGAAAGCATATTTTCCGGGTCGGTATCCACGCGGAGCCGGGGGAACTGGATTGCGGCGACGCCAAGAAAAACCACCACCGCCAAAATCACCAACCACGGTCTTTCCAGAGGGAAACTGATTATGTTATCTTTCAGGCGATTCATAGTCATCTCAAAAAGGAAATCACCCTACATGAGGGGCGAGCAATTTTATCAGATCACTTTTAGAGAGCGCGCCGACAGTCTGAGTCAATACTTCACCATTTTTGAAGATCATCAGTGTCGGGATACTCATCACATTATACTGCGAAGCGATCTCGGCGGCATCATCGATATTTATCTTGGCTACTTTGACCTTTCCCTCATATTCTTTGGCGATCTCATCTATTACGGGGACGACCATCTTACACGGCCCGCACCAGGGAGCCCAGAAATCGACCAATACCGGCGTATCCGACTGGATCACTTCTTTTTCGAAATTTTCGCGAGTCACATCTACTGCCATCATCACACCTCCTGTTTATTGTTTAGCCTACACATGAAAAGATCTTTTCGATGCTATCGATCTCTTTAAGATAGTAACATCTACTTTTACCCTGTGCAACGAACCCGATAATACCTTCTTTACGTAAAATCGCAAGATGCTGGGAAATATTTGCCTGAGGCTTGGCAAGGCTTTTTTCGAGATCTTTCACGCACCCTTTCTTCTTAAGTAATGCCTGCAAGATCATAAGCCGGGTAGGATGAGCCAGCGCTTTAAGCATCTCGGCACAATGAGCAAAATCCTTTTTGTGGGAAGGGCGCCGTCTAATCATATTCTAATATTCGAATATTAATATATCATCTTTCTTCATTTTGTCAATATTTTTTAGCCAAGGCCTGAGGGGCCAGCTGTCTCTCGGGAAGGATACAATCTTTCAATAGTCCGGCAATACAAACGCGCATTACAATCTGCGATCATCAGTACAAATCACTGCAATCTATGTGTAATCACCGTAATCAAGAGGTTTTCCGTCATAGGGAAGACGAAAGGAAAACCTCTTCTAAGCGTTCCAGGTCCCTTTTTCTTCCGATGTCATCTCCTGGCCGCAACACTCTACATCCTGTTCGCCCTGTTCTTTTTTCTTTGATTTTCCGCAGACTTTACAGATATAGGTCTTTTCTTTCTTCCGGTCTTTTTTTTCTTCCATACGTACCTCCGGTTTGAGCGTATGGCGGTAAGCGGTTAACGGTTGGATTCTCTTTGGCATATCTCATTCACCCTATCCGCTAATCGCTAAACGCTATCCGCTGGATTTTTATTGCTGCAACTGATGGATCCTCTCCTTTAATATCTTTTTGTGTTTCTCCTCTTCATTCACCAGGAACTCAAAGATGTCTTTTACCGCGTGATGTTCAAGAGCAAGTTTACGGTAAAGCGTAAGAGCATCGTCCTCTTTTTCTAATGCTAACTGGAGAGCTTCAACTGGAGTCATATTTCCCCTTTCACTACACAGATGGCCACAGATCTTCAACTGATGGTCACCGATTCTTATATCTGTGATCATCTGGCGTCTTTTCATCTGCGATCATCTGTGTTTATTATTCTCTTTTCCCCATCACCTGGTCGTACATAAGCATCGCGCTTGAATCCGGCTTAATCTTTTTCAAATTCTGTAAAATCGAATCGGCAGTGTTTTCTTCTTCCACCTGTTCAGTAATAAACCATTGCAGAAGGATACTTGCCGGATAATCGTTTTCTTTTCCAGTCAGTTCATAGAGCGCGTTGATCATTGCCGTTACTTTCTTCTCATGAGCAAGAGTCTTTTCAAACACCTCGACGGCCGATGAGAATTTCGTCTCCGGCTGGGGAATCGCCTGAAGCTCTACGCGCGCGCCCCGGTCGATAAGATGTGCGAACAATTTCATGGCGTGGCCGGTCTCTTCTTTAGCCTGGGTTTTCATCCATTGACCGAACCCGCTTAAATTTTCCGCTTCAAAATAGGCTGCCATCGAAAGATAGATGTACGCCGAATAAAGCTCATTTTTAATCTGATCATTGAATGCCTTTACTAATTTTTTATCCATCTTATTCCCTCATTTAATTGGTAATAGTTGATAAAATTCGAAATCCGAATATCGAAATTCGAAACAAATTCTAAATCCTAATGTTCAAAATCCTAAATGGAATCTCGTTTGGAACATTGAGATTTTGGTCATTCGGATTTGTTTAGGATTTAGGATTCCGTGCTTCGGATTTACCATTATACTTGTTCTACCGACTTTATTTCCGGAATCTCTTCCTTAAGACGTTTTTCGATCCCCAGTTTTAACGTATACGTGCTCATCGGGCACCCGCCGCAGGCGCCGGTCAACTTTACTTTTACCACCCCATCGCTCGTCACCTCGACCAACGTTACGTCACCGCCGTCAGCCTGGAGCATCGGCCGGATATTTTCTAACGCTTTTTCGACTTTCTCTTTCATTCGGCTTCCCCCTTCTTTACTGTTTTTGTTGGCATGTAGTGCATATTCCGTAAAAACATCCCTGAAAATCTTCTATACGATGACCGTCAACCGCTTTTTTCTGCAGATGTTCACAGTGAAGGTCTAAATCATACGTTTTCCCGCACTGCCGGCAAAAAAAGTGATGATGAGAATCGGTCTTGATCTCAAAATACGATTTATCAAACTCGATACGTACCTCACGAGTCAAATCATGATCTTTAAATAAGTCTAAAATCGAATATACCGTCGCCAAAGAGATAGCCGGAAACTTCTCTTTCACCCGGCCATAGATCTGTTCAACAGTAAGATGCTGGTTATTTTTATTGAGGACCAGGTAGACTTCGAGCCGCTGAGGAGTCACCCGTATCTTCTTTTCTTTAAAAATGGGAATAAGCTTATCCATAACGGGGGTACTTTACGCTGAAAGAAAAGCTTTGTCAATAGCTATTTCTATAAAAGAATGATTATTGCGATTACGTTTACCCTTTAAGCAGCGGTTTCTTTATTTACATATAAGGTCTGAGTCGGATACGCAAATTCAATATTACGTTTTTCGAATTCTTCTTTGATCCCGAAGTTGATCGCCTGCTGGATATCCATATATATATTGTAATCGGCACTGAGGACGTAGTAGACGACTTCGAATATCAGGGCAAAATCTCCGTAAGAGAAAAAATGGGCCCGGTCGAACCGCGTATCCGGCGTATTTTTTATCACCGTCTGGATTATCCGGGGGATCTCTCTCACTTGAGCGATGGGCGTCTGATAGACGACTCCTAATTTAAACACCACCCTTCTTTCCCGCATGCGTTTATAGTTCCGTACCCGCGAATCCGTCAAATCGCTATTAGAGAAAATAAGCTGTTCCCCGCCTAAGGAACGTATATGCGTTGTCTTTGCCCCGATCTTTTCAACCGTACCTAAATAGTCACCGATAATGATGAAGTCGCCGACTTCGAACGGCCGGTCGAAAATGATCGAAAAATAGCTGAACAGGTCTTTGAGCACTGCCTGGGCCGCAAGACCAATCGCTATACCGCCGATACCCAACCCGGCGATGACCGTGGATATCTTGAATCCCATGTTATCCAGAAAAAGGATCAACGCCAACGACCAGACAAGGAATTTTACGACTTTTAATATCCCGTCAAGACTGTTCCGAAGATCGGCACTTCTGCCCTGAGAAACCGAATAAAGATGGAATCCATATTGGACAAGTAAATTCACAAACCGTGCCGTTAAAATAGTAATCAACGCAATACCCAAAACCTGAACGCCATGCTTAAACGAATCGGGCGCCTGCAAGGTAGAAAAAGAAAAATAGAACGCAGCGAAATATGAAAGCGGAATCGCCAGTTTTTCTATCATTCCGACGAAAAAGTCATCGATGCTATTTGAGGTGTTCTGAGACCATTTCTTTAATCGCTGCAACACAATATATTGCACGATTTTAATTACCAGAAGCGCCGCGATAAAAGCGATCAAAGCCCGGGCATATTCATACACGGTATTGCCAAAAAATACCTGATTCATGATATGTTCCATATATATCTCCTCTTTATCTATATATTAGGTATGTATATCGCCTCCAAAACAATTCTTATCTTAATAAATTACGTTTTAAATGTAAAGATTTTTATAAAAGATATTTATCCCCCCACACAATCGGCATACAACGCAGGTAAACCTGCTGAATCCGTATCAATCCTATTGTAACCGGTTTGAGGGATATAAAAGGTGGCAGGAATTTCTGGTTAGAACTCCGAGGAAGAAAACGCTTCAATAGTGATCACCAGCGTCTGTTGCGCGCCGGTCGAGGTCGATGACGGTGCGCCGAACCGCAACCATAAGTTGCGCGTTCCCGCGACAGCAACATCATCCCCGTTCTCATCACCGGCAAAATTTGTCGTATCA
>JAFGQU010000005.1 GCA_016935525.1 Candidatus Omnitrophota bacterium
AGCGTAGTGACCATGAGGTTCTTTTCTTTGGCAGTCCACGCGAGTCCCGATGGAGTCGGGACGAGTTGTGAATCCAGACGGGGCAATAACATCTTGATAACCTTACGCTGAATCTGTAAAATAGATTAATAGCCTTTTTATATTGAACATTAAAATGAGGAGCAAATATGGAATATAACCAATATTTTCTGGAAACATTAACACAGTTTTTTACCATTATTATCAGAGACGGAAATTTCTGGATCGCGCTTATGAGTATTGCCATCTTCATCCTGGCCGGCGCGACCTATCGTATCTCAGGGAAAGTCTCGGAAGTCCTGAAATATCAGAAAGTCCGCAGAAAAGAAGTCGAACAAAAAGTGAAAAAGATCTGCACGATCCATCTTAAAGATCTACTAGGAAGTTTATCGCGGGTCTATCCTCAGGGTAATCCCCAGACCACGAGTGAAAACGTGCAGCTCGACCGTACCACCTTCAACGAGATCCAACACGGCTTATTCATATATTACGATATCATTTTGAAAAATCTGGAAAACATTAATGTCGCGCATTTCACCAAGACCATCGATTTTTTCCATAATTACAAAGTCGTGTTAGAACATTTAGGGGCTTGCATGGGAGAATTGACCATTCTCGGTGAAGAGAAATCGGAAAAATATCACGAATTAGTAGGTAAATTGCAGGAAGCGATTAAAGAGCTTTCGTAAATAAAATCCGTCTATCGGTGAATGGAAAATACAATCAATAACCAAATAATAACCAATCACCAAATTTCAATAACCCCCCGTGGAATTCGGAGAATTCCCGGGGTTAAGTCCCTGAAATCGTCGCCCTAAGGGAAGACGATTTCTAGGGGAAACGGAAGTTAAATGCATTTGTTTGATAATTGGTTATGAGATTGAGATTCGGAATTCCCCGCACATAAATCAAATTTATTTAGCGGGGTCCCGCAGAATAATGAAATTATGGAGCGGGATGTTTGTATCTTGGTTATTGGTTATTTAATCGATACATAACACGTAAAATGAGTCATTTATTATCGAGACAACATGTCACGGCACAGGGAAGCGGATTCGTTATCCGTACCTGCATCCCCGGTGATCGACAGGCATTACGTACCCTTTGTTGTGACACGGCTTATTTCGGCGAGCCTTGCGAAGTGTTTTTTCCGGATCGGGAGTTTTTAGCCGATTTGATAATGGAATATTATATAAGGTATGAACCCCAGCATACCTGGGTCGCTCAAGTCCAGGGCGAGGTGGTCGCATATTTAAGCGCTGGGTTTGATGAAACACGCTATTCCCGGAAGATGTTGTTCAATATAGTACCGGGAAGTCTCTTTCGGGCACTGTTGCGCGGTAAACTCTGGGATCGCCGGATTTGGGAGTTGATTAAATATAATCTGCGCGCACTTTTGTCCGGAGAAACGAATCTTGCTAAAGGGACCCATAACGAATTTCCGGTCCATATTCATCAAAACACTAAATTAGGATTCCGCGGTAAAGGGATCGGAAAACAGTTATTATACGAATTTTTGAAAGAAGTAAAAAACAAAAAAGCCCGTGGGGTACGCTTTCGGGCTTTACGGCAGGAACCAGGTTTCTTTTTCTTTGATAAAAACGAGTTTAAAAAAATCGACTGCATCCGAGTACCAACCTGGGAACTATGGCTTAAAAAAAGCCCGCTTTATTTTATGGAATACGGTAAAAAATTCACCTATGAAGAAAAGGCAGAAAACGAATGAACCTTATGCGACCAAAACATTTTAAACCGGCAAAGAAGAAATATGTTTCATTTACTTTTGATGACGGTCCGGACCGAAAATATACTCTTCCGATATTAGATGTCCTTAAACGGTTCGGGGTAAAAGCGACCTTTTTTCTGGTCGGGAAAAGAGCCAAACGGAATCCCGATATTGTCCAGCGTATTGTAAAGGAAGGCCATGAGATCGGTAACCATACCTACAGCCATCCGGTAAGCCCTATTTTACGTTACCGGGCGATCGAAAAAGAAATCGCGCTCACCGGCAAGATCATTACCGAGATCACCGGGCAGACGACTCAGCTATTCCGGCCTACTTGGAGCCCCTGGGATTTTTATTGTTCCCGTATGGAAGATATTGCTCAGGACTTAGGCTATCAATCAGTCCGTTGGTCGATTTCCAGTGTCGATTGGTTAGGGATTAAAGGGATTATCCGGCATAAGATCATGAATACCCCGATTAATTCAAAAGAAATATTCCTTTTTCATGATGGTGCCGAAAAGTTCCCTATTGTCAGCCGGCGGGCTACGGTTGAGGTACTTCCTCACATTCTCCATCGTAACCAGAAAAACAACATCCATCCACTCACGCTTTCAGAGATGTTGGGTGTCTGAACAGGATTAACATACTATGACGAAATATTCCCGGATAGGTATAGTCATTTTATGCGCAGCGATAGTATCTCTATGCGGGTGCGATGTTATCCTGAGGATACTGCAGAAAGAAATAGGCCAGGAAACCGAACTATTGGGCGACACAGCGGTCGCTCATAATCCCCAGATCGAATATCTTCAAAAAATGCTGCAAAGCCTGGGGTATGCCCCGGGAATAATCGACGGGCAAATAGGGTTTCGTACCCGCAGTGCGATAAAGAAATTCCAGGAAGACTATGGTTTAGAAGATCACGGGTATGTCGATAGAAAGACCTGGGACCGATTGATCCAGGAATATGAGACGATCGGCCTTACCTTGGAGCGGCTTACGCCTAAACAGATCCAGGCCGCATTAAAAGCGGCCGGCTTCTCACCGGGATCGATGGACGGGAAGATGGGGGTTCATACGATTGAGGCGCTAAAGAAATTCCAGAAATCTCAAGGGCTCCAGGCCGACGGAAAAGTCGGAATCCGTACCTGGCGAGTATTAAAAGAATTCTTGCCCTAATAAAGTTATATAAGAGAAATATAAAACGAAGATAAACTATTTTTTTGACTTTACCCGGCACGGTAGTATAATGAAAAAGGAAAAATTATAGGTAAGGTATTTAAAAAAACTTTTTTTTGCCGATAAAAAAATAAATAGGGAAAATATTGAACGAGATTGTCGAACAATATAATAACCTACTGGATATAATACTCACCCAGATAAAAGCGGTACAATGTCAACAATGGGATGAACTTCAGGATTTAACAAACCGCAAACAACAATGTTTAGAATTCCTGGTCGCGCGTGAAGAGGCGCTCACTGATACTGAGAAACAGCCGCTCCATGATAAGGTGTTGCCGGTCGTGCAACAGATCGTCAAAGAAGACGCGCGCTTGAATACTTTGTTGCGGGAAAGTAAACATCATCTGGATATAGAAATAAAAAAAGTAAGCAGCGGCAAGAAAAATATGGGTAAGATTTCCGGTCTTTACGGAAAAAAATTTACTAACAACTCTGCATTTAATAAACAATGTTAGATTTTATCCAGGATACGGTTGAAAAAATACTGAAATTCATCCAGAAGGCCAACAAGGTTTATTTAGGTATCGGAGCCGCGGTCGCAATAATTCTGATTATTGCTATTGTGGTGATGATAACCCAGGGTGCCGACCGTCAAAAAGCACAACTGGCGCGACAACAACTGGAACAGCAGGAGATCGACCAACAGATGGAAGCGCTCAGAATGGATGATCAACCGCTCAGCCCTGAGGAGATCATCGAACGGGAAAAACAGCTTATCGGCGAAGATGAGTTGCCAAAAGACCTCGGGGTAGCTCCTAAAGAAACACCTCAACCGGAAAAGCCGCGCACAGTAAATAAAAGCGATCTTCAGTTAATGTCGGAATCAGGGCTGTTTGTCCATCTGTATGAAGTATTGCCTAAAGGTAAACCGGGCCCGATTGTGATGACTTTAAAGGTGATGAAAGATCGTGATATGGATGTAGTCGCGACGTTACGTAAAGTCATAATAAATTCTGCCGACGACCTTGCCATGCGTAAAAATGCGATATTAGGGCTTTATTATATCGGAGGGAAAGAAGTCATTCCGTTATTGAAAGCTTCGGCGCGCACCGATCCCGATGAAGGAGCGCGAAAGCTAGCGCTGTTTTGTGTGGATTTTCTTTCCGGAGCAACCGAAAAAGATTTTTTTGCGGAAATTGCCCAAAACGATCCGGCAGCGGAGATCCGTAAAGAAGCTCAAGAATATTTCGAAATCAGGAATAGAGGTCAATGAGTAATCCTTGTATTTCACCGACTTTTTCCAGGATACGCAGGTTGTCGACCTCTTTATTCAATACTAATTTGAGCAGGTCTTCTAAAGAGTTGTCGATGCTTTCGATGGCGACCAGAATGTTTTGTTTTCCGCGCGGATTAAGATTAACTTTTTCGGAAAGGTGGTAGATGTTTTTCACCAGGAGGTCTAAAAAATTTTTTACGAGGCTTTTATATTTTAAAACGCTATCGAGAGTCCTTCGTGTGACCATCATTTTCCCTTCTTCTTCGATATCGAGGAGCATCCGGCTCAACTGTTTGCGCAATTCTTTTTTGATCGATTCTTGCAGGCTGTCTTTAAAACTTTGGGTTGAGGAACTTTTTATAACGGTCCGGGAAGAGATTTTCCGTTTGCGGCGGACAGTGCGGAGGGGGAACCGGTGTACTCTCATCGCAAATAGATTATCTTATTCTTTAAATCAAGTCAATACGGCATGATGGTAAGAAAGAAATTATTACTTCCGTTCATTATCCTTTTGATCGCCGGCTGTGCCGGTCCGAACATCGAAAACTATTATACTGCGCCGAGGTTTACAAGTTACTATGTAAAAGACGTAGGGTTTTTGGGGATTACTTCCCGGGAAGACCTGCCTCCGGATGTCGTCTCCCGGGTGGAAGAGACGTTCCTGCGCGAATTAAGGAAACGTAATTGGTACCGGGTCCAGAGGATTACCGAGGGAGATCTTAACGATTTTGATAAGATGAAGACTATCGATACGGTGCTTTGGGGGGAGATCCTTTATTACAAAAACAATGAACCGTTCCGGTTCGGATTAAGCACCAAGATGAGATTTATCAATACCGACCAGATCATCTGGAGCGCTTATTATATTTTCGATGCCGCGAACCAAAAGACGATCGACCTGTTGGAAAATTATTATCAACAGCGGTTATATCCGCACTCGCCGTTATGGGGATATAAATTGTATTTATTGAATATGGATAAATTTGTGGAATTTTCTTGTAATAGCATTCTCGATACTATACAATTAGGATTAGAGGAAAAAGAAGAGGAAGAACGGCCAGCCGAATCAGAAACGCAAAACGGTGGTTCCTCTGGAGATGAAAAATAGCGGGGGAAGGAATATGAAGAAAACGATTTTGTTTCTCATGCCCATACTTTTTGGCGCGATGACGGTAAGTGCCGAACCTATAGTCAATTTCCAGCCGAAAAACTTTTTCCAGAAAAAACATGTCGGCCCTAAAAGTTCCGGTCCGCGCATGATCGAAGTCGAAGAAGAGGTCTGGTTTGCGTTGCATGAAGAGATCAATACCCTGCGGGATGAAGCCCTGCGCATGCAGACAAGATTAAAAGTCGCTGAAGCTGAAATCGCCCGTCTAAGAGAAAGCCAGTATGTCGAAGGCGGCGGTGCGGGAGCGACCACCTATCAGGTAAAAGAAGAAGATAGCTTATGGAAGATCGCTAAAAAGTATTATAAAGACCCGTTTAAATGGTTATGGTTGTTTAAAGCCAATATTGCTCAATTGGACGACCCCGATAAAATTTATCCCGGACAAATCCTGGATATCCCGAGGTACGAATGATGAAAAAAATATTCTTATTACTGGGCGTGTTTATGTTAGGGCTGTTTTTTTTCTGCTCGACCAAAGCCTTTGCGGCACCGGATATGAGCGGAAAAAACTATCGTTCCCGTTGGGAAGAAGCGGAAATGAAATATAAAGGAGAAGATAAAGAACGTAAAGCCCAGGAACGTAAACAGCTTTATACCAGAGTGTATTTTGAACTGGGAAAAGAATATTATACGTTAGAAGATTATGCCGCGGCGCTGGTCAGTTTCCGGCGGGTGATCGATTTAGAGCAAAATTTAGAACAAAAAGAATATACCCCGATGGCCGAAGAATATCTTAAAGAAGTTGAAAAACGGCTTCCCCGGCAGATCGAGACTCAATATTCGGTGAGTTACGGAAAAGATCTGGGACGTCTTAAGAAAGGGATAGATTTTATTTTAGCGCAAAAACCCGAAGTCCAGCCGCCAGAAGAACCGGAGATGCCGGCCGAAGAAGCAATAGAAGAATCCGCCCCGGAATCGGCAGTGGAAGAAGCCGAGCTGTCCGTTGATACTGCCGGACAGGAAACCGTAGTAGTAATGATCCCGGCTGATATTCAGGACCCTAAAATGCAAAGGATCCATGCTTTGCGCCAGCAGGTAGGAGAAACTCAGGAAGATTTAGAAAAAGACCGGGAATTGATGAGACTGGCGTTACAGAAAGAGGTCCTTCAGTCAAAAAAAGAGATAGAGAAGCTTATCTATGAACAGAAGATCAGACAGGTCGGCAACCGGGCGGAAGTGGAAAACCGGCTGATGACATTGAAAGAACTCTATGGCAGCGGAGATTATGCCAATGCCTTACCGGAAGCAAAGATGATCCTTGAATTAGACCCTACCAATCGTTTCGCCAAACGCGTAAAAGAGATCATTGAAACGAAAAACCGTAAAGAACGGGAAGAGAAGATCCGTAAAGCCAAACAGGAAATGTGGCGTAAGCAGACGATTCAGGAACGTGCCCGGCTTAAGCAGGAACGGCAGGAAGCCTTACGCCGCCAGAAAGAATTAGCCGAGGCTGCCCGGAAAGAAAAAGAACAAGCCCGGCTGAGACGCGAAGAAGAAAAACAGGCAAAAGCCGAAGCCGCCCGTCAAAAAGAACTCGCGCTCCAGATCGAAGCAGATTTAGAAGAAGCGCAGGAATATATTTTACGCGAAGATTATACCCGGGCGACTTCCCGGATCAAAGAAGTACTCCAGATCGATCCCAACCATCCCGAAGCGTTGCGGCTGAAGGATTATATTGAATTACGGCTCCAGGGGATTACTCAGCAGTTGCAGACTTATTAAAGGGCGGCGACGTGCCCATTTCTGGATGAAAGGATGTCCCACATATACCGTCTTGTCGTTCCGGCGATTTTCAATCCAAATTCTTTCGAATATTTTCTAGACCAACTGCCCTCTCCCGATGACCTTCCGCAAAGCCTTATATTACTGGATCTGGGATTGGTGTCGGCGATCTCTCCTTATGGGATAGGGAGTCTGCTTATCCTTTATCGGTATACCTTAAACCTCGGTGCCCGGTTAGAGATCGATTTTTATGACAACGATTCCATGTACAGACGATTCCAAAGGTGGGGCATGTTTGAATATATGCCTTGCGGATATAACCGGAAAGATGCCTCCTCCGCCGAAGAAGAAAACCTGTCCACCGATATCTTTTTGAAATTACAGTTGATCAAAAGCGAAGACGATATATACAAAGCGATCGAGTTTTTAAGAGAGAATTTACAGCTTCCCCAGGAAGAATTCACCGATCTTATCGTGGTGATTTCCGAAATCACCCAGAACATACTTGAACATAGCGATACCGAAGGGTTTCTTAATATCGGGAGAGAATATCATCGTATCCGCCGGCGTAATTTTCTGCATATATGCGTTGCCGATTCCGGATTAGGTATGGGGCAAAGCTTAAAAGAGAAATTACGCCACTATCAGGATGACTATCTTGACGGATTTGCGATCTATAAAGCGCTCTATGAAGGGATTTCCCGTTATGACGACCCGGGCCGGGGCAACGGGGTGATCAAAACCAGAGGGATCGTGAAAAAATATCACGGGAAAATGGTGATTCGCTCCGGCTGTGCCAAACTCTGGGGCGATGTCCCGACCTGGCAGATCGAACGGTTTTTGCGTAAAAATCTTCGTTATCTTCCTGGAACTCAAGTACATATAACTTTTCCTATATCCGTTTCCCCAGTCGAGCCGTCCTGTGCCCTGATAAAAAAATCTTGACAAACCCGCCATTCGTGATATATTTCAATTGATTAATTTGAAATATGGCACCCCTTCAAATGCTTAAACTTAAAGAGGTGATACAAAAAGAGATCAATGGGACCTACGTTGACCTGGTCACGCGTCAGGTGGGGAGGGTTGTCTTTTCAAAGTTGGAATCAGAGATCAAGGGCCTTGCCGAGGGGACGGTATTGGTCATCGACTTCTCAGGGATCGGAGCGATCGATTATTCCTGCGCCGATGAGATCTTTGCAAAACTTATTTCCCGCCTGCAGTTAAATGAGTATGGAGAAAAATACATTGCGTTTAAAAACCTTACCTCGGGGCATAAAGAGAATATTCAGATAGTGTTAGAAAAAAAAGACCTTGCCGTATTGATCAGAGAAAAAAACGGCTGGGATATCCTCGGCGCGTTAGACGATTATCTGCTTCAGACTTTAAAAGTGATTATGAAGGAAGGGCAATTGTCTTCTTCGGAACTTTCGGTACGGTTTGATCTTGCGCTCAATACCGCCAGCATGCGCCTGAGCAATCTAAGTAAGTTGCGGTTAGTAAGTAAAAAGAGTTCGGTGAATACCGTGGGCAAGCGTTGTTTTATCTATAATGCTCTCTTAGATACAAAAAATTAATTAATTGATTGCATAGGTAATCATGTGCTTATATACTAATATTATAGTTATATATATGTCGGGCGCCGGAGATCCAGCTTCTTCATGCGTCAATGCCTTGACAAAAGAGAGGAGGTGAGATATAAATAACTTAGGTATTTTTTCAGTGGGGAGGAAGAATTATGGCTGGACCGCACTGCGGAAGCTGTGTTGTCGCCGGTTTATTGCCGCGACTCAAAAGATGGTATTTTTAAAACAAAGCAACTCTTTTTGTTAAGAGTTGCTTTTTATTTTTATGGGTGACATTTTTTTCGATAATCAGATGTTAAATATTCTCCAGCAGGGGCTTAATGGAGTCTCTCAGCGTCATCGGGTCCTTTCCAACAATATCGCGAATGCCGATACGCCGAATTTTAAACGGTCGGACGTGGATTTCTACGGAACCCTCAGCCGGATCATCCAAAAAGAATCAAAGACCGCGCCCCTGTATACCACTCATCCTGATCATTTGGCGGTTTCTCAACCGGTGATGTCTCCGGTGTTCGGGATCATGCAGTCTTTTGATACTACCCAGCGTGCCGACGGGAATAATGTCGATATCGAAAAAGAAATCGTAGAAGTGAATAAAAATGCGATTTTACACGATACGTTGATTAATTTTGTATCCAGTGAATTCTCAGGACTGCGTTACGCAATCCAGGAGGGGAGGTAAACAATGAATTTTCTCGGTTTTGATATTAATGCTTCGGCGCTCACTGCCCAGCGGTTAAGAATGGACGTGATTGCCAGTAATATCGCCAATGTCAATACGACCCGTACCCCGGAGGGGGGACCTTATCGCCGAAAGATGGTCGTATTCCAGGAACAATTAAAAGATTCTATTGCGAGCATGCCGTTTTCTTCCGGTGAAAACGTTTTGGGCGGAGTAAAAGTATCGCAGATCGTTCAGAGCAATGAGTCGCCGCTCATCACGTATCAACCGGGTCACCCCGATGCCGATGAGAATGGGTATGTGGCGATGCCGAATGTGAACATTGTGCATGAGATGACCGATATGATCTCGGCTACGCGGGCTTATGAAGCTAATTTGATGACGATGAGTCTTGGGAAATCGATGTATACCCGGACTCTGGATATTATGAGAATATAATGAGGTCACAACTTATGGAGCAAAAAGGACATAAGTTGTATGACCGAATTATACCCTTGACAATTTTGGGTGAAATTGTCAAGGGTTCAATTCGACCAGGTAATTTACAATCAATGAGTTCCGTAAATTACGGTCTCATTGAAGGAGGTAGAAAGTGGTACATAACATAGATCTATATTCCTCTTCCCTTAAAGATATCTATACTCAGGCCCGGGCCGATATGGTCAAACAAAGTCGGGGCGAGGCCGATTCTAATGCTTCGTTTATGGATTTTCTCCAGGGGGCGCTTGACCGCGTCAACTCCAATTTTATCGAAGCCGATGATGCGATGAAAGGGTTTATGCTGGGTAAAGGCGAGCTTCATGAGGTGTTGATGTCTATACAGAAAGCGAATTTAGAATTTCGGTTTGCGATGCAGGTGCGTAATAAACTTATCGAGACCTATCAGGAAATCATGCGGATGCAGGTGTAAGCGAGAAGGAAGATAAAAATGAACAGAGAGATAGCGTGGAATCAAAATAAAAGAAAGCGAGGCCGAACGTGAGAGAATTTCTGCTTAAACTTCAATCTCAGTTCCAAAAATATTGGCAGAATCTTTCTCAAGTCCAGAGAATCATCATAATAGGACTGGCACTTTTGATCCTTTTCTCTATAGTGGGATTCACGTTTTGGGCGACTCGTCCGGAATATGCGGTGTTATTTACCAATCTTTCTCCCGAAGATACCTCGGGCGTGATTGAAAAATTGCGCGAACGAGCAGTCCCTTATCGGATAAGTCGTGACGGAGGCACAGTCCTGGTCCCTTCTCCTAAAGTGTATGAAGTGCGGCTCGCCCTTGCCGGCGAAGGAGTACTGCAGGGCGGCGGGATAGGGTATGAATTATTCGACAAGAACTTCTTCGGGATGACGGAGTTCACCCAAAACCTGAATTATCAACGGGCGTTACAGGGAGAATTGGAAAGGACTATCCGGCAGATCTCCGGTGTTGAAGGAGCGCGAGTCCATCTGGTACTGCCGAAAGAAGAATTATTTATTGAACAGCAAAAAGAACCGACCGCGAGCGTACTGCTTAAACTCGCTCCGGGAATAGAGATCAACAAATCACAGATCCGGGCGATCGTGAATCTTGTGCAGACCAGCGTCGAGGGCCTCGATAAAGAGAATATATCGATCATCGATACTAACGGGGTGATCCTTTCGGATGTGATCGCCGACGAGTTCGAAATGCCGGGGATGTTGGCTGATGTCTTCCAGATGAAAAAGAAGATCGAACGTACCCTTCAGGAAGAAGTAAGAGTGCTCCTGGAGAGGATCGTCGGAAGGGGACGAGTCGCCGTCAAGGCGAATGTAGAATTGAATCTTGCCCGTCAGGAGACGACCGAAGAAGAATATACGCCGGTGGTCGATGAGAAAAAAGGGATCGTCCGTAGTGAACAGAGAAAAACCGAACAGTTTAAAGGAACCGGTACCGGCGCCGGCGGCGTTCCGGGAACCGAGAGTAATGTGACCAGTATCCCTTCGTATCCTCAATCGGGAGGTTCCGGATCAAGTTCCGATTATTCCCGTCAGGAACAGGTCACTAATTATGAAATCAACAAAAAACTTTCTCATGTACGATCGATACCCGGGGATGTAAAGAAAATATCTATTTCCGTACTTCTCGACGGAGAATTTCCCGAAGAAGTCATTGATAGTTTAAAACAGGTCGTTGCCTCCGGAATCGGTATCCAGCCTGACCGTGGCGATGATGTGGTGGTCGAGGCGTTCCATTTTGACAAGACCTATCTTGAAGAAGAAAAACTCGCTCAGGAACGGCTTGCCCGTCTGGAATTTCGCAATCTCATCTTTAAAGGAGGCGTGATCGGGTTTGTCACTTTGATCATTCTGCTCTTTACTCTTTCTATGTTACGGCATGCCCGTCTTATCCGTAAAACCAAAGAACAGATAAAAGAAACGCAACAGAAGATAATCGGGCCCGACGGCCAGCCGATTGTGGTGGGCCCCGGAGGAGAGATTATCCCCGGGCAAGGAGGGTTTGCTGGGTTGCCTTTTGGCGGAGATGAGGTGGAAAATATGAAAGCTCAGTTAGCCGAGGTCGCGGTAAAGGACCCGGAAAAGGTCGCACGAGTAATAAAGGAACTGATAACCAGCAGGTGAGGAATTATTTATGGCGGTAGATGTTGATAATTATAAAAAAGTAGCGATTCTGCTTGTTTCGTTGGGAATTGATGTGTCGGTAGAGATCTTCAAACATCTTGACGAATGGGAGATCGAGCTGATTTCCAAGGAAATCGCTCGTCTGGGAGAATTAGAACAGGAACAGATCGATGAAGTAATTAAAGATTTTCATCAACGGTTACTCTCGGCGGCGAGCACCGAAGGAGGGTTGCAATATTTGCGAGAAGTGCTGGAACGCGCTATCGGTCCGGCAAAAGCCATGGGGATTATCCGTCATCTCCATCAGATCCGCCCGTTCTCCTACTTGGAGAGTGTGTCCGGCTCACAGATCGCCGAGATCGTTTCCGGAGAAGACCCCCAGATCATCGCTCTGGTGCTTTCTTATTTGCCGGCAAGCCACGCCGCCGAAGCGTTCGCCCAGCTGGGAGAAGGATTAAGAAAAGAAGTCGCCGGGCGGATGGTCTTGCTTCAGGATGTACATCGGGAAGCGATCGAGAACGTGCATAAAGCTCTGGAAAAAGTAGTATCCAACCGTGAACGGCGGATGTCGGAAAAGATCTCTTTTGCCGGCGAAGGGGTAAGGACGCTGGCGAATATTTTAAATGCCGCTCCTCAGCAAGTCGAAAAAAACGTCATGGATCATTTAAAGACCCTTGATGAGACACTTGCCGAAGAAGTGCGTAACAACATGTTCTTATTCGAAGATATGGTCAAGTTTGACGATGTATCGATGCAGAAAATATTGCGTCAGGTAGATATGCGTGACCTTACGCTGTCGCTCAAACTTGCCGACGAAGCTTTAAAACAGAAAGTATTCTCTAACTTATCGGAACGCGTGCGTGAGACGTGTCAGGAAGAACTTTCTTATCTGGGCCCAGTACGATTGAAACAGGTAGAAGAAGCCCAACAGAAAGTCATTGCCACTGTCCGCCGGCTGGAAGCTGCCGGAGAGATAGAGATACCGCACAAAGGCCAAGAGGAAAAGTTTGTGTAAGGATGAAAGTAATAAAAAAAGATCAAACCTGGGGGACAATATCGGTAAAGCCTCATTCTTGGACTTTGTTCGCCGGCAATACGGCTAAAGAGGAGGCCGAAGAAAAAGAATTACTCTCGGTCCTGGAGAAAGTCGAAGAAGAGACTCATCAGGCGGTCATCGAACAGATGATCGAAGCCAAAAAGATCGAGCGTGAAGAAGTAGAGATCAAAAATAAAAAAGAAGAAATATTAGAGGTGACAAAACAACAGGCGCAGGCGCAGGCCGATGCGATCATCACTGAGGCAAAACAAAAAGCCGAAGCCGTAAAAGAAGAAGCTTTTCAAAAAGGGGTCGAAGGAGGCGCGATCGAAGCGGAAAAAAGAGCCGAAGAGAAATATAGCGGCCTTTTTTCTGAAGAGATAGCTAAGTTAAAGAACGTTGAAAAAGCATTAGAGTCTTCTTATCAGGAGATCGTCAAAAATACCGAGGATAAGGTCGTTAAGCTGGCGTTGGATATCGCCAAGAAAATAATCAAGGAAGATTGTAAAAAGAAGAGCCCGCTAATAACTAAAATGGTTCGCGAAGGGCTCTCCCGGCTTTCGGAACGCGTGCCGGTGAAAATAAGGCTTAACCCGGAACAACTTCCCTTAGTCGAAAAGAATAAAAAAAAGTTGATCGAGGAGTTTAATAACGCGCAGACGATCGAGTTGATAGCCGATGCGGGAGTGATTGCCGGAGGATGTGTGCTTGAGACCGCATCAGGAAGTATCGACTTGAGGATCGACCGGCAATTCAATGAAATACAAAGAAATTTAACCGGAGAAACCAGAGAAAAAAATGAGTTTGAATCAGACGATTAATTTAGATAAATATTTTCAGGTGCTCGATTCAGTCGATCCGGTGAAACTGAACGGGAAAGTGACTAAAGTCGTGGGATTAGTAGTGGAATCCGACGGCCCGGCAGTAGGGATCGGCGAACTTTGTTTTATTTATCCGAGAAAACGATCCCGGCCGGTCCGGGCCGAAGTCGTCGGATTTAGAGATAATAAAGTATTGCTTATGCCGTTGGGCGAGATGATCCAGATCGAACCGAACAGTGAAGTAGTCGCTTCCGGAGAATGTCTGGGGATACACGTATCTTCGGAATTATTAGGAAGGGTGTTAGACGGACTGGGGAATCCTCTGGACGGGAAACCCCAGGTGATCAGTAACGAACATTATTGTGTGACAAAAACACCGCCGCATCCGCTTACGCGTCAGAGGATAAAACGGCCGTTACCTACGGGAGTGCGGGCTGTTGACGGGACGTTGACTCTGGGTGAAGGACAACGTATCGGTATTTTTTCGGGAAGCGGTATCGGTAAAAGCGTATTGTTAGGAATGATCGCCCGGTATACCAGCGCGGACGTGAATGTCATCGCTCTCATCGGAGAACGGGGCCGCGAGGTGCGGGATTTTATCGAAAAAGATCTGGGGCCGGATGGGCTTAAGCGTTCGGTGATCGTGGTGTCTACTTCGGACCAGCCGGCGTTGATCCGGATCAAAGGAGCAGAAATCGCAACTGCTATCGCCGAATATTTCCGTGCTCAGGGGCTTAATGTGATGTTTATGATGGATTCGGTCACCCGGTTTGCGATGGCCCAGAGAGAAGTCGGCCTTGCGATCGGAGAGCCGCCGGCGACAAAAGGATATACTCCTTCGGTGTTTGCGATGTTGCCTAAACTTTTAGAACGAAGCGGGGCGTCACATACCGGAAGTATTACCGGTATTTATACCGTGCTGGTCGAAGCCGATGACATGAATGAACCGGTCGCCGATACTGTCCGCAGTATTCTTGACGGCCACATCGTGTTGTCGCGGGAGCTGGCTTCCGCCGGACATTATCCGCCGATAGACGTGTTGCCCAGTATTTCGCGGTTGATGATCGATGTGGTCGATGAAGGTCATTATGAGTGCGCGAATAAACTAAGAGATATTTTAGTGACGTACCGCGACGCTCAGGATCTGATAAATATCGGAGCGTATGTCCATGGAAGTAATCCTAAAATCGATTATGCTCTGGAAAAATTTGACGCGGTCAACGCATTTTTAAGACAAAAAATAGAAGAGCCGGCAGATTTTTCCCAGACTATAGAAGGTTTAAAAAGCCTGTTTAATTAATGAATAATGATCCGATTTCGATTTCGGTTACAACGGGTATTAGAGTTGCGCACGCGAAAAGAAGAAGAGAAAGAGCGAGAACTCGCTCATTTGAAAACGATGCTGCGCGAAGCCGAAGAATTTTTAGAAGAATTAAAAGACCAGAGTTTTCGTGTCTCGCAGCAGATCGGCTCTTTGCACGACAATGACAGCCGATCGTTGGACATCCAGGAACTTTTGCGTTATTACGATTATTTGGAGTATGTGCGTAATATGATCGTCGACCAGATCGACGCGATAAAGACGATTATCATCAATCTCGACCGTAAACGCGAGGAATTGATCGAGGCTTCGAAAGAACGCAAGATCATAGAGAAGTTGAAAGATACGCAGTACAAAAAATTCAGGGAATTTGTCAATCAATGGGAAAACAGGTTTATCGACGAGATGGGGACGATAAACTTCAATTATCGAAAAAATCAAGAAGAAAGGAGGTGAAAAAAGATGAATACCATTATGCAGATGCTTTTACCAGTAATGCATCTGAATTCTGGGACGCAGTCCTCGTCTTTCCCCAGCGAGGCCAATGAGGTTTTTGCGAGATTGGTCGACGAAGAGGTAGGTAAGTTCTTAGGCCGGGATTGGCAGAAAAATGCCGATCTTGCCGCGCTGTTGAATTCGCCGCTCTTTGCCCAACTTTTAACCCATCTGAACGGTCTTTTGGATAAAGTAGGGGCGACCGATATTCAGAAACAGGAGTTGTTGGATCAGATTATCGCCAAGATAACCGAGAGTTTTGCCAACGGCGATACCGAAGGCCTCATTTCCTTTTTCTCGACTATATTGAACGCCGAGACTCCGCAGGATATCCAGCAGGCGCTGGATAAATTTGCGACCTCTAAGAATGAAACGGTTCAATATATCGATCAAAAAGGGAATGCTTTTGTGCCCCAGAATGCAGAGACTGATCAATCTCAGGTATTATCTGAGTTGACGGTTGAGACGACCAATAAAGACGTGATGGCGACTGCCAATGAACAGTTTGTCGCCGACGTCCCGAAGATTCTCGATACAGTGAATGGTGAACATGTACTCAACCGGCTGGTCGGGATGTTTGAGGAGAAAGAAGACGCTCTTACGGGATTCGTTAAATCCGGGGAGGTCAAGATCGATCCTGTGCTTAAACTGGATTCCGCGCAGATGGAATTCGTGTCGTTGATGAAAGATATCGAGTTCAATGTCGATAAAGAAAGCGTGTTGGGATCGAATGCGGCCACTACCGCAGCCGATATCCAGGCCCGGATCGATATGATGAGCAGCATCAAAGAATTAGTCGAACGTATGGAGTTGAAAACGGCGCCTAAGGTCATCCAGACAGTGTTTGAATTAAAACCGCCTAATATGGGCCATACGCAGTTACGGTTGGAATTGTCCGATCAGAAAGTGATGCTTGATTTTCTGGTCGCCCGGGCTGAAGCTAAAGAGATGATCCAGAATTCGCTCAGCGATTTGCGCACTATGTTCCAGGATAAGGGGCTTGTGATCGGCGAGGTAAATGTCGATGTCGATCCTAACCTTTCGTTAGGACACGGGTTGTTCTCGCGGGACCTGGCTCAACAAAATTCTCATCATCAAGGGGCCTTATCAGGTAATGTCGCCGGTCCGGTCCTGTTTGATGAAGACAGTGTGCGCACCTATGATACTCTTTATCTGGATGCGGCAAGAGTGAATTGTTTAGCGTGAGAGGAGGTGAAAGAAGATGTACGTAAATAACATAAATGCGCCGGTAACAACGTTCGGGTATAACGAAAATAATATCGATGGTGCATTAGGTAAAGAAGATTTTTTACAGCTTCTGGTCGTACAGATGCAGACTCAGGATCCTCTGGATCCTTTAAAAAACGAAGATTTTATTGCGCAGCTGGCTCAGTTCAATTCGTTAGAACAGATGATCACGCTTAACGACCAGATAACATCGCTGAGTTCGCTGCAGGCGCTTAGTTCCAGCAGCAGTCTCTTGGGGAAAACAGTCGAAGCCCTTGATGAAGACGGAAATACGCTTGAAGGTAAAGTGACCGAAGTACGGTATATCGATGGTGAAGTGCTGTTGACGTTGGAGAACGGAGGCGTTTCCAGTGAAGTCAGTTTCGCCAATATCGTAAAAGTGAGGGAGTCATGAGTCACATAGATCCTTTGAAGAACAGTCAGGTTCATGGTGTCGGTAAAGTGACGCCTCAGGCGCCGGCTAAAGGCGTCTCAAAAGGCTCATCGTTTAAAGAGGTATTAGAATCGAAGCTTGACCATGAAATAACATTTTCCGGTCATGCGTTAGAACGGATACAAAGACGAGAGATCAAATTCGATGAGACGCGCTTGAACAAACTGAAAACAGCCGTAGAGATGGCCGACAAAAAAGGGGCTCGATCCTCGCTGGTGTTAATGGAGGATTTAGCGCTCATCGTGAGCATTAAGAATCGTACGGTGATTACCGCGATCGATGGCCGAAACGTCAAAGAGAACGTGTTTACCAATATCGATAGCGCGATCATCGTGTAAAAACTTTGCGGGGCTGGACCTCGAATAGAGGAGGCCTCAAAAAACCGGAAGGAGGATGAGGCGAAATGTTACGTTCGATGTTTACCGGGATTTCTGGTTTGCGAAATCACCAGGTAAGATTAGATGTCGTTGCCAACAATATTGCCAATATCAATACAGTCGGGTTTAAACGGAGCCGGGCGCAATTTTCCGATATCTTAAGCCAGCTTCTGCAGGGAGCCAGTGCTCCTACAACCGGGCCGGGCGGAGATATCGGCGGAACAAACCCGAAACAGGTAGGGTTAGGGATGACGATTGCCAGTATCGACACTCTTTTCACGCAAGGAAATTTACAGCTTACCGGTGTCAATACTGATATCGCGATCCAGGGTGATGGGATGTTTAATCTGCGTGACGCTGACGGCGTCGATTTCTACACTCGCGCCGGACAGTTCACGTTCTCACCACGTGACGCAGCCGGAAACATCTATCTGCAGAATGTTTCTAACGGATATCGGGTCCAGGGGTATGTGTATGATGCTACTCTCGGTGCGATTGATAATACTACTATTACCGATATTTTAATACCGCCGACTCTTTATTCGCTCGCTCCTCAGGCGACTTCTCAGACGGTGTTCAATAACAACTTGAATGCCGAAACGATCGGTTCGTTCACGTCTAATGTTACGTCTCAGACGATTACTGACGGTGACGGTGCCGGTTCGACTACGATTACCTGGACCTTTACTCCGACCAGTAATTTCAACGAATGGCAGGTTACCGGAACCTTAAGCGGAGCGACGGCAACCTGGGGAAGTAGCGGTACCAATACGCTTACCTATACGTTCCGGGTCGATGACACCGGAGCGATCACCGGTACCGCCGGTGAAGTATGGGCTGATACCGCGCCGGTCGGTGGAATAGATACTATCGATATCGACGGGGTAGCCGGTGCCGATGTACAGGTGAACCTTATCAGCAGTGTAGGGCCGACGGTGCTCGACGGTACGATAGATGATATTACGATTACCACTATAGGTATACTTCCGGATACAGTCGATGCCAATTATGCCGGAACGTGGACGGCATCGTCGACACATACCGCGTCGATCAATATCTATGATTCGATGGGAGCGACCCATACGTTGCAGTTGCTGTTCCGTCATGACCCGCAGGTAGCGAATCAATGGTCCTGGACCGCTCAGACATCAGATACGTCGATTACGGTCAATACCGGGGATGGGGTTCTGGCGTTTAATAACGACGGAAGTTTATCATCTTCGGTGATAAACAATCCGATCAATATTAGCGTAAATGTACCGGCGGCGGCGCCGATAAATATCACGACTCCTGATTTCAGCGCAGTGACGCAATACGCCGCCAACAACACTCTGGTCGCATTTTCTCAGAACGGATATGAAGCGGGAGAGTTAAATGCGTTCACCATAGGTTCTTCCGGAGTGATTACCGGGATTTACACCAACGGGTTGAATGGAGAATTAGCTCAAGTCGTGTTAGCAAGATTTGACAATCCGGGAGGGTTGGTGAAAGAGGGAGATAACCTCTTTAGCCAAAGCGCCAACTCAGGAATGCCGGATATCGGTGTTGCTGAAACAGGAGGGCGAGGGTCGCTTTCCGCAGGATTTCTGGAAATGTCAAACGTGGATCTCGCGCAAGAATTTGTCGATATGATCACTGCGCAACGGGGATTTCAGGTAAATTCCCGGAGTATCACGGTTTCCGATGAGATTTTGCAGGAATTGTTGACTCTGAAACGATAGTGTAGGTAATTAGTGTGAGTTACAGATAAGTCTGTACCCTGCTAATAAATACCCTCGTCGTAGCCCGGCGGGGGTATTTATTAGAAAGGGATAGAAAGAGAGGTGAACAGATAATGGTAAAACTCAAACAGATTAACGGTGAATTGATCGTGATAAATGCCGATTTGATCAGTTATATTAAAGCGCATCCCAATACTGTCTTAACTCTTACCAACGGCGACCGAGTAGTAGTCGAAGAATCGATTGATGAAGTGATGAAAAGGGTAGTAGAGTATAAACAAAAAATATACCAGGTACATGTTGTAAAAGACGAGGAGTAGAGTTATGGATTTTGCCAGTATTTTCGGTCTCTTTGCTGGAGTCACTTTAATTTTTCTTGCGATTCGCGAAAACTTTTTTCTTTTTCTCAGCGCGCCGGCGGCGATGATTACTTTCGGGGGAGCGTTTGCGGCGACCTGTCTGCACTTCCCTATAGGAGATGTCATGAAAGTAATGAAAATCGTCAGTAAAGTATTTTTTACCCGGCCGCATAATCCTTATGACGCGGTCGAGACGATCGTCGGCCTTGCCGAAAAAGCCCGGCGCGAAGGGTTTTTGGCTCTGGAGGCGGAACTTGCCAACGTGAACGACGAGTTTCTCAAGCGGGGCGTCCAGAACGTTATCGACGGCGTGAGCCGTGACGAGATAAAAGATACGTTGACGAAACAATTGGAGTTTCTCACTGCCCGCCATGAATCCGGGCAGGAGATCCTGGTCTCGATGGGGACGTATACTCCCGCTTTCGGGATGGCCGGTACGCTTATCGGGCTGGTTATCATGCTTTATAACCTTGATGATCCGAAAAAAGTAGGGCCGGGGATGGCGTTGGCGATCATCACGACGATGTACGGGGTACTTGCGGCGTATCTGTTTTTGATTCCTATGGCCGGGAAATTGAAAGTACGGGCTCAGCAGGAGCAGATCATTAAAGAGGTGACGATCGAAGGGATCATCTCGCTCCATGCCGGAGAAGCTCCTCGGTTAATGCGGGAAAAATTGCACGCCTATCTCGATCCGCGGATGAAAAAAATGCCTATAGGTGGAGCAAAAGCGCCGAGTCCCTCAGAAGGTGGCGTTCAGGAAAAGAAAACCGAAACGAAAGAAGAGAAAAAGGAAGGGTCATGAAAACAAAAGGAGTCCAATTATCAAAACCGTCTCCAGCGTGGATGCTTACCTATGGAGACATGGTAACCTTGATCCTGGTGTTTTTTGTCCTGCTGTTTACTCTTTCCGATATCAATATCGTAAAGTTCAGCAGTTTCTTTAAGAAGATGAAGAAACCGCCGGTAGTGTTGGATGAAGAACAATTGCGTCGGGTGATGCTGGAGCTGGCAAACTATGCTCAAGAGAAAGGATTAGAAGATAAAATCGGCCTGGCGATCGATCTTCAGGGATTGACCATTACGCTTACCGAGAGCATCATGTTCCGTTCCGGGCAGGCGGTTCTTATGCCGGAAGCTCTTCCGATCCTGGATGTGGTAAGCGACAAGATCATTAATCTGCCTAATCCGCTGATGATCGAAGGGCATACTGATAATATCCCGATCCGTAACGAGAAGTTCCCTTCGAACTGGGAGCTTTCGTTGTCGCGTGCGGTGAACGTGTTGAAGTACCTTATTGAGAAAAAAGGAGTTGAACCGGCGCGTATTTCGGCGGCAGGATATGCCGAATACCGGCCGGTCGCATCGAACGATACTCCCGAAGGGCGTGCGGGAAATAGAAGAGTCGTGTTAGTCGTGTTACGGCAGGAAATGAAAGGTTTTGAAAGTAAACCGGAGGAGGTTGAGAATGGGAACTAATGTCACGAGTAAAGATTTAAAGATGATCCAACAGGTAAACGGCGAGATCGCCAAAAAGATCACAAAAGTGTTTTCTACTCTTTTAGGCAAACCGGTCCAGATGCTTTTCAAGGAGATCCGTATCGATACGTTAGACAATATTTCGGCTCAGTTGCCTCAGGAGGCGTTAGGGTTCAAATATATTGTCGATCATGATGCGAAAGCGGCCGGGATGAGGATGTTTCCCAAAAAACTCGCGTTGCTTTTAGCCGAACTGCTCCTTGGCCAGGACGGAAAGAACCCTCCGGCGGAACTTTCCGAACAGCATATCGAAGCCCTCAGCCATGCCTTTAAAAAACTATTAGAAGCCGAAGGGACCGCGTATGCGCAATTGCTGAGTAAAAAATTCGTGTTTGAGTTGCAGGAAGTAAAGACGATAACTCCTTCGGCGCTTTTGAAAGAGATGGATACCAAAGAACAGAAAGTACTGGGAGTGACCACTATCGGTGTCGAAGGGTTTTTTGAGGAAACCGCCTATGACGTAGCTCCCCTGACTTTTGTGAATGCGGTACTGGAGATGGCGGCGCTTAAAATATCACCACAGGGCGGAAAAGTCGAAGGATGGAATTTAGGCGAATTGAAAAAAGAAAAAACTGCTTCCGCCGCGCTCAATGATATCTCATTTTTGTTGGATACCCCGCTCCATCTTACCGTCGAGATCGGCCGGGCAAAGCTGTCTTTGCGTGATGTGCTGGAACTGGGTATCGGTTCGATTGTCGAATTAGAAAAACTTGCCGGGGAACCGGTAGACATCAAAGTGAATAATAAACTTTTGGCTAAAGGGGAAGTCGTAGTGATCGATGAGAATTTTGGCGTAAGGATCATGAACATTATCAGTCCGCATGAACGAGTATAGGAAACGTATACTTTTGCTGGTTCTTTTTTTGACCGTAGCGGCGGTTCTACCGCTTTGGGCGCAAAGTCCGAAAGAAGCCGCACCGGCGGTGGCCGAATATATTCCGCCGCAACCGGCCGGGCCCCCGTCTACTTTTTGGGGGTTTATGGGGACAATGTTTAAAATCGCCGCGTCGCTTGCGGTGATCATTGTGTTCATCTACCTTACGGTATACGTGCTGAAGAATATCACCGCTGCTTCCGGGCAACGGGTCGATCTCCATTTTGGAAACCTTTCGGTCGTGGATTCGTTATATTTGGGGCCGGGAAAATATCTCTATCTTGTGAAAGCCGCACACGAAGTATTGGTGCTTTCGGCATCGGAGAAAGACCTCGGGTTACTTTCCAAGATCACCGATCCTGAGGTAATCGAAGAACTGATCAAAAAACGCGATGAAAAATGGCAGCAGACAAAACCGTTTCGTGAATATTTGTACGCGGCTCAGAATACGCACCAGTTAAGGACGTATTTACGGGAATCGTTAGGGTCTTTAAAAAACATGTTGAAGCCTAAAAAACCAGAATGAAATTTCGTCGCACGCTCATTTTTGCTTTTCTTGTAGGGATGCTCAGCCTGGGGGTGTTCGGTGTGTACGCTCAAAATATTCCTATCCCGAGCGTGTCGATCAACTTCGGGGAATCGCAAAACCCTAAAGACGTCGCGTTCACCCTGCAGATCCTGTTCATCCTCACTATCCTTACCCTGGCTCCGGCTATCGTGATCATGTTGACTTCATTCACCCGGATCGTCATCGTCTTGGCATTTGTCCGCCAGGCACTGGCAACTCAGCAGATCCCGCCTAACCAGGTATTGATCGCGTTGTCCCTTTTTCTGACTTTTTTTGTCATGTCGCCGGTCATCGATAATATCAATGGTAACGCGTTTCAACCTTACCTGAAAGGAGAGATGACTCAGGCGGCGGCGTTTGATACGTCGTTGGGGTATTTAAGGGAATTCATGATAAAACAGACCAGGCCTAACGATATCGCTTTGTTCATCCATCTTTCCCGTTCGGCTCAGCCTACCGTAGCTGCCGATATCCCTAATACCGTCCTTATCCCCGCGTTTATATTAAGTGAGATCAAAACCGCTTTTCAATTAGGGTTCGTTATATTTATTCCGTTTTTGATTATCGATCTGGTCGTGGCCAGTACGCTTATTTCGATGGGAATGTTGCTGTTGCCCCCGATCCTTATTTCTTTTCCGTTTAAATTGTTGTTATTTATTATGGTCGACGGGTGGCATTTGATCACCCGTTCTCTGGTATACAGTTTCCGGTAACAGTGGTGTCGATAAATGAATGGGTATATGCGAGTGTTTTTTATTCTCGTAATGCGAACGACGAACGACGAACGACGGGCTTATGACTGAAGCATATCTTTTAGGATTGGGTCAGAACGCGCTGGTGATCTATCTCCAGTTAGCCGGTCCGATTTTAGCGTTTGCGCTTACTGCCGGCCTTCTGGTGAGTATCGTCCAGGCGGTAACGCAAATACAGGATATGACCTTGACGTTTATCCCGAAGATCGTCGCGACGGTATTAGCGTTAGTCCTTTTCGGGCCCTGGATGTTAAAATCGATTATCAAATTTACTTTCGATTTGTTGGTTTCAATGCCTAATTTAGTACGTTAACATGGAAATGTTAAATTCGTTATTACAATTCAACACTCCTCAATTCCAGAGTTTCATTCTTTTAGTCGCCCGGTTCTCCGGGTTATTTCTTACCGCTCCGGTATTCAGCAACCCGGTTATCCCCAAGATGGTAAAACTCGGATTAATGTTTTTTCTGGGGTTTATCATATTTCCGTTTGTCGAAAAGATCCCGCTCGTATATGAAAACCCGTTTACTCTTTTTGTCGCCCTGGTGAAAGAGTTCGGGATAGGGGTGTTTCTCGGTTTTTTCGTGAGTTTGATCTTCATCGGATTGCAACTTGCCGGGCAGTTTATCGATTACCAGACCGGGTTTGGACTGGTCAATGTCATCGACCCGGAATCACAGGTACAGGTCCCGCTGGCCGGCCGGTTCCTTTATATTCTTGCCGCGCTTCTTTTTCTGATTATCGGGGGGCATCATCTGATCATTAAAAGTTTAGCCGAAAGCTTCCGTGTATTTCCGTTGGGAAATTTTACATTTGATCTTCGTCTTCTGGCGGTGATCAACAGGACCTTCGTCCAGTTATTTTTCATTGCGTTTAAGATCGCCGCTCCGGTAGTCGCGGCGGTATTTCTGGCGGAGATGTCGTATGGAGTAGTTGCCCGGGCGATTCCGCAATTGAATATTCTTATTGTCGGGTTGCCGTTAAAGCTCGGATTGGGGACCTATTTTCTTCTGCTTACTCTGCCGTTTTTTTTCTGGATCGTCAAACGGGAGTTTTTTAACATTTTTTTAAGTATCCGTAACCTTTTTCAATTGTTGAGGTAATATGCCCGAGACTGATAAAAGATATCCTGCGACTCCGCACCGTCGGCGCGAAGCGCGCCAAAAAGGACAGGTTGCCAAAAGTATTGAGATCAATACGGCAGTCGTCCTTTTCGGCGGATTTATTGTCTTACGGTTTGTATCGGCTTATATGTTTACCAATTTAAAAGATATCGTGGTGACCAGCTTTACTTTTATTCCGCAGCAGGACATCAGCATGACGTTAGTGCTCGCTCACGCGCCGGCATTAACCCTGAAATTCCTTATGATGATCGCGCCGGTCTTATTAGCGATTGCCGTGATCGCGGTACTGGCGAACATATTGCAGATTGGGTTTCTTACCTCGAACGAAGCGATCAAACCGCAGTTAAACCGGCTGAATCCGATTAACGGGTTTAAACGGATCTTTTCCGCCCGGGCGTTAGTCGAACTTTTTAAGTCGCTGATGAAGATCTCCGTGACCGCGGCGATTACGTATGCCGTTATTCGTTCTTCTTTGCATCGGTTGGTCTATATGATCGCGATGGAGCCTCAACTGGGGATGTCTATCATCGGTCAGATCGTTTTTTCGTTGATCGCGAAATTATGTACCGCTCTTGGCGGTATTGCCGTGCTCGATTATCTTTATCAGCGCTGGGAACATGAGCGGTCTTTACGTATGACCCATCAGGAATTGAAAGAAGAGATCATCCGTTATGAGGGAAGACCGGAAGTGAAACAGCGGATAAAGACCTTGCAGCGTCAATATGCCACCCGACGGATGATGCAGGAAGTCCCTAAAGCCGATGTGGTGGTCACCAACCCGACGCATCTTGCGGTCGCGATAATGTACGATCCTAAACACGGTACCGCGCCGATGGTCGTTGCCAAGGGCGCACGTAACATAGCTGAAAAGATTATTGCTCTGGCAAAGGAGCACGGGGTGCCGGTGGTCGAAAATAAACCGTTAGCTCAAATGCTTTTTAAAATGGTCGAGATAGGCAAGATGATCCCGGTAACGATGTATCAAGCGGTAGCCGAAGTACTGGCTTATTTATACCGTTTAGGGAAACTGAAGAAAAGATGGAACTAATGCATATAGTCGATAGTCGTTGGTCGAGAGTATCTAGTGAAAAAATAGGATGCCATATACGAACGACGAACGACGAACGACCAAAGACGAAAGAAGTATGACAGAGGATATAGCGGTTTTAAAAAGATTTACGCAGCTCGGCGAACTTTTGCTGGGGCTAGGGTTGCTGATCGTCATCGGCATGTTGCTTTTGCCGCTGCCGCCTTTTCTATTAGACCTGTTCCTGGTATTTAATATCGGGATTTCGTTGGTAGTGCTTTTGGTGACGATGTATATCCAGGAATCGGTACATTTCTCTATTTTTCCCAGCGCGTTATTGATGATGACGTTATTCCGGTTGGGATTGAATATCGCCGCGTCGCGCGCGATTTTGACGCGCGGGATCAATGCCGGTAATATTATCAGTTCGTTTGGGACCTTTGTGGTCGCCGGGAATTATGTGGTCGGGTTGGTTATTTTTATTATCCTGGTGATCATCCAGTTTATTGTCATCACTAATGGCGCCCAACGTGTCGCCGAGGTCGCCGCCCGGTTTACCTTGGACGCGATGCCGGGGAAACAGATGTCTATCGACGCCGATTTAAATGCCGGGCTTATCACTGAGACCGACGCGCGCCAGCGCCGGGCCAATATCGAAAAAGAGGCCGATTTTTATGGAGCGATGGATGGAGCGGCCCGGTTTATCCGGGGAGACGCGATCGCGGCTATCATCATTATCATAGTAAACATTATCGGCGGATTTATTGTCGGGGTGTTTCAGCAGAATATGGCTTTACAGGACGCCTTGCGTACGTATGTGTTACTCACCATCGGTGCGGGAATCGCCATGCAGATCCCGGCTTTGTTTATCGCGACCGGTACCGGTATTATCGTATCCCGGGTATCCAACGAATCGAATTTAGGAAAAGACCTATCGTCTCAGATTTTCAGCCAACCGCAGGCGTTGGTCGTGACGGCCGGGCTTCTTTCCCTTTTACTTTTTATTCCGGCATTACCGAAACTGCCTATTTTTCTTATTGCTCTTTCAACCGGAGGAATCGCCTATATTGTGAAAAACGCGGCAAAACGGGCGACCGCAGAAGAAGGTAAACGGACCGAAAAAGAAGCGATGCTTAAACGTAAACCGGAAAACGTCATTAACTTACTTAAAGTAGATCCGATCGAACTGGAGATCGGCTATGGACTTATTCCTCTGGTAAATCCCGAGCAAGGCGGGACGTTGCTTGACCGGGTCGGTCTTATCCGGCGTCAATTAGCGCTTGACCTGGGGATTGTCGTTCCGCCGGTACGTATCCGGGATAACATTCAGCTGGCCCCTAATCAGTATAGTATTAAGATCAAAGGGATCGAAGTCGCCAGGAAAGAGGTCCAGCTTAATCACTATCTTGCGATCAATCCCGGTAAGGTCAAAGAAGAGATAAGGGGTATTGCCGGCAGCGAACCGGTATTCAATTTACCGGGGGTATGGATCATGGAAGGGCAACGGCGTAAAGCCGAAGTGAACGGGTATACGGTGGTTGATATCGCGACGGTTATTTCCACTCATCTTAGCGAGATCATTAAATCGAATGCCCCGGAACTGGTCACCCGCCAGGATATCCAGAACCTTCTCGATAATCTGAAGAAAGATTATCCGGCAGTGGTCGACGAACTGGTACCGAATGTGATGAACGTAGGAGATATCCAGAAAATACTGAAAGGTCTATTACGAGAACGCGTGCCGGTAAGGGATCTGGTGACCGTATGTGAGACCCTTGCCGACCATGGCCGGCTGACTAAAAATATCGATGTCTTGATCGAAACCGTAAGAGCCGCGTTAGGCCATAATATCTGTAAACAATATGTTTCTCCGGACAAGATCCTTTACGTGACGACGTTGAGCCCGCAAATCGAACGGCAGATAGCCGATAGGATCCAGAATCAGGATGAACCGGGAGAGATCGCTTTTGACCCGGAATTCGTCAAAGAGGTCCTGAATTCTACTGCGAAAGCTTTAGAGAATCTGCTGGCGAAAGGCTGCCAACCGGTGATCCTGGTATCGCCGCATGTCCGGTTGGCGTTACGCCGGATGACCGAACGCAGCCTTCCTAACCTGGCGGTACTCTCTTATCGGGAAATACCGGTCGGTCAGGAAGTAAAAGTGTTGGGGAGCGTGATGAGTCCAGTATGAAGGTAAAACGGTACGAAGGAAAAAACATCCAGGACGTGATCTCTAAGATCAAAGTCGATCTTGGCCCGGGAGCGACTATCCTTTACATGAAAGATATTACTCAGAAACGATTGTTCAGGAAAAAGATCAAGAAAATAGAGGTCGTCGCCGGCAGAGAAGAGACCAAGCCGTCTCTGGATACGGCTAAGATCGAATTGCTCCAGTGGGAACTGAAAGAATTGAAAGAGAGCGTGAAAACCATCACCTCTAAAATAACCAACGGACACATAGACCGTCCGGCCGTATCACCCCAGCCCGGCGGTGGCGGCCAACCTTTTTCTATGGTGCCGGGAGAAAACGCCGACCGTAAAAATACGTTTGCGCCGGTCATCCGTAATATGAAAAAACGCCTGCGTGATCTCGATATTGAGGAAGAAATAGTCGATTTGGTGATCGAAGAGTTCCAAAATAAATACAGTGAGAAAGAATTCATGAACCCGCTTCTTTTTGATGATTTTATCTCAAATTATATTCAGCATCAGATCGCGATTGCCGGCCCGATCGTGACCGGCGGGCGTAAAGTAGTCGCTTTTGTCGGCCCCACGGGAGTCGGTAAGACTACGACGATCGCCAAGCTTGCCGCTCACTTTTCTCTGGTGGAACGCAAGCGAGTCTCTTTGTTGACCGTCGATACCTACCGTATCGCCGCGGTCGATCAGTTAAAGACCTACGCTGAGATCATCGGGATACCGGTCGAAGTAGTGTTTAGTCCCAATGAATTCCTGGCCGCGTTAAGCCGGAACCAGGATAAAGACCTGGTACTTATCGATACTCCGGGCGGGAATCCTTTTGATACGATCCGTATGAGCGAATTAAAAAAGTTTCTCGAACAGGATACCCATATCGAAAACCATCTGCTTATCAGCCTTACTACGAAAGCAAAAGAACTGATTGAGATATTCAACTGTTACAGCGTGATGCATATCGATAAGGTGATCTTTACTAAGTTGGATGAATGTAAAACATTCGGCAATATCCTCAATGTCGCGGCAAAGGTCAATCAGCCGATTTCTTACGTGACTACGGGACAGAATGTGCCGGATGATATTGAAGTGGGTGAGACAAACCGTCTTATGAATCTTATCTTACGGGGGAGAGAGAGTCTCTTCCAGGGCCGAAAACTGGAAGGAATAAGAAGATAGGGAAAACCATGGGCATGATGAACATTGATCAAGCTGACAGTCTGCGCCGGATGATCGAAAAGATCTCTAAAGGGGTAAACCTGGGATTTTTGAATATTATGGGTTCGATATTCCCTAGAGATAAACCGATATTTGTGTTATCGGGTACGGAAAAAGAATTACTTTCTTTAAGTAACCTTTCCGGTAATCTGGGGATTGCGCTTGCGACCATGAATCAAAGAGTCGGTATTCTTGACGCTCATTCTCAGAGCGTGAACACTTCGTTGATCCTGGGAATAGACGCCCCGTTGGGCGTTGCCGATATAGAGAGCGAACGGTATTCATTGAAAGATGTCCTCTACACCGGCCCGTTACGGGTCCAGTTTTTAAAAGGGTTTGAGATCATTGAAAATATACAATTGTGGGACGGAGTGTATCGCGATCGATTCCTGCAGGATATCCAACAGTTTTTTCAGCGCGAGGCCAACGTGGTTCTTATCAATGAGATCCGTCCGCGGTTTTCCTTTATGTTGCCGAGGGTGGTGATCGTGTTTTCTCCGACCGAAGAATCAAAAATCGCCGCGTATAAACGACTCAAAAAGATGTGTGAGGCAAACCCCGATGCCCAGGTCAGTTTTATTATTAATAACGCCCGGTCTCTGGCCGAAGCCGATAGCATTGCTGAGAACTTTATGGTTACCGCGAAGAAATTTTTGCATAAAGAAGTAAAGTATCTGGGAGTGATCGCGGTGAGTGCCGATATGGTAAAAAGCATTAAGTTGCGCCGGCCGTTTATGATCGGTTATCGTTATTCTAAGGCAGCGGAATATATCCGTATCGTAGCAAAAAACATTCTGAATGTATCGGCTCAGACCGTAACGCCGACGTAAAGGTAAACGAGTTGATTTGAATCGATGGGGTTTTTAGGTTTAACTACTAAAGAACGCAGTATATGGAATATGATCCAAAGTGGTGATAAAGTGCGGATAAGACCCAAAGAAACAAAAGATAAAACCCATGGGAGTTTTGTTTCGCATATAGAAGCGGCGGCGCTCTATGTCAACACCCCGCTTGACGGAACGACTTATTTCGAGATCGCCCCCCGTACTCCGGTAGAGGTCGACATCGAAATCCTCGGTTATGGCGGAGGGCGGGTAGAATTTTCATCCCGGATCGTTTCTCAACAATGGGACAAAAAACGGCTGACCAAGATCGCCTGTCCCCGGAAATTATCCTGGGTGCAGATGCGTCGGTACGTACGTATCGACGTGGTCGTTGATATCGAATTTTCTGTCGTCGATGCCAAGAAGCCTTCAAAGAACGTATCATTAGGATATCCCCGGTTTCAGGGGGTCACTAAGAATGTGTCTGAGGGGGGATTGATGCTTTTGGTTGCTAAATCTTCTCAGGTCGACGTGAACCAGCTGATCGACATGCAGGTAAAACTGGACCGCGATGATTCTTTTAAAGTGCGGGGAAAAATATTGCGTCAGATCGGATTACCCGTCCAGGATAAATATGTGTTAGGCGTCCAGTTTACGCATATTTCGGATGCGGATAAGGAAAAATTAAGACGGTTTATTTTTGAAACAGGTAAAAAGAGGAATTTAAGAACAAGGTAAGGTGGTATGGGTATTTTTGGATTGAGCTTTAAAGAGAAAAAGGTATGGAATAGTATTGCTCCCGCAAATAAGATCTCTGTGCGTCTTAAAGAGAGCCCTCACGACGTATATCGTAGCAATGTGATCGAAGTGACGAAAAAAATTTTGATGATCAAAACCCCGATGTTAGGGATGGTATACCTGGAAATAATGCCCAACACAGTCGCGATGCTGGAAGTCGAGATATTAAACCCTCTCAACGGCCGTATTTTCTTCTCATCAAAGATCATTTCTCAGGAATGGATGAAAGAAAGAACTACCAGGATTGCTGTTCCCCGTTCGATAAAATGGGTCCAGCTGCGCAGGTGTTTTCGTCTGGAGATCGTATTGGATTGCGAATACGCCTTAACCGGTGCCCGGTCGCCGAAAGATAAATTTGATCTGACTTCCCCGGTCCTGTTCGGGCTGGTAAGAAACATCTCTGAGCTCGGCGTTTTTTTGATTACGGAAAATATAATTAATATAGACGTGGGAACCCAGCTTAATCTGAAAGTAAATCTTGCTCCCGGTCTTCTTTTCCGCGGCCGGGGTAAAGTATTAAGGATAGAGAAAGTGGGAGATAAGTTCGGACTTGGCATAGAATTCCTTGCCACCCGGGAGAACGACCGGGAAATGTTGCGGAAATTTATTTTCAGTACGGACCGTAAATGGAATATCAGAACACAAGAACAAGAGGCGAAATAAATAACGCAAAGAGAGGCGGTGAATTTTTATGGGAATTTTTTGGTTGAATAGAACTGAACGAACTATATGGCGTTCAATACAGCCGAACGATATCGTTAAATTCATGTTACAGGATGATCCTCAGGAGATTTACGGTACGAAAGTGGTCCGGGTAAAAGACAAATCGATCACGGTCGTCACCCCTTTAATCGAAGGAGCTTACCTGGAACTTTTGCCCCAGACTCCCCTCCAGCTGGAATTGTATACTTCCGTATTCGGTAAAATCCGCTTTATTTCTCATGTGCTGGGACAGGAATGGATTAAAGACCAGGTGCTCGAGATCTCCCGCCCCCGCCGGCTTACCCGGATACAATTAAGACGTTATTATAGGATCGAGGCGGTATTAGAGGTAGATTACGTGGTCTTTTCATCTACCGGAGCGCATCTGCCGGGTGAGGCCCGGCAATATGCTCCTTATCGTGCCGTAACGAAAAACATCTCGGAAACCGGAATGATGTTCGTCGGCGACCACAGTTTGAATAAGGGCGATTATATTGATATGAAGATCAAAGTGACGTATCCGCCGGAAAGCCAGTTGGATTCCGAAGAAGTGAAAGCTCGCGGGAGGATTGTCCGGTGTACTCAGATCGAAGTCGGTAGCCGTTACGCGGTAGCAATAGAGATAGGTAAGATCGATGCAGAGAATCAGGAAAGGTTGAGAAGATATATCTTCCATAAGGGAAGAGATCTCTACTCGCGTACCAAATGAAAAAAGCGTCGGAAATCCGCAGTATATTCGCGGCAGTAGCTTTATTAAGTTTTCTGCTTGTTGAGTTGTTCAGTTTTGTGAGAGGTTACTCGCTTACTACGATCCTTGTGCGAGGGGTCGGGGTATATGTGGGTATTATTTTTCTGGGTGCGGTGTTTATCTATGTAGTCAAAAGCACCGATATTTTTAAAGTAATCAGTCAATTAGAAAAAGATGATTCCGATGTTTCCCAAAAGTCTTCGTTAGATATAAAAATAGACGATTCTTTCGATATCGGCCAAAGCCAAGAGAAAAAAGAGTATAATCCCATGGAAGACATAAAAGAAGCGGTAGCGAGAAACCCTAAAGAGATCGCCAGCGCTATCAAGAAAATGATGGGGCATAAGAAATAAGGAGGAGTGACGTTCAACACTATGCAGAAACAGGAAACGCCGATCGCCCGCGAGAAAATACTGGAATACCTGCCTTTGATTAAAAAGGTGGTTTCCCGGATATTTCCCAGTATCCCTTCCCAGCTTGTCGATTTTGAAGATCTGGTGGGATATGGGATCGTGGGGTTGATTGAAGCGATGAATACGTATGATTCTAAAAAAGGCGTCAAACTCTCTACGTATGCGTTTTATCGTATTCGCGGCGCGATACTCGATGCATTACGTTCTTTTGATTGGATTCCCCGGCAGATGAGAAAAAAATTCCATATAATATCACAAGGTTTGAACGAACTTACGGCTTTATTAGGCCGGGAACCGACGAGCGAAGAGGTTGCCGCCCATGTAAAGATGGACCCTCAGGAAGTAGATTCTTTATTAATGGATATTTCCCAAAGTGAAGTCCTCTCTTTAGAAGACCAGCTGCACAATTACCTTAAACAGAAGACCGATAATTTCTTGAATATGAACGAATTCGAGTTTGAAGATCTGAAAAAAGCGATGAGCCAGGCGATTGATGAACTCCCCGAACGGGAACGCCTGGTCCTGGTCCTGTATTATTATGAAGAGCTCAATTTAAAAGAGATCGGCAAAGTCCTGGAGATATCCGAATCACGGATTTCCCAGATCTTGAAAAAAGCGACGGTTCATCTGCGGGAAAAACTGGATTTTATAGAAAAAGAGCTGTGAACAAGGATAGTTAAAGGAGAACGGAGAGAGCAGAATAGTTAAGGAGCATATATGCCGTTACGGCCTATGGATTTACAGGTCATCTTGCAAGTCTCAAGGAATGTTGAGAAGATGCAAATGCTCCAGCAACAATATAGTCAGCGGCAGCAGGAACAGCTTTCATTGTATATGCAGAGAAATTTCCGGGCCCGGCAGCATCAGACTGAAGCTGCCCAACAAAGCACCGAAGGCTGGATGAACCAGATTTCCGAAGACGGCAAGAGGAGAGAACAACAGAAACGTAAAAAGAAAGATAAGGAGAAAAAGAAGATCGGTGGAAACATCGATTTCTTTGTGTGAGCTATGAGATCAAAAGAAATATTAAACAAAGAAGTAGTCAGTATCAAAGAAGGCAATTCTCTAGGTAAGATCCGTATGCCGATCATCGACGGTACTCATCAGAGGATCATCGGGTTTATCGTCGACGACCGGGAATGGTATCTGGAGACGAAAATCGTGCTCTTCCCGTCGGTGCGCGGAATGCAGCAGGAAGTGGTGACCGTTGACGACGATTCTTCGATAGTGCCGGTAAGAAATATGTATAAAATACATCCGTACCTTAAAGATAATATTCAATTGATCGCAATCAAGATCTTTTCCGAAGCCGGACGGCTTCTGGGCGAGGTGGAAGATTTTGTATTTAATCATCAGACCGGGAAAATCGAATCGTACCTGGTCCTGGGCAGTTTTATGTCGATCAGCTGGAAAGACGTCTATTCGGTGGGGAAGGGGATGCTTATTGTCAAGGATGACTTAAGCCCCGAGACGGCCGATTCGGCCAATATCGATTTGAACACGGTAGACCTGAACTCGCTTTTTGAACAGCGCCAAGTTTCGTTTCTTTTAGGAAAAATGCTCAGCCGGGATATGCGTGATGATAATGGGGATCTGATCCTCCCGGCCGGGAGCATTATCAATGAAGCGTCTATCGATAAAATAAAGATGCTCGGTAAATTTACCGAATTATTGATGAGCGTGGAGGCGGAAGAATAATGACTATTCTTTTTATGGTATTGATTTTGGTAGGGATATTCTTATTGATAGCCAGCGTGATTATCCATGCCTTGAAGATGAAGACTCAAAAAGAAGAAATCATTCCGGTAGGGGATTTCCATTTAAATATGGACCGGGAAGAACTTGATCAGGAAGTACAGATGTTCCGTTCACTGGTGGATGAGAGTGTCGAAAAAGTCAGAAAAGAATACGAAAAAATAGTCCAGACTCAAGAAAAATTGGAAAAAATGCTTATGGAAGCGACCGAAAGCATCAAAAAAATGGAGAAATTGAGAGAAGAGATATCCCTCCAGCTGCTCCAGAAACAAGAACCTCAGGATAATCCTGAGTCGGCACCGCAGTCCGAGGTTGCCGCTTTTCTCCATCGGGATATCAGTTTAGAAGATGTCGCCCAGCAGCTCAATATGGGTATCGGCGAGTTGAAGTTGAGGCTGTCTCTTTTGAAAAAAGAAAATTTATATTATGCGAATCGTAAATAAATTTAACGCTGTCCAGGCTAAGAACGTGAAAATCCCGGGACATTCCCGCCCCGGACGTGTTTCCTCCGGTAGGAGGATTATCAGTCCGGATTCAGTTTCGGCACATACCCTGGCGGGTGAAAAATTGTTCCGGGGATCGCTCTTTTTAAAATTAGAACTTCTTCTTGCACTCTTTAAAGGGGCCCCGTCCAGTCCGGTATCTGAGAAAAATAGTGAGCTCATCAAAACGATACGTGAATTTATGAGATTCATTCAGGATGCGAAACAATATTCTCCCGGTTCGCTCAAAAACGCCGTCAGTCTTTTTTCTGAATTGGCAAAATTGCGGGCAGTGTCAGTGCGGTCACCTAGCCAAGAAGCCGCGGATGGTGCTTTATCTAAAGAGACAAAAGCGGCCAAAGAATTCTTTGAGCATTTCCAGATGTATGAAGCATTGAACCGGGATTATGAAGGAAAGACGTTTTTAGCCTTTCCGCTTGTTAATATTTTTAAAAGAGAAAATGATATCAAGGTCTTTTTATATCTGGAACAGCCGGGAACCCGTGACGATGAATCGTCACGGACCTTTTCATTCCGTTTAGATGTTCCTACCCGGCATATGGGACAGATAAGCGTGTGGGGAAGATTACAGGCCAAGACCGTCGATATCGAGATAGAAGTGGAAAACGAACGGTATCTTGCCCCGTTTGAACGTCACAGCCGGCAACTTAAAAACGATTTAAACGAACAGGAATATATACTGGAAAAAATACTGGTGAGATTAGCCAGATCAAATACGGCTGTTATCAAAAAAGGAGTAGAGTTTATCGCATGAAGAAGAAAGCGGTCGCGCTTAAATACCGTCAAAAAAAAGATAAAGCTCCGCGTCTTACCGCAAAAGGTCAGAATTCGGTCGCCGAAAGAATAATCACCCTGGCAAAGGAAACTCGTGTCCCGGTCTATGAAGACCCAGGGCTTACCAACGCGCTCTATCCTTTGCAGTTGGGGGAATATATTCCGGAGGAGTTTTATGAAGTGGCGGCCACAATATTAGCATGGGTTTATTCACTCGATAAAAAGGAGGCCAGATAATATGAGGAATGATAAAGATATCTTATCGCCTAAAGAAATAGAGGACCTGGTAAAGGGTTCCGACGATATGAATATGGGCGAAAAAACGGTGTATCCGTACGATTTTCGTTCTCCCAGTCTTCTTTCTAAAGGGAAATTGAGGATCTTCCAGCTGTTGATGGAAGAATTTGTCAGCCAGATACAAAGTTTTGTAGCGGCTCAACTCAAGATCCCTCTGGAGGTACAGATCGGCGATATCCGTCAAAGCGCGTATAGCCAGTTCCAGGAACGGAATGAAGAGACGTTTATGGTGGTATTCAATATGCCTCCGCTTGAGGGGACGTCGATCCTTGAGATTAAACTCCCTTTTATTATTTTCATCAATCAGGTCCTTCTGGGAAAAGCGCTTGAAAAATTTCCTGAACCGCGCGCGATTACTCCGGTCGAAGAAGAGACCGCGACATTTCTGGCCGAACGGTTCCTGTATACGCTGCAGGAATCATTCAGCAAACTGATTAAATTCAATTTCAATATCATATCGAAAGAACGTAACCCGCAGCTCTTGTTTCTTGCTTCTCCGGACGAACCGACCGTAATCGTTTCGGTGCAGTTCAAGCTTGGTGAAGAAGTGAGCCAGATCGATTTTTGTTTCCCTTATATCGTGTTCAATTCGCTTCTGCCGTATCTCGATGTGAAGAAATGGTTTTCGATTACTCAACGTAAAAAAGACGAACGGATCGATAAACTCATCAAAGACAATATTGAAAACATTAAAGTAGATCTGGTATGCGAACTTGGCTCGTTGGATCTCGCGTTGCGGGAGATACTGCATCTGGAAAAAGGCGATTATCTTTGCCTGAACGTCGATAACGACGCTCTGCTTAATTTAAAGATCGGTAATTTCAAGAAATTTAAAGTGTTTCCGGGGATTTCTCATAAAAAAGTCGCGTTACGTATCGAAAAAATAATAGATGAAGGGAGGTAAACTGAGACTCAGTTTTTTTCAAGATGTTATCGTAGAAAAAAGCTGTAGTCGAATTTTACCCTTGACATTCGTTTCACGTGAACCGAATGTCAAGGATCCAATTCGCAGACGTCCTTACGGACTACAACTTACGTTCACGTTGTTCCGTAAATTGTCTGCTCATTGAAGAAGGGAGGTGACATAGATGATAAGAGGTATCTATACCGCAGCTTCCGGGATGAGTACGCACCTTAAGAATCAGGAAATAATCAGCAATAACCTGGCAAACGCAGATACTGCCGGGTTTAAAAGAGACCAGCTGGTGATCACTTCGTTTCGCGAGTTTCTTATCAACCGGATCAACGACCCTAAAGATCAGGGGCATGCGCCGCTCATCGGCAGTTACTCTTTAGGTACCGAGCCGTTGGGGACGTATACCGACCATAGTGAAGGAGGGATAATCTCTACCGAACGGAAATTTGATGTGGCGATTCAGGGGGATGGGTTTTTTGTGATCGACACCCCCCAAGGCGAACAGTATACCCGGGCCGGGTCATTTTATCTGTCTAACGAACAGACGCTGGTGACTTCCGAAGGGTATCCGGTACTGGGAGAAAATGGCCTGGTCACGATTACCGATGAAAACTTTATTATCGGGCCTGAAGGTGAGGTGGTCGTCGACGGTACTATCGTGAACCGACTGCTCATCGTCGATCTGCCGCCGCAGGCTATGATCAAATCCGGCGATTCTCTCTGGCGGGTCGAAGGCGAAGGCGGAGCCGCTCCGGCGACCGGATATAAAATCGTTCAGGGGCATCTTGAATCGTCCAACGTGAACGTCGTGAAAGAGATGGTGGATATGATCGCCGGAATGCGTACCTATGAGGCTAACCAGAAAACACTGGTCATGCAGGACGAGACATTAGGAAGATTGATCAGTGAATTGGCGAGATAATATGAACTACGCACAGAGTGCCACAGATAAAGATTACAGATATCCGCAGAAGAAAGATCTGCGATCATCTGTGTCTCAAAGATCTGTGATCATCTGCGCACTAAAGGAGGTGAATGAGCTATGATGCGATCATTGTGGACGGCAGCGACAGGAATGCAGGGACAGCAGACCAACATCGATGTGATTTCAAATAACCTTGCGAACGTGAACACTACGGCATTTAAAAAATCCCGGGTAGATTTCAAAGACCTTTTCTATCAGGTTCTGCAAATGCCGGGGACGCCGGTAGCTAATGGTGAGACAGAGCTCCCGGTAGGTTCTCAGATCGGTTCGGGCGTAAGGCCGGGCGCGATCTTTAAGATCTTCACTACCCAGAGTTATCAGGAAACTCAGAATCCGTTGGACCTGGCCATTGAAGGAGACGGATTTTTCCAAGTACAGCTCCCTGACGGGACCGAAGGGTATACCCGTGACGGAGCGTTTAAGATCGATTCCGAAGGGACGTTGGTGACTTCCGACGGGTATATCCTGCAACCGGAAATTACTATTCCCGATGATGCGATCTCGGTTACGGTGAATAAGTACGGGACAGTATCGGTCGCCCGGGCCGGGGTAGTCGGAGTCGAAGATCTAGGTACACTTGAAATGGCAAGATTCATAAACCCGTCGGGATTACAGGCTATCGGAGATAATTTTTATCGCGAAACCGACGCGTCCGGGATACCTATTGTGGGCGATCCGGGAGAAGAAGGGATCGGAACTATCATTCAAGGGTTTCTGGAAAGTTCTAACGTGAACGTAGTAGAAGAAATGGTAAAAATGATTATTGCCCAACGGGCGTATGAGGTAAATTCCCGGTCGGTACAAACATCGGACGAGATGCTTTCTATCGCTAACGCCTTGCGCCGGTAATAGTCGAGATCGACAGCAATCGAAGGTAAGCGTACATGGGGTATAAACGGTTTTACAGGACATTCGGGGTAAAGATCAAGCTTTTCCTGTTGGGAGCGATGTTGTTGCTTCCTTACGGGACTCTCTGGGCGGCGACGGTGACTGCTCAGGATGTCTATGATGCGGCGTTTAGTTACATCGTCAATGAGACCGGATATCCGGCCGATCAGATCATTCTGGAGTTCCGGTCGCCTTTTCCGGCCATAGAGGTTCCTGATGATAAAAAATTGGAATTATCTATTTCCGGGGAGATCGGACTTGATACCATAGGGCGTCTGCCGCTTCAAGCTGAGATCTTTGTCGACGAAGGGCTTTACAAGACTTTTTATCCCATCTTTGAGTTTGACCGGTATACCCCGGCAGTAGTTGCGATGCGTTGGATAAAACGGGGTGAAGAATTTACTCCTTCAAACGTATCGCTTTTGACCGTACGGGCTTCTTCGCTCCCTACGCAGGCGCTGGATGATCTAAGGATCCTTCAAGGGAGGATCGCTAAAGTATCTTTGCCTAAAGGGCGAGTGATCAGTTATAACCAGATCGAGATCCCGCCGTTGGTCGAAAAGAAGCAGATAGTGAACATTATCGCCCAAAACGCCACGTTTAAAGCGCAAACCCGCGGGGTCGCGCTTATGGACGGGAAAGACGGGGAAATGATCAAGGTCAAAAATATTGATTCCGGGAGGATCGTGTACGGTAGAGTCTATGACGAAAATACGGTAATCGTGGAGACACCTTAATTATGAGATCCCAAGAAGGGAAAATAACCAATGACCAATTTCCCCCGTGGAATTCGGAGAATTCCCGGGGCTAAGTCCCTGAAATCACCGCCCTAGGGGAAGGTGATTTCTAGGGGAAATAAACTTCGAACTATTTGGTCATTGGCGCTTGGGGTTTGGAGATTTGAGGATTGGGGGATATGATGAAAAAGAGCATGATGATTTTCATAGGATTACTGATGGTACTCAACTTTGCGTATGCGGATTCACTATGGAAACAAGCGCAATTCGCCGATGCCAACACTTCTCTTTACCGTGATGATCGGGCCTCACAAATAGGAGATATCATTACGGTATTGATCGTAGAGCAGGCGGCGATGACTCAGCAGGCGACGTCGAATACGACCAGAGATTCGAATATCAAAGGAGAGGTGAAAAATTGGGTGAATCTGCAGTTTAAAGGCATCAAAGTCGATACTGAAGAAGCCGGTGTGCTTCCTAAATGGGAAATCGACACCCAGAACGAATTTGAAGGGACCGGGTCATATAAAGGCGATTATGCCGTTACCGGGACCATTACGACTCGGGTCATCGATATTCTTACCAACGGTGATTTAGTGATCGAAGGGAAGAGCATGGTGAAAAATAATGAAGAAGAAAATATCATTGCGCTTTCCGGGATAGTCCGTACGCAGGATATCGGTCCGAACAATACCGTGCTTTCAACGCAGGTAGCTGATAAAACAATCCATGTAGTAGGACGAGGTCCAATCAATGACAAGACCAAACGCGGGGTCTTAGGCAGATTGTTAGATTGGTTCTGGCCCTTCTAGGAGAGGGGGGAGAAATATGAAGAGATGTATCGGTATACTCATTATTGGCGGAATACTGGTTTCTTTGATTACACCGGGTTTTGCCGCACCAAGGATAAAAGACATCGCGTATGTAGAAGGCGTACGGGAAAATCAGCTTCTGGGTTATGGTCTGGTGGTAGGGTTAAACCGTACCGGAGACCGGCAGACGTCGTTCCCTACGCTTCAGACCGTAGGAAATATGTTGCGGCGTTTGGGGATTTATATTTCTCCCAATGAAGTAGAAAGTAAACTGAAGACAAGGAATATCGCCGCGGTAATGGTGACGGCAAAACTGCCGCCGCTGGCCCGTCCGGGAACAAAGATCGATGTGGTCGTTTCCTCCATCGGCGATGCGACTTCGCTGGAAGGCGGAGTATTGCTGCAGGCGCCTCTGCAGGCTGCCGACGGTAAGGTTTATGCGGTCGCTCAGGGTTCGCTTTCTACCGGCTTAGGGGTTACCGGGAATACCCGGGGCGGAGCGTCACTCACGGTTGCCCGGGTCCCGGAGGGAGCTTATGTCGAGAGAGAAGTGCCGGCGACCATTGTAACAGAAAATGCGATCTCTATTATTCTCAAAGAACCTGATTTTACGACTGCCTCGCGGGTGATCGAAAATATCAACGAGCAGTTAGGTGGACTCCGCGCGACCGCCAGCGATGCCGGGTATGTACGCGTCAAGATTCCCGAAGAATACCAAGATAATATCGTGGGATTTGTCTCATTAATAGAGAATGTGCCGATTATCCCCGATGCCCGTGCCAAAGTAGTGATAAATGAACGTACCGGTACGATCGTCGCCGGGAAAGACGTAAAGATCGCGACCGTAGGGGTAAGCCACGGTAATATCAACGTGCAGGTGACCAATCAACGGCAATATTCAGAGACTTCCGCCGGCTCCTCTGAAGATACTTTAACGAAAGTCATCGAACAATCGGTGAATGAATCTTCATCGGCCAACGGTACGGGTATGAAAAATATGGAAGTCATCGAAGAAAGCGTAAGCGTAAACGATCTGGTACAGTCATTGAACGCCTTAGGGGTCGCACCGAAAGATCTGATCGCGATTTTACAGGCGATTAAAGAAGCCGGCGCGCTTCATGCTGAACTGGAGGTATTATGATTTCATTACATTCTATTCTACCTTCAAGCGGAGCCAATTATATCCAGAAAGGATTCGCTTTGCCCGGTAAAGAAGAGCTTTTTGAAAAAATCGGCGCCCAGTTGAAACAAGCTGCCGAAGAAAATTTATGGTGGCCGCCTAACGGGGGGATTCTTTCGTCCGGCGAACAGAAGGCTACGCATGATGAACTGGTCAGCCAGGTCTCCTCACAAGAGCAGCCTGACCTTGAGGAAGAAGCGAAACTCAAAGATGCCTGCACGCAGTTTGAGTCATTTTTCCTCTATTATCTTTTGAAAGAAATGGATAAAACTATCCCGCGCGAACAAGGGCTCATGGGGAACAGTCTCACCCAGAAATTCTATCGGGAGATGTTTTATGAACGGCTGGCCGATACGATGTCTGAAGGGGGTATGGGGCTTGGCACATATCTCTATGATCAATTAAGCCAATCGTTAGTAAACCGTATATATAAATAGGCTTGAAATCCATGACAGACACCCACAGACCCTTACGGGATGAATTGGTCCGTATTGTTTCAGAGGAGTGTGTGCTCTACGCGCAGCTCCTGGCTTTGATGAAAGCCAAGACGGATATTTTAGTGAACAATGATGTCGGCGCGCTGAATAAAAACACCTCCGATGTGAACGAATTCATCGCTCACCTAGAAGATCTGGAAAGTGCGCGTAAAGACGTGATCCTGGCTATTTCGCAAAAAGAGAACATTCCGCTCAAAGAAGTGACCGTGACCAGGCTTACCACGCATTGGAACGATCCTTCTTTGATCGAATTGCAACAGAAATTGCAGGCAGTGATGCAGGATCTAAAAGATATCAATCAACGTAACCAACGGCTGGTAAAGCAGGCCCACGATATGTTTTCTTTTATGAGAGACCTTTTCTATTCGGCATTTGCTCAGGGCCCGGCTACCAGTTATACCAGCGAAGGTAAAATCGATCAACGGGAAGGAGGCTCCTTTGAAAAAGAAATTTAAAGCTCCTAGAGCGCCGTTTATTATCGGTGACACCGGCGGGCTTAAAAATCTGGGCGAAAAAGGGGTAGCGAATAAATGCCGGTTGATGAAATTGGCTAACATCGATGCGGTAAGCGTTGAATTGAAAAGCAAGGAAGACTGGCAGCTGCTTCCGGCCGCCTATTCGCACGTGAAAAAACATAAGATGTATCTTTTAGGGTCTTTAAAAAACATCCCGGCGCATCGTAAAGAGATCCTTTCGTTAGACGGGGTGAAAACGAGTCTTGATTTCTATAAAAACAATACGTTGCTTAACGTGTGCCAGCGGGACAACGTCCCTTTATTTATCTATGTGTCCGAAAAAGATAAAACAAAAGTCAGGATGATACTTAAGAAGATCGGGAGAAAATACAGTTTCCCTCTGGTTTTTATGGCAAAAGACCCGCATATGGGGCTTTTTTCATTTTTAAATGAGATACGGGGTAGACATACGCATATGTATATCGGATATAAAGATTCTACCGAAGGGATCGTATCGGCCCTTTTAGCCTTAGCCTGGGGCGGCCAGTTTATTGAGAAAAAGATCAGGTTAGAAGACATAAGTACTTCTCGCACAGATAGTTATACAATTCCTGAGTTCAGGATCTTCTCGGCGCTTTTAGAAGAAAGTAAAAAATATCTTCATTAGCCTAAAGTTTTTCTATAAAGTGCCGATAAGAAAAGTGGAGGAAAAGTATGGATATTTTCAGTTTAGGCAGTATTTTAAATGCCTTAAAATTCAATAAAAAGGTAGAATCTCCTCAAAAATCTTCAAAAGTAGAGGAGAATAAAGGGGCCAAAGAGACTTCGGCGTCTTCGGATTCTCAAGATACGGTCACTATCTCTCAAGAAGCATTTCTCAAGTCCAGCGTTGAAAACGTCGCCAGCGACGTCCAGAGAGACCAGGAGATCGTAAGAGAAGAAAAAGTCGCCCAGATCAAAGAGAAGGTCCAAAACGACGAATATGAGGTCTCCTCACAAAAAGTAGCCGATAAACTCATCCGCGGCATTGATATTTACGAAATCTTTAAATAACCGTAATCCCTCGCCATTTTTGTCCATTTCTTTTCTCACGAACAATAAAAAAACCACAAATTGAGCTGATGTGATGATTATGATAGAATAACATTAAAATGGATCATAATACATCTCACATATGCCCGATTTAAAAGTATTGATCATCAATCCGCCGGTACGGTTTGACGACAAGCCGCGAAATCTCCCTCATGGCTTGGCAATTCTTGCCAATATTATCCGTAATAAAATGAACATCACCCCGCAATTCTTAGATATCAATGCGTTCCGGTATTCACCGGAGCGATTAAGCGAAATCCTCAAAACTTCCGATTTTAACGTTGTCCTTATCGGCGGGATCGCCTCAGCCTACCGTCAGATCGTGGAATTGTCCCGGTTGGTCAAAGAGATCGTGCCGCAGGCAATGATCATCGCCGGCGGATATGTGGTCATGCCGGTCCCGACCCTTTTATTGCAGAATTCTGCGGTAGATATAGTCTGCACCGGAGAAGGGGAACTTACTATAGTCGAATTATTGGACCGGTTGAGTATACAGGGATTTAATGCCGATATTTCCGATATCGCCGGGGTCTGTTATAAGCCACGAACCGGCGCACCGTTTCATTGTACCGGGCCGCGCCGACTTATCGATGATCTTGATGCGACGAGTGCGATGCCGGCATATGACCTGTTGCCGATGGATGTGTATCTTTCTAATCCGGTCGTGGGAATAGGCCGTGATATCGATATGGTTACTATCCGCGGATGTCCTTATCAATGTTCTTTTTGTTACCAACCCTGGGGGAGGGTCCCGAGAAGTTATTCGATCGATACTATTGCCGGTACGATCCACACGTTACGCCGGGAATATCGGGTCGATTTCATATCGTTTCAGGATGACGAATTTATGGTTGATGAAACCAGAGTAAAAGAGTTTTGTGAGCGGCGTAACCGGCTGTTCCCCGAAGTCCTCTGGTCCTGTACGGGCCGAAGCAATATCATCGCCCGTAACCCCGATATCGTCAAACTTATGAAACAATCAGGATGTACGCTTATCTCCTGCGGATTCGAATCGGGTTCGCCAAGGATGCTGGAAAGTATGCATAAGATGCAAAGAATAGATCAAATGGAAGCTACAGTCAAGATCCTCCGGGCCCAGGAGTTGCCGGTTCCGGCATCGTTCATCATCGGTATGCCGGGAGAAGACGAGGCAAGTTGTCAGGAAACGCTCGATTTTTGTCTACGCAATAATCTGCCGCTTGAGTCACTGATGTTTGCGACTCCTTATCCCGGTACGGAGATTTTTGACTTCGCGCTTAAGACCGGCCGGGTCGATAAAGACCATATTCATGAATTCATGATGGAACTGGGCGATGCCCGGAAATTCGTGGTCAATCTTACCGACAGTTTTTCCGATGAAGGGCTTGTTGCCACACGTACCGAGATGATGGCGATCGCCCGTAAAAATTACGAGAAATTTATCTCGCAAAATGAGATAATGGATAAGATGAAAAAACTGTTCGGCCCGCTTTTAGAGCGAGTGCGCCTTGATGAGACCGATTTAGCACACCGGGCAAAACACGGGGGGATGAGCACGTTTTGAAGGTCACAAGGACACACGTCACACGTCACACGTGATGGGGAGAAAATGTTTTTCGTGTGTCTATGTGGCTATGTGTCGTGTGACTTTAATAAAGGAGTAACATTGAGTATATTTTCACTGATCGTCGCCCGTAAAGGGAGTAAAGGATTGCCGAATAAGGTGGTCCGGAAGATCAACGGCAAATATGTATTTCAATATTCGGTAGAATATTCCTGTTCGTTATCGGATATCATCAAAGAAGAAGTCGTGACTGCGGTATCTTCTGATTGCGAGGAGATTAAAGAATATTGTGCCGGACAGAACGTTGTGTTCATCGACCGCCAGGCACATCTCGCTTCCGATCAGGTAAAGATCGAAGAGGTGATCTATGATGCCTACAGTAAGGGAGGGAACCGTTGTGAATATGTCTCTTTGCTGTACGGAAACATCCCTACCCGGTACCCTGAGGAATTTAAACGGGCATTCGATTTTTTAGAAGCGCATACAGATTATGATGCCGCGCTCAGCATGCAGAATGTCGAAAAATATAATCCGGCCTGGATGTTTGCGTTACACGAAGAACTATTACCGGAAAAAGACCTGCGAGGATACCGCCGTCAGGACCTGGAACAGTTCATGATTCATGACGGCCATACCATCCTTTTCCGTGCGGGATATTTTGTCCGGTTCATGGAGAGTCGCCGGGCGGCAAGAAAGATGTATGAACAATTCGGCGAAAAGATAAAACCGGTATTATGTAACCGGCTGATTATCGATGTGGATACCGAAAGAGATCTTATAGCCGCCGAGGCAATATTGAAATATAACAATGGAGGGGTATAGGAAATATGCTTCGCGAAATACATAGAAATACGCTTACGCGAAATACAATTGTATTTCCATGCATTTCTATTGTATTTCAACTGTATTTCGATATATGAGTTTAAAGAAGAGAATACGCATAGGCAATAAAGTGATCGGCGAAGGAAAACCTTGTTTCATCATCGCTGAGGCCGGGGTGAACCATAACGGGAAGATCCGTCTGGCCAAGCGTCTCATCGATGCGGCAAAGACTGCCGGCGCCGACGCGGTAAAGTTTCAGACGTTTACCGCGGGCGAACTGGTCGGAGAAGACATCGCCTTGGCCGGATATCAGAAAAAGAATATGCCCCGGATGAAAAACCAGAAAGAGATGCTGGCAACATTAGAGCTTACCGCGAAAGATTTCGTCATGCTCAAGAAATATTGCGATAAAAAAAAGATCGTTTTTCTTTCAACGCCGCATACCGAAGGAGCGCTTGCGATACTCGAGGATATCGTGCCGGCGTATAAGGTCGCATCCGGCGATATTACCAATATCCCGTTTTTAATAAAAATCGCAAAAAAGAAAAAACCGGTGATCCTTTCGACCGGAATGGCGACGTTAAAAGAGGTCCAGACCGCAGTCGGTGCCGTAACACGCTATACCGATAAACTGGTGGTACTCCATTGTACGACGAACTATCCCTGTCCGGCAGATGAGGTGAATCTGCGGGCGATGGATACATTAAAAGAAAAAGGTAAAAACCTTACCGGTTATTCCGATCATACTTCAGGCTATGAGATCTCTCTTGCGGCAGTCGCCCTCGGCGCGGTCATAATCGAAAAACACCTTACGTTAGACCGGACCTTACCCGGGCCGGACCATCGGGGGAGCCTCACCCCGGGAGAATTTAAAGCTATGATAAAAGCTATCCGTATTGTCGAGAGATCGCTGGGCAGTGCTAAGAAAGAACCGACGGTACATGAAAGGAAAATAGCTTCGGTCGTACGTAAAAGTATCGTTGCCCACGTAGCGATCGATAAAGGAACACAGATCGTTCCGGATATGGTGACTGTCCGTCGTCCGGCCACTGGGATCGCGCCTTATGAGATCAGCCGGGTTATCGGGAAAAAGGTAAAAAAAAATATCCCAGCAAATACTGTGCTTACGTGGGGAATGCTTATATAATGAAAAAAGGGAGATATACGGTATGATCTCAAAATCGCCTTATGGCGATACGTTTAAATATGAAATCGATGATACGTTCGAACGCGAAAAAATCGACGCGTTCCTGAAAAAAAGGAAAACCGTCGTCGTCCAGGGGTTAGGGTTTGTCGGCTCGGCCATGGTCGCGGCGCTTGCGTTAAGCCGCGCTCAGGACGGTTCTCTGCGGTATAACGTGATCGGGGTCGATCTGCCGGATGAAAAAAATTTCTGGAAGATCGCCCGGATAAATAACGGAGTCCCTCCGGTACGTTCGTTTGACAAAAAGATGGACGAAGCGTATGCGCAGGCATCTCAAAATAAAAATGTCCTTGCTACATATAGTCCCTATGCTTACAGTAAAGCCGATGTGGTGGTCATCGATATCCATCTCGATATCAAAAAAAAGGAACTGGGCGCGCCATATGAATACGAATTTTCTTACGATGGGTTTAAAACAGCGATTGAAACCGTCGCTCAACATATCGTTGAGGATACTCTGGTGATCATAGAGACTACCGTTCCCCCGGGAACGACCGAACAGGTAGTGTATCCGCTGTGTAAAGAAGTATTCTCCCGCCGCGGGTTGGATATCAATAAATTATATCTGGCTCATTCCGGAGAACGGGTCATGCCGGGGACGAACTATCTTGATTCGATCGTGAATTTTTATCGGGTTTATTCCGGTATCAATAGCGAATCAAAAATCCGGGCGCGGGAATTTTTTGAATCGTTTGTGAATACCCGGGATTTTCCTATTACTGAGATGCATTCACCGACGGCGTCGGAGATGGTGAAGGTACTGGAAAACTCCTATCGTGCCGTCAACATCGCGTTTATCCAGGAGTGGACCGAATTTGCCGAGGAGGCCGATGTGAATTTATTTGAAGTGGTCAAGACTATCCGTAAGCGTCCTACTCATCAGAACATCATGTGGCCGGGATTCGGGGTGGGGGGGTATTGTCTCACTAAAGACGCGTTATTGGCCGATTGGGCGTACCGGAATCTGTTCAATAAAGAAGAAAATCTCGGTATGTCGCTGGCAGCGATCGGAATAAACGATCTTATGCCGGAATTCACTTTTGAATTATTACAACGGGAGTTGCTCGACGACCTTAACGGAAAATATATCACTATTTTAGGCGTTTCTTATCTTAACGATGTCGCCGATACCCGTTCGTCGCCTACCCAGGTTTTTTATGAGATGTGCGAAAACCGCGGGGGCCGTCTCACCGTTCATGATCCGCTGGTGAGTTTCTGGCCGGAAAAACAATTAGAAATAGATACCGACATAAAAAATCTAGCCGATAAAAAGCATGATATTGCCGTATTTGCCGTACGTCACCATGAGTACGTAACCCTTTCGGCTAAAGAAATCCGGGAAATCCTTCCCGGAGTAAGGATCATTATCGACGCCAATAACGTATTGACTGATGAGACAGCGCGCGAACTTGCTCAAGCCGAGATCATCGTAACCGGCGTCGGTAAAGGACATTGGAACCTGTAGAAAGGATGGTCACAAGGTCACATAGACACATAGTCACACGTAATAGAATATCAATTTGTCTTGACGTGTGACCTGTGACGTGTGACTGTGTGACTTTTAAAAAAGTATGAGTAAGATATTGATTACCGGAGGAGCAGGGTTTATCGGATATTTTGTTGCCGAAAAACTGTCCCAAAATCCCGAGAATCAAATCACGGTACTGGATAATCTGTCCCGCGGCTGTAACGACAAAGAATTCGAAACTCTTTGCGCAAAATCCAACGTTACGTTTGTCCAGGGAGATCTGACTTCTCAGGCTACGATTGATGATATCAGCCGGGATTATGAATATATATACCATCTTGCCGCTCTGGTCGGGGTGAAAAACGTAAAAGACGCGCCGGACCGGGTGCTTTCGGTAAATATCCGTTCGACATTGAACCTTTTTGAAGCTGCCCGCAGTTTTTACCGGTTACGAAAGATATTCTTTTCATCGACCAGTGAGGTCTATGCCGGTACGTTCATGCATTTTGCGGTAGGAGTACCGACATCGGAATCGGTTCCTCTGGCCGTGAGCGATATTACTTCGGCCCGGTCTACGTACGCGATAAGTAAGATGTGCGGAGAATCAATATGTTTTTCTTACGGTGAAAAGTACCAGATCCCTTTTGTCATCGGCCGGTATCATAACGTGTATGGCCCGCGGATGGGTTGGGCGCATGTGATCCCGGAGATGTATGCCAAGATCACCAACAATGCCGAACTTACCGTGACTTCTCCCGGCCATAGCCGGGCGTTCTGTTATATTGACGATGCCGTAGAATTTACGGTCCGGCTTACCGAACATTACCAGACTGAAGGAGAAATATTCCATATCGGCAATCCCACCGAAGAGATCAGGATAAAAGACCTGGTCAAACTTATCGCCCGGGTGATGAATCGTCAGGTGTTTGTAGAGACCGGAAGAGATATGCCGGGTTCTCCGCATCGGCGTTGTCCGGATACCGCAAAAGCCGAGCGGCGTACCGGATATCGGGCGAACATCGCGTTAGAAGAAGGGGTGAAGAAAACATATCAATGGTATCAATCACGGCTCGATTCTTATGAGGAAGGCCGCTAAATGCAGTCGTTCGTCGTTGGTCGTTCGTATTTAGTGGGAAAATATAATACAAAACAGAAACTATATACCAGAGACTAGAGACCGGAGACTAGAATATGGAACTGGACGCTCCTAATATTGGCCAATTAGAGAAAGAATATCTCAACAAGGTGCTTGAGAGTAATTTTATTTCGACGTTCGGCCCTTATGTCAACGATTTTGAAGAAAAATTTGCCACCCGGTTACACGCGACATCTGCGGTATCGACGCAAAGCGGGACTGCCGCGTTACATGTCACGCTTTGCGAATTAGGGATAAAAGCCTCAGATGAAGTGATCGTTCCCGCGCTCACTTTTGTCGCGACAGCTAATCCCGTAGTCTATACCGGGGCGCACCCGGTATTTGTCGATGTCGACCTTCATACCTGGAATATCCTGCCGGAGGAGATCGAAGAGGCGATCACGCCGCGTACTCGCGCGATCATTCCCGTGCATTTTTACGGGAACCCCTGCGCGATGGATAAGATCATGAATATTGCCCAAAAACATGATCTTTATGTGATCGAGGATGCGACTGAAAGCCTGGGCGCGTCTTTCGGCGGGCAGTATACCGGTACGTTCGGTGATTTCGGATGTTTTAGTTTTAACGGGAATAAGATAATTACTACCGGTGGCGGGGGGATGGTCCTGGGGAAAGACCATACACAGTTAGAACATATCCGGTTTCTGGTAAACCAGGCCCGTGACGGTTCGCGGGGATTCTTTCATCCGGAGATAGGATTTAATTATCGGATGACCAATCTTGAAGCCGGGTTAGGGCTTGCCCAGCTTACCAGGCTGGACGATTTTTTAGAGAAAAAGAAAGGATTCAATACACTGTACCGTAAAGAACTTACCCCTATCGCTGAAATAGGGTTTCAGGCGGAATACCCCTGCGCTGAGAGTTCCTGGTGGTTTACCGGTATTACCGTCAAAGAAAAGATGGATGCCGCGACGTTGCAGCAGAAGTTAAAAGAGAAAAATATTCCGTCACGGCGGGTATTCATGCCGCTGGTAGAATTTCCTCCGTATAAAGAGCATAAGAAAAGAGAATATACACACAGTTATGAAATCTATAATCGCGGGTTATGCCTGCCGTCTTCCACGCTCAATACGTCTGACGATATATATGAGGTATGTAAGGCCATAAAGGAAATTTTTGGGAAGAAATACTAATGGGAGAGTCATAAGGTCACAAAGACACATAGTCACACGTAAGAAATGTTTAATGTATTCAGACGTGTGTCGTGTGACATGTGACGTGTGACTTTCCAGCGGAGCTGGATTATGAAAGAAGAAATTATATTAATCGGCGGCGGTGGACATTGTAAATCCTGTATTGACGTGATCGAAAAAGGAGAAATATTCTCGATCGCCGGAATAGTCGATGTGAACGAAAAGGTGAATCTCGATGTGTTGGGATATAAGATCTTCGCGACCGACGAAGAATTGCCCGGACTGGTCAAAGAATACGATTTCTTTCTGGTCACGCTCGGCCAGATCAAAATCGCCGAACCGCGGAAAAAAATATTTTCGTTTTTAAAAGGATTAGGCGCGAACCTCCCGGTGATACTCTCTCCCCGCTCATCGGTCGCCGCCTCATCCAGTATCGACGAGGGTACGATAGTGATGCATGATGTGATCGTGAATTCGCAAACCTCGATCGGAAAAAACTGCATCCTGAACAACAAATCCTGTATCGAACATGACGTCCATATCGGTGATCATTGCCATATTTCTACGGCAGCGATCATCAACGGCAACTGTACCGTTGATGAGGGGGCTTTTATCGGCAGCAACAGCGTGATCAATAATGGAGTGTATATCGGTAAGCATGTGGTGATCGGCGCCGGGAGCGTGGTGATCCATTCGATCGAAGAGGCTGGTATCTATGCCGGCAACCCGGCAGAAAAGATAGGGGATATTACTTGATCTTAAGTAAAGTCACACGTCACAAAGTCACATAGACACACGTTGAAGAATCAATGCGTGTGTCGTGTGACATGTGACTCACGAATAGACGTTCTGTGATGATTGGTTTAGTGGCAGAATAAGGATAAAGAATGGGAAACAAGCGTAAGGTTTGTATAGTCAGCGGGTCCCGCGCCGATTACGATCTTTTATATCCGCTATTGTGCGAATTAAAAGATTCATCGAAGGTGGAGGTGCAGATCATTGCGACGGGGATGCATCTTGAAAAAAAATTCGGTGCGACCTGGCGCAATATTGAAGCCGATAGATTTAGGATCGATGCCCGCGTGCCGATCCAGTTAACCGGTGATACCCCGCAGCATATCAGTTCATCGGTAGCCAGAGCGATTCAGTTGTTAGCGGCAGTCTATAAGAAAATCGAACCTGATATTATCGTACTTTTAGGAGATCGGTTTGAAATCTTTGCCGGTGCGGTCGGTGCGCTTATCTGTGGTATTCCCGTTGCCCATCTTCACGGGGGAGAGGCGACATTTGGGGCGTTTGATGAGGCTCTTCGCCATTCGATTACCAAGATGAGTCATCTCCATTTTACGGCAACAGAAAAATACCGCATGCGTGTGATCCAATTGGGCGAGAATCCGGAACGTGTATTTAATGTCGGCGCGTTAGGTATCGATAATATCAGACGGGAGACGTTTTTGACTAAAGAAGAACTTGAGAGCAACCTGCAGATCAAGTTTAAACCGCAGAATCTGCTCATTACGTTTCATCCGGTGACCTTAGAGAAAAATACGAGCGGCGGACAATGTGAAGAACTACTTACGGCGCTTGATGAGTTAGAAAATACCCAGCTGATATTTACCAAAGCTAATGCCGATACCTATGGGAAAATTATTAATACTGCTCTTGAGGCATATGTGAAAAAACATAAAGAAAAGGCTGTTCTTTTTGATTGCTTAGGCAGAAGACGATATTTGTCGTTAATGCAGTATATTGATGCGGTTGTGGGTAATTCTTCCTCGGGGATCATTGAGGCATCAAGTTTTCATATTGGTACAATCAATATCGGAGACCGGCAAAAGGGAAGAATCCGCCCCAGTAGTGTCATCGACTGCGAGCCGACAACCTCCGGCATCCGTGATGGATTAAAGAGGCTGTATAGCCAGGAATTCCAGGGGAGCCTAAAGGATGTCACGAACCCTTACGGAGAAGGTGAAGCGGCAATAAAGATAAAAGAAGTATTAGAAACATACCCGTTGGAGGGAATATTAAAGAAAGAATTTTGGGACATTAAATGAGACTTGGACTTTTAGAGCGTGAGCGAATAAAAGTCCGTAGTCGAATTGAACCCTTGACATTTTTCGATGGGCATTATTTATTACGTTTACATTTTAGAATGTGCTGATGGTACTAAGTATTATGGTCATACAGATGATTTAAGAAAACGTATTGTTTCCCACTCGAAAGGGTATGTCTATTCAACAAAAAATAAAAGGCCGTTGCAGTTGATTTATTATGAAGAACACGATTCACGTTCAGCGGCGTTTAAAAGAGAGATGCAGTTTAAAAATGGCAAGACACGAAAAAAAAACCATAGAGGAAATGATAGGTTCATTTTCTCAAGAAAAATGTCAAGGGTTCAATTCGTGCCTGTGACTTATGTTCACTCGATAAAGCTCGTTCCATAAGTCACGCACTCATTGAAGGAGCTATCATGGAAAAAAAAGATCTATTTATTCTTCCGAATGAAACAATAAAAGAAGCGTTGAAAAAGCTGGACAAAACCGCCGAGAAAGCGTTACTGGTCGTCGATGAACACCAAAAGCTTCTGGGGACGCTTTCTGACGGCGACGTACGCCGCTGTTTATTGAAAGGGGAAGGGTTAGACGGAGATATTTCCGCGGTATTTAACCGTTCCCCGCGGGTGTTGCATAACGATACCTATACATTAGCCCAGGTTCGCGATGTCCTTTTGACTCACAAGATCCAGCTTTTGCCTCTGATTGATAGTCAAAACCGGGTAGTCGATTTTATTACCTGGAACCAGGTGTTTAAGAAAGAAAGAATAAGTCCGGCGGCGGAAAAAAAATTGGAGATACCGGTAGTGATCATGGCCGGAGGTAAAGGAACGCGGCTTGACCCGTTTACCCGTATTTTACCTAAACCACTTATTCCTATCGGTGACCGGCCGGTGATCGAGGTTATCATCGATGAGTTCAGGAAACAGGGAGTACGTAAATTTTATCTTATCCTTAATTACAAAGCCGAGATGATCGAATCATATTTTGCCCATATCGATAAAGATTATGAGATCGAATATGTGAAAGAACCGGATTTTTACGGAACCGCGGGAAGTTTAAAATTGATTCAGGACCGGATTGCCGATCTTTTTATCGTCTCGAATTGTGATGTGATGGTCCGGGCTCACCTTCAGGAAGTCATCGATCTCCATAATGCCCAGAAAGCTTTATTTACCGTGCTCTCTTCGATCCAGCACCATAAGATCCCTTACGGGGTCATTGAGTTTAAAGAGCAGGGTGAAGTCGTCGATATCGTGGAAAAACCTGAATATACCTTTGCGATAAATACCGGGGTCTATATCCTGAACCGCGAAGTTCTTAAGACCATTCCGGCGCATTCCCGGTTCGATATGACCGATCTGATGCAGGCTCTTTTCAAAGAAAAGAAAAAAGTGCTCACCTATCCGGTCAACGAGAGTGATTACATCGATATCGGCCAATGGGAAGAGTATAAACAAGTTATCGATAAATTCCAGATATTTCCTTAATTTATCCTTTAAAACCACTGCTCCCCGGATTTTCTCATGATTTTACTGTAAGCGCTTACAGTAAAAATGCCCTTTATTTTCTGCCTATTTTCGTCTTAACGTTAAAGTTTTCTGGCTGATGACCGATAATAAAAGTGAGGTTAAAAAATGAGAGGGGTTATGGAAAGAAGAACCGCAACAAAAATAATGACCCGGAGAGAAAAGGCGCGGATCGCTTATTTCCCTCACGCGTATAATTACATCATGAAAGAAGAGATCCTCAAAGGATTTCATTCGGTAAATAGAGAAAAGGTAGAAAGTATTAAAGAATTATTAAAAAATAATCTCCATATTGCGGAGAAGGCATCGGAAGTTGCCGAAAAAATAATCAAGGGGGTATAAAAAATGGCTGTATCACCATTTTTCGGAATTGAAATAGGATTAAGAGCGCTTCAGGCCCAGAAATTGGCGATGAACGTATTGTCTCATAATGTCGCCAATGCCAATACTCCCGGATATTCCCGGCAACAAGTCAATCTGACCGCAAGCGATCCTTATACCGTCCCCGGTTTCAACCGGGGAATAGGAGCCGGACAGGTCGGATCCGGCGTTGAAATCGTAAGTATTACCCGGGCGAGAGATAACAGCCTTACCCGTCAGGTCCGTGATAATGTGAACCTTTTTCAGGAATATGAGACTCGGGAAAGTTTTTATCAGAGGATCGAAGCGGTATTCAACGAACCGGGCGCGACGGGACTGAGCCAGTTGATGAACGATTTTTTTAACGCGTGGCGGGAACTGGCAACGACTCCGGAAAGTAACGCGGCCCGAGCCCTGGTAAAACAGAAAGGTCAGTCTTTATCCGATTATTTTAACCGTATCGATAACGACCTGACCGCGATGCAAAAAGATGTCGATAATAATATCCGTGCGGTATCAACCGATATCAATACGCTTCTGCGCCAGTTAGGCGAGACCAACGTACTCCTGCGGGGAGTCGTAGCTCAAGGCGATAACCCTAATGATCTGTTAGACCGGAGGGATTCTCTGCTTGAAGAGCTTTCCGGATATGTGGATATCCAGGTCGTGGAACAACCCGATCTTACCGTCAATGTCTATGTGAGCGGCCGGAATCTAGTGCAAGCCGATATCGTCCGGGAGATCGTCGTACAAAATAATGCCAGCAACAATTTTTATGCCCAGTTAAAGGTCGAAGGAGAAGAGACCGGAGCCGATCTGGTAGTCAACGGCGGAGAACTGAAAGCGTTGTTGGATACACGTGACGATACGACTATCGGTATCGAAGGATACCTTAACAGTATAGACCAATTAGCCTATAATCTGGCTGCGGGAATAAATACTATCCATGGTGCCGGGTACGGATTAGACGGGGTAAACGGCCGGGATTTTTTTATCGATGTGACGGCGTTTACGGTCGCGGGTACCGCCGGCCGGCTTTCACTTTCAACGAACATCACCGATCCCACAAACGGTTTGCGTAATGTCGCTGCCTGTGGTCTACTTGATCCGGTCACCGGTCTGCCGATGGTTCCCGGAGACGGCAGTAATGCGTTAGCGATCGCTCAGTTACAGGATGATACCGCGATTATGAGCGGCCTTACTGTTCACGATTTTTATAATAATACGATTTCGGGATTAGGGATCTATTCGCAAGAAGAGACTAAAAATAGAGAAAACCAGGAATTTTTATTAAATCAATTACGTAATCTGGAAGATAGTACTTCCGGGGTCAATCTCGATGAAGAAGCCGCCAAGATGATCACGTTTGAAAACGCCTATAACGCGGCGGCTCAAGTGATCCGTATCATGGATGAGACGATCCAGACGTTGATCGAATTATTAGGAAGCTGATTTTGAAGACTTAAGGAGGAGGAGTTACTATGCGTATTTCCACGGCAGGATTATTAAGAACGTCGGTATTTAATATTCAAAAACATTTCGAACGGTTGGCGGATAATCAGGAGCAGTTAGCCTCCGGGATACGGGTACAGCTCCCTTCCGATGACCCGGTCGCGACCCAACGAATATTGAGTTGGCGGAAAGTACGGGATAATATCGGACAACACCACCGTAATATCAGCAGCGCGCAGATCTGGCTGAATACGACCGAAACGATGGTCTCTTCTATCCAGGATCTGGTCGAACGGGCCTATGAACTGGCTTTAGGCGCATCGAATGAGCTTCTTCCCCAAACAGTACGCCAAACCTACTCCGAAGATATCGATACGATATTAAAAGAAGTCTTACGGTTGTCCAACCAGGTGATCGACGATTTTTATCTGCTCGGCGGTCATCAAAGTGATGTCACACCGTTTAGCGCAGTGACGGCGGGAACTACGATCGTGAGCGTAGATTATAACGGAAACGGCGGGCAACGTGATGTGGAATTAAGCCCGCAGACGACCATGACGATCAATACCTTAGGCAGTAACGACCGGGATGATGACGGAATCGCCGATGACGCTATCCCGGCGGTATTGAGGGATGCGAACCTGGGGATTGATGTATTCGATACGCTTATTGATCTGCGTGACGACATGATCGCCGGAAACGTACCGAATATCCTTAATAACCGCCTTCCCGAAATGGAAGCGATCATCGATAACCTGGCGTTACATCGTTCCGAGATAGGGTTGAAATTACAGTCGGTCGATCTTATCCAGGATATTATTTCTCAGGAAGAACTTGATGTGAACGTTGATATCCAACAGAACGAACAGGCGGATTATGCCACGGTAGTCTCCAATATCAGTTATGAGCAGACGATATATCAGGCAGCGAATGTTACTACCAGCCGGTTGATCCAGGGAAGTCTATTTGACTTTTTACAGTGATATGGTGTATACATGGTAAGAGGAGACAAATATGAGTGAAGTAAAAAACATTGATTATCAGGTCCTCGATTTGAAAAAAGAGAATATTTTTACCTTTTCCGAAGGGATCCCCGGGTTCGAAAAAGTCCAGCGGTTCGCGATCCTTACCAACCCTGAGGAAGCGCCGTTTGGGAGGCTTACCGCGATAGAACATGACCTGTGTTTTATTATTATCAACCCCTGGACAGTATATCCTGAATACAAGCCGGATATCGACCAGGAAGATATCGATAAGATCGAATCCCCTTCAAACGAGGAGATCCTTATCCTGGCGATTGTGACGATCCCGGAAGGAGCCCCGCAGGAAGCGACGATGAATTTGGTCGCGCCCCTGATCATTCATACCAAAAAGGGGCTGGGCCGGCAGGTGATTTTGAACAATTATAAGGAATATTCTTCTAAGTATAGGCTGTGGAAGGACTTAGAATAGATCTCGCTGCGTGAGCAACTCGTTCTTTGATCACAGTGATGAACAGAAAACCTATATAGGGGGGACAAAAATAAATATTCTCTATATATAGCACATAATTACTGAATCTTTTTAAACATCACCGTAATCTCTACTAAAGTTTCTTTGAAAAGTGGTCGATAATAATATTGGAGCCAAGGAGGGGCTATGCTGGTACTGACAAGGAAGTTAGATGAATCGATTATTATTGGCGAGAACATTGAAATCAAGGTCCTAGAAGTAAGAGGGGAACAGGTCCGGTTAGGGATTGTTGCCCCCAGAAGCATCAGTGTTCACCGTAAAGAGCTCTATGATAAAATAAAGAGTATTAATGTCGAGTCGGTAAAAACCAAGACCGACAAAATAACCGTTCCCTTTAAATCCAAGGAAGGAGGTGAACAGAAGCCAGATTCAACACAAAACGGGGAACATGCAGAATAGATTGACAAGGATGTAGTCAGAGAAACACACAAGGAGGTAAAAATGCCATTATACATACTGAGCAACATTCCATCAATGCGCGCCCAGAGACATTTGGGCGTCCAGCAGAGAGGGTTAAACACAACTCTCGAAAGACTCGCTTCCGGTAAAAGAATCAACACCGCGAAAGATGACCCAGCCGGGTTGTTACTTTCAACCCGTTTAGGGAAAAGCGTAACGGCATGGACTTCAGGCTCTAACAGCTTAAATATGGGGTTAGACCTGATCGCTACCGCCGACAGCTTTTTGACTATTCTCGTTGAAGATTTAGAAAGATTGTACCAGTTAGCTTCCGATGCGATGAACGGGTTACTTTCTAATGGTGAAAGATCCCTTCTGAACGAAGAATATTCAAGAATCCTTCCGGAAATGCAGAGATTGGCTCTGAATACCAAATTCTTAGACCAGACTCTGTTGGCCGGAGGAATGACAGTATCTATCCGTGTAGGTGAAGGTGCCGGTAATAACGTTACGATTATGATCGGTGCGTTGACCTATGGTGGTGGTGCATTAGCTATTTCTAATACATCGATCACCTCTCAGGGAGCTGCCTCTGCGGCATTACAGGCTCTTTCCAATGCTTTCTCCTCGATCGGACAAGTTATTGCTGAAATCGGTGCTCAAGGTAACGCGTTTACCAAGAGTGTCGACGCACAGAATGCGTTGGTCGAGAACCTGAGCGCTGCTAAAGGGAGAATCATGAATGCTGATCTGGCTGTGGAAACTACGAACCTGACGAATCAACAGATCGTAGTCCAATCGGGTATCTCAGCGTTAGTACAGGCAAACTCAGCCCAGACATTAGCGTTAGCTCTTTTAGGCGGAGGATTCTAAGTTACGTGAATAAATGTCAGGGGGGCTTGTACCCCCTGACTAGTATTGATAATTTTTAAATTATGGGGTAAACATGGAAGAGCACGAAGTAATAAAAAATGTGGATTTTAAAGAGATAAAGACGCGGTTTTCGTATCTTAATCTAAAAAACGATCCGCGGGCGCACATACGTAAAACTCAATCCCGGACCGAGAAGTTACAGGAATTGACTGAAGAACAGCTTAAAGAAGCAAACTCACGCTCACAAGAGAATGAGTATGAATATTTTAAGTACGGGGTCGATCATACTGCGCAAGGCGCGACCAAGAAGACCCAGGAGCTCGTTGAGAGAATAAAAGATACATCGCTGTATATCCGGTTTCAAGAGACCGAAGGAGCGATGCGGGCGCATGTGATGAATAAAGTAACTCATGAATTAGTGGCGATCATACCCTGGTCGCAAAGAGTGAGAGACCAGCAGGTCCAGCAGAACCGTGAGTTTGTGCAGTTAAACTCACAGATCTTCGGCGTATTCGGTTCTACTCTTGCTGGCGGGGAGGTGGATAAACAGATATGATACAAGGAATTTATTCAACCAGTATTGATGTAACCACGATCGTCTCGCAATTGATGTTACAGGCGGCTCAGCCGCTCACGACGTACCAAAATAAACAGACGACGTTTCAGACCGAACTTTCGTCGCTTACCGCGGTACAGAGCAAGTTGGCGGCGTTACAGAACGCGTTACAGCCGCTTTTGACGGTAAGTTCGACCAGCGCGTTTAAACATAAACTGGCGACCTCATCAGATGAATCGACATTGACTGCCACGGCCGACAGTACCGCGGCAAACGGGACCTATAACGTGACCGTAAATACCTTGGCGACTTATCATAAGATTGCATCCACTCAAGGGTCGCAAGCTGGTTTACAAGTTATTACCAATGTCGGAGCCGGTCTGCGTACGGTGCGCTTTACCGTTGATGGGACGGATTATGATATTGATGTAACCTTGGCCGCCGGTGAAGATAATGAGACGATTTTACAGAACTTCGCCGATGCGATCAATGCTTCTGGCGCGCCGATGAGTGCGATAGTAGTCAATGAGACCGGGACAAGTACCCGGTTAGTGATAACTGCCGATGATTCCGGGACGGTCGGCGAGATAACAAATGTCGAAGATTTGGCCGGAAATCTTGCTACTTTTATCCAATTAAGTACTGGCGGTCCGGGATGGACTCCGGCGAACGAATTGGTTGCCGCTCAAAATGCTGATTTCGATATCGACGGATTGAATTTTGTCCGTTCGACCAATAGTGTCGGCGATGCGATCGGCGGAGTCACCTTAAATCTCCTGCAGGATGCCGGAGCGACTTCCACGGTTACCGTGGGAGTGGATACCAGTGCTATTATTGAAGATATTCAGAGTTATATCGACGCGTATAATACCGCGATCAGCGCGATAGATTCCGAAACAGCCTATGATTTAAAGACCAATACCGGTAAACCGCTTTTCCATGAAACCGTGGTGAAAAGGATGCCGCTCAAGTTACGTCAGTTGTCTACCCGGTCGGTTGCCGGACAGCCGCTCGCGACGAATTCGCTCTATATGATCGGTATCGAAGTCACTAAAGAAGGTGAGATGCGTATCTATGATAGTTCCAAACTCTCTAACGCGTTAGAAACGTCTCTGGATGATGTGCAAAGCCTGTTCAATGACCCGGTTGATGGGGTCGCAACCCGTCTTGATCAACAACTCGATGATTATCTGCTTCCTACTACCGGATCATTAGCCCGGCTTCTGGACACGACCAACAAAAATATCCAGAAGATCGAAGATAAAATAAGCGATTTCGAAGCTTATTTGACTAATCTGGAAGAAAAACTCTTTTTACGATGGTCTAAAGTCCAACAGGCGCTCAGTTTTAACGATAGTTTGAGTTTATTTATGTCGCAAAGATTACTGAATTCTTCTCAACAGCAATCCTACTAAGGATTCAGGGTATAGTTCTTTCTCACAATGTATGATACAATAGGTAAAACAAAAGTCGGCTTTTCCGTACTACGCGGAAAAGCCTTCTTTTTTAAGGAATATTGTTAGTTGATGTTAGAAGAAAAGACTGATCTTCAAGAAGAGATCCTCAAAGCGTTACTACAGAAGAACGCTACCTACGCCCATCCGTTAAATTCAGAAAAGATCTCACAGATCCTTAATATAAATTCGTCATACGCCCGGTTTCAGATCGGCCGGTTGAGAGAATATATCGGTGTACGCCGGGGAAAACACGGGGGATATTATCTTAAAGAAAGAAAACGATGACTGATCCGGTTTTAAAAGAAAACCTGCAGAAAACAGTATCTTCGTTACGTAAAGGCGATGTGGCCGCCGCCGCGACCGGTATTCCCCAGATCGTCGCGGGCCTGAAAAGTTTGACTGCCGGAAAAGAAGATGCTCAGGTAAAAGACCTGGCGCTTGCCGTGCGGGCGATCGTGAGCAGTTTCGAACACCGTGACTATGTGTTGATGGCTGATTTTATCGAATTTGAGATCTTACCGTTTTTAAACGAACAGGACAGAAATGGGAAATAATTTTTACGAGACTAACCTGGGAGCGCTTAAAGAACGCTATCCCCAGCTGTATGAGAAAATAGTCGCTCATCAGGATACTCTATCTACCGAGATGATCGATTCCCGGTCCGGGATGCCTACGTTACGCGTACACGGCAAGTTTTTTCATAGTGCTTATGACCCGATGCATGAGGCCGGATATTTGCTGGAAGACCTCAATCTTAAACAATACGAGGGGATAGTCCTTGTCGGGATGGGATTAGGGTACCATCTTAAGAAAATATGGATGGACCCCTATTTCCAGGGCAAGATGCTTATTGTCGAAAAAAATATTACGGTATTTAAACAGGCGTTAGCTGCCAGTGACCTGTCCACTATTATCCGCGACGGACTGGTACTGTTTGTCGTTGAAGAAGATGAGCAAGAAGCCGCACGGATCATTGAGGTATGCGGATTCTTCAGGATCAACATCACCAAGGTCGGTGTGATCATCCATCCGCCCAGTATGCAGATGTTCATGGAATACTATCTGGTCATCTGTAAAAAAATCAGGTCGCTCTTAGGCTTTATGCGCAGTTCGCTGGGTTCACTGAAACAGTTCCAGGATTTCTGGGTCAATAACGCGATGGAAGATACCGTCGATATTGTCGCATCTCCCGGTATTAGGGATCTAGGGGAGATGGGTAAAGGTACCCCGGCGATCATCGTTTCGGCCGGGCCGTCACTTGATCGGGATATCGAGACGATCCGCCAGGCTAAAGGCAAGATTTTTATTTTTGCCGTAGGGACCGCGTACCGGGTACTGTTGAAAAACGGGATTAAGCCTGATGTCGTAGTCGTCGTCGATGCCCATGAAGTCATCCTGAAACAGTTTAAAGATATCGATCCTTCCGGGACATATTTGTTTTCGGCCAATTTTGTCCGTAAAGAGATCATCGATGCATTCATGCCTGACGTATTTTTCTATTTCCCTTCGACTATTCCCTACGACGTGCTTCTGCCCGATTCACAGCGGGCAAAAGGGCGCGCTTACGCCGGCGGGTCGGTCGCCCATTCCGCGCTCGATATCGCCGTACAATTAGGGTTTAACCCGGTCATCCTTGTCGGGCAGGATTTATCGTACGCTTCCAGCGGCCAGACCTATGCGTCCGGTTCGGTCTATGACGGTAAAACGATTCAATATCAGGACGAACGTGATTTTCACACACAAGGGTTAGTATGGATGCGAGGTAATTATGAGGATAAAGTGATCGGGTCGCAAGTGTTCTATATTTTCGTGTCCAGTTTCGAACAGTATATCCGCCGCCATCCCGAAGTAACGTATATCAACGCTACTTCCGGCGGGGCCTATATCGAAGGTACCACATTGATGCCGCTGGCCGAGGTGCTTTCCCATTACGCAGATAAAGGTGACCCGGCCGCCTGCCGGGAAACCATGAAGAAAGTGCAGGCCGGGTTTGTCCCGAACTGGGAAGGGTTTCACGAGATCCTGGAAAAAGTGTTAAACCATTTTAATCAGATCGTAAACGACCTGGAATCAAGCTGCGAGAAAGCCAAACATTTTAAAATGTTGCTTAAAGAAGGGCATCAGTTACCGAAAGAATTACAGACGATCCCTACTGAACTGATCGAACTGGGGAAACGCCTTGATGAAAACAGCCTTACCGCATTGCTTCAGTATGGGAAAGGGTATTTTAAGTTTTTGATCATGAACATGGAATTACGATCGGCTCAGAATGTACGGCAGATGCAGGAGGTCTTCTGTAATTCAGTCGAAGAGGTGTATGAAGGGTTTTTAGAAACAGCGACCTTTATCCGCGATAAAATAACGGACATGTTAAACAGGAGTGATATATGGAAGAAAACAGAAAATATACGATAGAAAACCTTAAATCGATGTCGGATCTGGAAGCGCTTATCCTGCTGTACGATAAGATCCTGGAAGCCGGCGAAGCTGCCCAGAAAGCCTGGGAAGAAAAGGATCTTGAGGCGTTCCACCAGAAAACCGACTGGATGGTAAAGATCATCGAAGGACTGATCGCCCTGGTCGATATGAAGATCGATCCGAAATTAGGGGGTAACCTTCTGCATATCTATGATTATGCCCGAAGAAGGATCGCGGTCGCTCAATCCGAAGTCCGGCAGACGCCGCACATAATAAAAGAATGTTGTGACCTGCTCGGTAAATTGCGCGATGCCTGGATCGAAGTAAAAGAAAAAGGCGATATAACCGCGTCGTTTCGTGCGCATCTGACGTCTGAAGACGCGAGGTTTTTGAATATTGAAATTTAAAAGTTCGCGCGTTCACCCGTACTCGCGTTATCCCGTTAAAAAACGGGTACACGGGTAAACGGGGGAACGGGTTAACCCGACTATATACTAGAGACCAGAGACTAGTAACTGAAAAGATGAGGGGATACGTATGAAAAAAACATTGGTTTTCTTAGGAATTCTTACCTGTATTTTTTTCTTTACCCGCAATGGGTCCGGTCAGGCGCCTGAAGAATCGGCACATACCGCAGGAGTAGGGCTTTCAGTCATGCCGGGAGAGATGGTCGTCCAGAACATTGTTCCCGGTGAACCGTTTGATTTAGGCGAAAAAGCCGATATCGGGCTTATCGTCCGTAACCAATCCGATAAAACCCGTTCTTATAAGATCGCCGTGACTCAACCCAGCCAATTACGGCTAAAAAATGTAAAAGGATATTCGGTATTACCGGACCCCTCATGGCTACAGTTGGAAAAAGATACTATTGAGGTCGGCCCGTTTTCTCAAGGTACCGTAAAGATGGTCATACACGTACCCGATGACCCGCAGTATTTTAACCAGAAATGGGCTGTTGCCCTTTCGGTGACGTCGGTCCCCAAAGCCAACGAAAAAATCAATCTGCGGGTCACGCCGGTTTATTATATCGAGACCGTAGCTAATAGCGAAATTTTAACTCCTCCGGCCGGCCGGTTGGGGGTAAGTCCCGGGGCAATAAATTTAGGCATTATCACTCTTGGTGAACATAAAGATGTCGCGAAAATAAAAATCTATAATAACGACACTAAAGCTCATGTATACAGTATTTCTCCCTTTGTCCCGACTCAAGAGAGCGGTTCACGAAAGATCATCGTTTCACCGAATTATTTCTGGATCTATGAGAAAGAATGGATCAGCGCGCAAGTCCCTAAGGTAAAAATAGGCCCGAAGAAATCGAAAGAAATAGCGATTAATCTTACTATTCCGGATGTCCCGGTATATGTGAAAAAGCTCTTTGAAGGTCTTATTTTTATTGAAGCTCTTGACGATGAAACGCTTTCAGATTTCGTACGGGTGAAGATGAACACCCGTAAGAAACCGAAAGAATAAACAGCCGTGAATCCGGAAACGAATGCGAAAAAAATCCGTTGATTTTCATAACTCATTGAAAATGAGCAAGTTATAAAAAGTAATTTTTTCGTGCTCGGGGTTGAAATGGTCTTTATCGATGTGGTATAAATGTCATGTACACACGGGCTTAGTATTTGACAATTAGAATCACGATAAAGGCAAACCCGCTGAAAGGCGGGGACGCAAAGCCTTGGGCCTAAAGGAAAAATCCTATGGTTGCCAGGTTACCGAATGAACCTCAATATACGTTGAGGGGGAATCGAGTAATTATAACCCGCGCTATAGGAATATAGCGCGGGTTTTTTTTGGCCTCTTTTGGGGCCGGTTTAGGGCTTGGGTAAGGAAAAATAATGATAATTCGTTCGCAGATTGTATGGTCAAGATGGGTCTCTCTTGGTGAGTGTATGGATGCTACACCGCACTGTGTTTCTTTATACAGTGCGGTTTTTTTATGTCTTCTTTTTGGGGTTGGGCCCTCAATAAGAAGAACTGTGAGCGTTTTATAGGGCTATAAAACGCTCACGATCAGGGTTTGGGTAAGGAAATATGTTTAGTTTTTTAAAATCACGCATACTCTATTCTTTTACGTCTTTTTTTGCACACCCTCTTTCTTTCATTTCCTGTTTCTTTACTCAAAACCCGAAACAAACAATAAGCACAGATAAAAGCCCTTCTTTTCCTCCAACATTTTCCTTACCCAAGCCCATACATATACAGAACGCCCTGATTTCAACAATCTGTATATGTTGTTTTATTCTGATGTTTTCCTTACCTAAGCCCACGTACACACAGGCATTGCCCAGTATGTATTCCTCTTATTTTAAAAGAGGGGCTTGTGTGTACTGTTTTCCTCAGTTTTCCTTACCTAAGCCCAAGCACGTGCAGTTGGTATCGATCATCTGCGCGTGCGGTCTTTTTATGTTTTCCTTACCTAAGCCTGAGCGTATTCTACCGGCAGTGGCGAGTCTTGCGTTGTATTGTCTCCTTTTCGCGGTTGTCGCTGCTGCCGGCTTTATATGCTTTAGACGCGAGAGTCTCTGTCGTGTGTGTACAGATGAAAAAGCCCGGATGATGAATGAATATTCTTTACCCAAACCCAAAAGTTTTGAGGAGGTGTATATGAGGGAAAATAATAATAGGGGAATACAAAATACGAACATAATGGTAATCAATAAAAAAGGAGGTTATGCCATGAAGTTCAAAATATTAGGAGTGGTGTTCGTTGGATTAGCGATGCTCTTTGGCGTCACGAGTAATGCCTGGGCGTTAGCGTCAGAAGATATCGTATTGACGGTAACGATCCAGATATTGAGTGTCGACGTCGAAGATGCGGCAGTCGCAGCTACGTGGGGGTTAGGGTTGGTCGTACCGAGTACGACCTGCCAGAGTTGGCAAGCGGCACCGGTAGCGTATGCCGCGGCGCCGGCGTCGTGGCAAGACGGTGTGGATGTTGAGAACGACGGAAACGGACAGGAAACGATGGGATTGCAGGTGGTGTGTACGTCAGGTGGTCTGGTATGGACAAACGATAAAGACGCGGATGACAACAATACCGAAGCTCAGGATGAGTATGTCTACCGCGCGTTGTTTGATACCGCCGGTTCAATCGCTGGCGCTACATTAGGAGCTGAAGATCAGGTCACAACGGCAGCATTAACCAAAGCGGATGCAGCAACTATCTATACTGATGGTAATGCAGATGCTCAAGATATGGCGCCGACGGACGTAGTGCAGCTGTTTGTCGAGTTCGTACTTCCGTCAGGGACCGCTGAAGCAATCCCGACACAGAAGACATTGACGTTGACGATTTCAGCGGAAACGGTGTTCTAAGGAGGAG
>JAFGQU010000006.1 GCA_016935525.1 Candidatus Omnitrophota bacterium
AACAGCCTGGCTTTCGCCAGGATGATTGGCTCCCAGCTGAACTACGGCCCCAATACTTTGCTTCGCAAAGTAAATTCCAAACACCAAACTCCAAATCCCAAACGAAAATAGGGTTTTAAAGACCTTCACAAAAGAAAATAGTCTACATTATTAAGAGATACTTGTCAATTAACCAGTCGAAACAGGCCTTTTTTCTCTATTCTAACCGCTCACCGCTACACGCTATTTTTAGAAGTCGGCGGGATTGTTTTGAAAAACACGTTGAAATATTTCGACATAGTGCGGGCTGAACTGAGTCCCGCTGTTTTTGATGATTTCCTGTAAAGCTTCTCCGGGTGCGTCTCCTTTCTTATATCCCCGGCCGCAGGTAATCGCGTCATAAGAATCGGCAATCGCCATGATCTGAGCCCCTTTAGGGATCTTATCGGCACTGATCCCGTGAGGATATCCGGTCCCATCCCAACGTTCATGATGATAAAGGATGATCGAAAGTAAGTTTTCAAACGGTTTAAACGGTTTTAAAATATCCACTCCGGTCAAAGGATGCCTTTTGATCAAGGCGTAATCCTCATCAGTCAACCGTTCTTTTTTATGGAGAATATGATCAGGAATGCCTATTTTCCCTATATCATGTAAAAGAGCGGCTTTATAAAGCAGATCACACTCTTCCTGAGGCCATCCGGCTTCTTTAGCAAGCGCTATCGAATAACGGGCAACCCGTTCAGAATGCCCTTCGGTATACGTATCTTTCTGTTCTAAGGCTTTGATCAGACAACGAACGACTTCAAGATAAGACCGTTCTACATCTTTTTTCGTCTCAATAAGTTCCTCGACCATCTTTTCCAGCTCTTTATTACGTTCCTCTAAATCTACTTCGAGAAAATCCATGATATCCTCGCCTTTATGCCGCTCGTCTTTTTCCCAAATACGTTCTTCGACCTGAGTAAAGATAAAATCCTTGTCTTGAAGATCGGATGAACGCGCCAATACCCTCTCCATCGTCGCCAGGAGCTCTTTACTTTTCAGGCGTTGGCCTTTTGCTTTAAACACACAAATCGTCTGGAGGTCCATCTTCATCTTGATCCGGTTCATTTCAAATTCGACTTTTTTGCTCTCATCCATAACATCACGGATAACGGATTCAGTCAGTCCCCGGTCGACATCCGTAACGGTAACTCCGATAATATCCTGAGCCAGCCGGAAAAACATAATCTTTTTAAAATGTTTTTCGAGTTGGACCCGCAAGTAATGGGTAAATATCTGTATCAAAGACTGTAACTGGTCGAACTGAAAATCAAAAGCTATCTTATTGTAATTTCTCAAACGGAACGCGCAAAACAGCATATTTTTGGATCTATCTTTGAATTCTTCGTCAACCTTTACCAAGAAATAACGGTACGTATAAAATTTAGTAAGCGGGTCGATAACCGCGAGATTCCTCAGCCGGTTACGCATATATATCAGATAACTATATTTATGGGTATTTACGACGACATACGCGGAAACACAAAAGAAAAAAAGCGTAAAATAATCGAATTGGATATCGTGAGCGCGTAAAAAGAGGGCCGAAACGAAAAGTAACATCAATATCCCGATAGTAGAGATAGTTGCCGAAATAAAACCCCAATTTTTGTTTATCAAAATGATGCCGGTCCCTAAAAGAAAAAACGGGAACAACATATACAGTTGAGGGAAAATCGCAAGGAAACGGCCACTCAATATCATCACGACCGAATTGGCGATAATCGTTACCCCCGGGTACATACCTAAAGGGGTAAGATGCTCGTCATGGATCAACGGGTCAGTCGCTCCTACCAGGACGATCTTATTCTGGAAATCCGATATGTTCACATCACCGGCCAACACCCGGTAAGCCGGAATAAATTTAAACTTTGAGGGGTATACCGTATAGTTAAGCGGCGTAATCCCGCCGGGAGACGGGATAAATATCTTATCGCCTAAAGAGATCCCCCTTTGATAATCGACACTAATCTCATCCTGACGAATCCCGAGATATTTGGCGACGACAGCAATATCAATCGACACATCGGCGGAGGCGTTTTTCCGCGGATAAAACGTACGGATATACCGGACCACTTTATAGACATCACTGTGATCTTCTTGGATATTGAGCTGTTCGATGCCGTAAGGACGGTTCACAAATCCCAGGCTCCACACCGCATCACAAAAAATGGAAAGCGGCATCTCCGAAGTTTCTTCCCTGAGGATGTATCCCAGCACCACATTTGAAGATTTCTCAAACACTTCGGCAAGAGCTCTATCCTGAACGGGATCGGTGATCCCGGAAAAAATAATATCGCACCCGATGACTCGGGGCGAATAAGAAGCGATCGTTTCGATCATCGCGGCAGTCACATCTCTCTGCCAAGGCCAACGTTGTTCAAGACGCGCCCGGGATTCTTCATCGATAGTGACGATAACAATATCTTCGGCTTCTTGAGGAGATTGGCCGAACAGGTAAAAAGAATGGGCAAATACAAAATCCTGGAAACGTAACCGCAGAGATTGGGAAAACCCGTAGAAAAACAGAAAATACCAGAAAATAAGAAGGATCCAGATTAAGAAAGGATAGGTGAAATGTTTAGTTTTAAACACACTTAACTAGTCTGCATTCAACTTGAAAAAAAAACTTGCTCTCTCGATTTACAGTTCTCTCTCTATACTCAAAAGCAATAGAGGCTATTCTTAATCAGGGTCTATCGGCAATGTGTGCTCTTCTCCACCACCACCCGGAGGAGGATCGTTAGGGGGAGGATAATACGGATCCAAGTTTGCCGCACCGATATCCTTATTTTTTCTCACGACCAAAGCATACCCGTTGCGATACCCAGGAGACAACATATGAACTCCACCCGCTATAAACGAGGGGAGTCTTCTGTGCCGTTCAACGCCCGGACTCCATTCGAACGACGCGCTATCACAATCAGCCACGATCACGTCAAAATCACCGATATCCGCCCAATATACCCTTGTCTCTCCTCTTACCGTCTTTCCATAAGCTCCGACTAATCCGGAATTAATACCGTAGGATACCCCTCCCGGCGGCGGAGTCGTATCCGATGGACACACGAAAATATCTGCGCTCACCCCGAGTTTCC
>JAFGQU010000007.1 GCA_016935525.1 Candidatus Omnitrophota bacterium
CGCGAACATAGATCTAGTCCTCTCACCAAAAGGGTCGGGCGCGATCAGCGTGCCGGCAGCGTTAAACTATGAAACATTAGTGACTGCCGATGACGACATACCGAACAAGAAGTATGTCGATGACGCGATCACCTCCGGAAGTGGTGTCGCTAATTTAGACGAAGCCTACGACGGCGGCGGAGCCGGTGCCGGACGCGCGGTCACCGTAGATAACGGTGCGGTCCAGTTTACCGGATCAAACGCGGCCGACGAGACGCTGGAGATCACTAATTCCGGTAACGGCGGGGTACTTTTGGTTGAAAATACCGGTACTGGCGACTCTTTTAGAGTGAATGATGCAGCCGGTGATACGACGCCGTTTGTGATCGACGATGCCGGGAATGTCGGTATCGGGACCACTGATCCTACTCTGAGGGCCGCTGACGCAGGGTTTGTGCTCTCTTCCGTAACCGACGCCAAAGATATGTTCCTTACCGCATATTCCGGAAGCGGTCCCGCAGCAAAATCCGATTATGAACTTGCCCGCGCCCGCGGAAGTGAAGCTTCGCCGACGATCGTAAACAACGGGGACAGTCTGGGTACATTACGCTGGAGAGCCTGGGACAGTAATGAGTTCCTGATTTCAGCGTATATCGAAGCTGTGGTAGATGGCGCTCCGGCAAACAACAGTATGCCGACAAAGATGCTCTTCTATACCAATAACGGTACCACTACGTACCGGCGTATGACTCTTGCTGAAAACGGCTATGTCGGTATCGGTCAAAATGATCCGGACGCGTTACTGGCTCTTAGACAATCTTCTGAACAGTATCCTGAAATCGAGTTCCGCAGTGATTATAACGGCGGAGGATATCCACAAATGACCTTCTTTAAGACCAGAAATAACGGAGCTCTTTCCGATGATGATTGGGTCGGCGCGCTTAGTTTTTCCGGATATGATTCGACCACTGCTGAAACAGAATTTGCCTGGTTTGCCGGAAAAGCAATCGATGTGACTAACGGTACAGAAGACGGCGGAGTAGAACTGTATGCGTTAAAAGACGGGGGATCGACGAATGTGTTCATCTTTGACACAGTCGAGACCGTGTTCAACAATGACGAAGCTGATATCGATTTCCGTGTTGCTGGAGATAACGAGACAGATTTGTTCTTCGTTGATGCGGCGAATGACCAGATAGGTATTAAGACGAATGCTCCTAATGCCGACCTTGTAGTAATGGGCGGAGTAGGTATCAACCGTAACGTCGCGGTTGCGACCGGAGATATCGATATTTCCGGATCGTACCTGACCAACGGTGCCGATTATGCCGAATATTTCAAAATAGCTCAAGACTGCTCAGTGTATCAGGTGGTGAGTCTTGACGAAACCAAACGTATCCGGCCGGCACGCCGCGGCGATAAATTTATCTTAGGGATCGTCTCGGAAAAACCGTCGGTGATCGGAAACAGCGAATTAGCTGACGATGATCCGGACAGCGTAAAACCGGTTGCGTTTATGGGACGGGTAAAAGCGCAGGTTATTGGTAGCGTAGAATTCGGCGATTGGCTGACAGTATCTAATAAACCGGGATATTTAATGAAAGCTCAAGATGGTGATGAACGAGTCGCCCGGGCAATGGAAACCAATTCAGGAATCGTCGAAGTGCTTATTGGTGTAGGAGGATAAGAAAGAATAGTTAAGTAACGGGAAGATTATAAATATACAGGTAATGTGTAAGGTGAAACGTAAAATTTCAATACTGGCGTTCTGTCTTGTCGGGTTCCTCGGGGTGGGGCTGGGATCGGTGTATGCAGATCTGACGATCAATCCGGGAGAAAATTACGTGCTTGCTGCCGGTGAGACCCTGGATGTCGGCGGTTCACTCACTATCGCGCCGACCGGTACGCTGGATGCCTCGGCCGTCGGGACTACCATCATCGTCAGCGGCGATTGGGATAACGGCGGTAATTTCATCGCCGGAGACGGGACCGTGATCTTTAACGATAACGGGCAGGTTTCGACCATTACCGGTGTCACTACGTTCAATAATCTTACCTGTATTACGGCCAGTAAACAATTGGTATTCGAAGCCGGGGTCATTCAGACTATTTCCGGCACCCTGAATTTTAACGGTCAGGTGCTCGGTACGGAAATTGTTCTGGTTTCCGATAATCCGGGAACAAGATTTACTCTGGATGTGACCGGCGGGAACCAGACCGTAAATTTTGTCAATGTGAGTGATTCCAATGCCTCAAGTAACAATATTGTCGCGGCCAATTCGCTCAATACCATAAATAACGATGACGGTGAAGCCGCGCCGCATTGGGTATTTAACGCGCCGATTATCATCACGTCTCCGCGGACCGGAGAGGATGTCGGGCAGACCCCGGCGGTTATCGGATATACGAGTGCGCCGAATACCGCGTTTACTATCGAAGGCGATTCCGGGGGAGGAACAATAGTCGTCGCAAACGGTGTGTCTGATAATAACGGGAATTTCCGGGTAGAAGTAAATGCGGCAACTCCGCTTGATCTGGGAGCAAACGCGCTTACTCCTTATGTAGGCGTCATTGCCGGCGCAGGGACAAATGTGAATGTTGTTGCGGTGCCCAGTAATGCGCAGGTCCCTACTATAGATAATTATATTGCCAATGAAAAGATCACGTCTAATCCGTTTACCGTATCGGGTTATGCCGCGCCAAACGTCGAGGTAAGGCTTGACGCGTTAGATCAGAACGGCGATTTACTGATGAATTGCGCAACAACGACTTCACACGCAGTCACCGGCGCCTACTCACTTGCCTGCGATTCGGTCGCGTTAGGATTAAAATCCGGGACGAACACGTTATCGGTGACCAGCCGGGACGGCGGCGGGAATATCACGACCAGCGCGTTGCTTGATGTCGTCTTTATCGATCCGTTCGGTATTGTGTTTGATTCGGCAAGTAATAACCCGATCGGCGGCGCGGAAGTATCTCTGTTCTATGATGATGATCCCGGCCCGGGACGGACCTGGATCCTCGCGCGGCCGGGTATCGAAATTGCGCCGGCTGATATTAATCCGCAGACGACCGCGGCTGACGGGTTCTATAGTTTTAACGCGATACCGGGTGACTATTATATCTCTATTACCGCTGAAGCGTATACCTATCCGTCTACTCGAAGTAGTTTCCCGGCGGGCCGGACGGTGATCGGCGGTTCAAAAGGGGAGATATTTACTATTCTGGGGGTACCGCTGGAGATCGATCATCCTATGGATGCAAGCGGCGGATTAGTGAAGATCGAAAAAGACGCAAATAAGAGTGAAGTCGTCGTCGGGGATATCGTCACCTATACCGTCGATATCGAAAATATTTCCGGTAGTGACTTAAACGGCGTATTTATAGAAGATATGATCCCGCCGGGATTCAAATATATCGGCGGTAAAGCGATATTAGACGGCGTACCTATCTCTGATCCTCAAGGTGCGCGGCCGTTGAGTTTTCATATCGGCCAGGTAAATAACGGTGAGACGAGGATCTTGAAATATCAGTTGATCGTAGGAAGCGGGGTGACGTTTGGTGATTATGAGAACCGGGCTCATGCCGATTATGCCGACGGTACAGTGATCTCTAATTACGCGACCGAAACCGTCAAAGTCGTGCCGGATCCGATATTCGATATGGGGACGGTCATCGGTAAAGTGTTCTATGACGAAAACGAAAACGGTATCCAGGATGCGGGTGAGGTGTCGGTAGGAAATGTGACGATCGCGACGGAGGAGGGGACGTTGATCACGACTGACGAATACGGCCGGTACCATCTGGCGGCAGTGATGCCCGGCCGCCATCTTCTGCGGTTAGATGAACGGACGTTACCGGATGGTGCGTATCTTACTACCGATAAAGTGGTCGCGATAGACGTGACGGCCGGTATATTACGTAAAGTGAATTTCGGCGTAAAATCGCCGCAAGGAATGATCAATGAGTGGGCCCCGTTTACGGTCACGCAACAGCGGGATATCCCTCAAGGCAGATTGAACGTGGCGTTGTTCAACCGGGAACTCATCATTCGTGACGGGAAACTGGATGAATCGGCATTATTTAATATCTTCACAAATTATTCGGCATTTATTAAAACCTGGACACTGGAGATTCTTGATTCCGATACAAAACGCATCGTGCGAGTATTTACCGGAGCGACCGATACGATATTCGAACCGATTGTCTGGGACGGAAAAGGAAGTGACGGTAGATTAATACGGAGTGACCGTCATTATAGGTATCGGGTAAGAGTGACCGGTATTGACGGAAAAGAAGATCTTACTCGCTCAAGAGATCTTTCGGTAAGAGAATGGAATGATGACGATTCCCGAGATGCGTTCCTTGAAAATGAGAAAGAAAAACAGGATCAGGAAGAATATGAACGGTGGCTTATCCAGCAAAATAATGAAAACATATTGGCCCAACAGAATATCCGTATTGAAGGGGAGACGATTAAAGTTGCCAGTAGCCAGTTGCCAGTTACCAGTATAAAAATACTTAAAGCGGGGCAGTTGTATGCGGTAGTTCCGGGTATGAATAAGCCGGAAGTAACCGGGCAAGATGTATTGACAACACCGGATATAGATGTTTCTCGGGCCGAACCAGTAGAGATCATCCTCCCGCGGGGAGAGTATGATGTGCAGATTTCATCTGATGAGTCACAAGGACATCCCATGAGCTTCACAACGGGGCAAGTACGTCACACGTCGGATTATACAGAATATAAAACATCGGGCGACTATAGGCTAGGGACGGACGACGCACGACGCACGACGCACGACGGTACCTATAGTAAACACTTGAAGGTCGGTGACGATTATCTTTTCTTTGTCGCGATGGGCGATACGAAAATGGGGTATACGTTCAAACGCGGTAATATCGAGTCGGTACAGCAGGATGATACATTCCAGAAAGGGTTCTGGCAGGAAGGGAAACTCGCGTATTATTTAAAAGGAAAGATTAAAGGAAAATATCTGATCACTTCCAGTTTCGATACCGAACGGCAGAAAAAGGAATTGTTCAGATCGCTTGATCCCGATAAATATTATCCGCTCTACGGTGACGGGTCATCGGTAAGTTATGATTCGACCAACACGCAGGGTATGCTGTATCTTTTGATCGAATGGGATAAATCATCGCTGGTCTGGGGCAATTACGAGACCGCGTTTACCGACACGGAATTTTCGCAATTTTCGCGTACGCTTTACGGCGCGAAAGTCCATTTAGAGACAATATCGACGAACGAGTATGGTGAACCGGATACGAAATTCGTGGTATTCAAAGCCCGGGCACAACAACGAGGCGCACATAACGAGTTTGCCGGTACCGGAGGATCGTTGTTCTATCTGAAACATAAAGATGTGATCGAAGGGTCGGAAAAGGTGAAGATCGAGGTAAGAGATAAGATCACCGGTTTGGTGGTCGCTTCTGAAGAGATGAAAGAAGGGGTCGATTACGAAATAGATCATTCGCAAGGCCGGATCATTTTCTGGCAACCGGTATCGTTTATTGCCGAGTCTACCTCGCTTATTTCCGGCGACCTTACCGACGGGAATCCGATCTATGTGACCGTCGATTATGAATATGAAGCTGAAGACAAATATGATGAAGGGACTGCCGGTGTCCGCGTACAGAAAACTGTCGGCGATCACCTCGTCGTCGGCGGCACGTACGTGAGCGAAGAACAGATGCGTGAAAACTATCAGTTACAGGGAGCCGATATCATCATCCATCTTGATAAAAACTCAAGGATTACCGCGGAATATGCCGAGACGAAATCAGAAGTGGTGGGAAGTTTTATTTCTACCGACGGTGGGTTGTCGTTTACCGAGCTTCCTACTGATGAATATTCTGAGGGAAAAGCGTACAGTATAAAAGGCGAGACGTACCTTTTTGACCGGTTAGGATTATCCGGATACTACCAATGGGTCGGCCGGAATTTCTCGACTTCGGCTACTACCTCGCAACAAGGTAAAGAACTTATCGGGTTCGGCGCGACGTATGACCTTTCGGCACAGACCCGTCTGTCTCTGGCTCATGATATCCAGCAGTTGATCGAAGACGGTAATGACCAGACCCAACTGCAGGTCGGCGCGACAAGAACCGAGACGACTACGGTCGGGATAACTCATGCCGGCGAAAAACTCACGCTTACCGGTGAATACCGACACCAGGAAGTACAGGAACGCAAAGAAGAGTTCGAGTCCGAGACTAACCGCGAAGAGGATACGGTCGCGGTGAAAGCCGAATATAAGGTAAACGAAAAAGTCGATGTATCGTTAGAACATCAGGCAACGTTAAAGGGAAGCCCGAATCACCAGACGACGGTAGGGGTTGTTTCTCGTCTATGGCAATGGCTGACGATGAAAGTGAAAGAGACGATCGGTACGCAAGGGACGTCGACCGGTATCGGTATGACCGCGCAAAAAGGCGAAGATCTGGCAATATCCACGGATTATACCGTCACTAATTATAACGGTACGGGTACCGGTGAAGAAGCCTCGGTAAGCGCTTCGACCAAAGTCGATGAAAAGACTAAAGTGCATACGACCTATGCCGTAAGTGATTCGCCCGGTGAAGGTAAGACTACTTCGGTAGCTATGGGGTCGACGCGTACACTGAACGATGAGATCGAAGTTACGACCGAACGTACCTACGCTACCTCGCAGGATACCACGACTCAGAGCAGTACGTTTGGTATTACCCGCGAACGTGACGGTAAGAAAATGGAAGGGACATTTACCCGTCAATATTCTGAAAATGCCGATTCGATATCAAATTCTAACATTTTCGGGTTATCCGGAGATATCAACGACCGTTGGGCCGCGCAAGGATCGTTTGAACGAGGTATTGTCCAGAACCATGACGGTACTCAGGCTACCCGTCACGCGATAAGCCTGGGAGTAGGGTTTATCGATAAAGACCCGGATAGTTCTACCGCGGACTTAAAAGCGTCCAGTAAACTTGAGTTACGGTTTGATCACGGCGATGAAAACAGCCGGCAATATTTGTTCTATAACTCTATGGAAGGGAAGATCAATAGCGATACGACAGTATTCCTTAAAGCGAATCTTTCCCAGACGAAAAACACGACTACCGATTCGGTGAGCGCTCAATTTAAAGAATTCAGTCTGGGCGCTGCGTATCGTCCGATCGATGTCGACTGGCTGAACCTGTTATGTAAATATACCTATTTAGAAGACGATTCACCGTCCTCGCAAAGTGATAACGCCGATGTCGAGAAAGAGAAAGGGCATGTGTTTGCGACCGAGGCGGTCGTCGATCTTAATGAGAAATGGCAGGTGACCGAAAAATTCGCTTATAAGATCAGTGAAGAAAAAGTAACCGGGTTCGATTTCACCAAATCTTCGACCTGGTTATGGGTCAACCGGGTCGGATATAATATCGACGACAATTGGCAGGTTGCCGGGGAATACCGTTTGTTGACTCAAACCCAGGCGAAAGACAGCCGGCAGGGTATCCTATTGGAAGTGACCCGTAAGATCGGCGATTATGTCCAGGTAGGAGCCGGGTATAATTTTACGGATTTTAACGACGATCTAACTCATTTGGATTATCAGGCGCAAGGGCCGTTTATCCGGATTACCGGTATGCTCTATGACCGTACGCACGCAGAGATCGTCCGGTCAAAAGAGAAAGCTGAACGTACCCGCAGGGTCGCTGAATTCAAAAAGAGGCTGAATGAGTATGTAAACAGCGATTCTCCTGACAGCCAAAGAGTACGGCAATTGTATAGAGAAGCCGAAGAGGCTTACTGTGCCGGAGACCTTTCGGCAGCAAAAGAGAAATATGAAGAAGCGTTACGTATTATCTATACGATCGAACTGCGTCATCAGGCGGAATTTGAACAGGGTATTGAACCTGATCAGTACAATAGGTAAAGGATGAGTGAGTATGAATAGAAAAATAGCGATTATCATAATGATACTATTGATCGTCTGGTGTATCCAGGACCATCCGGTATCGGCCCGTACCTATAATCTGGAACGATTGAAGCAGCGGATCGAGAAACGTCTGGACGTGATCGAAGATACATTACCCAAAGGAGATATGGCCGTTCTTAAAGGCAATGACCGTGACCGTTCCCACACAATCGAGAATATTACCCGTCTGATGAAACAGGGTGAAGAACTTGAAGCGAAAATCGCCGAATTAGAAGAACAGATCGCCCGGAGGTTACACGCCCTCGCCGAGATGATCGACGCGGCCCAATCATCCGTCTCTCAGGACTCAGGCCCTTCCCATTAATTATCTTTTGTGTTCTTTGAGAGACCCCTCTACAGAATCAATATGTTTTAACCACGGAGAGCACAGAGAACACCGAGAAAAACCGCGCGGGTCTGACTTAAGTTATTGAGAATATTTGGTTTATCCTTATCGATGATCGATGGGGTTTTTTTGCAAAAACGACAAAAAACCGGAAAAATCATGTTTTCCGTTTTCTGCTGTTTTTGCAAAATGGTGCGCTTTTAATGTGCCAAAAGCGCAAAACCAAATATTCTGTGCGTTCTCTCTGTGAGACTCCGTGTGCTCTGTGGTTAAATATCTTTTCTGCGTCGCTACCTTAAGTGAGACATCACTTTGAATATGATTGTCCGTTAAGGATATCCTGCTAAAATAAGAAATATGCCAAAAATTATTTCTTATGAATTCAATCTGATATTCAAAAAATACCATCCCGGCCAGAGTGAGCTTATTCGTTCGGCTCTTATCAATTCCGGGGTAAAAAATGAAGATATTGTCGAGTTCGACGAGGGCATGAGGATCGCGATATATGTATCGTCGAATAAGTCGGCGTTCAGTCTAAAACGTACCCTGAACATCCTGCCGTTTAAAGGAATAGAGATCCAGGTAAAGGCGTTAAAAAAGCCGGATTGGGAAGAGAAATGGAAAGAGGATTTTAAGACATTTCTTATCACCCCCGGTATCTGTATTGTCCCTTACGCCTCCCGTGGAGAAAAGATGAGCGGTAAAGGGAGTAAGATCATTATCGATACCGCTTCGGTATTCGGTTCAGGCCTTCATTCTACTACGCGGCTTATGGCGCGGCTTATATATGAGAAGAAAGGTAAACTGAATTCGTTTCTCGATATCGGATGCGGGACCGGGATCCTTTCGATTATCGCCGGTAAACTGGGGGCCCGGAGTATCGCGGCGATCGATATCAACAGAAAAGCCGTCGCGACCGCGAAACGTAATTTTCAACTGAATAAAGTCCACCCCGGGTTGTTGAAGGCAGGGGATATCCGGAATTTCGCGAAAAGAAAACGATTCGATTTTGTCGCCGCGAACATCATTACCGATGACCTTATCCGGATGAAAAAACAGATCGTTTCTTTTGTCTCGCCCGGCGGGATACTCGCGGTATCCGGTATTTCCTGTATCCATCACGACCGGTTTTGTGAGGAGTTCGGTTCAAATAAACTGGTATTACTTAAAAGTATCCAGGATAAAGAATGGCTGGCGTTTCTCTATAAGAAAAAGAGGATATGATATAATGTTGAGCACAAAGAGTGCATAAATGATAAACCCGTCAATCGGCTTATGGTAACGATGCCCGCCAGCCTGCCCCACGCTGTGCGGGGCTGACAAGCAGGCGGACGGGCTTCCCCGATAGGAATCGGGGCAGGCGTGACTGATATCCGTAAGACGATATCTAAATTATGTGTATCGTGTGACTATAGAGTGTGCGGTTATTATCGGGGGATAAGATATGAGGAAAGAATTGTGATGTTTACGGCAAGTGTCCTTAGAAGTTCCGGTGACAATTATATATATGTGGTTTGTACCCAAAAGACCGCCTGCGTCATCGATCCGACCGAAAGCCAGCCGGTCATAGACCTCTTAAACGAAAAGAAACTGGATCTTTCCAAGATACTTATTACCCATCACCACGCCGATCATACCGGAGGCATCCCGGAGCTGAAAGAGAAATATGATTGCGAGGTGATCTCATCCAACGAAGGGATAGAACAGACCGACCGTATCGTGGAAGATACCGATAAGATCCAGCTTGACGGGATAGAATTCCGGGTGGTCGCGACCCCCGGGCATACTAAACGGAGTATCTGTTTTTATATACCGCCGCAGGCGGAAAATTCGTTCGGGATGGTCTTTACCGGAGATACGTTATTCATCGGCGGGTGCGGCCGGCCGATTGAATGTGATGCGGGCATCTTGTGGAGTTCATTACAAAAAATAGTCGCGTTAGGAGATACTATACTGGTATACTGCGGCCATGATTATACCGAAGAGAATTACCGGTTCGCGTTGACCGTCGATCCTTCCAACGACGCGTTTAGAAGACGGTTAGAAGAGGTCCAGGTCCTCAGCCATAAAGGGTTACCTACCGTCGGTAACCCGCTTAAGAATGAAAAACGGACGAACATCTTTTTACGGGCAAACGATCCTTATATAAAAAGATTGCTTAAGTTGGAAGGGGCCGAGGATGTTATCGTGTTTACCGAATTGAGACGAAGGAAGAATAATTTTTAGACAGGTCACATAGACACAAAGTCACAAGGTCACACGTAAAGAAAGAATACATGTGACGTGTGTCGTGTGACATGTGACCTATTTTACAAGATATGCAGATAGGTAATTTGAGACTGACTCTACCCGCTCTTTTGGCCCCGATGTCGGGGATTACCTGTCTGCCTTACCGCATGCTTAACCGCGCGTTCGGGTGCGAATGCGCGTTCCTGGAAATGATCAACGCCCGGGCGCTCCATTATTGTACAAAACGTACTCATCAACTGATGCCCACTCAAAAAGAAGACCGGCCCCTGGGGGTACAGCTGTTAGGGTGTGAACAACGATATGTATGTTATGCGATCGAACGGTTACGTGAATACCAGTTCGATATTCTTGATCTTAACGCGGCCTGTCCCCGCAGGAAGATCGTTACTCGTGGAGAAGGCGCGGCATTATTGAAAGATCCCCAGAGGTTACGGGATCTGCTTAAAGTGATGGTAAATACATCAACCCAGCCGGTGACGGTAAAGATCCGTATCGGTTGGGATGACGCGAAATCGGCCCGGGATATCGCATTATACGCGCAGGATTCGGGGATTGCCGCACTTTTTGTCCATGGCCGGACTTGTACCCAGAGTTATAGCGGTACGGTAGATTATGGTGCGATACGGGAGATCAAAAAGTCTCTTCATATCCCGGTAATCGGTAGCGGCGATATATTTTCCGTACCACAGGCAAAACGGATGATGGATGAGACCGGTGTCGACGGCGTATTGGTCGCGCGCGGGGCTCTGGGGAATCCCTGGATATTCGCACAGTTACGGGCATTTTTTAAAGGTGGCCTTACCATGGGGTATCCGGAGATCACTGAAGTCGTCTGTGTCATGAAAGACCATCTGGATGCTTTTATCGCTCTTTACGGTGAACGCCGCGGGATATTGAAATACCGTAAATTTCTTATATGGTATACCCGGGGATTTTCCCGGGTAAAACAGATACGGCATCGGGCGCAACAGGTCAAGACCCAGGATGAAACCGTAGCGCTTATCGAAGAGTTCAAAGGATGCGCCCGGCGTTACCCGTCATGCGTAACGCGTCCTGCGTAACGCGCGAACAGATTGGGAAAAAAAGATTGACATATCGGGTAAAGAACGCACAATAATACTATAAGGAGAAAGGCTATGAAAGCAAAAAAGATCAACAAATCCACTAGATCCAAGAAAAAACTTTCCCGGTATTGCCGTTCGGGAAGAGTTCTTTGGTAACCCGATTTCAGGTTACCCGCGTATACTTTATTTTTAAGTGAGTATACGTATATTTTCTCAAATTTCGAAATATCCGCTTCAAGTCCGATGAATCCGCAGATAAACCTTACAGAAAAGGCTGTTCTTCCCGTATATCTTTTTACCCGGTTGGGAAAGTATATCGGTATTTCCACGTCTACCGGAGATTTTTACGATCTTACTCCGCAGACCTACGCGGCATTGATGAAATGGAACGAAAAAATAAATTTAAAAGGTCCGGCCGTCACCGCCGATGACATTTCCGAATATGCGCGGGAATATTCTCTTCCCGAAGATATCTATCGGTTATTTCCCTTACCGCGAAAACAGCGGGCTTTTGAAGATCGCAATGCCCTTTCGGCGATCAGTGATATTACTCTCAACTTGACTTCACAATGTTCTTTGCGGTGTGTGTATTGTTGGAACGATCAGGGTAAATATTCCAATACCGAGTTCCAACCCGATAGCGATACCCTGAAAAAACAGGAAGAGGTGAGTTCGGATATGTCGATAGAAACTGCCTGTCGTTCAGTAGATATGTTAGTAAAGTTATGTAAGGAGGATAAACAGCTGGTAGTCGATTTTTACGGCGGCGAACCGCTTGAGAATGTAGAGACTTTGGAAGCTACGGTCGATTATTGTCGCGAGAACGAAAAAAAATGGGGGGTGCGGTTTCATTTCCTTCTTGCGACCAACGGCACTCTGCTGACGCCTTCGCTTGCAAAAAATCTTATTGATAAAGGAGTGCAGATCGCGGTAAGTGTCGATGGGCCGAAAGCAGTCCATGATAATAACCGTCCCTATGCCGATGGACGGGGCAGTTTTGAGAAGATCGCCGAGAATCTTAAAGGGATGGACGAGAACGTCAAAAAACGCCTGGTCGGCAGGACCACGGTCACGCCTTTTTTCAGTGATATGGTCGCTCTTTATAAAAATCTGCGTGATCTGGGATTTGAACGTATTGAGCTTTTTGAAAGTGAAGACGCCTGTCATAAGATCACTCCGCAAAGAGAGGCGATGTTTTTTAATACCGACAGCCAGTATGAGACGTTATTTAAAGAATACGAACGGTTAGCGTATCTGTATGTTGACGAGATCGTAAGCGGCCAGCTGGATTACCGTAAAACTTTTTTCAACCGTTTTTTTAAATTAATGCAACGACTTTATTATAACCATGAAGTGAGCGGGGGGTGTCCTGCGGCAAAAGGGCAGATAGCCGTTTCCGGTGACGGGAACATCTATCCTTGTACTTCGTTTTTGGGGATCGAACAGTTCTGTCTGGGAAATGTCCATACCGGTCTCGATGAGCAGAAATACCGGCGGTTCATTGAGATGATAAATAACCGTTTCGATATGTGCAGTACGTGTGAAATATTCAGCGTGTGCCGGACCACCGGTTCCTGCCTGAACATGAATTACTATTTTAACGGCGATCCCGCCCGGTCTCATGAGCGCAGTTGCGATCTTTTCGCCGAAAAGCTCAAATTGGCAATAGCGACTCTGGCGATACTTTCCGATAAGATCCCCGATAAGCTTGACGAACTTTTCGGCCATGATCCGGTCGGCCGCCGGGGGAACGAACTCTATTGATTCTGCCTCTTCGATGTGATTCCTGCCTTTTTCTGTGATATAATACTCCAACAACGGTTTGCGCGTTCGCCCGTACTCGCGTTTCCCGCCATAGGCGGGATTCCCGTTAGAAAAGAACGGGTACACGGGCCAACTTGATAATTCATACGATGATACATGTCGAGTTTTTTGATTTAATAACTATTGAAATCCCTTATCCGAAAGTATATTCCCGTCTGGGATACGCCAAAGGTACGACTACGCTTACTTCCCGGCAAAAAGCCGATATCGAAAAGAATATAGATGAAGCGTCCGGCTATATTACGTTGAAAGGGGCCGGATGCCGTCTGGCGATCGAGCGAAAAGAAGAACACAAGGTCGTCCTTTCCGGGGCGATTGAATTTAACAGCCAGGCTATCAGCCGGTTTTTACATGATTCTCAGGAAGTGTTGTTTATGGGGGCGACGGCCGGAGCTGATATTATAAATAAAATCAAAGAACAGGCGGCTCATGATAATGTGACTGCGGCGGTCGTGTTTGATGCTCTGGCAAGCGAGATGGTCGATGAAGCGCTTTCCTGGATCATGGAGTTTTTTGATTACCAGGTACGCCGGGAAAACAAACAACTTACCCCTGGCCGCTACTCAGCCGGTTACAATGATTTTTCACTGGACAATCAAAAAATTATGTGTGAAACTTTACAGATGAGTGAGTTAGGCGTGAAATTGAACGACCATTATATCCTTATTCCGGAAAAATCGGTGACGGCGATTGCGGGAATACAACCAATATAAGTCACATAGACACACGTCACACGACACACGTTTTTTTCTTTCACTTGTGACTATGTGACTTTGTGACCAGCTTGTCGATAGACAAGCGTGTGACCTTTTGATATGAAGTTAACATCGTTATTGAACACACGTATCGTTATCCTCGACGGCGCGACCGGAACAGAACTCCAGAAGTCGGGTATGCCTCAAGGGGTGGCTCCCGAGAAGTGGGTATTAGAAAATCCCCGGATCCTTACCCGGGTGGCCTGCGACTACCGTGATGCCGGTAGTGACATCGTCTATACCTGCACGTTCGGTGCGAACCGTTATAAACTCGCCCAGTATAAGATCAGTGATGTGCAAAAGATCAATACCCGGATCGCCCGGATCACCCGCCGGGCTTTAGGAAAAAACACCCTTATTGCCGGGGATATCGGCCCGACCGGTAAATTTATCGAACCGTTTGGTCCGGTTCCTTTTGATGAAGCGGTTGCCGCCTTTAAAGAACAGATAAAAGGGCTGGTTGCCGGCGGAGTAGATCTTTTGGTGATCGAGACCATGATGGATATTCAGGAAGCCCGCGCCGCTCTGATTGCGGCAAGAGAAGTAACCAATATGTTCACCATGGTTACGATGACCTATGAACGTGACGGCCGTACGCTCAACGGGACCGATCCGGTTACGGCCCTGGTGACCTTGCAGAGTCTGGGGGCACATGCCGTAGGCTGTAATTGTTCTACGGGGCCCGGTGATATGGTGCGGTTTATCGCACAGATGAAACCGTACGCGCGCGTACCGCTTCTTGCCAAACCGAACGCGGGAATGCCGCGCCTGCAAAAAGGAAAAACTGTCTTTGACATGAGCCCGAAAGAATTTTCCGGTTATGCCGGTGAATTTGCAAAGGCCGGTATAAACTTGATGGGAGGATGTTGCGGGACTTCTCCGGAATATATCCGGGAACTGAAAAAGCAGTTACGTAACAAAAAACCGCAAACCCCGCGCCGGTTTTTTTTAAGCGCATTAAGTTCTTCACGGACGCACGTGATCATTGAAAAAGATTCCCCGTTGATCATCATCGGTGAATGTATTAATCCTACCGGTAAGAAGTCATTACAGAAAGAGTTACGTGAAAAAAAGACGGCTCTCCTGCGTCAGTTAGCATCGGAGCAGGTCCGCCACGGCGCGGACATGCTGGATGTAAACGTCGGCGCCTCCGGTGTCGATGAGGCCGAGATGTTAAAAGAAGCGATAAAGGTCCTTGCGGTAAATACTACCGTACCGCTTGTCATCGATTCTTCGGATATCCGGGCAATAGCGGATGCTCTTAAACTTTATCCGGGCCGGGCGCTTGTAAATTCGATTTCGGGAGAAAAAGCGAAACTGAAAAAGATGTTGCCGCTCATCAAAAAATACGGAGCGATGGCTATCGTTTTGCCGCTTACCGATAAAGGGGTCCCTCATACTTGTCTTAAACGTAAAAAGGCCGTCAATGAGATCTACCGGAAGGTGAAAAGAGCCGGCCTAGCTAAAGAAGATATTGTCGTTGATGCCCTGGCTTTGACCGTATCTTCGGACCGGCAGGCGCCCGGGGAGACGCTTAACACGATCCGATGGTGTCATGATGAATTTGATGCCGCGACAGTCGTTGGCCTTTCTAATATTTCTTTCGGATTACCGAGAAGGTCTCAACTGAATTCGGCGTTTTTGGCAATGGCTTCTTCCTGCGGGTTGACTATGGCGATAGCCAATCCTTTATCGGAAGGGCTGATGCACATGCGGCACTCATCGGATGTGCTTACCGGTAAAGATGATAAAGCCGTCCGGTTTATCCGGTATGTTCAGGAGGAATCCGGGGGTACCTCCAGTAAATCTGCTGCGTTACCGGCGAGTCCCCAGGAACGGGTCTATACGGCGATCCTTGAAGGGAACCGCCAGGAGATAGAGCAGTATATCGGTGAGGCGCTTAAGGGCGGGATTGATGCCGAAAAAATCATGCAAGAGGGGATGGTCACCGCGATCAATACTGTGGGAGAATTGTTTGATAAAAAAGAATATTTTCTCCCTCAACTTATTGCTTCGGCAGAAACGATGAAACAGGGGTTCGAGTTTTTGAAACCGCATTTAAAAAATACTCAAGGCCATCGCGAAAAGAGAAACGTGATCATGCTGGCAACGGTAAAAGGCGATATCCATGATATAGGTAAGAATATCGTCGCGCTTATGCTTGAGAATCACGGGTTTCATGTCATAGATCTAGGAAAAGATGTTTCGGTCGAGAAGATCATCAATGAGATCAAAAAACATAAATCGCCGCTTATCGGGCTTTCGGCATTGATGACGACGACTATGGTGAATATGCAGGATGTGGTCGATGCCGTACGGAAAGAAAGCTTAGATTGCCGGTTCATTGTAGGGGGGGCCGTGATTACCAAATCGTTCGCCCATTCCCTTGGTGCTGAATATGCTGCCGACGGGGTGGCCGCGGTCAGGGTAGCTAAGAGTTTAAGTGCCAGAAAAACAGAATAAAGGTGGGATCGTGAGTAAAAAGATATTAGTCGTTGAAGATGAAGACAGTATCCGTAACGTACTTGAGGTAAGATTGAAAAATTGCGGATTTGAAGTGGTGACTGCGGCTGACGGAGAAGACGGGTTGAATAAAGCCCGGGCCGAAAAACCGGACCTGATGATCCTTGATCTGGGGCTGCCTAAATTGCCGGGTGAAGAGGTCTGCCGCCAGTTACGTAATGAAGAAAATAATGTACCGATCATCATGCTTACCGCTAAGACCGAAGATGTCGACCGGGTAGTCGGTAAGGTCCTGGGGGCAAACTATTATATGACAAAACCTTTTGAATGGACCGAACTTCTAAAGAAAATATATAAATATTTGGATATGGAAGAACAAGCTGAATCCGGCCCGGCACCTTCACCAGAGGCTTAATCTTTATGAATATGTATCTGGTCGTTATACTTAGTATTCTCATTGTGCATTATGGTCTTGATCTGATCGTCGAGATTTTAAATGTCCGGCATGTTTGTCTGGATGTCCCCCAGGAATTCAGAGGGTATTATGATGATGAGAAATATCGTCGTTCTCAGAAGTATCTGAAAGATCGTACGGTATTTTCCTTAGTGAGCAGCGGATTTTTTCTGGCGGTGACCATAGCGTTTATTCTTACAGGAGGATTTAACTGGATTGATCAGTGGGCCCGCGGTTTCGGACAGGGATCGATTGTGACTGGGCTTATTTTTGCCGCTGCTCTCTTTTTAGGGTTACGTATCCTTCATATTCCGTTTTCTCTCTACAGTACGTTTGTCATTGAAGAAAAATACGGGTTCAACCGTACGACAGCGAAAACTTTCGTGACCGATTTCATTAAAGATATCCTGCTTACCGCGGTTTTTGGTTCAGCGGTATTCATCGCAGTCGTCTGGTTCTTTGAAAGCACCGGACGGTGGGGCTGGCTTTATTGCTGGGGGTTTCTGGTCTTGTATGAGTTGTTTTACTATTTTATTTATCCGGTAGCGATATTACCTTTATTTAACAAATTCATTCCGCTGGAAGAAGGAGAATTAAAGACTCAGATCGAAGAATACGCTCGTGACCAGCGGTTCGCTTTAGCCGGTATTTTTACCATGGATGGGTCGCGCCGTTCGGCAAAAAGCAACGCGTTTTTCACGGGTTTTGGAAAATTCCGACGCATCGCTTTATTCGATACCCTGATCAAACAGCATACGACTGAAGAACTTGTCTCGGTGTTAGCCCATGAGATCGGACATTACAAGAAAAAGCATATTTTAAAACACATCGGGCTATCGATTCTTTCGATGGGATTGATGCTTTATGTCTTGTCTTTTTTGATAAATAATCCCGGACTTTTTTCCGCTTTCGCTATGGAACAATTTTCGGTGTATGCCAGTTTGTTTTTCTTCGGATTTTTGTATGCTCCGATCAGTTTTGTCCTGGGGATTATGACGATGGCGATTTCCCGGCGTCACGAATACCAGGCTGACCGATTCGCCGTGATGACCTACAAAAAACCTCAGGCGATGATCGATGCGCTAAAAAAACTCACGGTCGATAACCTTTCGAACCTTACTCCGCATCCGGCGAAAGTATTTTTGGAATACAGCCATCCGCCGGTGCTGAAGAGGATAGAAGCAATAAAAAATATAAATATAGGAGAAATACAGTAGAAATATGCTCAACTTCGTTTTCGCGAAATATACTCACTACGTTCGTGAAATACAATTGTATTTCGTGAGCGGGAGCGAACGTATTTCGCCCGTCAGGGCATATTTCGTGTAGAGGAGCGAAACGTATTTCGATAAAATCAATAGGAGGTCAAGATGTATAAAGTAGTGTTATTACGTCATGGGGAGAGCGTTTGGAATAAAGAGAACCGGTTTACCGGCTGGACTGATGTAGACCTTTCCGAAAAAGGAGTAACGGAAGCCCATGAAGCCGGGAAATTGCTTAAAAAAGAAGGATATACTTTTGATATCGCTTTTACTTCAGTATTGAAACGGGCGATCCGTACGCTTTGGATAGCTCAGGATGAGATGGATCTGATGTGGATCCCGGTATACCGATCCTGGCGTTTGAACGAACGTCATTACGGAGCGTTACAGGGATTGAATAAGTCCGAGACGGCCGCCAAGTACGGCGACGATCAGGTCCTGATCTGGCGGCGCAGTTACGATACTCCGCCTCCGGTATTGGAAAAAGATGACCGTCGTTATCCCGGCAGTGACCCGAGGTACCGTGACCTTACCGAAAAAGAACTGCCGCTTACCGAATGTCTTAAAGATACTGTCGCGCGGTTTTTGCCTTATTGGCACGATACTATCGCTCCGACGATTACCACGGGGAAAAAAGTGATCATTGCCGCTCACGGAAACAGCCTGCGGGCTCTGGTAAAATATCTTGATGAGGTGAGTGATGAAGAAATCGTCAGTTTGAATATCCCTACCGGTATCCCGCTGGTGTATGAACTTGATGATACCCTTAAGCCGCTGAGGCACTATTATCTCGGTGATCAAGAGGCGATCGCCAAAGCAATGCAGTCGGTTGCCAATCAGGGGAAAGCGAAGTAATGATCGTAACGCGAAACCTGCCCCCCTCTCTACGGCGTTCGGGAGTCAGCCTGCCCCACGCGGTGCGGGGCTGACAGGCAGGCGGAGCGCAAACCGCGTCATGCGTACAAAAAAAAGAGCGAAAAAGAGATGATCTTTTAAAAGAGGGAAAAAAACAAAAAAAAGGCGATGTCCGGTTACGAACATCGCCTTTTTTATTCTCTCTCTATCCTTTTAATTCAGCTAATCTTTTTTCCGGAAGATTTAACCCGCCGATAATGGTATATACTCTCAGTGAATCACGGTCATCTTCGTACACGCCGCGGTGAATAGTCGCCTTGCCGGTGATTTCCGATAACACATCAAACGCATAGTTGATTCGGTCCTGCAGGCCCGATACGTTGGCCATCAGTTTTTTCCCGCCCACGACGATACATCCGGCTACTTTCGCGGTCGACAGATCGAACCCGCCGGCAAGTAATGTCTTTTCCAAATTGTTCTTTACGGCCCGGGAGATGGAATAGGTGTCGGTGATCTGTTTTACCTTGGTAATACCCATGATCGCGCATCCGCCGGTTTCGATGATACTCTGGTAATCTACGGTGTCAAATGAAGTATATCGGCTTGATTGCGCGCTGAGTTTGTTGAATATATCAAACAAACCGGAAACCGTACTGTTGATGGTCGGCCAGAACGATTTCACGGTAAGGCCCGGATACAATTTGTTGATCCTTTCGTTATCGATGATGATCAGCGGAGAAAGTTTTCCCGCCTCGGCAAGTTTACCGAGATCGTTTGCGATCTTATACGCGTTCTTGGCGACCAGAGGAGAACTGGCTTCCCCGATGGTCGGTAACGTCATGATCGCCCCTACGCTTTTGTCGGGATTGGCGATTCCATTGTGGCGGGCGTATTTCTTTGCCGTTTCGATCAGTTCCAGCACGCCTCCCGAACCGGTCCCGCCGCCGGCTCCGAAACATACCATGATATGTTTCACGCCGGACGCGAACAGTTTACGGATGGTGTGCAATATCTCCTGCTGATATTTTTGTGCCGCGTCTTTTCCACGAGCCATATCTTTTCCCGCGCCCATCTCGCCGATATCCATGAGGAACTTCTGGTTTTTAGGGATCTCTAAAAGATCGAGATCATGATGGGACGTATTTACGGCAAGCACTTTACGGTAACCCAGATCATAAAAAGATTTGACCAGTCTTCCGCCGCATTGCCCGGCGCCGATCCAAGCAAATTGAGTCGAGCCTTGAGTAATATCGATAAGTCCGGCTTCTTCTTTTACCTGCGGTTCGTACTGTTCAAGATCGAGAGTAGGGATCGCGGCTTTTTTTGACGGTTTTTTTACGGTTGTTTTTTTTGCCGGAGCTTTCTTTTTTGCTTTCGCTTTTACTTTTTTTACCGGTTTTTTCTTGGCAACTTTCTTCTTAGCGGTTTTCTTTGTCGCCTTTTTCTTGATAACCTTTTTCTTCGCGGCTTTGCGTTTTGTTTTCGCCATCGATTGCCTCCTTTTTTTCTTCCTTCCTGTTAAAAGTGCTTATTTACTAATATAGAGTATTTTATATTTTTATAAGTTTCATTGTCAAGTTCTATTTTTGAACCCTCTGATTACGGGGATTCGGATACATTAAGGGCGGATTCAGAAAATCACTGTGTTTTTTTTAAAATCGTTGCAATCAAATCCTTCCCCTCTGTACACGAGAGAGGGGGGAAGAACTCTATTTTCTCCCTTGGTGAACGGGCAAATTTACGTATAATAGTAATATACATACCGGAACGACTGCGGTTTTAACGATTTTCTTATTACACAAAGGGAAACACGATATGAATACACTGCCTTTTAAATCGGTCATCTTCGACTTAGACGGAGTCGTGACCCAGACCGCGCTGGTCCATTCCCGGGCCTGGAAAGAGATGTTTGATGGATATCTGCGGGCGCGCCAGGGCCGTGACGGCGGAGATTTCCGTGAGTTTACCGATCAGGATTATCTTACCTATGTCGACGGGAAACCCCGTTACGAAGGAGTAAAAAGTTTTCTTGAATCACGTGATATACATATCCCTTACGGTGCCCCCAAAGATCCTCCCGATAAAGAGACGGTGTGCGGTCTGGGAAATAAAAAGAATGATACGTTTCGCCAGGTCCTGTCGCGGGAGAAACCGAAGATGTACCCTACTACCGTCGAGCTGATAAAAAAACTTAAAGAGCAGGGGATAAAAATAGGCGTCGCGTCTTCTTCGAAAAATTGTCAATTCATCCTTCAGGCCGCCGGTATCGAAGAATTATTTGAAGCCCGGGTAGACGGAGTGGTATCGGTCGAATTAGGATTAAAAGGTAAACCCGAAGGAGATATTTTTGTCCGGGCTGCGGCTCACCTTGAGACCTTACCGGCAGAATCGGTAGTGGTCGAAGATGCCGAAAGCGGAATCGCCGCCGGAAGAAACGGCGGGTTTAGGCTTGTCATCGGGATCGCCCGGAACAATAATCAAAAAGAACTGCTTGAAAACGGCGCCGATGTAGTTGTCGACGATCTGGGGGGAATCGATATCGAGTGGATCAAAAAATGGTTTATGCGTCCTGCCCGTCCGCTTCTCGGGAGCAGCACCGGGTTAGACCAGGAGATTCCTGATGTGACCGTGCATCCGGCCCATCTACGAAGCCCGAAAGGGTTTCCGTTCGGTAAAGAACCGGTATTTTTTCTCGATTATGACGGTACGCTTACTCCTATCGTGGAACGTCCGGAACTCGCGGTGCTTACGGAGGAGATGCGCGGTATCGTGAAAAGACTTTCGCAAAAATATCAGACCGCGATCGTATCCGGCCGGATGAGAGAAGACGTGGAAAAACTGGTCGCAATCGACGGCCTGTTCTATGCCGGCAGTCACGGGTTCGACATCAAAGGGCCTGACGTTTCACTGATCGAGCCTCAAGCCGAAAAGACGCTGGCGTTAGTCGCCGAGGTGATCAAAAAATTAAAAAAAGAATTAGGCTCAATCGAAAAATTGCTGGTGGAAGAGAAAAAATTCAGTGTCGCGGTACATTATCGTTGTGTCGACCCTAAAGACCATGCGAAGATCAAACCGGTTATCGATAATATCCTTGCCGGGGAGATCCGCCTGCGGGTGATGGAAGGGAAGATGGTATACGAGATCTTACCGGCGATCGACTGGAATAAAGGGAAAGCTATCCGCTGGATAATGAATGCGCTTGGGCTTTCCTGGAATACTTCCCAGGTAGTATATATCGGGGATGACGTTACCGATGAAGATGCGTTTCGGGTCGTCGCCACGCGTGGGGTCCCGATTCTGGTACATGAAGAAGCCCGGCCGACTGCCGCGGATTTTTATTTAAAAGATCCCGGTCAGGTACAGAAGTTTTTCGAAACACTGCTTACATAACAGAAGACGGCGATGAAACAAGACGAACAAAAAATAAAAAAGGATATGTCTTGGAAACTTGTGTATGACCGTTTTGACCCTCCGAGTGAGAGCCTGAGAGAGGCGTTATGCACGTTAGGGAACGGTTATTTTTCGACCCGCGGCGCTTTTTCGGCATCAAGCGCATCAAAGATCCATTATCCCGGGACCTATATGCACGGTCTTTATAACCGGTTAAGTACCCATGTTGCCGGAAAAACGATCGTGAACGAGGACCTGGTGAATTGTCCCGACTGGTTGTTTCTTACTTTTAAAGTAGGTGAAGGCGAGTGGTTTTCTCTTTCGAAGAGCAAGATCCTTTCTTACCGGCAGGAATTGGATATGTACCGGGGGACTTTAAAGTGGAATATCCGTTTTAAAAACTGCGAGGGGCAAAAAACGTCTTTACAGATCCAGCGTATCGTCAGTATGGATCATCCGCATATAGGAGCAATGCGGTACATTATTACTCCGGAGAATTATAGCGATACCGTTACTATCCGTCGTATGCTTGACGGCCGCGTGCAGAATATGGGAGTAGAACGGTACCGGCAGCTTAACTCGAAACATTGGCGATTTTCTTCTTCGGGTACGTTCGGTTCTAACGGGATCTTTCTGGTGATGCGGACGACCCAATCTCACATCTCGTTCGCCCAGGCGTCAAAGATCCGTATGTTTACCTATGATAATAAAGAGATCCGTCCGGGTATTAAACGGCTGATGCAGGGTAAAGAGCGGATCGGCCAGGAATTCAGCATTTTTGCCGCCGAGAACCATTCTTATTCGATCGAAAAGACGGTCGCTATCTATACCTCCCGGGATATGGATAAAAGACGGATTAAATCCGCGGCAATCGCTGCGGTAAAGAAAGCGGGCCGGTTTGACGAACTCCTGGATGCTCATTGTAACGTATGGGAAGGATTGTGGCATAAAACCGATATCGATATCAAAGGTGATACGTGTGCTCAAAAAGCTCTCCGGTTTCATATCTTTCATCTTTTACAGACGGCTTCGCCTCATACGGCCGCGTTGGATGCCGGCCTTCCGGCCCGGGGTCTGCACGGAGAAGCCTATCGTGGGCATATCTTCTGGGATAGTCTGTTTACTATGCCGTTCTATGATTACCATTTTCCGGAAATTTCCCGGGGATTTTTGAAGTATCGGTACCGCCGGCTTCATAAAGCCCGTCAATATGCGTTAGAGCACGGGTATCGGGGAGCGATGTTTCCCTGGCAAAGCGGTTCTTCCGGACGAGAGGAGACTCAAATCGTCCATCTTAACCCGATGTCGGGAGAGTGGGGTCCGGATTATAGTTCCCGGCAACGGCATGTGTCTTTTGCGATCGCGTACAATATATACCAATACTGGTTGAGAACGCAAGATGACGGATTTTTGAAAAAATATGGTGCGGAGATCATCTTATCGATCGCTCAGTTCTGCGCGAGTCTGGCTAAATTCGATCCTCTCGATAAACGGTACCATATTAAAGGGGTTATGGGGCCGGACGAATTTCATGAGAAATATCCCGGCGCAAAAAAAGGAGGATTAAAAGATAATGCCTATACCAATGTTATGGTGGTCGTTACGCTTTTATATGCCAGGGAGATCCTTGAATCGTTACCTCAGACCGTGCAGGAGAAACTCAGGCATAAATTAAAGATCGATCAGAAAGAACTCGCCCGGTGGGAAGATGTCACCCGCCGGATGAACATCGTGATGAACCGGGCCCATATCATCAGCCAGTTCGACGGATATTTTTCTTTAAAGGAACTCGATTGGTCCGAGTACCGCGCCGAATACGGGGATATCCATCGTCTCGACAGGATCCTTAAAGCCGAAGGGAAATCCCCGGATGCATATAAACTGTCCAAACAGGCCGACGTGTTGATGATATTTTATCTTTTGTCTTATCACGAAGTGCAGGACCTGTTCAGCCGTTTAGGGTACCGTTTTGACACGGAAGATATATGTAAGAATTACACTTATTATGAAAAACGTACCTCTCACGGATCGACGTTAAGTAAAGTGACTCATTGTTTTCTCGCCCACCTTTTAGGGAAAAAGAAAGAATATTATCAGATGTTTCTTGATGTATTGAATTCCGACCTTAACGATGTGCAGGGCGGCACGACTCCCGAGGGGATCCATTGCGGAGTGATGGGCGGTTCGATCGACCTGGTGATGAGAGGGTTTGCGGGAGTATGGATACGCCAGGGGGCTCTTACCGTTTCCCCCCAACTTCCCGCCCATTGGAAAAAAGTCGCATTTAGATTATGTTATCGCCGGCGGTGGATCCATCTTACGGTGACCCGGGATACACTCAGGTTATATCTTGAGGCCGGCGATAACGAAGACGGAGTTGAAGTGGTTGTGAGAGACGAAAAATACATCCTTAAACCGCGACAGGAATATCTGATACAATATAAAAAGAAAAGAAAGAAAAAATGAAGATAAAGTTACTGCGTGCGGCAATAGTCTTGGTCTTATTGTCCGTTATCTTCTGGATGGTGAAAGATACGCTTTGCGGATTCATTTTGACGAGATTTGTGAACCGTACCACGGGGTTGGTGATGGATATCGAAAAAGTAAAAGTGAACCCGTTTAAAGGGTCTTTACGGCTTGAAGGGATCAAGCTCTTGAACCCCCAAAACGCGCAAGATACTTTTGTCGCCGATATCCCGCTTATGTATCTTGATTGCGCGCTTGCCGATACGTTAAGAGGGGTCATCCATTTAGAAGAATTGGAACTTCAGGTGAAAGAAGTATGGGTAGTAAGAGAAAAAACCGGTAACACTACTTTTAAAGTATTCGATACCCTGGCATATGTGACCACAGGAGGTAAAGGCCCGCAACCGTATCCTTTGGAGATACCGCTTAAACTTAAGATCGATTCGTTCGATTTTTCATTGAAAAAAGTCGTATATAAAGATTACGGTAAAACCAAAGGGGCTCAGACAATTGAGGTCGGATTTGATTATTCTCAGCATCTTGAGAATATAGACAGCATCGAAGGTCTGCTCGCGCCGCTGGGGATACTGGCCTTTACCAATACGTTAAAAGATATGCCGGATATCAGTTTTAAAAATAAAACCTTACCGGATCGACCGGAAGATCAACCTCCGCTTGAGGAACCTTCCGGGCCTCAGGAGGGATCGGCATCGGATCCTGCAGCTTCCTCAAGCTTACCGCCCTCACCAGATCCGGTCACCAAAGGGGTCAAGAATGCCGGTAAAACTATTGCCGATCAGACCAAGAATTCCGTAGAGGGCGAGGTGAAAAGTTTTATCGACAGGACAATCCGTGACGGGATAAGAAGTGTCCTCCCGTTACACTAATAAGTCGGCCGGAAAAACCGTTTTGAATCTTTTTCCCTGAACAATGTTTGCACTTACCACTGCCTGGAATATTACCGCGACCAGCGATATTACCCAAAGCTTACAGCAGATAAAAGAGCTGGGGTTTGACTCGATCGAAGCCGGGTATAATCTGGCCGAACCTCAATTAGACCAGGTCGTTGCCGGGTGTGAAAAGTATCATCTTGACATAGTAAGTGTCCATAATTTCTGTCCGTTACCTCCCCCCCCGACCCATACACGCCATTATTGTGATTATTACCGTCTTTCTTCTTTGGATAACGAAGAACGGGCGGCTGCTGTCCGATCGACAAAAAAGACTATCGATACGGCAAAACGTATGAAAAGCCCACCGGTGATCATCCATGCCGGGATGGTCGAAATAGACCATCGTCAGGTCAAACAACTTTTAAGATTGTACCGTCACCGGGTGAGTCAACACGACGAGTATGACCGGCTTAAAAAGGTCATATTAGAGGAAAGAGCCAAAATCTGTAAGCGATACCTCGATACGTTCCGGGTTTCCTTAAAAGAGATCCTCGATTATGCCGCGGCGAATTCAATAACGATCGCTTTGGAAAATCGTTACTATCCCCAAGAGATACCCTCGCTTGATGAGTTTGTAGAATTGTTCGATGAATTTGCTCAAAGCCCTCTTAAATACTGGCATGATACCGGGCACGCGGTCGTCTCCGGCCGGATCGGTATCGTAGAGCCGGAAGAATATTTACGGCGGTTCTCGTCAAGGCTTGCCGGAATGCATTTACATGATGTGAAAGGGATCGATGACCATTGGGCTCCTTTCTCTCAAGAAGTAGATTTTTCTCAATGGGAACCGTATTTCAAAGATAACACTTTGCCGAAAATAATCGAATCCCATCCTCAGGCGACTGCCGATGAAGTACGGTTTGCACTTAAGAAATTGAGGGAAATGGAGAGGTAATGCGTGCAGGGAAATGAGCAATGTTCAATTAGCAATTAACATTTAGCAATGAGAAGATCAATAAAAAGGATAATCTCTGATTTAAAGTAATAAATGCTAAATTTGTATTGCTCTGTATTATTCAGAGGATGAGTTAACTCCCGTGAGTCTTACGACAACGGGGGTAGGCAAAATGGATGTATTCTAACCACAGAGGACACCGAGAACACTGAGGAGAGATGAGGGTTTTAAATCTAAAGATATTTGGTTCCTGCCCATCGATACTCGATGGGTGTCTTTGCAAAAACCGCAAAAAACCGGAAAATCGAATTTTCCGGTTTCAGACGTTTTTGCAAGACACCGCGCTTTTAATTTATTAAAAGCGCGAAACCAAATACTCTGTCTATTATCTCTGTGTAACTCTGTGAGCTCTGTGGTGAAGATTCCCTTGATGTGAATGCATCTTCCGAACCATATAATTGAACATTGAGATGGAACGTGTGACCATGTGACTTTGTGACCTGCCGAAAGCATACGTATCTCGACATGTGTTGTATTAGATACGGTTTTTTGAGATAATACCTAATATATGGATAAAAAAATACTTATTGTTTCTCCGGACGAAAACTTAAGGGAAGTGCTCAATTTCTGTTTTGACGGATGGGGGTACGAGGTATTTTTACGTAATTGGGTCCATCACGACATTAAAGCGGTCAAAAAGGTCTCTCCCGATGTGATCGTAATGGATGTCTGTGCGGCAAAAAAAGGGCAACTTGAGATGTGCCGTCTTCTTAAAGACGATTTTACGACCGCGTTTATCCCGGTAATCACTTTGATCAATAAACGGCAGTTACGTACGCAACTTTTGACGCTTAAACACGGAGTCGATGATTACCTGATCAAACCTCCCGATCCTCTCGATCTGCGGGTGCGGGTCGAGATGGCGCTGCGTCGGGCTCAATATAGCTATTATGCCAGTGCGCTTACAGGCCTTCCCGGAGGGAGGATCATCGAGGAGGTAGTCAATGAACGGTTCGCTCATAATCAGCCGTTTTCGTTCGGATACGTCGATATAGATAATTTTAAGTATTTCAATGATGTGTACGGATACCTGAAAGGTGACCGGGTGATCATGCAGACGGCATACATGTTATATAACGCGCTGAAACAGCATGGGAATAAAGAAGATTTTATCGGGCATATCGGCGGGGACGATTTTGTGTTTATTACTACCCCGGATCGGTACACAAAAGTATGTCATGGGTTCATTACTCTTTTTGACCGGGTCATCCCGTTCCATTATTCTTTACGTGACCGCCGGCGCAGTTTTATCATCGCCCGGGACCGTACTCACAAGATCAGACGCCAATCGCTTATGAGCGTGTCGGTAGCTGTGGTCAACCGGCTGGTACCGTCGGAGATCACTCACGTGATCCAGATCAATGAACGGGTCGCCGAGATCAAACATTATCTTAAAGGATTGGAAGGGAGCCATTACATGGCTGACCGTCGCAATACCGATATTCAAAAGACAGTCGCACCGGTCGGATCGGTCAAAGAACAGATGCCGGTGCTGTATAAACCGTTGGGCCAGATACTGCTTGATAGAGAGATGATTTCTCAGGAACAATTGGATGAGGCGTTACGCCTTCACTGGAAACGCGGATTGATCCTGGGCGAAACCCTGAAAGAGCTGGGGTTCTTAAAAGAGAAAGAGTTACAGGAAGCGCTTAAGACCCAACAGTCCGATGTCTCGCGCCGGCCGGGATAAGGTATCGCGATACTATGCTACGGGAAAAGATCACTCATCGTCAAAAAAATGTTGCCCGTTTTTTAAGAGAAAAGAAGAACAATCTTAAATCTCAGATCGATATGAATAAACAGAAAAACCGCCGTAAAGGCAGAACGAAACAGTAGGAGGAGACGTATGGAACGAGTATACCTTACTCAAGAAGGACATGACAAGATGATGCAAGAGCTTGAGTATTTAAAAAAGGTGAAAAGAAGGGAGATCTCGAGCGCGATCGGACAAGCCCGGTTGCTGGGAGATCTAAAGGAAAATGCGGAATACCATGCCGCTAAAGAAGCCGCGTCCCATAACGAAGCGCGTATTCATGAGTTAGAAGATAAACTTTCCCGCGCTGAGATCGTCCATGAAAACGCGGTCCCTGATGACCGGGTATGTTTTGGGGTAACCGTGAAACTGAAAGATCTGGAGAGTGAGGAGGAGATCGAATATAATTTGGTAGGGAATGAAGAAGCCGATCCTATTGCCGGCAAGATCTCGGTCAGCTCTCCGGTCGGGAAAGCCCTGCTTGGCCATAAGGTGAATGAAATCGTGACAATCGAAGTCCCGGCCGGAACATTACAATACAAAATCACCGCTATTTCCCGTTGATCCCTTTTATGGGGGCGCGATTTTAGGTTGACAGAAATTAATAGTACGTTATAACGAAATTATGTGTTCCTGTCTATTTTATCGTGTATAAGATGCTTAGTGAGGAGGTATATCATGCCAGAGTTTAAAGAGCTTTTCCAGAGTGCTGATTGGAAATCAGAAAAACATGTCCCGGTGATCGTCGCGCCCAATTCGATTGCCAAAGGCGAAATGTGCGAGGTGACGGTCGGGATAGGCAAAGAAGTCGCGCATCCTAATAAGACCGAACATCATATCGCCTGGGCTGAACTCTATTTTCACGCCGAAGGAGATAAGTTTCCTTACCAGATCGGCCGGGCCGAGTTCCGTGCGCACGGGGCATCAGCTCAAGGAGCCGATACCAGCGGGGTATATACTCACCATGAAGTGATGTTCCGGTTTAAAACCGAGAAATCCGGTATGATTTATGCGTCAAGTTATTGCAATATTCACGGATTGTGGCAGAGTCAGAAACCGTTAGCGGTTGAATAACTCCCGGTTACACAATGCCAGTCGCTAGTCTATAGTCTCTGGTATTTTATGAGTGAAAAGACATATACTAGCTACCAGAGACCAGAGACTAGAGACTGTTAATCCATTAGAAGTATGTTTGTCCGTAAACGAAAAGATACATTAGTTATCTGTCCGGTATATAACGAAAAGAATACGTTACGTAATTTTTACGAAAATGTGCGCAAATATTATGCCTCAGATGTGTTGTTTATCGATGACGGATCGACTGATACGGGGCGTGATTATCTTACCGGGATAAGAGACTCGCATACCTTTCTCCTGCGTCATCATCTGCGTCAGGGATACGGTGCGGCGGTATTATCCGGATTTGAATTCGCCCTTACATTGAATTACGCCCGAATAGTGACTATCGATGCCGATCTTCAGCATCATCCCCGCCATATCGTACGGTTCCTGCGCGGTCTCTATGGGAAGGAAGTCGTACTGGGTTCCCGTTATTTACGGGTTTCCGGGGACGTACGGGTTCCCCGTTCTCAAGCTATGCTGAACCGTTATGTCCGCCAGTTGCTTAAGATGTTGTTTGCTCTTTCGGTAAGCGATCCGTTTTGCGCGTATCGCGGATATCGTTCTTCGTTTTTAAAGAAGGTAACCCTTGCGGAAAAAGGGTATGGATTGAGCCTGGAGATTATTCTGGAGATATTAAGGCAAGAGGTGGATTTTGAGGAGATCCCGGTTGAGGCGATTTATCCTGCGTTGCCCAGAAACTTTTTAGAAAAACCCCAAGACTTGCGCCGCCGGATGGAGTATTACCTTGATATTATCGAAAAAAAGAGGGTCATGACGGCCTTAAAAAGGGTCCCGGTACCTCAGAGGAAAAAGTAATATGCCTCGTCAAAACAAAACTACACCGCTAAACCCGAACATCAAACTTTTAGGGATAGTGAGTTTCCTTAACGATTTAAGCAGTGAAATGATCCTGCCGATATTGCCGTTATTTATCCAATCCCTGGGTGCCAGCACAATGATGGTCGGATTGATCGGGGGAGTACGGGAAAGTATTGCCAGTATCCTGAAGGTATTCTCGGGATATATTTCCGATCGCAGCGGTAATCGTAAATCTTTGGTATTAGGCGGGTATTTTTCTTCATCGGTTTTTAAATTCGCCTTAGGGTTGTCAAAGGTATGGCCGCAGGTGTTGATCTTTTCCGGGTTAGAACGTGTCGGCAAAGGACTTCGTACCGCTCCACGGGATGCGATCATCGCCGAATCTTCAGGGAAAAGTAAGGGCCGGGGATTCGGAGTACACCGGATGTTCGATACCGCCGGTGCCGTGTTAGGATCGACGGTGGTATTGTTTCTGTATTGGCAGTTGCACCTTAATTTTCGTCATATCATCCTTCTTGCCGCGTTCATATCTTTTCTTTCGCTTATCCCTCTTTATAGGGTCAAGAGCGAAAAAGGTTTTCCCAAAAAGACTTCGTTCGCGTTCAATATCCGATCGTTGAGTAGACCGTTATGGGCGTTTCTGGTCGTTTCCGGGACGTTTGCTCTGGCTAATTTCAGTTATATGTTTTTTATCTTACGTCTTAAACAGAGTTTTCCCGGCCACTGGTCGACGGTCGCTCCTTTGATCCTTTATATTTTTTTCAATATTTTTTATGCGGCAGGTTCGGTCCCGTTCGGAATGCTTTCCGATAAGATCGGACGTAAACGGGTCCTGCTTTTAGGGTATGCTCTTTTCGGAATAATCTGTTTCGGTTTTGCCATGTATGATTCTCTTATCCTTTCTACCGTGCTGTTTATCCTTTACGGAGTGATGAACGCGATCATCGATGCGAATCAAAGGGCCTATGTGTCCGATCTGGCTTTATCCGATATCCGGGCAACGGCATTAGGCGCCTTCCATAGTACGACCGGAATATTGGCTCTTCCGGCTTCGCTGTGTGCCGGTTTTTTCTGGCAGCAGTTTTCCTCGCACATGACGTTTTTGTACGGGGGACTTCTCACGTTATGTTCGTTGGGATTTTTTGTGTTGTTCTGGAAGGTGTTACCGGATAAAAAAGCCGTATAATCCGGTTTTTAATGTCCTGCGATTTTTTCGGTTGCAAATGCCCGCCATGTTGTTATAATACACCTTCGAATGAGACTTAGATTCACACGACCGCCAGGGAAGTGTGAATCTGTAGTCGAATTCGACCCTTGACACAATGGATATTGCGTCAAGGGTTTAATTCACAGACGTTTATGGGCTATCCTTGACACAATGGATATTGCGTCAAGGATTTAATTTGCGCATGTGGCTTATGTGCACCCGCTTTGCTCGTTTCATAAGCCACGCGCTCATTAAAGGAGGTATCCGATGGCAGTCAAAATAGGAATTAATGGGTTTGGAAGAATCGGGCGGCATGTATTTAAAATTGCCTTTGAAAAAGGCGATATCGAAATCGCCGCGATCAACGACCTTACCGATGCGGCTACTCTTGCTCATCTTTTGAAATATGATTCGGTGTATGGCCGGTATCAGCATCCGGTCCAGGTCAAAGGAAATGCGATCGTGGTGAACGGTAAAGAAATCAAGATTTTTGCCGAAAAGGACCCGAAAAATCTTCCCTGGAAAGAATTAGGGGTTGATATCGTGATCGAATCGACCGGAGTGTTTAGGAAGAGAGAACAGGTCGCCTGGCATCTGGAAGCCGGCGCAAAGAAAGTGATCCTCACGGTCCCGTCCAAAGATAAAGTCGATAACACCATCGTGCTTGGGGTAAACGATGACGCGTTGACCAAAGATGACCACATCGTGTCTAACGCATCCTGTACTACAAACTGTCTGGCTCCGCTCGTAAAAGTCCTTCACGATAGTTTTGGTGTGATCGAAGGATTGATGACGACGATCCATGCCTATACCAATGACCAGAGAATTCTGGATTTCCCGCATAGTGACCTGCGTCGGGCACGTGCCGCGGCGCTTTCGATGATTCCTACGACTACCGGTGCGGCGAAAGCCGTCGGCCTGGTTATTCCGGAATTGAACGGAAAACTGAACGGTATGGCTATTCGTGTACCGACTCCGACCGGATCGTTGGTCGATCTTGTCGTAAGACTAAAAAAAGACGCTTCCGTCGATGAAATAAATGCTGCGATAAAGAAAGCAGCGGAAGGCCCGATGAAAGGGATCCTCGCGTATTGTGAAGACCCTATCGTATCGGCCGATGTCATCAAAGATACCCATTCATCGGTATTCGACGCCAAAAGCACCATGAAACTCGAAGGCGGACTGGTGAAAGTGCTTTCCTGGTACGATAACGAATGGGGATACTCTAATCGTGTGGTCGATCTTATCGCACTCATCGTGAAAAAAGGACTCTAATAGGGTATAGGGTGGCGGGTATCGGGTGCCGTAAAGATCATATATTCTTAAATCGCTTTTCTTCACGATACCCTAAACCCGGAACCCTGCACTCTCAATATAATAAGTTGAAAGGTTAGAATATGAATAAGGTCACGGTAAAAGATCTTGATATAAAAAATAAAAAGGTAATCATGCGGGTCGATTATAACGTCCCGCTTAACGATAGCCTTGTCATTACCGACGATGCCCGGATCCGGGCAAGTATGGAGACGATCCAGTATATCCTTTCCGCCGGCGCGCAAAAAGTCATCCTGATGAGCCATCTGGGCCGGCCAAAGGGAAAAGTAGTCGAGACCATGAGGATGAACCCGGTTGCCGTAAGACTTTCCGAGATTTTGGGTGAACCGGTGAAGAAACTCGACGATTGTATCGGGGATAAAGCGAAGGAAGAGATCAAAAACGCATCAGAACGGGTTATTCTTCTTGAGAACGTGAGGTTTTACTCCCAGGAAGAAAAGGGCGATAAAGAGTTCGCAAAGAGCCTTGCCGATTTAGCCGATATATATGTGAATGACGCCTTCGGCACCGCGCATCGTGCCCATGCTTCGACTACGATCATCGCTCAGTTTTTACCCTCCGGCGCAGGGTTCCTTATCGAAAAAGAGATCCGGTATCTTTCCCAGGCGCTTAATCCTGAGAAACCGTATATCGTTATTCTGGGCGGAGCGAAAGTTTCCGATAAGATCGCGGTGGTGGAAAATCTGATCGAAAAAGCCGACGTCATCCTTATCGGCGGAGCTATGGCGTATACGTTTCTTAAAAGCCAGGGGCATGATATCGGTTCTTCCCGGGTAGAAGAAGATAAACTTGACCTGGCAAAGTCTATTTTAGAGAAAGCAATTGCGAAAAACGTCAGGATCGTGTTGCCCGTTGACCATCTTATCGTCGATGCGATCGATCACCCTCACAGTAAGAAAACGACCGCCGACGTGAATATCTCGAAAGGGTGCCTCGGAGTAGATGTCGGGCCTAAAACGATCGCTCTTTTTAAAGAAGAATTACGCAAAGCGAAAACCGTGCTATGGAACGGGCCGTTAGGCATTTTCGAAACAGCCGATTACGCGCAAGGGACACAAGAGATCGCTTTGACTCTTGCGGATTTAAAGGGCGCGACGGTCATCGTCGGCGGAGGAGATAGCGCGGCGGCGGCAAGCCTGTTCGGGGTGAAAGATTCTCTCTCGCACGTTTCTACCGGCGGCGGGGCGTCACTTGAATTTTTAGAAGGGAAAGAGTTGCCGGGAATCGCGGCAATACCGGATAAAAAGTAATATGTGTTCTTTTAAAATCCGAAATCCTAAATCCGAAGCACGAAACAAGCACGAATACCCAAAATCCTAATGACCAAAACGGAAATCCGTTTGGAACATTTGAATTTCGAATTTGTTTCGAATTTCGAATTTCGATATTCGGGCTTTTAACCGAAGGAGAAAAGATATGGCTCGTAAACCTTTTATCGCAGGAAACTGGAAGATGTATAAGACTACAAACGAAGCGGTAGAGCTGGCCGGCAGTCTGGTAAAAGAAATAGGTAAATTCGTGCATGCCGATATCGCTCTCTGTCCGACCTATACCGTTCTCAACGATGTATATAAAACGATTGAAAATTCGGTGATTACGTTAGGCGCTCAGAACGTGTACTGGGAATCCGAAGGGGCTTATACCGGAGAAATATCTCCGATCATGGTAAAAGATACCGGTGCGGAATACGTCATTATCGGGCATTCGGAACGAAGAAAATATTTTTCTGAAACCGATTCGACCGTCAACAAAAAGGTAAAAGCCGTACTGGCCATAGGCCTTACTCCGATCATCTGTATCGGCGAGACGTTAGAAGAACGAGAACAGAACAAGACCATGGATGTGATCAAAACCCAGCTTGAAGGAGGGTTAGAAGGGTTTGCCGCGTTAGACGTATTGAACAGCGTGATCGCCTATGAACCGATCTGGGCTATCGGTACCGGGAAGACCGCGACTCCCGAGCAGGCCGAAGAAGTGCATGCGTTTATCCGTACATGGTTAGAAGAAAAATATACCAGTTCGACTTCCGATCAGATAAGGATCCTTTATGGCGGCAGCGTGAAACCGGAGAATATCCGGGAGTTAATGCAGAAAGAGAATATTGACGGGGCCTTGGTCGGCGGCGCCTCGCTGAAAAAAGATAGTTTTGTAAGTATTGTCAAAAACGCCGTAAGTGATACAATCAAAACGTAGTACGAAGAGAGAGATACAAGAAATTCCAAATCCCAAGTTCCAATAACCAAAACGGATTTCGTTTGGAATTTAATATAAGAATGAAAGAGAAATATGTATAATCTGGTTTTAAGTTTCCATGTGTTGATAGTTGCGTCATTGGTGACGATTATTCTTATCCAGCGCGGACGTTCGGGCGGACTGGTCGAGGCTTTGGGGGGAGTAGAATCTATTTTTGGCACCAAGACCAGCGCTTTTTTAGTAAAGGTTACCGTTGCTCTGGTTATTTTTTTCTTTCTGACCTCGATCTCGTTAGCCTATCTTTCCAAACAACGCAGTAAATCTTTGATTGAAAGGATGAATGTACCCAGTCAATCGCAACAGTCTGAATCCGAATGATGCGATGCATAAAGGGCGCAAGGTCTTTTCAGCCCCAACCCGATTCCCGCCGATAGCCTATTCCCTTTTCACGTGGACACTATTTTTTGGTTTTTGTGCAGGTACGGTCTCCGGTTTCTGCGCGGTATGGGAAGAACCGCTTAAAGAGTATACCTTTATGTGCGGGACTTCCGGCGGCCGGCTTATCCTTTCTTCGACGAATGACCCGAAATCGTTTAATCCTATCGTCGCCAAAGAGACTTCTACCACCCAGATCACCGGCCTGCTGTTTGAAGGGTTAGTTACCCGTGATCCGTTAACTCTGGAGATCCTGCCGCGATTGGCCCAAAAGTGGAAGACCGCCGACGGTAAAGTATGGACGTTTTCCTTACGCCGGGGCGTGAAATGGTCTGACGGTAAAGAATTCACTGCCGATGACGTGGTGTTTACCTTTAACGACCTTATTTATAATCCGGATATTCCGACCTCAAGCCGGGATATCTTTACGATCGAAGGAGAAAAAATCGTCGTGGAGAAAGTCGATACCTATACTGTACGGTTTAGACTTCCTTCGGTTTTTGCTCCGTTTCTCGAATCGCTTGCCCATGAAATATTGCCCGAACATATCTATGGCCCGATGGTCACCTCCGGTACGTTTACCTTTAGTATGGGCTTGGACAGTAACCCTTCGGGTATCGTGGGCTGCGGTCCGTTCCGTTTAAAAAAATATCTTCCCGGAGAGCGGGTCGTATTAGAACGGAACCCCTTTTACTGGCGCAAAGATTCCTGCGGGCGGAGCCTGCCTTATCTGGATGAGATCATATTTGTAGTATTGGCTAATCAGGATCGGGCATTGCTTAAATTCATGGAATCAGAAATCGATTACTACAGCTTGCGTCCCCAGGATATCGCTATACTGGGGAAGATGAAGACCGAGGGCGATTTTACGATCTATAATACCGGCACCTCGTTCACGTCGGATTTTGTAGTGTTAAACCAGAATCCCGGTACTCATCCGCATACTCAAAAACCGTTCGTCCTGCCGTATAAGTTGAAATGGTTTCAGAACGTGAATTTCCGCAAAAGCATCTCTTACGCGATCAACCGTAAAAAGATCATTGATGTGGTATTCCAGGGGCTGGCCGGTCCGCGTTATTCCTGCGTGAGCCCGGCCAATACGCTTTTTTATAATCCGGAGATTACTCAATATCCTTATGATCCTCAGAAGGCCCGGCGCCTGCTCGGTGAGATGGGGTTTGCCGACCGCGATCAAGACGGGATATTAGAGGACCAAGAAGGACATACATTGGAGATGACTTTTTTCACCAATAACGACAGTACCGAACGTATCCAGATCGCGACCTTGATCAAGAAAGACCTGGAAGATATCGGGATGAGGATATACTTCCTCCCCCTGAATTTTAATAACCTGGTGACTAAACTTATATCCAGTTTTGACTGGGAAATGATCCTTATCGGACTCACCGGCGGAATCGAACCGCATTTTGGTAAAAACGTCTGGTCATATACCGGCGTGCTCCATATGTGGAACCCGACCAAGACCGCGGTGTATGAATGGGAAAAAGAGATCGAAGATATATTTAATCAGGGCGTGAGGATATTAGACCACACCCGGCGTAAAAAATTGTATGACCGTTGGCAAAAAATAGTTTCCGAAGAACTCCCGGTTATGTATACCGTAACCGGAGAATCTATTTTCGCGGTAAAGAACCGGTTGGGGAACGTATATCCTACGGTACTGGGCGGAGCCTTTCCGGAAATAGAAAGAGTTTTTATAAGGGAAGAGTAGTTGAAAATTAGCAATGTTCAATTAGCAATTATCATTTAGCAATGAAGAGTGGAATAAGGTGTTTTAAATTGCTAATTGTTAAATGCTAAATGATCAATTTGCATTTTTAGGAATTATGGTACGGTTTATCATAAAAAGGCTGTTGATCACCATCCCGCTTTTGTTCGGGATGACTTTTGTTACGTTTCTTTTTATTCAGCTTGCCCCGGGAGATTTTCTGGATACGTTGCGGATGAATCCTCAGGTATCGCAAGAGGTGATCGACCTTTATAAAGCAAAGTTCCATTTAGACCAACCGTTGATAATCCAGTATTTCGTATGGTTTAAAAACCTGCTGCGTCTGGATTGGGGATATTCGTTTGCTTACAAAGCTCCGGTAATGAAAGTTATCGCGTCGCGCGCGTTTAATACGCTTTTGCTTTCACTCGCGGCGATCGTGGTTACCTGGGTCTTGGTGATTCCGCTGGGAGTGATCGCCTGCCTGCATCGTAACCGTTGGCCGGACCGATTGATCTCGTTTTTATCGTATTTCGGGATCTCTACGCCTACTTTTTTTCTGGCTTTTATACTCCTTTATCTGGCGACTTTTACCGGCTGGTTGCCGCTTGGAGGGATGCGTTCGTTACGGTTCGATGAATTGACTCCGGTCGCAAAGTTTTTCGATATTGCCCGGCATCTGATCATTCCGACGGTCGTATTGTCGGTAGGAAGCATCGCATCTTTACAACGGATAATGCGGGCAAACCTTCTGGAAGTATTGGGGTCCTCCTATATCCTTGCGGCAAAGTCGCGGGGGATATATCCTAAACGGATCCTTTATATCCATGCGTTAAAAAACGCGCTCAACCCGATGATCACTATCTTCGGGTATCAGTTCTCATCGCTTTTAAGCGGCGCCGCGCTCACCGAGATCATTTGCGGTTGGCCGGGGTTAGGTTCGGTTTTTTTACAGGCGGTATTTAACCAGGACCTCTATTTGATCATGGGCGCGGTACTTATCGGCGGATTACTTTTGATCCTCGGGAACCTCGTTGCGGATATCCTTTTAGGCGTATTCGACCCGCGGATCAGGTATGAGAAGGGATTCTAAAAGGTCACAAAGTCACACGACATAAGGTCACACGTGAAGAAGAAATACGTGTGACGTGTGTTGTGCAACGTGTGACCGCCTGCAACGCAGGCGTTCGTGTGACTATGTGTCTATGTGACCTTGTGACTTAAATGGTATGATGAAAGAATTCAGGAAAAACAGATTGGCAGTATTATGTTTGTTGGTGTTACTTTCGTTGTACGGGCTGGCGCTTTTTGCCGACTTTTTTTCTCCTTACGCTTACGATGAAGAAGATGTCGAGCATCTTTGGTCGCCGCCGGCAAAGATACACCTTATTGACCGGGAACATAATATCTTTTTAAAACCGTTTATCTACAAAGACTCTTTTACTATCGATGAATATTACCGGCGCATTTACCGCGAAGACCGTACTCAGGCGGTCCCTATACGATTTTTTGTGCGGGGTTTTTCTTATAAACTGCTGGGACTGTTCAAAAGCGATATCCATCTTTTCGGAGTCGCAGACAGCAGTAAAATATTCATTCTGGGGGCCGATAGTAAAGGGAGAGACCTGTTTACCCGGATCCTGTACGGCGCGCGGATATCGCTGTCTATCGGTTTGATCGGAGTGCTGATATCGTATGGTATCGGATTGCTTCTCGGCGGGATCGCCGGATATTACGGCGGCCGGGTAGATATGATCCTGATGCGGCTGGTCGAAATGATCATGCTTGTCCCGGGATTTTATCTGATGCTGGCTCTCAGGTCTTCGTTCCCGCCGAATTTAAGTTCTACTCAGGTGTATGTGTTACTTATCGTGATCCTTTCTTTTATCGGGTGGGCATCGATTGCCCGGGTGATCCGGGGGATGGCCTTGTCGTTACGGGAAAACGAATTTGTCTATGCAGCTAAGTCATTGGGGTTAAGAGATTTACAAATAATAGTCCGCCATATAATCCCTCATACGTTTTCTTATGCGATTGTCACGATCGTGTTGAGTATCCCCGGATATATTCTGGGAGAGGCGGCGTTAAGTATGATCGGGTTGGGTATTCAGGAACCTCAGGCCAGTTGGGGGAATTTGTTGTCAAGTGCAATGGGAATAGTAAATATCAAACTTTTTCCCTGGATCCTTACTCCGGGATTGTTTATTATTGCGGCTTCGATGTGCTTTTATGTGTTAGGCGAAACGTTACGCGATATCATCGATCCGAAGAGGAAAATATCGTTATGAATGGAGTGTATGGTTCGCGCGTTCGCCCGTACTCCCGTTACTTCACCCGCGGTGAAGTCTCCCGTTTTCTATTTTTTAACGGGCAGAACGGGCAAACGGGATAACGGGTGAACCCGATTATATATTGAAAAATATGAGTGATATTATTACTTTTAAAAATCTTGGAATACGTTATCGCGATGGGCATAAAGCTCTTCTGGCTCTGGATAACGTGACTTTTTCCGTCAAAGAAAAAGAGATTTTCGGTATCGTCGGTGAGTCGGGTTCGGGGAAGAGTACTCTTGCGTTTGCTTTGTTGGGGCTTTTGCCGGAAAATGCCGTAGGTGCCGGGCAGATATTTTTTGAGGAAAAAGATATTTTTTCGTTACCGGAAAGCCGCATGAGGGAGATCCGCGGGAGGCAATTAGGCGTGATCTTTCAGGAACCGGCGTCATCGTTTAATCCCGTATTAAGTATCGGTTATCAGTTCCGGGAACTGCTTATCCATAAGATGCAGGTACAAGATGCCGCGCAACGCCGCGAAATCATGTTGTCCTATCTTAAAGAAGTCGGGCTTAAAGACCCTCTGCGTATTCTGGACAGTTATCCTCATCAATTAAGCGGAGGCCAGCTCCAGAGGGTGGCCATTGCCTATGCTCTTTCTTTAAAGCCGAAAGTATTGATTGCCGATGAGCCGACTTCTTCGCTTGATGTGACCGTAGAGAGCCAGATCATCAACCTGTTTTCTTATCTGCGCGATAAATTCAATGTCACGATTATTTTTATTACCCATAATCTTGACCTGGTGGGTGTGCTTTGCGACCGGGTCGCGGTGCTTTATAAGGGGCAGTTACGTGAGATCCAGGAGCCGGCCGCGCTTTTCGCTGCCCCGAAAGACCCTTATACCCAAGAATTGATACACACGTTTTCTCAATTGACCCAAAATGAGTAAGTTGCTGGAAGTAAAAAACCTTAAAAAATATTTTTCTCACCATCATTGCCTGGTGAAAGCGTTGGATGAAGTATCTCTTGAGATTCCTCACGGAAAAACGACGGCATTGGTAGGCGAATCGGGATGCGGGAAGACCACGTTAGCAAAAACCATTCTCGGCTTTTACCGGGCTCAAGATGGGAGTGTTTTTCTGGAGGGTAAAAATATCACCGCGTGCCGTCGTCGGTTTCTCGCGCGGAATATCCAGATCGTGTTTCAAAACCCTTATGTAAGCGTGGATCCCCGGTACACGGTGTATGCGACTCTTTATGAGGCGCTTACCGTGTTTAAGAAAGTATCTTCTCAAGAGGCAAAACCCGAACTTGTAAATCTATTGGCCCAGGTCGATCTGTCGCCGGAAGTGTTTCACCGGTATCCTCATCAACTCAGCGGAGGACAGTTGCAACGGGTATGTATTGCCCGGAGCCTGATCAACCGGCCCAAGCTTATTATCCTCGATGAACCGACGTCGGCTCTGGATATTACGACTACCCTTAAGATCCTGACGCTCTTAAAACGGCTGCAGAAAGAGTTGGGGGTGAGTTATCTGTTCATCTCTCATAACCTGAAATTAGTACGGTTCATGAGTGATTATGTGTGGGTGATGTATTACGGGAAGATCGTCGAGTGGGGCTCTCAAAAAGAGCTCTTTGAGAATCCCCGGCATCCTTATACGCGTGTACTTCTGGATGCTGCCTATCAACGGCTGACCGAGACGGCATCAGAGACGCTTGAGACCGACGGTTGTCGTTTTCGCGCCCGGTGCACAAGCCGCGATAAGCGTTGTCAGGCAGAACCCGATTGGCAGGAAATCTCTTCTGAGCATTTCGTACGTTGTCATCGTAGCGGGGATACGTATGTATAACCCGCAAATCTGTATTATTCGGAAGTCATGTTTACAACTAAAACATTTCACCACAGAGGACACTGAGATTACAGAGAGGAATTGAGAACATGTGCCTCTCTTTAAGAAAATCTGTAATTTTCAAATCGCTCAAAGAGCGTTTTGGTCCGGAACACGCAGTACGCATAAATAAAATTGAATATTTTATTTTACCGTCTGCGTGCTCCGGATCCTCCTGCGAGCATTATCTCGCAGGGTAATTACAGATTTTTACCTCCGTGCACTCTGTGCTCTCTGTGGTTAAAAACAGCCTATCTATTAGCCCATCTTCTACCTGGGGCATTAGACGATATGTTATTTTTTCCGTGTTTTTCATTGCTCAATGAGAATCGTTTACTGATAATTGATCATTTTTGTATAACAGCGGGACGCAGTAAAAAACTTTGACAGGCTTTTTCAAGTCTTATATAATCTTTAAAACCTATAAAATATATAAGAGACCTTAGTGAACCATCAAGATCATGGAAAACCGTGAAAAACTAGACAAAATCAAGGCAGAATTCGGTAATCCGTTCGCCATCAGAAGCTTTCTTAAACCGGAGGCGATCGGCGATGTGCTTGAACATTTTCAAGTCGATAAAGAGATCAGTGTTGCCGGAAGGATCATTACCAAACGCGAACATGGTAAATCGAGTTTTGCTCATATCAGTGATGTGAGCGGTAAGATCCAGATATTCGCTCAGTTGAACATGCTGGGGGAAGCCGGATACCGGTTGTTTAAAGAGTTGGATGTCGGCGATATTATCGGGATAAAAGGGAAATTGTTTATAACCCGTACCGAAGAGAAGACTGTCGCTGTCGGTGAACTTGTCCTGCTCTCCAAATGCCTGCGTAGTCTTCCGGAGAAATGGCATGGTCTGAAAGATACCGAAACCCGGTATCGTCAGCGTTACCTCGATTTGATTTCTTCGCAAAGCACGCGGGACGTGTTTTTGAAACGGATCCGGATCATCGATCATATCCGGGATTTTTTCCGCAAAGAAAGGTATTGTGAAGTAGAGACTCCGATGTTGCAATTGCTTCCCGGCGGCGCGGCCGGTTCGCCGTTTGCGACTCAATATCACGCCTTAGGCCAGGAAGTATATTTACGTATCGCTCCCGAACTGTATTTAAAACGCCTGCTGGTCGGCGGGTTTGACCGGGTGTTTGAGATCAACCGTAATTTTCGTAACGAAGGTATTTCGACCCGGCATTCTCCGGAATTTACGATGCTTGAGGCATACGCGACGTATCAGGATTATCAATATATGATGAAGTTGTGTGAAGATATGATCTCATCTTTAGTGAAAAAAATATACGGAAAATATGAGATCGAATATCAGGGCCAGCCTATTGATTTTACTCCGCCCTGGGAGAGGATCTCTTTTATCGGGCTTTTCGAAAAAGAGTTCGCGGTGAGTTCAAAAGATTCGGCCGAGAGTGTGCTTGAAAAGGTGAAAGCGAAACTGGACCTTTCCGATACGCGGTTGTCCCGTACTCAGGTCCTCAATATTACCGAAGAACTTATAGAAAAGAATTATCCTAAAGGTAAACCCGCGTTTGTAATCGATTTCTTTTCCTGGATGTCCCCGCTGGCTAAAACGAAAAGCGATGACCCTTGTGTCGCCGAACGGTTCGAGTTGTTTGTCGCCGGGCTCGAACTTGCCAACAGTTATTCGGAATTAAACGATCCGATAGAACAGGAAGAGAAATTCCGGGCTCAGTTGAAAATAGAAGAAGAACTCCCGAAAAAGATCGATAATGATTTTCTCCTTAGTCTTCAATACGGGATGCCTCCGGCGGCCGGTTTAGGTATCGGTATCGACCGGTTGGTGATGATCCTGCTTGATCAGCCTTCGATACGGGATGTGATCCTTTTCCCTCTCTTAAAGCCTTTACAGGAACAATGAAGATCACGTGGTTTTTGGCGTGGCGGTATCTTTTCCGGCAAAGCGAGCGTCATATCTCCTTTATCAGTATCGCTTCGGTATTAGGGGTGACGTTGGGAGTCGCGACACTGGTAGTCGTGATCTCGGTCATGAACGGGTTCGATCAGGATCTGGCCGGTAAATTGTTACAGTTTCATCATCATCTTATCGTCGAGACGAGTTATCCCTCACTTCTCGATGAAGCACAAGAAAAGATCGAAGCGATACCGGAGGTGACCGGTGCCAGTATTTTTGTCCAGACACAGGTGTTCGGTGAATTCGGCGACTATATCGTACCGCTTCTGGTACGGGGGATCGATTTTTCCGATGTCCGGGAAAGAGAATTATTGAATTCTTTTATTAAAGAAGAGTTTTCTTCCGAAGGATTCTTTATCGGGGAAGAACTGAAAAACAGGTTTGTGGTCGGTAATTCCCTTACTTTTTATCCGTTACGGAAAAAAATAAAGAGCGACGCTATCCCGATCCGGGGGACTTTTTCGGTAGGGATATATGATATCGATAATAACTATCTTATCGGGAATATCGCCGAGGTGAAAGCACTGGGGCCTTATTACCTGCAATATCTGGGGGTACGCCTGAAAGACCCCTGGGAAGCCGAAGAGGTCAAAACACAGATCAATCGGTTGGGATTACCGCTTACGGTCAGTACCTGGATAGATACCAATCGGATGTTGTTCTCAGCCCTTAAATTGGAAAAGATCACTATGTTCGTTATTTTAAGCCTGATTATTCTGGTAGCTACGTTCAGTATCTTTTCGCTGCTCATGGTAAAAGTAGTGGAGAAGACTAAAGAAATCGGCATTTTACGAGCGTTAGGGTTTACTTCCGGGGCTATCCGGAGGATATTTACGTTACAGGGGATAGTGCTGGGAGGAGTGGGGATGGTGAGCGGCCTGGGTGTGGGCGTAGGATTGTGTATATTGATCCGCGATTCTCACCTCGTGACGATTCCTAAAGAAATATATTTTATCGATTATTTACCGGTACATATCGCCTATGGAGATATGATCCTGATCGGGGTGGTATGTATGGCGCTTTCGTTTGCCGCAAGTATTATCCCGGCGTTACGGGCCGGAAGGCTTGCGATTTGCCGGGCATTACGTTATGAATGATCTGTTTGTCACTCAATCGGTCCGTAAACGGTATGTCAGCGGGAATGATCAGGTCCTCGCGATCGACGGGATCGATCTGGTGATCACGCAGGGAGAGTACGTGGCCGTTATCGGTCCTTCCGGTTCCGGTAAATCGACTCTGCTCCATATGCTTGGGGGGTTGGATATGCCTTCAGGTGGGGAGGTTCTTTATCGGGGTAAAGACATATACCGCTTATCCGATAAAGAACTCGCCCGTTGGCGGAACGAGACCGTGGGATTTGTCTTTCAATTCTATCATCTTCTCGGGGAATTGACCGTGAGCGAAAACGTCTCATTACCGATGTTTTTACGGAATCGTGACAGAAAAAGCGCTTTAAAAAAAGGAATAGAACTGCTACAATACTTAGGGATTCCCGAGAAAAAAGACAGTTTCCCCGCCCAGCTCAGCGGCGGACAGAAACAGAAAGTGGCGTTAGCCCGTGCACTCATAAACGATCCCGATATCCTTTTTTGTGACGAACCCACAGGTAATTTAGATAAAGAATCTTCGACGAAAGTGATGTCGCTTTTACAGGAGTGGCATAACGTCAAGCATAGGACACTGGTGATGGTAACGCATAATGAATCACTTACCTCTGGGGCGGACCGGGTGCTTTATCTGCACGAAGGTAAAATAGAAACTGTAAGCTCAGGAACCTAAAGGGGGATTACAATGAAAGTATATGTGAACGGAAAACTCGTGGAACGCCGGGAAGCCAAAGTGTCGGTATTTGATCATGGTTTCTTATACGGAGACGGGGTCTTCGAAGGTATCCGCGCGTATAACTGTCTGGTATTCAAACTGAAAGAACATATCGACCGTCTTTATGAGTCGGCGCACTCGATCATGCTGAATACCCCGCTTACGAAAAAGCAGTTAGGTGATGCGATTATAAAGACGCTTAAGGCGAATAAATTAAAAGATGCCTATATCCGGGTCGTACTTTCCCGCGGGGAAGGAGATCTCGGCCTCGATCCCCGTAAATGTAAAGGGAACGAGACGGTGGTCATTATTACCGATAAGATCGCTCTTTATCCTAAAGAGTTATATGATAAAGGGATGGAGATCGTCAGCGTCCCGACAGTCAGAAACATCCCCGAGGCACTCAATCCTCAGGTCAAATCGCTGAACTATCTCAACAACATCTTAGCGAAGATGGAAGCGATAAATGCGGGATGTCAGGAAGCGTTGATGCTTGATCATCTGGGGTATGTCGCTGAATGTACCGGTGACAATATCTTTGTGGTCAAACACGGGGAGCTGTATACCCCGCCGCAATGTATGGGGACATTACGGGGGATCACCCGGGACACTCTTTTGGTGCTTGCCCGTACATTGAAAATATCTACACATGAACACGTGATCAGCCGTCATGAGCTCTATATCAGTGATGAATGCTTCCTGACCGGTACAGCCGCAGAGATCGTTCCGGTGGTGAAAGTCGACGGAAGAAAGATCGGTGACGGTAAACCCGGTAAGCTGACTCAACGGCTTATGCGGGAATTTAAAAAATGCACCCAGAAAGAAGGAACCCGGTATAAATTGTAAAGTCATGAGTCGTTCGTCGATAGTCGATAGTATTTAAAGAGGAGACCGAAACGAAATACTAACGACCAACGACTAAATACGAGAGAGTATGAATTGTGATATTTGTCATAAAATAGTGGCGACCGTACATCTGACCGAGATCGTCAACGAAAAAGTGGTCGAATTGCATATCTGTCAGAAATGCGCGAAAGTAAAGACCGATGAATTGAAAAGTCAATTGAGCCTTTCTGACTTTTTAGGCGGGCTTGTCGATAAACCGGATACGAAAAAAACTGTTCCTACCGCGTGCCCTCTCTGCGGATTGACATTCAACGAGTTCCGGGAGAAAGGCCGGTTAGGGTGCGGTGAATGTTACGGGGCGTTTAAAGACCAGATCTTGCCGCTGTTTCGTAAGATCCACGGTTCTACCCAGCATGTCGGCAAGATCCCCGCGCATGTCGAGAAAAAGATTTTGATCGACCGGGAAAAAGAAGAACTGAAAAACCGGTTGGCCCGGGCGGTGAAACTCGAGGAGTACGAAGAAGCGGCCCGTATCCGGGATAAATTGAAACATATCCGGCAGAAAAGGAAAAGATAGTGTTCGAACATCTCCTGCATAATTCGGAAAGTTGGCTTAATGCCAAAGGGCCTGACTCCAAAATCGTGATTTCTTCACGCTTGAGGCTTGCCCGTAACCTTAAAGGCAGCGTCTTTTCCAACCGTTGCCGGTTGCCTCAGAAATATGAAGTGCTGGATGAGGTAAATGCTGCCGCAGGGAAGATCGAACAGTTGCATTCGGCTCATTTCGTAAAGATGGAAGAGATATCTCAGTTGGACCGCCAGTTTTTGCTGGAGAGGCATCTGATCAGCCAGGAACATACCCTTGCTCCGAAAGGGAAAGGGCTGATCGTGAGCGATGACGAGAAGATATCGATGATGGTAAACGAGGAAGACCATATCCGTCTACAGGTATTGGCTTCGGGATTTGATCTTGACAATATCTGGCAGAAGATAACTGCGCTTGACGATGAATTATCCCGCCGTCTCGAATATGCGTTTATGCCGGATCTGGGGTATCTTACCGCCTGTCCTACGAATCTGGGGACGGCGCTGAGAGCGTCGTGCATGTTGCATCTGCCGGCGTTGGTATTCACTAAAAAGATCAATAAGATCCTTGAACTTTTAACAAAACTTTCGTTTACTGCGCGAGGTTTGTTCGGAGAGGGGACGCAGGCGCTGGGGAATTTTTTTCAGGTATCCAATCAGGTCACGTTAGGGCTTTCTGAACCAGAACTTATCGAGAACCTTTCGGGAATAGTGAACCAGGTGAAAGATCAGGAACAGATCGCTCGTCAAAACCTTTTGAAGAAATATAAATTTACGATAGAAGACAGCGTGTGGCGAGCAGTGGGTATTCTTAAACATGCGCGGTTAATGGCGACCAAAGAGGCGCTTGCGCATCTTTCCATGTTGTATTTAGGCGTTGATTTAGGTATAATTAAAAAAATCAAGCCGGAAACGATAAATAATCTGTTTATTAATATACAACCGGCACATTTACAAAAGATCGAACAGAGAGTTTTACGTGAACAGGAACGGGATTATATCAGAGCGCATCTCATTAGAAATAATTTAGGAGGGAAATATGTTTAATCGATTTACCGAACGAGCACGTAAAGTGCTGGTTTTAGCCAAAGAAGAAGCGAGGCGGTTCAATCATGATTATATCGGGACCGAACATATCCTGTTGGGCCTGGTGCGGGAAGGAGAAGGAGTCGCCTGCGCGGTGTTGCAGAATTTAGGGGCCGATCTTGACCGGTTGCGTATTGAGGTCGAGAAATTGATCACTCCCGGCAGTGTGACCGGCGTGGTCGGAGATATTCCTTTTACGCCCCGGGCCAAGAAAGCTCTGGAACTTGCCGCCGAAGAGGCCCGTACGCTCGGGCATAATTATATCGGGACCGAACATATCCTCCTGGGGCTTATCCGGGAAGGCGAAGGTCTGGCAATGCAGGTCCTTTACAGTCTGGGAGTGGATTTAGACAAAGTCCGTGAAGAAATAGCATCCCTCTTGGGCGGAACCCATTCGGCTCCCGGCGGCCAGCAGGGCGGGACGGCGCAAAGCGCTTCGAAGACTCCGGCGCTGGACTCTTTCGGCAGAAATCTGACCAAACTCGCCCGGGAAGGAAAACTTGACCCGGTAATCGGCCGGAGTGTAGAGATCGAACGGGTGATCCAGATCCTTTCCCGGCGGACTAAAAATAATCCGGTACTTTTAGGAGAAGCCGGGGTAGGAAAGACCGCGATCGTCGAAGGTCTTGCCCAGAGTATCGTCAGCGGTAATGTCCCTGAAGTATTACGGAATAAACGGATCATCGGACTTGATCTTGCGCTTATGATCGCCGGGACGAAATACCGCGGACAGTTTGAAGAACGGATCAAAGCGGTAATGGAAGAGATCAAACGGTCAAAAGAAGTCATTATTTTTATCGATGAATTACATACATTAGTAGGCGCCGGCGCGGCTGAGGGGGCGATTGACGCGTCCAATATCCTTAAACCTTCGCTTTCCCGCGGAGAGATCCAGTGTATCGGAGCGACGACGCTGGATGAATACCGTAAACATATCGAAAAAGACGCGGCATTGGAAAGAAGGTTCCAGCCGATCTTTGTAGAACCGAGTACCGTGACCGAAACGGTAGAGATATTGAAAGGGTTACGGGACAAATATGAAGCGCATCACCGGGTAAAATTTACCGATGAAGCGTTGGAAGCCGCGGCGACATTATCCGACCGGTACGTCTCAGGCCGGTTTTTACCGGATAAGGCTATTGATTTGATCGATGAAGCCGGTGCCCGTTCGCGTCTTGCGGTATTGATTGTCCCGCCGGAAATCCAGGAGCTGGAGAACAAGATAAAGGAGATCATTAAAGAGAAAGAAGCGTTGATTAAACAACAGGATTTTGAAGCTGCGGCGCGTCTGCGGGACGAAGAAAAAAGCCTGCGGGTGAAACTGGAAAGTCTGCGCCGGGATTGGGGTAAAAAACGGGACCAGATCGTCCCTAACCTTTCGGTCGATGAAATCGCCAAACTCGTGTCTCAGATCACCGGTATCCCTATTTTCCGGTTGGAGGAGGCCGAGTCGGATAAATTACTTAAGATGGAAGAAAAGTTAAGCGAGAATGTGATCGGCCAGGAGGAAGCTCTGGCGGCGATTTCCCGAAGCGTCCGCCGGGCGAGGGCCGGAGTAAAAGAACCGCGCCGGCCTATCGGTTCGTTCATCTTCCTGGGGCCGACCGGTGTAGGAAAGACTTTGCTTGCCCGCGCGCTTACCGAATTCATGTTCGGCGATGAAGATGCGATGATCCAGCTCGATATGAGTGAATATATGGAAAAATTTAACGTGTCACGTCTGGTCGGCGCTCCTCCGGGATATGTCGGATACGAGGAAGGCGGACAGCTTACTGAACGGGTCCGTCGTCGTCCTTATTCGGTCATCCTGCTTGATGAGATCGAGAAAGCGCACCCGGATGTGTTCAATCTGCTGTTACAGATCTTTGAAGAAGGCCGGCTTACCGATAGTTTCGGGAGAAAAGTGGATTTTCGTAATACGATCATTATCATGACTTCTAACGTCGGCGCCGATATTATTCGTCAAAAAGGGTCGTTAGGGTTCATGGCGGTACAGGAAAATTCGATTAGTTATGATGAGATAAAAAAACATTTGATGGAAGAAGTGAAAAAGACGTTTAAACCGGAATTCCTGAACCGGCTGGATGAGATCATTGTGTTTAAACCGCTGAATAAAGAATCATTAGGGAATATTGTCGATATCGAAATTAATTACGTCAATCAGCGTCTCAAAGACCAGGGGTTCTATGTAGAGTTGACTCCCGATGCGAAAGATTTTTTTACTGAACGGGGATTTGATCCGGTGTTCGGGGCAAGGCCTCTTAAACGGGTCATTCAACGGTTTCTGGAAGATCCTCTGGCCGAAGATATTATCCGCGGCCGGTTTTCGGAAGAACTAAAAAAAGGGGGACAGGTCCGAGTAGTCGCTAAACGCAATAAAGACGAATTAATTTTTGAATGAGATTTTTGATATGCGCATTGATTGTGGCAGGAATCACCCTCAACGGGTATGGATTTAGTAATACGGTTGAATTTGATTTTAACTCTCCTCATTCTTTCCATATTTTGCTTTCTCAGGTACAATGCGGCCAGTCTACTCTTAACGGGGATGTTGCGGTACATGTTACCAAGAAAGAAGATTATCTTATTTATAACATACATATTGACGGCCTGGGATGGGGAGGCTTTGCTTTTAGTCCGATTGAAGCTAAAATAATCAAGAAGGGTTCGGAATTTATTATTAACTATGCAAAAAGCAAAGATTTCCTGATTCGTGGTAAAATAGATTACGCGAAGAATATCGTTGACTTGAACGTGAACGTGCATATGGCGATGACGATGGAAGGATTCCTGGGGGACGTTCAGGGAGATATCTTCATCCAGGGGAGTACGAACAACCCGTTGTTACGAGGCAAACTTCTGGTGAAAGACGGTAAACTGGTAAACTTCACGTTTAAAGAAACAGTTCTTTTTTTCAGCGGGACGTATCCTTATCTGAACGTGAGCGATTCCCAGACGGTGTTACCCGACGGGACGGCGTATATTCTGGAAGGGAGGATAAACATCCGCGATTTCCAGACGATGTACGCTTCATTGCGTTCCAGTGCCAAAGAGATCATCAGTATCGGGGATTGGAAGATATACCGCGGTATCGACGATGCCGGAATCGGCCGTGACGTCGATTCCCGGTTAGGAGTCCGGTTAGGCGGTTCATCCGCCCCGAATCAGGCTCAACAGCTCGGGACGGAATTACGGTTCCGTCTTGACGAGAATAAATTTTTAAAATATCGTATTGAAGAGGATAAATCAATCCTGGGGTTTGAGAGGAAGAGCGAATTTTAGCCATGTATATACTTAAGAATGCCGAACAACTTCTTAAATATTGCGGAAGTGTAGGTATCTTTATTAAAGATACCGTTTATTTCATGCTGACCCGCCGCCATAATCTGAAGATCGTCCTTAAAGAGATCGTTTCCATAGGGATCGAGAGCTTTTTTCTGGTCTCGTTGATCTCCTTTTTTGTGGGGATTATCATCGCGTTTCAGACTGCGTCTTTTCTAAAACAGTTTTCTTCCGAAATCTATATTTCTTCTTTGGTCGGGCTTTCTCTGGTACGGGAATTAGGTCCGGTCCTGGGATCTTTGATCGTTGCCGCCAGGAGTGGCGCGGCGATTACCGCAGGGATCGGGGCGATGAAGATCTCCGAACAGGTCGATGCGCTGGAAGCGTTCGCGGTAAATCCCATCGATTACCTGGTAGTACCTAAATTCATAAGCCTGCTGTTTTCCATGCCGTTACTGGTGATCTACGGGGGATGCCTGGGGATTTTCGGCGGATACGTGGTCGGCGCGGCGAAATTTTCTATACCGTTCAATCTTTATTTCCAGATGACCTTTGAATCGTTACAGTACAAAGATATTGTCAGCGGTCTGATTAAAAGTGTCTGTTTCGGGTCGATCATTGCGCTTATCTCCGCGTTTGAAGGATTCCGTCCGCAGTCATCGGCCGACGTATCGAAAGCGGTACAAATGTCGGTAGTACGTTCGTTTTTATTGATCATTATCTGCGATTGTATCCTGACGGCGCTTTTCTATTTTATATTAGCATGAGTCTCATTGAATTGAAAAATATAAGTAAATCGTTCGAACAGAAAAAAGTATTAGACCGGATCGACTTGTCTATTGAAGCGGGAGAAGCGTTCCTTATTTTAGGAAGAAGCGGTGCCGGTAAAACCGTGCTTTTGCGGCATTTGATCGGCCTCATCCATCCCGATTCCGGACGGGTATTGATCGACGGGAAAGACCTCAATCAGCTTGATGAACAGGAACTTGTCCAGACCCGTCTTAAATTCGGAGTCGTTTTTCAGAACAGCGCCCTTTTCGATTCGCTGACTGTCGGTGAGAATGTCGGGTTCGCGCTTATTCAGCATTCGGCGTTGACGAAAGCCGAGATCTTACCTAAAGTGCATACGGCATTGGAGATGGTCGGCCTGGAAGGGATAGAGGAACTCTATCCGTATGAATTAAGCGGCGGGATGCGTAAACGGGTCGCGATCGCCCGGGCGATCATTTATCGTCCTAAGATCATTATTTATGATGAACCGACGACCGGTATCGACCCTATTTCTGTCGATAAGATCGTCCATCTTATCCAGGACCTGCATCAGCGGCTGTCGATTACGACACTGGTAGTCACTCATGACCTCGACGTGGGTTTGAAAATAGCGCAACGAGTTGCGTTTTTATTACAGGGAAAGATCATCTTTGAAGGTAATAAAGATGATCTGCAGAATCCGGAAAGAATAACCGACCCGCGGGTCGTCCAGTTTATTCAGGGCTCATCAAGCGGCCCGATAAAGGAGATGGAGGTATAACAATGAAAAGAAAGATCCTGGATATACGGAAATATCTTCTTGAAATAAGAGTAGGCATTTTCCTGGTAGGAGCGGTATTGCTCCTTTTTCTTGCCGGGATTTCCATACAGGAAGTCTCTTTCCTGCAGGGGACCTATGTTCTGGGAGTAAAATTCGATTTTGCCGAAGGGCTTAAACCGGCATCCCCGGTCCGGTTTGCGGGAGTCGACGTGGGGGAGATTAAAAATGTCGAAGTCGATACTTCCGATTCTAAACCGATCGTCTATGTGCAGGCTAAGATTAAACAGGGGACAAAAGTTCCCCGCGGTTCCCGCTTCTTTATCAATAGTCTCAGCCTTTTCGGAGAAAAGTATCTGGAGATCATTCCGCCTAAAACGATCGAAGAATACTTGAAACCGGGCGAGATGGTCGAAGGGATCTCTTCGGTCCCTTTATTTACGATTATGTCTTCCTTTCACCAGACCATGGTTAAAGTTGATGAGTTTGTTCAGGATGGGCAAGTAAAAGAGTCTTTTAAAGAAATTGTGTTAAATCTAAAAAATATTACTGAGCACTTTGAAGAGATCATGAGAGATATTCATCAAGGTGAAGGTACTATAGGAAAATTTCTTTATGACGACTCACTCTACATAAAAACTGAAGAGTTAGTTGACGATATCAAAGCCCATCCTTGGAAACTTTTACATAAACCAAAAGAAATAAGATCCCGTTAACGGTATCTTTTGCAGGAAGGCGGGGTAATGGCATCGAGAGATGCGGTTACGTGCCTTTTTGTAAGACAGAAAATATGTATGGGTAAAACACAGACTATATTTGTATGCACTGAATGCGGATACCAATCGGTAAAGTGGCTGGGGAAATGCCCTCACTGCGCCAGCTGGGAGACATTCGAAGAGCAGACCGAGACCAAACACGTAATGTTGAGCGATACGGGTATGGTCTCACGAAACCCCAGTACTCCGGTCCCTTTAGCCGAAGTCAGCCGCTATTCGTTAGAACGTATCCCTACGGGACTTGCCGGTTTTGATACGATCCTCGGCGGAGGGTTAGTGAAAGGCGAGGTCGTACTTATCGGGGGAGAACCGGGAGTAGGGAAATCTACTCTCCTCCTTGAGGTAAGCGCGAAATTAGCTCAAAAAGGTAAAGTGCTTTATGTGAGTGCGGAGGAGTCGGTCGAACAGGTAGCGTTAAGAGCAAAACGCCTGGGCTTACACGCTGAAAACTTTTATCTTCTCAACGAAGAAGATATCAGCGCCGTATATGAACATATAAAGAAAGAACGGTTTGAGTTCCTTATCGTCGATTCTATTCAGGTGGTCCATCATCCTTCAATCGGTACTCAGAAAGGGAGCGTCCCGCAGATAAAAGGGTGCGCGGATTTCCTGACCCAGATCGCCAAGAATACCGGATTGATGGTATTCATTGTCGGACATGTCACGAAAGACGGGATGATCGCCGGGCCGAAACTTTTAGAACATATTGTCGATTGCGTGCTTTATTTTGAGAGTGAAGTGATCTCCTATTACCGTATTTTACGGACGATAAAGAACCGGTTCGGAGCAACCGGAGAGATCGCCGCATTCCAGATGACCGAAGACGGTTTGAATGAAGTCGAAAGCTTAAGCGGCATCCTCCTGCCTCACCATCAATCTCCGGTCGCGGGCTCCTCGATCGTCTGTGTGGTCGAAGGAATAAGGCCGTTGGTGCTGGAATTGCAATCTTTGGTGAGTAAAGCTTCATTCGGAGTGGTCCGTCGGCGTTCGTTAGGGTTCGATTTTAACCGGTTTTCTCTTTTGATCGCGATCATTGAAAAAAGGCTGAAACTCACGTGTTCCAGTGACGACGTGTTCCTCAATGTGAGCGGCGGGTTAAGGATCAATGATCCAAGCGCGGATCTGGCGGCGTGTATGGCGATTATTTCCAGCTATAAAGATAAAGCGATACTTGAAGGAATAGTGTTTCTGGGAGAGGTGGGGCTTGCCGGGGAAATAAGGCCGCTCAATAATATCAATATCCGCCTGAAGGAGATCGCCCGGTCAGGGTTCAAGAAAGTATTTATTCCGCAAGGTAATCTTAAAGAGGTTGACGTAAAAGTGAGAGAAGTTACAATTAAGGCAGTAAATACGTTAAAGGAGACCGTAGAAGAAATATGGTAAAAAGGGGAGTTTTTATTAATATTTTGAGATCCTTGACAATAGGGTTACGTAATCCCATGGTCAAGGATTCAATTCGCACCTGTCACTTATGAGCGCTTATGCTCCATAAGTGACGTGCTCATTGAAGGAGGGGTATTTTTATGAACAGTCTTAATGTGATCCGGGCGCTTTTTGTGCTCATATTTGCCGGAGCCGGATATCTTTTGGGAAAAGATCAGGCGTTTATGTTCGCGATGGTCGGTTTGTATGTAGGATTGATCGTGGTGATTATTGAGGCCGTTGCTCACCGGTTGTCGTTTAAAGGTTTTCTGGCGGCAATGCTGGGAGCAGTAATCGGATTGGGCGTAGGCGGTGCTTTCGGCGGTATCCTTGAACTTTTCCGGTTACCGGTGGAGTTCATCCGTTTGAGCAAGTTGATGCTTTCTTTAGGGTTTATCTATTTTGGGGTAGCTTTGGCGCTTAAGATCAACGATGAATTTTATCTAATGATCCCGTATGTCCGGTTCAAGAGACAGGAACTGAACGAAGAATCGATCGTAATCGATACTTCAAGCATTATCGACGGCAGGATCCTCGATATCGTAAAGACCGGATTCATCGATGCCAACCTGATCGTGCCGCGGTTCGTATTGAACGAATTGCAGACCCTTGCCGATTCGACCGAACATATAAAACGGCAAAGAGGCAAGCGCGGCATCGAAATATTACATTCACTCAAAAAAGAACCGGGGATGCAGGTGATCATCGGCGATAAAGATTTTAAAGACAAAAAAGGGGTCGATGCCAAAATAGTAAAGTTGGCTAAACTTTCGGAAGCGAAAGTGCTGACCACCGATTACAATTTAAACCGTATCGCCCAGTTAGAAGGCGTGAAAGTATTGAATGTCAACGACCTGACCAACGCCCTGAAACCGATCTGCATGCCGGGTGAGAAATTGAACCTTAAACTTGTGAAAGAAGGAAAAGAATCGAATCAGGCCGTAGGCTATTTAGAAGACGGCACCATGGTCGTGGTCGAAAACGCCCGCTGGCTTATCGGTAAAACGGCGGAAGTCGAGGTTACCTCGGTATTACAATCTCCTTCAGGGAGGATCGTATTCACTAAGTTAACTGGATAAATAATGGTCACACGACACATAGTCACACGTCACACGGGAGGAAAAAACCGTGACCTGTGACCTTGTGACCTTGTGACTTTGTGACGTTGTATGAAAGTTGGAGCTATACTCGTCTGTGCCGGGAAAGGCAAACGTTTAAAACATAAAAAAGATAAAGCGTTTGTCCTTTTAGGGAAAAAACCGCTTCTATGGTACAGCCTTAGAACCTTTCTTGCCCTTTCGGCGATACGGGAGATCGTAGTCGTTGTTTCCAAAGAGTCATTCCCTCAAGCCGCTCAGATTTTGAAAGAGAAGAAAGTCAAGGTAGCCTGCGGCGGCATACGTCGTCAGGATTCGGTATATCAGGGGCTGGCGAACCTTTCCGGAAGTATCGATACGGTACTTGTCCATGACGGTGCCCGTCCGTTTGTGCATAAAACGCATATCACGGCGCTGATAAAGGCTTTAAAGAAAAATCCGGCGGTCACCTTAGGGGTACCGGTAAAAGAAGCGTTAAAGAAAGTAAAAAAGGCCACGATCGTATTACCGATAGACCGTCACGGGATCTATATGATCCAGACCCCGCAAGGATTTACACGTGATCTCCTGGAAGATTCGTTTAAACGGTTTAAAAAAAGAAACGTATACGATGAGACCGAACTTATCGGGCTGCTCGGTAAAAAAGTGAAAGTCATACCCGGTGACTATAATAATATCAAGGTTACCTATCGGGAAGACCTCGAAGTAGCCGAGGCGTTTCTCAACCATTTCAAATGCCGATGAGAATAAAGAGAAAAACAGCCGCACAGGGACCGGTACATCTGTTACGTATCGGGTTCGGTTTCGATGTGCACCGGTTCAGCTCCAAAAAGAAAGATCTTATGTTAGGCGGGATAAAGATCGCAGCCCCCTTCGGGATAGACGCGGTTTCCGACGGCGACGCGGTATTACACGCGGCCTGTGACGCGTTATGCGGCGCGGCGGGGCTGGGAGATATCGGCGATATGTTCCCGCCCGGAAGTAAAAGATCGAAAGGGATACGCAGTACAAAGATTTTAGATACAGTACTGAAAAAAATGAAGAACCGTTATCAACTGCTTAACCTTGATTTGATAATCATTACCGACCGGCCGAAATTAGCCGGCCATAAAAAACGTATGGTCACATCGCTCAAGAAGCTGTTTAAGACCGGCCAGGTGAACGTGAAAATAAAATCAAAAGAAAAGCTGGATATTTTAGGGGGTACGGATTCTCTTTGTGTCATGGCTCAAGTATTGATGAAAAAATGTCAGAAATAAGGATATCTAATACGCTTACCGGGCAAAAGGAACTTTTCGGCCCGCTTACTCCGGGTACAGTGAATATGTATACCTGCGGAGTCACCGTCTATGACCATTGCCATGTCGGCCACGCCCGGTCATTATACGTATTCGAAGTCATCCGCCGTTATCTTTCATTTCGCGGGTACAAAGTAACCCTGGTCCGTAACATTACCGATGTCGACGATAAGATCATCAATCGAGCCAGAGAATGGGCTCAAGAACAGGATATTTCGTTAGAAGAAGCGTTTGAGAAAGTGAGGACTACCTATATCGACAGTTACTACGAAGATCTGAAATTACTGGGAATCCCCCAGGCCGATGCCGAGCCGAAAGCGACCGAAAACATCGAAGAGATGCAGCACTATATAGGTAACCTTATCGAAAAAGGGGTTGCCTATGAAAAAGAAGGGAACGTGTATTTTTCGGTACGAACACTGCCTCATTACGGTGTGCTGTCCGGTAAAAAGATCGACGATCTTCTGGATTCGGTACGGATAGAAAAAGATCCTTATAAGAGAGATCCGCTTGATTTCGCGTTATGGAAAAAAACCAAACCGGAGGAACCGGCGTGGGATAGTCCCTGGGGTAAAGGGAGGCCGGGCTGGCATATCGAGTGTTCGGTGATGAGTCAAAGATATCTTCACACCGACACATTAGATATTCACGGCGGGGGGGTGGATCTGGTATTTCCTCATCATGAAAACGAATTGGCTCAGAGTGAAGCGCTGACCGGTAAACAGTTTGCGAAATACTGGATTCATCACGGGTTACTGACCATCAACGGCCAGAAGATGGCAAAATCACTGGGCAACTTTTTTACGATAAAAGACGTAGTGAAAAAATATCCGGCAGATATCCTGAAACTTTTTTATCTTGGGGCGCATTATTCCAGTCCTATCGATTTCTCCTGGGAGAAGATGAAAGAGGCAAAAACTGCATACGAACGGATCAAAATTCTTCATGATAAGTTACAACAGCAATATGGAAAAATTAATATTACAGAAGAGTTTAGAGGAGGGGCTGGTAATGCAGGTATTTTCAAACAGCAGTTTATTGAAGCGATGGATGATGATTTCAATATGCCGCGCGGCCTTGCGGTTTTGTTTGATATGGTAACTGCATTCAACAAAACACTTGATAGCGATATCGAATTAAAAGATTTTATTCTGAAATATGCTTTAGAAATAATGCAGGAAATTGCCCATATATTCTGTCTCGACTTTTTTACCGATAGACCGCTTGAACTGTCCGAAAAAGAGATCGAAGCGATGATCGAGATGCGCGCGGTCTATAAAAAACAAAAGAATTTCGAAGAAGCCGATAAAGTCCGCGAAGAATTATTAAAACAAGGTATTATTTTAGAAGACGGTAAAGACGGTAAAACTACCTGGCGCCGAAAACTTTAATGTTCTTAACCTTCTGGCAACCGCGTAGGTTGCCAGAAGGTGTAATCAGCGTGAATCCGCGTTTAGATCAGCGCGGTTCCGCTTCTATAATGATATGAAAAGAAAATCATTATTCATCACGCTCGAAGGATTGGAAGGCTGCGGGAAAAGCAGCGTGATCACGCATCTTGCGGGATATCTGCGTAAAAAGAAACTCGCGGTCGGGGTCTTTCGGGAACCGGGTTCGACTAAAACCGGCGAGAAGATCAGGCAGATTCTTCTTGGGAAAAAGAACAATGTGTCGCCACATACCGAACTGCTCCTGTATCTTGCCGCGCGTACCCAGCTGATCGAAGAGCAATTGCAGGACGCGTTTATGCGGTACGATATCGTGTTATGCGACCGGTTTTTCGATTCGACCATCGCTTACCAGGGATATGGGTTAGGATTAGGTAAGACAGTCGAGGCCGCGGTAAAAAAATTTTCGTTAGGGATCACGCCCGATCTGACTGTTTTTCTTGAGACCGACGTGAAAATCTCGTTAGGCCGGATTAAAAATAAAGACCGGATCGAAAGCCGGTCGTTTGAGTTCCATAGCCGTCTTAAACGGGGATTTAAAGAGATTGCCCGTAAAAATCCCCGCCGGGTGAGAGTGATCAAAGCCGATAAAAGCCTGGAAGCTGTATATCGTGATCTCGAGGAGATGATCGACCAATGGTTACAGAAAAAAGGGGTTACCCCGAAGTCTTAGATTATTTTGTCAGTTTAAAACGTCATGAGCGGATTGCTCCGGCATATTTATTCGTCGGGGAAGGTCTGCTCCCGTTTACTCGAGAGATCGTCCAGTTATGCACCTGTGAGGTGAGTGATTATCCTTGTAAAAAGTGCCGTCATTGCCAGAGAATAACGCAAGACCTCATACCGGATTATCTGCTCATCGATGAAGAGACGTCGATAAAGATCGATCAGATCCGCCAGGCCCAACAGTTTTTGAGCACTAAACCGTCGTTTTTATCGCGTAAAATGCTCCTGATAAATCAGGCGCATATGATGACGGAGGAAGCCGCGCACGCATTTTTGAAGGCCCTGGAAGAACCGCCTAAAGGAGCCGTTATTATCCTGATCTCTTCCCGGATAGATAAATTATTCCCGACGATCATATCCCGTACGCGGCGTATCTATTTCCCGCATCACCAGCAAAGGTACGCTTTCAATGACTCTGCGCGTGTGGCCGGTTTTTTCTCTCATCAGGCTCTCACCTTGAAAGAACGGGCCTCATCCCGACGGGTGTTTGACGACCTGGTAGTATTGTTACGGGACGCGTTGATCTTCCGGATCTTAAAGGATAAAAAGCTGTTGCTGTCACCGGATAGTTATGAGATAATTCTACCTCTAAAAACCGCCTCGTCCGGATATATCCGTTGTCTGGAACATATTTTGAAGATATACGATGACTTGGATACGATAAATCTAAATTTAGCATCCCAGCTTATCCTGCGGGCAGCCGAGGGTATTCATTAAGAAAGGCGATATATGTCTGAACACGACGAACAGGAACAATTCCCCGAGCATCCCGAACAGCCGGCATCACCGGAAATGTATGAAGAATATTCCGATGAAGACGCCCTGTCTCAAGAAGTCCCCGAATCTTCTGAACCGGTCTCTACTCCACAATCCGCTTCCGGTGGTAAATCCCGAATCGCTCTGGTGCGGTTGAGAGAAGCCGGCAATATCATCGCGTATAGCGGGCCGGATGAGATGAAAGCCGGAGATAAGGTGATCGTTGAAGCTGACCGAGGCATCGATTATGGCGAGATCCTGGAGATACCGACCGAAGAAGTGATCGCCAGCGGAAAAAAAGTGATACGGGTAATGACTTCCGAAGACCTTCGTCAGATCAAAGAGAACAAAAAACAGGCAAAAGACGCGTTACAGATCTGTTCGCGAAAGGTGAGGGAACGTAAACTGGACATGAAACTGGTCGAAGCGGAATATTCTTATGATAAGAAGAAGATAATCTTCTATTTTACTGCCGAAGGCAGGGTGGATTTCCGGGAACTGGTCAAAGATCTGGCTAAAGTATTCAAGATCAGGATCGAGATGCGTCAAATCGGGGTACGCGACGAAGCCCGTCTTTTCGGCGGATTCGGCCCTTGCGGCCAGTCGTTATGTTGCGTACGGTTTTTAAAAAATTTCGAACCGGTAAGTATCAAGATGGCGAAAGTCCAAAAACTCCCGCTGAACCCTTCGAAAATATCCGGTATCTGCGGCAGGCTTATGTGTTGCCTTTTCTATGAATATAAAAGTTATAAAGAATTCTCTAAAGGACTGCCGAAAGAAGGACAATCGCTTCAGACTCCCCGCGGTAAAGGGAAAGTCATCGGAGTGAATGTCTATAAACGCCAGGTCTATGTGGAATTCGAAGACGGATTTATCGAAAAGGTAAGTTTCCCTTCCAATGAATAAGTGCTATATCACTACCCCGATCTATTATGTCAATGCTTCTCCCCATATCGGCCACGCCTATACGACGGTTGCCGCCGATGCCTATTGCCGGTTTAAAAAACTTACGGGAGTTGATACCTATTTTCTGACCGGTACCGACGAACACGGAGAAAAAATAAAAAAAGCTGCCGAAGCCGCAGGGGAAGAACCTCAAGGCTTCGTCGATGAGGTCATGCAGAATTTCAAAAAATTATGGCAGGTATTGAATGTCGAGTACAGTGATTTTATCCGTACGACGGATGCGCGGCATATCCGTGTCGTGCAGAAGGTTATCGCGACGTTGACGGCAAACGGGGATGTATATAAGTCCCGGTACCGGGGCTTCTATTGCCGTCCCTGCGAGGCGTTCTGGACCCAAAGCCAGGTAAAAGAAGCCGGCGGGTGTCCCGATTGTAAACGGGATGTTGAAGAGATTGTTGAAGAGAATTTCTTTTTCCGCCTTTCGAAATACGAAGGGTGGCTTAAAACCTATTTGAAGGAAAACCCGGATTTTATCCGGCCGAAGATCCGCTATAACGAAGTGGTGGGATTTCTCCAGCACAATCCTCTTGAAGACCTGTGTATTTCCCGTCCGAAGGAACGTATCACCTGGGGAATCGAGTTTCCCGGTGAAGCCCACTATGTTGTGTATGTGTGGTTTGACGCGTTGATCAATTATATCAGCGCTCTGGGGTACGGCGAAGACCACGCCGCTTTTTCCCGTTGGTGGCCGGCGGAAATCCATTTCATGGCTAAAGATATTATCCGTCATCACGCGGTATTCTGGCCGATTATGCTGCGTGCGTTAGGGGTGGAAATGCCCAAGACGGTCTTCGCTCACGGCTGGTGGAAGATAAACGATGAAAAAATGTCTAAATCAAGAGGAAACATCGTCAACCCGTTTGAATTTATTGAACAGTTCGGAGTCGATTCTTTGCGTTATTTCCTCCTGCGCGAGGTGCCGTTCGGCGCTGACGGGAATTTTTCCTGGGACGCGGTTACGACCCGTTTAAACAGCGACCTGGCTAACGATCTGGGGAATCTGGTCTACCGGGTACTTAATATGAGCGAGAAATATTTTAACGGAAACATACCGGTTCCGTCTCATAAAACGATCCCGGATGTTTTCCATTCCTTTATCGGTGACCGGACATATTTGTTCGCCGAATATGCCAAAGCTATGGATGAGGTGAATTTTTCGGGAGCACTCGAGAAAGTATGGAAATTCATCGGGACGATGAACAAATACATCGAAGACACTAAGCCCTGGGAATTAAAAAAATCTCAAAAAGAGAGCGAATTGCATCATTTTATCTGGTCTTTATTGCAGGGAATAACTATTGTTGCCGCCTATGTGTACCCGGTGATGCCGCAGACGGCTGAGAGTATTTTTCGGCAACTGGGCGGCCCGGGAAGTATCGAAGGGTTATTGCAGGAGGGGTTAGAAAAGAATACGATATGGACTATAGACGCTGTTTTTAACATCAAAAAAGAGAATCCGCTTTTTCCGCGAATCGATGTGAAGGACACAGATGATCACAGATGACAGGGGAAACGCAGATGATCACAGAAAGATTCCAGCGATCATCAGTCGATTCCCGTCCGCGATCATCTGCGTAATGCGTAGCGTATGTTGATAGATACCCATTGTCACATCAACTCATTGAATGATGAGGAGCGTAAAGCTTTTGATGAAAAGGCGTTACCTTCTGAATACCGGTTCATCGATGTCAGTATCGACATCGAATCCAGTAAAAAATCTTTAGATATCGTTCAAAAGAATCCTCATCTGTATTCGGCAATAGGGTTCCACCCGTTTTCTATCGAATCGTTCGCCGAAGATACTATCTCCCGGTACGAAGAAATCATCGGCAATAACGACAAAATAGTCGCGGTGGGGGAGATTGGCCTTGATTTTACCGCTAAATTTTCTACCCATGACCAGGTGCGTATTTTAAAACAGTTTATCGCTTTAGCGCAAAAATTCTCAAAACCGATAATCGTTCATAACCGGTTCAATGTGCCGATGATTTTCAGCGTCCTGGATGAATATTACGAGGATTATGAAAAGATCGTATTCCATTGTTTCAGCCAGGACGAGATATTCTTAAAGCGGGTAGTGAATAAGAGAGGGTATGCTTCGTTTTCGTTAAACGTATTACGGAAAAAAAGGGAGATCTTAAACTCTTTGCGTATGATCCCGCTGGACCGGTTGTTGCTTGAGACGGATTCGCCTTATATGCAGATCCGTAACGAACGGTCATCCCCTTTGGATATCGATAAAGTATATGCGTTTGCCGCCGATATCAAACAGATCGACATCGGGCAATTGGCCGAAAAAGTAAGTGAGAATGTGCGGAACGTATTTGGGATTGAGTAGGGGCGGCCCTTGCGTCCGCCCGAAATAATAATATAAAATTGATCATCTGTGTAAGCCCGGAGGGCGTGGTTATGGATTCTATCCGGTTCAAAAACGATAGGTTATGGTACCTCGATCAGACGCAGTTACCGTTAAAAGAGAAATGGTATGTCGCCGATACGGTAGATGAGGTATATGAGGCGATCGTGAGGTTAAAGATACGCGGGGCGCCTTTGATCGGCGTGTTTTGCGCCTACGGCGTCTATATCGCGATGAAAAAGACCGCTTCAAACTGCCGCCGTAAAGATGTTTTTTTAAAACAGACGTATAAGATAATCGATCACCTCAAAACATCGCGTCCGACGGCGGTAAATCTTTTCTGGGCGTTAGACCGGATAAAGAATGCCGTCGCCCAGAACGGACACAGGACTATCGGGGAGATAACCCGCGCGGTACTAAACGAAGCAAAAACGATCCATGCCCAGGACCGGCAGTTGTGTGCCCGTATCGGAGAGTACGGCATGCGGGTCATCCGGCGCGGCGATTCTATCCTGACCCATTGTAACGCGGGGTGTCTTGCGACCGCAGGCGAGGGAACGGCGCTTTCGGTCATCTTTGCCGCCGCGCGTATCTACGGGAAAAAGAATATCCATGTGTTTGTCGATGAGACCAGGCCCCTTCTTCAGGGAGCGCGATTGACCGCCTGGGAATTGACTAAAAAACAGATACCGGCAACGTTGATCACCGACAATATGGCCGGATTCCTCATGCAGCAGGGAAAGATCGATAAGATCGTCGTCGGTGCCGACCGGATCGCCGCGAACGGGGATGTGGCGAATAAGATCGGGACCTACAGTGTTGCGGTCCTTGCCCGGCATCATCGTATCCCGTTCTATGTCGCCGCGCCGTTTTCGACGTTCGATCTTAAAAAGAAAACGGGTAAACGTATTCCCATCGAACAGCGGAACTCTCAGGAAGTAACGATGATACTCGGAAAACTTCCCATCGCGCCGAAAACCGTCCCGGCCTATAATCCCGCCTTTGACGTGACCCCTCACGAATTGATCACCGCGATCATCACCGATCGCGGCATTATCAAGCCGCCGTATAAGCAGAATATAAAGAAGCGGTTTGATAAGGTCACATAGTCACATGTCAGAAAGGCTTAATACGTGTGACATGTGACGTGAAACGTGTGACAAGCCTGCTTGCAGATTTACGTGTGATTATGTGACCTGCCCGCTCCTGACTTACAGGAGGGCAGTCGGGCGTGTGTCGTGTGACTTAATACGTAGAGGAATATCTAATAAGAAGAGAATTCTAAATTATCAGGAGCGGGGACGATTAAATGATCCCGGATGAGGTCGTAGTATTTTTTTGTATATTCTGCTTTAAGGGGAGGAGTGATATGGTCGGCAGAATCTCCCAGTTCGGCGTTCGGTACTGCGAATACGTGGTCAATGAGCGTGATGCCGGTGGTTTTGAGTATCCCGTTTATCTGCGTAATATAAGAAGAAGATGCGTGTACTTTCGAGTCCCAGAGCGGGCCGTGCAGATACAGGAGATTTATGCCGTGGGTTTTGCAGAGAATGATGATCTTTTTTAGAAACAACGTTTTATCCTTTTCTATAGAGCTTACCGGGATACCTTTCGCCTGAGTTAAGAATTGTTTTTTATCTTGCTGCTTTATATAATCGTCTCCTTTCCACCGCTCGTTGTCCTTTCTCGTTTTGAAAAGACCGAGGAGATCGTCGATGACGTCGCCTCTCGTTGTGTAAAGGGCTTTTATTACGGACAGTTTTTCCCGGGGAGCCAGTTCCAGCAGACCCTGAATGTCTCCGATAGAATAAAGGTACCCCTGGTATGAAATCTCGCGGCCCATCATATCCAATGTGTTCATGACGATAACGTTTTTAATCTGAAGATTTTTCTTTATTATTCTTTTCAAAAGATTATATTGCCCGGCAAACCCATAATAGCCGGTGAGCGCCGCGTTCATTGAGTTGGTGCGGGATAGCCGGGAAAACTCTTCCGCCGATATCGAATTCCCTAAAGAACTGTCGCCGATAAAAACCGTCTGGATGCCGCTGCTTTTGTCGATTTTATCGATTTGATACTGGTAAAGATATTTAAACGGATATTGTTCGATATTGACGGACAGGATTATCAATCTGACGGCGACACAGAAAAGAAACGCGTACACGCACCAGGCGGCTGTTTTTGATACGAATTTTTGCAGATCGTTCATGATAGCTAAAACTTGAAATAAATAAATGCCTGCGGTTCAACGGTGAAAAAAACCAGGAGAAAGACCAGGACCGAATACACCCCGTACCGCAAGGCATAATGAACCCGGGGAGTAAATTCCAAAGCGTGCTGTTTATCCCGTTGTACCCATTCGAAGATGAGCATGAACAATATCAAGACGATGAGTTTGCTGGGGAATTCGTGGACGGCATCGAATAACCCTTTTGACGCTATTTTTTTTATAACTACCCACCCCTGATATACGTTTTCCGAACGGAAGAATATCCAGCCCAAGACAATAATGAAAAACGTGAATACCATATCGCGCAGTTCGTGCCATGTCGGCACTATCCTGTTTTGGGCTACCGTATCCAGATTACGGCGATTAGTCCCCAGGAAGATCAACGGTAAAAAACAGAACGCATTAATTAAGCCCCAGACGATAAAAGTCCAGTTCGCACCGTGCCAGAGCGCGCTTACGAGAAATATAATAAAAATATTGCATATTTTCCGTAGGTATCCTGTGTTACTTCCTCCCAGGGGGATATATACATAATCTCTGAACCAGCTGGTGAGCGAAATATGCCATCTTCTCCAGAACTCCGCGATATCCCGGGAGAAATAGGGGTAAGCGAAATTCCGCATAAGCGTAAATCCGAACAACCTGGCCGTACCGATCGCAATATCCGAGTAACCGGAAAAATCGCCGTAGATCTGGAAAGCGAATAAAATTCCCCCCAGAAGTAATGTGCTGCCCGAATAATCGCCGTAATGGGCGAAGATGTCGTTGACATAATACGCGCAGGTGTCGGCAACGATCATTTTTTTGAACAGCCCCCACAGTATCTGCCGCATCCCGTCGACGGCTTGAGTGTAGTCGAACGCGCGTTTTTGGAGGAATTGCGGTAAGAGCTCTTTTGCCCGTTCAATGGGTCCGGCTACGAGTTGGGGGAAAAACGCGACGAACGCGAAAAACGCGATAATATCTTTTTGCGGTGTGATCTTCCGGCGGTATACGTCGATAGAATAACTTAACGTCTGAAAAGTGTAGAAACTTATTCCGACCGGGATGACGATATCTAACCTTTTAGCCTGGAATTCTGTTCCGAAAAGCCGGAAGACATTGATGAAGTTTTCGATGAAAAAATCATAGTACTTGAATATAAAAAGTATGCCGATATTTATTGCGATACTGAACAGTAAAAGCGCTTTTCTTCGAGTTTCTTTCTGCGCATACTGCAGATTGATCCCGACCAGATAATCTACTATAGAGCTGATAAAGATCAGCCCTAAAAACCGCCAGTCCCAAAAACCGTAGAATACATAGCTGGCGGTAAGGAGAAAAAGGTTCTGAATTTTTAAATCTCTTATTGCCCAGTAAAGGAAGAAGACGATCGGCAGGAATATCGCAAAATCTATGGAATTAAATAGCATGGGTGATTCTAAATATCGGCATCAAGACTGTTATTTCCGGAAATGTAGACGTATCCTTATTGATAATGAATTCAGTATGCCATATCTCATATTGGTTTTCAATAAAAAGATTGCACTGTGTAGGCAACATATCTATAATGTCAGAAATTGCCGAAAATAAAGATGTTTTTCACGTATGACTATGTGGCCTTGTGTCGTGTGACTTTGTAGTATGAACGAACTCCAATGGATCGAATATTTAAAGAAAGCTTCTCCCACACATCGCGATGTGATTGTGGGTATCGGCGATGACTGTGCGATAGTGAAGGGAAAAGGGCGCTACCTTCTTTTTACCAGCGACCTTTTTATCGAACATGTCCATTTTACACGTCGGGGAGCTGATTTTAAGCAGTTAGGCAAAAGAGCCGCATCGCGCGCGCTTTCCGATATCGTCGCCTGTGGGGGAGTCCCGAAATATCTGGGGATTTCCGCCGGAATACCCAAAGGGACCTCGGCTCAACATATGAGGTCTTTATTCACCGGTATAAAAGAATACTGCCGGAAATATAAAATAGATATTGTCGGAGGAGACACGTCACAGTCATCGGTCTTATTCCTTGATATTTGGGCTGTAGGTGAGACAAAAAAATATGTCCTGCGCAGTACGGCCGTATCCGGTGACTATATTTTTGTCACGGGCCCATTGGGACGATTAAAGTTCGATCAACCGTGTCAATTACGAGCCAAAGAGATACAGGCGTTGGTCAAAGCCTATAAGGTGACTTCGATGATCGATATTTCCGACGGGTTCGTCCTTGATCTTTACCGGATCTTACAGGCAAGCAGAAAAGGCGCGTTGCTGTGGAGTGAGGAGATTCCCCTCACGCGCGGGAAGAAAGACCTCTACCGGGGAGAAGATTACGAACTCCTGTTTACAGTCGATAGACGTGAGAATATCGCTCAACTTGCAAAAAAGTATTTTCTGGTAGGCCGGATAAAAAATGCCGCCTTCGGGTATAAGATTGCCTCAGGTGGGAAGAACGAGGATGTCAGTGTCAAAGGATACCTGCACTTTTAAAAAGATAAGCCGTTCGCCGAAAGAGACTTTAAGTGTTGCTCAGGGATTAGGCCGTTCACTTAAAAGAGGTGATGTAGTATTGTTATGCGGCCCGTTGGGGGCGGGTAAGACCGTGTGTGTGAAAGGAATATTAAAAGGGTTGGGTATCGATAAGGATATCGTCAGGAGCTCTTCGTTTACTTTAATCCGGGAATACGGGAAAGAGAATAATAAGGTCTTTCATATTGATCTTTACCGTATCGATAAAATAAAAGAACTCGATTTACTGGGATACGAAGAATATTTTTATGAGCCCCGCGGCATATCTTTAATAGAATGGGCTGATAAGGTCGAAGAAATGATCACTCGGTACGTGAAAGTAGGAATCGATTATATCGACGATAAAAGCCGGACGGTCATTATCGATTTTAAAAAGTTACCCCAACGCAAGCGAGATTACGATGAAATTACTTAGTATCGAGACTTCGACTCAGATGGTTTCCTGTGCTCTGGGAGATGAGAAAAAACGCATTTTTCGGTTTTCCCGGAATAAACCGCGCGCGGCATCTACCCTGATCGGTGATATCAAAAGACTGATGGATACCCATAGGGCCACCTTTGCCGATATCGATGCGTTTGTCATCGGTTCCGGCCCGGGTTCGTTTACCGGCCTGCGTATCGGGTACAGTCTTGTGAAAGGGTTCAGTATCGGCGCCAATAAACCGGTAATTGAACTGGGCAGTTTTTTGTCTATCGTAACACAGCTCCAATCCGAGTATACCCGTATCGCGGTAGTGAGTGACGCCCGGCGCAACCTTTTTTACGGAGCAAGTTACCGTATTGCGAATAATAAGATCGTCCGGGTAAAAAAAGAGGGGCTGTATACGCCGAAAGAATTTATCGCTCACCATTCGGATTATGTATTTGTGACCTATGACGAACATATAAGACAGTTTTTAAATGAACAGGGCCGTAACCTGTCGGTACACCGGGGGTGTGTGTGGCCGGACGCGGAAGTATTGATTACCCTTGCCGGGCCGTTATATAATAAGAAAAAGTACGTAAAGTGCGATACACTGAAACCGTTATATCTTTATCCGAAAGACTGCCAGGTGAAGCGTATTAAATAGTATAGTCGATAGTCGTTGATCGATAGTATTTAGTGAAAAACGAAAACAAAAACTATAGACCAGAGACCAGAGACCGGAGACTGAATATGTATAGACCGTTATGGATCGAAGTTGACCGGAAAGCGTTAAAGAAAAACGTTTTAACGATTAAAAAGATCATCGGGCCGAAAGTGGGGATCATGGCTACCGTAAAACAGAACGCTTACGGTCACGGGCTCGTTCCTATTGCTCGATGTCTTTCTTCGTTAGGAGTTGTGTATTTTGGAGTAGGTTCGCTTGAAGAAGCGATCCAGTTACGTCATGCCGGGATAAAAGAGCCGATTTTGATTTTAACCGCATTACTGAAAGAGGGGATCCCCGAACTTTTTCGGTATCACGTAACTCCTACAGTTACCAATCTGGACTTCGCAAAATCAGTGAATGAATACGCTATCCGTAAAAACAAGATCCATCCGATCCATTTGAAGATCGATACCGGTATGGGCCGTATCGGTTGGTGGTATCAGGGCGCGGTCGCCGCTATCGTTCAGTTAAAAAAACTGACTCATCTGGAATTAGAAGGTATTTTCACGCATTATCCGGCCGCCGGTACCGACGACCGGTTTACCCGCCTCCAGATCGGCCGGTTCAATGAGCTGCTTGATGAATTGTCACAGCGTAAGATCGATTTCCGTTATATCCATACGGCAAACAGCATGGCGCTTTGGAAATACCGTCACGCCCGGTTTAACCTGGTGAGGCCGGGTTTGATCCTTTACGGAATAAAACCGGACGAAAAGATGGATATCCCTCTTTCGCCGATTCTTTCTTTGAAATCGCAAGTAGTGTTTTTAAAGAAAGTGCCTCGTGGCCGAAGTATCGGTTACGGCCGTACGTTCGTCACTAAATCCCCGACTCAGATCGCAACGGTCGCGATAGGATATGCCGACGGATATCCCTGGCGTCTTTCCAATAAAGGGCAAGTCCTTATCCGTCGTAGGCTTTGCCCGATACGGGGCCGAGTCTGTATGGACCATATTATGGTCGAAACAGGTAATATTACCGGAGTACATTTAGGATGCCCGGTTACTCTTATCGGCAAAAACTCCTCTCACCGTATCGGTGCCGAAGATATTGCTCACTGGGCCGGTACGATTCCCTATGAGATCGTGACTCGCCTTTCGTCTAAAATCCCCCGGATCTATACATAATCCTGAAAAATCTAATTCATAACATATTGCATTACAATTAGTTATATAATTTTACGCCAAATCTTGAAATTGTTTTCGAAATATGGTATAGAAAAGGTGTAGCAAAATCTTGTTTTTAAAGAACTCTTGAAAATATGTTTTGAAAAAGGCAAACTAAGGGAAACCTTAGGGCGTCCGAAGATTCGGAATTCAACGTTGTGTTGATTTTGGGTCTCTTCGGACCCAGGAACCGTCCAGAACCGAATTTATTCTGGTTTTGCGGCTGGTTCTGGGCAAAGCTTAAGAGCCTAACGCCTTAAAAATTAAGGCAATGGTCGTCAGCTGCCAAAATGTAAGAAGAAGCAGGGATACCATAGCGTAAGGCTATGGTTTTTTTTTGTGTAATGAGGATTATAAGTAAAGGGGGTGTTTGATGAGAAAGGTAACGTTATTTTTAGGCATACTTTTGTTACTTTCTCCTTTATCGCTCTGCGCTCAACAACAGATGGTTGTTCCTGAGCAGCAGATGCAAAAACCGATGTATGAAGGAGGACCGGTAAGTAAGTTTGCCGACAGTGTGGCCGAGGTCGCTTTTTGTTGGGTTAACGTTCCGCTCTCCATTGCCTATCATGCCGAAAAGATCGATCCGCTAAGCAGTGCTATAATCGGCAGCGCATCCGGTACGGCATTAGGGATAAGAGATGGGATAGAAGGCACACTTGGTGCTACATTCTGTATTGCCCCGCCGTATAAGAAACAGAAAACGGTAGTATCCCTTTTGAAAAAGTGGGACCGTGAGATACAAGAACGGTACTGGTAGATAATCTTTTAAGAAGAGAGTATTATAAAAGATCCCTTGTCTTTTACAGGACAAGGGATCTTTTATTTTTGTACAAAAGAGGCTCTAACGGATCAGATTCAATCCGCTCAATCCCACGATCAGAAAAAATAATCCGGCCATCCAGGGAGCCAGAAACGGAAAGACCAATCCGGCTTTTCCAAAAGCGATGCTGGTGGAAAAAACCACATAATAAATAAATCCGACGATAAAACCGATGCCTAACGAAGAAAGTCCGGCTTTACGTTTTTTTATTTCTAACGCAAACGGGAGCACTCCGATGATCAAAAAGATATGGGAAAAAGGATCGGCAAGTTTACGGTGAAATTCGATCACAAGGTTGTCTCCTAACTGCTGCATCTGCATCCTTTTAAGCCTGGCAATCTCCCGATGCAGGTTTTTAAGGGTCGTGAACCCTTCAAAAATAGATTTTTTGATGACCAGGTTTTCCGGCTGTTCATCGAGATCGATTATTTTTTCTTTCCAGTAAAACGGCGTTTCGACAAAAGCGCCTTCGGCATCGACGTTGTAACTGACCACGTCGCTGGCAATCCATACTCCTTTGATAAAAGTGATCCTCCGGGCAACCATTTTTTCAGCGATCGATCCATTCGGCGATTCTTTAAAGATGATCACATCCAAAAGCGATTTATCTTGAGGGATAAACCGGGAAATGAAGTAAAGCAGGTTTTTATCGCGAAAGGCTATATTGCGTTGTTCTTTGTAGGAAGGATTTTTTTGAGTTAAATATTCCAGTTTGATGTCTTCGGCCTGTCGTTGCGTATCGAGGAGCAGATTTTCCTGCAGGTAGAGCGCGCCACTGGAGACCAGAAAGGCAAAAGCGATGATCGGTAATGCCATTTTCAGGATACTGATCCCCATCGTACGCATCCCCAGGATCTCGTTGTGACGGTTGAGTTCCGTAAAAGTATAGAGTGTGCTGATCAGAAGTGAAAAAGGGCTGACCCGCAGAAAAATAAGCGGTAAGGTCAATACATAGTACCGTAACAATATTTCCCATCTGATCCCGGCCCGCAGGAAATCGCTTAGGTTAGAGAATAAATCGATGACCACATAGAGGCCCATGAATGCCGCAAGGATCAACAGGTACCCTTTTACCACTTTACTGAGGATATATTTATCGACGATGTACATTTTTGATCAGATAGAGACCGACCATGACAAAAATAATATTAGGAAGCCACATCCCTACGATCGGCGTGAGCATCTTTGCTTCTACCAGAGTTTCTCCCAGGAGCAAGAACAAATAATAGATACCGGCAGTAAAAAAAGCGATCCCGAAGTTGATCGATTTTTCGCGGTGACGGACAATAGTCGCGATCCCGAATCCCAGGATCACAAAAGTCAAGGGAGAAAAGGCGAATCCGATACGTTTATGTATTTCCTGGATCAATTCGTAAGGGACGACATCGGTATCCCGGAATGTTTTTATCCGGGCTTTGAGTTCTCTGATGGTCATGTCGGAAGTCTTTTTTTCGATTTTTTTGTTTTCTTCTTCATCCAGCGGGATGTCCATGAAAAAGACTTTGAAATTCAACCGGTAAAATTCCTGTGAATCTTCGTGACTTACTTCGTCACGGAACCCTTCTTCCAGTTTCATCTTGATCGTATGCGGTTCGACGATAAACTCCCCGCGTTTAGCAAACGTGACCCGGCTGAGTTGGTCTTCGCTCGTTTCGTAAATATAGACATTTTTTAATTTGTTCTCTTCGGTATCGCCGACGTATAAAATAAAATTTTCGAAATTATCCAGGAACACTCCCGGCTCGATGGTCATAGATAGCTTTTGTGACGACAACGTTTTCATCTGAGACCGGTATTGGTAATGGAAATGCGGCAGGATTTTGTCGTTGAGATAGAACAGGAATAACGAGAAACCCAGCCCTATCACCAGGAATATTTTCAGGATTCTTATCGGGGATATCCCGGCGACCTGGATCGCGACGATCTCGTTATCGGCGATAAGCCGGCCCAGAGAGATCAGAATCCCCAGGAGTAACGCTAACGGGATGGTAAATCCCAGAAGGTACGGCATGAAAAAAGCGAACAGTTTAAACGCTTCAAATAACGATACGCCTTTCCGGATGACCATATCTGATATCTTTACGAGGTTCCCTAAGACCATGACCAGGGTAAGGGAGAGAAGCGCAAAAGTAAACGCAGAGAAAAAATCTTTTAAAATATAGTTACGGAGAATTCTCATTGGGCCCTCGCTAATGTTATTACGGCGATCTTGCCGCAGTTATCTTCTTTTAATACTTTACTACATTCCGCTATGGTTGCACAAGTAGTTACTACGTCATCGAGGATAATTATATTCTCGCGCCGTAAAGGCCGTTTCACCGCAAATACGTCTTTTACGTTATCTTTTCTCCTGGTTTTGTCTATTGCCGTCTGCGATCGATGGGGCCTGCGGCAATAGAGGATATCGGCCGCACAGGGGATCCCGAGGATACCGGAGAGTCCCCGGGCGAGTAATTCGGTCTGGTTATATTGACGTTGACGTCTTTTAGTACGGTATAAAGGGACCGGTATGATCAGATCGTAATCGTGATGGGGAAATCCGATCCGTTTTAAATGGTCTGCGATCAGCGATGAAAAGAAAGACGAAAAGAAATCGTAATGGCCGTATTTGTAAAGAAAGAGAAGTTGTTTGAGCGGCTCACGATATAGGAAACAACTGATCAGCGAATCGTAATCGGGTTTTTTCTGCCGGCACTTTTTACAAAGACCGGCGCGGCCTTTCCCGGGAGCGAGGACCTTCAAACGCTTAAGGCAATCTTCGCAGAGCAATCCGTCATAGATATGAGTTTCGCAGTTAAAACAGAACCGGGGGAAAAAAAGATCTCTCAGTTTCTTATAAAGAGATACAAACATAGATCTTATTTTAAGTTATTAGGGTATGATTGTAAATAGACAATTATAATATGCGTCACACGCCTGTCTGTCGACAGGCTAGTCACATGACACACGTCACACGTAGTATTTCTTCACGTGTGACTTTGTGACTATGTGTCTATGTGACCTATCCGTCAGGATATAAAGCACTTGATTTTAGTTTTTGAGTTTCTATAATAAGACCATATCTCTTAAAGTGAGGGAGAGAACGTTCATGCCGAAAATAAATATTGCGTTAGCCCAGATCAACCCCTGCGTGGGAGATTTTCCGGAGAATTACCGTAAGATCGCCGGGGCTTTAACCGAAGCGCGCCGGAAGAAAATAGATATGGTCGTATTCGGTGAGTTAGCTCTCTGCGGGTATCCTCCGGAAGACCTGCTGCTTAAATCTCATTTTGCCAAAACGAACCTACGTTATTTAGAGAAAATTTCCCGTCACACAAAAAAGATGTCGGTATTTATTGGATTCGTGGACGTACAGGATGACAAGATCTATAACGCTTGCGCCTTTATCCAGGACGGGAAGATCAAAGATATATACCACAAAGTGGTCCTGCCTAATTACGGCGTATTCGATGAAAAAAGGTATTTTACCCCGGGAGACGAGCTCGTTTGTTATGAGCTGGACGGGTTTAAGTGTGCGGTGACGATCTGTGAAGATATCTGGCACCAGGAGGTTACTGCGGTATTGAAGGAAAAAGGGCTGGATTTTATAGTGAATATTTCCAGTTCTCCTTTTCATCTGGGGAAGATCTCGTTACGGGAAAAAGTGCTTTCCGAGGCTGCCCGTAAGACAAAAGCGTTTGTACTTTACTGTAACCTGGTAGGAGGGCAGGATGAACTGGTGTTTGACGGTACCAGTAAAGTGTTCTCGCCGCAAGGCAAATTGATCGGACATGCAAAAAGGTTCAGTGAGGATTTTTTTACATTCCGGTTGGATACCGATAAAAACTATCCGTCCAAAAGGTTATCCATTATCGAAGAGAAAGAAGCCTTTTGCGCGCTCAAGTTAGGGCTTTTTGATTATGTACGTAAAAACGGGTTTAAGAAAGTCATCGTGGGGGTCTCCGGAGGTATTGATTCGGCGTTAGTCGTCACGCTTGCGGTTTTGAGCCTGGGAAAAGAGAACGTGGCCGCGTTACTCATGCCTTCAAAATATACCTCTCGCGAAACATTTTCCGATGCTCAGAAGGTCTGTAGGAATTTAGGTATCAAATATTCGATAGTCCCTATCGATACTATTGCCGGGGTATATCGTAACGCGCTCGAATCTTCTTCCCGTTGGGGGCTTACGGTATCCGATAAGACCGATGAAAACCTTCAGGCAAGGATCCGGGGAAACATCCTGATGGCTTTTTCCAATAGATTCGGATATCTGGTATTGAATACCGGGAACAAAAGCGAACTTTCTTGCGGATATTGTACGCTCTACGGAGACCTGGTCGGCGGGTTCGGTATTTTAAAAGATGTTCCCAAGATGCTGGTATATAAACTTGCCCGGTATATTAATCGGATATATAAAAAGAAAATTATCCCCGAATCGGTATTACGCCGGGCCCCTACGGCAGAACTTAAATTCAATCAGCGTGATCAGGATACATTACCGGAATATCCGCTTCTTGATGCGATATTGAAACTGTATGTAGAAGAGAATCTCTCTCGTGATGCCATTGTCGCTCAAGGGTATAAGAAAGATGTGGTAGACAAGGTAGTAAAGATGGTCGATGCCAACGAATATAAACGCCGCCAGGCTCCGGTAGGCATTAAAATCACCCCTCGGGCCTTAGGGCGGGACCGCCGGATGCCGATTACCAACCGCTTTTTCACCTGATAAATAAATTTTACTTAAATAGTTGACCGGCAGCCGTTTCATGATATAATTTACATGAGATTAGGGACGATATAGTGATATCTCCCCTTATTCCAGAAGAGGGATATATATCTTCTGAATAGGTCGGGGGAGGTGTTTTTCTGCAAAATCCCCCCTAAATCAACAACTCAGAACGCAAGATGAAGGATTTATTGACAGAGAATAGTAGAGAAGGTATAATAGCATCTATGTTAAAGAAGTCTAAAAAACAAAATGTAATCGAAAAGTTTAAAGGACATCCTCAGGATACCGGTTCGGCATCGGTTCAAGTAGCCCTTTTGACCGAAAGAATCCGTGATCTTACCGAACATCTGAAGAAACATAAGAAAGACTTCCATTCTCGTCGTGGTTTGCTCATGCTTGTGGGCAGACGCAGACGCCTGCTCCAATATCTGAAGGCTAAAGATAATAAACAATACGACAGTTTAATTAAAGAACTGAAACTGCACAAGTAATGAATTCTTTTTCCATTACCATTGATCAGATCGGATCAACTCCGCTTACCTTTTCTTCAGGGTTGTATGCCCGGCAAGCCAACGGTAGCGTGATCGTTTCTTACGGAGATACTATGGTGCTGGTCACCGTCTGTGCGGCGAAGCAGCCTTCAACCGCAGGGGGATTCCTGCCGTTGATGGTGGAATATCAGGAAAAACCCTATTCTATGGGGAAAATCCCCGGGGGGTATATAAAAAAAGAAGGCCGTCCTAAAGACCGGGAAATCCTTTCTGCCCGGGTAATCGACCGGACAATCCGTCCGCTTTTTCCTAAAGGATTCATAAACGAAGTACAGGTGATCGCGATGGTGCTTTCCAGCGACCGGACGAATATCCCCGATGTGCTGGCGATCAACGGTGCGGCATGCGCGCTTTGTATTTCCGATATACCGTTTGAAAACCTCCTCGGGGCGGTGAGAGTAGCCCGTATCGGAGGTAAGTTGATTATCAATCCTACCTATGAGCAACGGGATTCTTCCGATATCGATTTTATTATCTGCGCGACCAGAGAAGCCGTAGTCATGCTCGAAGGCGAATTTGAGGAATTTTCCGAAGACGAGATCATCGAAGCGATCAAATATGCCCATCCTTTTATCATAAGGATCATCGAAGCTCAGGAAAAATTTCGTGCCGAAGGTGCCGGAAAAGAGAAAGGGAATTATCCCTTATATACCCCGAATGAAGCGGTAGAAAAAGCGGTAAGGGAGTCAGTTACTCCGCATCTGGAGAAGTTGTTCAAGATAGCAGACCGTGATCAGCGCCATGAAGAGACCAAAACGTTGCTTGACGGTATTTTCGGGGAATTGACGGAAAAAAGGGAAATGGAGACGACTCTTGATGAAATAAAATCGTATTATTATGAGATCGAAGGAGAATTTGTCCGTAAAAAGATCTTAGAAGAAAATACCCGGCCCGACGGCCGTCAGCTTAACGAAATAAGGCCTATAGATTGTAAAGTCGGAGTGTTACCGCGTACGCATGGTTCGGCAGTATTTACCCGGGGACAGACCCAGGCTCTGGCTACGATTACGCTGGGTACCGCCGGTGATGAACAGATGCTTGAAACATTGGAAGGAGAAAAATCCAAACACTTTATGCTGCACTATCTGTTTCCTCCCTTCAGTGTGGGTGAGGTAAAATTCATGCGCGGCCCGTCCCGGCGTGAACTTGGTCATGGAGCGCTGGCCGAAAAAGCGGTAACACGAATGATCCCTTCAAAAGAGGAATTTCCTTATACTATTCGTATTGTATCGGAGATCCTGGAGTCTAACGGGTCTTCATCGATGGCCACGGTATGCGCATCTTCCCTCTCGCTGATGGATGCCGGGATACCGGTACGAAAACCGGTAGCCGGGATCGCAATGGGATTGGTGAGTGGCAAGAAAGGATTTCGGGTATTGACCGATATTGCCGGAGCAGAAGACCATCATGGCGATATGGATTTTAAAGTCGCCGGGACCGATAAAGGAGTAACCGCGGTCCAGGTAGATATTAAGATAACCGGGTTATCGTATGACATTATTAAAGAAGCGTTTTCCCGGGCAAAAGAAGCCCGGCTTTCCATTTTAGAAAAGATGAATGCCGCTTTAAGCGCGCCGCGCACGGAGATGTCTCGCTACGCGCCGAAGATCCGGTCAATAGAGATCCCGATAGATAAGATCGGTGTAGTCATCGGTCCCGGAGGGAAAATGATCCGCCAGTTGACCCGTGATTATAATGTGAACATTGATATCGACGATGCCGGTATCGTATCGATAGTCGCCGAATCTGCCGAAGACCTGGAACGTGCCGCTAAACATATCATCGGATTGACGAGAGAGGTTGAGATCGGAGAAGTCTTCGATGCGAAAGTAGTCAAGATCGTTCCTTTCGGCGCTTTTTGTGATATTCTTCCCGGGAAATCCGGTCTGATACATGTTTCAGAGATCACTGATGAATATGTCAAAGACGTGAACGACTTCCTTAAACTGGGAGACGTGGTGAAGGCAAAGGTTATCAAGATCGATCCTCAGGGGAAGATTACTTTGAGTATGAAACAAGTGTAATCTGATGAAGCAACTCTCTTCTCAGATTGTAGGCATTGCCCTCGTCGCTCTGGGGATTATTCTTTTCTTAGGTCTGGTTTCTTACACTCCTTACGATATCCCTTCCCTTAGCGCTCCTTACCATAAAATTCCTCATAATCTTATAGGTATTTTCGGCAGTTATCTCGGTTTTTTTCTGTTTTTTCTTTTAGGAGTAGCCGCGTATTTTCTGCCGTTTTTCTTTTTCTTTCGGGGGCTTTCCCGGTTAGGAGTTATCCGGTTTGAAGGGATCGCTCATAAAAAGGTCATCAGTCTGATCTCTTTTCTTTTTTTACTCTTTTTTCTTCCCCCTTTAGTCGGGATATTCTATGCCGGTACCGAAGTATTATATAACCGGGCGGGCCTGATCGGTTACTATTTATCCCGGTTTTTCAGGATGTATCTGGGGTTTTGGGGCGCGTTTATCTCTTTAAGTATTATCGCGGTAGTCAACGCCCTTATCCTTTTCGGGTATTTTTTTGTCGATATATGTGCGTTGTTGGCTCGCGTGACCGGTTTTTTAAAAGAACGTATCGGCCAGTACCGCCAGGCGCGTCTGGCTCGTCACGAACAAGCTCAGAAAGTGTCCCGGGCGAAAAAACCGCTCGTTCGTGAACGAACCGTTCCGGTAAACGAAAAAACTCCGCCGATAAAGATCTATACCCCGAAGATAACTCCGCCCCAGAGTTCCGGTCCGCAACGTCAGGAACCACCGCCGGGATTTCCTGAGCCTGCGGATATTCGACAATCTAAATTGACGGCCGAACAGGCGAAAAAGAAAATGGAGGATCTGGAACAGGAAGCCAAGAAGACCTATGACCCGCGTACCTATGTGTTGCCGCATCTCGGTATATTGAAACCGCCTCCGGCTACTAATGTCGCCGGCCTTAAAGAAGATATCAAAAGTAATATACGGAATCTGGAAGATACGTTAGCTGATTTCGGCGTCCAGGCGAAAGTAGTCAGTGTCCAGAAAGGGCCGGTCGTGACCATGTATGAATTGGAACCTCACGCCGGCGTCAAGATCCAGAAGATCACCGTATTGAGTGATGATATCGCTCTTTCGATGAAGACGGCAAGCGTACGTATCGTCGCGCCTATCCCGGGAAGAGGTACCGTAGGGGTGGAAGTGCCTAATACTAAAAAACATCTGGTATATTTACGGGAAGTCCTGGAAGAAAAAGCGTTTGCTCAGAGCCTTTCCCCGTTATCCTTAGCTATCGGGAAAGATGTCAAAGGCGACCCGGTAGTTGCCGATTTAAAAGATATGCCGCATCTGTTGATCGCCGGGGCGACCGGTTCGGGAAAAACGGTCTGTGTCAATGCTATGATCATTTCTATTCTCTTTAAAGCCCGTCCGGACCAGGTGAAGTTTATTATGGTCGACCCGAAAATGGTCGAACTTGCCCCGTTTGCCGGGATACCTCATCTTATCCATCCGATCATCTCGGAGGCTAAAAAGGTATTCGGCGCTTTGAACTGGGCGGTTGAAGAGATGGAAGCGCGCTATAAACTGCTTGCCGGTGAAGGCGCCCGTAATATCGACGCGTATAACCGTAAACAGTTCCGGCTTCCCTATATTGTGATCGTCATCGACGAACTTGCCGATCTTATGATAATCGCCCGGGACAGTATCGAAACTTCGATCCAACGGCTTGCTCAACTTTCCCGTGCGGTAGGGATCCATCTGATCCTGGCAACACAAAGGCCGTCGGTCGATGTGATCACCGGAGTGATCAAAGCGAATTTTCCGGCAAGGATCTCTTTTAAAGTCTCTTCAAAAGTAGATTCCCGTACTGTGCTTGACCTTATGGGCGCGGAAAAACTGCTCGGTAAAGGTGATCTGCTTTTCTTGAAACCCGGCGCACCGCGGCCGATACGAGCCCAGTGTTCTTTGATCGAAGACGATGATATCGAACGTCTTACTGATTTTGTCCGTAACCAGGGCGCTCCGGTGTATGAAGAGAAAATCGCCAATCCGGAAAAATCGGCACGAGGATTGATTGAAGAAGACGAGCTTTTTCCTGAAGCAGTCAAGATCGTGCTCATGACTCAACAGGCATCGGCCTCTTTACTTCAGCGCCGGATGCGTGTAGGATATACAAGAGCAGCCCGGCTGCTCGATCTGATGGAACAGGCCGGGATCGTCGGTCCGTTCTGCGGCAGTAAAGCCCGGGAGATCATTGTCGACCCTCAAGTGTATCTGGCGGAACAAGGATTAGTATGACCAGAGAAGAATTTATCGATCGTCTCAAAACAAAACGCCGCCAATCAGGGTTAAACCTTGAAGAGGTAGTAGATAAAACAAAAATCCCTCCTTCAGCGATAAAAAGACTCGAAAGCGGGCGTTGGGAAGAGATGAACCCTTTATATCTTAAAGGATTCCTGAAAATATATTGCGCTTTTTTAAAAGAAGACCTGGATGAAGAATTATTGAAAGAACGGCGTCCTTATGTCCCGGACACGCCGATGGTCAAGGCCATACAACGTACCCGTCCTCAACGTCAGTTCTCTTTACCAAAACTTTCAATACCTAAGATTAAAATACCCAGTATTCCGCCTCATCTGATACGGATAATAATAAGCGTGTTATTAACCCTGGCTTTGGTATGGGCCGGCATCTGGGTACTTAAAAGCGCGACCAGATTTATTGTTTCTCATATCCGTTCCCGTAAACCCCCGCGCATCATTACTCATAGCCCTGTGGTGCCGGTCCCGGCACCGGTTGCAACGCCGGTTGCGGCGGTACCCGCAGAGAAACCTAAAGAGGTTCCCGCACAAGTGCCTCCTCCGGTAAAAAAAGAGGAACTTTCGGTCACGTTGACCGCAAAACGCGATTGTTTTGTGAAGGTTAAACGGGAAGGGACAGTCATATTTGAAGGGATATTAAGAAAAGGCGCGGTCGAAAACTGGCAGGCAAAAAAAGAGTTGGAATTCAAACTCAGCGATGGGACGGCTATTGATGTCGAAGTAAACGGCCAGATTTTACCGGCACTCACCAAAATCAAGAAACCGATCAAAAGCCTGAAAATCACCCCTACGGGAATCTTTGTCGATAAATAAATGGATTAAATCCGAAATTCTAAATCCGAAATCCTAAACAAATCCGAATGATCAAAATCCTAAACAGAGAAAATTGAAATGGAAATTATATTTCTATTAATCGGTGGGATCCTTTCGTGGGGCATCGCTCATTTGTATTATCATTGGTCGAGCAATGAGCAGCGTATTGTGTATTCTAAGCTTTCAGATGAGTTAAGAAAAACTATCATAGATTCCCAGATAAAGAATCTTACAGTAAAGGACCTTAATAAGTTGTTGGAAGAAAGAACTATTCATGACGATGCTCAAGGGGATCCTTTACCATTTAAAGCATGTCCTAAATGTGGATCTCTAGAGTTAGAAAGAAGCAGTGGGGAAGATAGTAAATATCGAGTGTATTTTTTTATAGAATGTAAAAAATGTGGTTGGAGCGAGATTTCCCAATGAATGATATTCTTTAGGAGTTTTGAAAATTAAGATTTTCTTCATTTAGAATTTGTTTAGGATTTAGGATTTCGAGCTTAGGATTTTTAAAAGTATGGCTAAAAAGACTTTTTCCATCATATCATTGGGTTGTTTCCGTAATACCTATGATTCCGAGGTCATGGTGAGAGACCTTTTGAAAGCCGGATATCGGTTCTCAGAGAAAGCCGATAAGGTCGATACCCTCGTGGTGAATACCTGCGGGTTTATTACTCAGGCTAAAGAGGAATCTTTAGAGACTATACGCGGTGCGCTTGACCTGAAACGTAAAGGCCGAGTGAAAAAAGTGATCATCCGGGGATGCCTCGTCGCGCGTTACCGTCAAGACCTTGAAAAACATTTTCCCGATATCGATGAATGGGGAATTTTTCAGCTTTTCCCGGCGCACCCTCAAGGAGATGGGCGGCCTCAGCTTACGCCCGGACATATCGCTTTTCTTAAAATAGCCGAAGGCTGTTCTCACGGGTGCAGTTATTGCGCGATCCCTTTGATCAAAGGGAAGTTTCGAAGCCGCAGCGAATCCGACATCCTACGGGAAGCGAGTCTGCTCGATACACAAAAAATAAAAGAAGTAAATATCATCGGCCAGGATGTGACCAGTTGGGGGAGCGATTTTAAAACGAAGAAAAACCTCGTAGGGTTACTGAAAAAAATAATAAAAGGAACCGGCCATATCCGGTGGTTCCGGCTGCTCTATACCCATCCCACACTGTTCAGTGACGAATTTATCGAATTCATCGCGCACGAACCCCGAATGTGTAAATATATTGATTTGCCAATTCAACATGTCAATGATAGAATCTTAAAATTGATGAATCGCCGTACGACTAAAAAGGATATCGTTACGCTCCTGGAAAAGATCAGGAAAAATATTCCCGGGGTCGCGATAAGGACTTCTCTGATCGTAGGGTTCCCCGGCGAGACCGAAAAAGAGTTCAGAGAATTGGTCGACTTTGTCCGTATGGCGAGACTCGAACACGTCGGTGTGTTTACTTTCTCCCGGGAAGAGCAAACGCCGGCCTATAATCTTCTCGGCCAGGTCCATCATCGTACCCGCGAGCGGCGGCAAAAAGAGTTGCTGGCTGTTCAACAGGAAGTATCGGCGAAAGTGAACCGTAACTATGTGGGGAAACGGATGGATATTCTTATCGACGAAAAACGAAAAGCCGGTATTGTCGGGCGTACCGAACATCAATGTTTTGACGTTGACGGGGTAGTGTATGTGCAGAAAAAAGAAGCAAGACCCGGGCGCATATATCGACTTATGATCAGTGATTCTTATGAATACGACTTAGTCGCCGGTTAGATGAATATTGCCAATCGTCTCACTATTTTAAGGATATTTTTAGCGTTTATCTGTGTGTTTTGCATTTTAGAGAATACGTTTCTTTCTTTGATCCTTGCGGTGATATTTTTCCTGATTGCCGCGGCCAGCGATTATTTTGACGGTAAACTGGCCCGCCGGTATAAACTGGTATCGGACTTAGGTAAACTGCTTGACCCGGTCGCCGACAAGATCCTGATTATCGGAGTATTTCTCGCTTTTCTGCAAATACATATTATCAGCGCGGTAATGGTAGGATTGATCATGCTGCGCGAGTTTACTATTACCGGGTTCCGCCTGTTGGTATTGAACCGGAAAGTAGTATTAGAGGCAAAACGGTTCGGTAAACATAAAACGGTCTCTCAGATCGTAGGTATCTTGATCATATTTTTCATGTTGATCATCGAGAAGGAATTCCCGGCTTCCGTGTTTGTGACCGAGATCAAACCGTATGTGATCAATATAGTGATGTGGTACGTGGTGATCGTCACTCTTTCTTCGGGATTATATTATCTATGGGCCAATCGCAAACTGATCAAAAGTTTTTAGACCGGACCATCCTTGCCCTTGCCCGGTTAGGTATCGTCGGGAAACTGCCGCTTTTAGGCGGGACGGCTGGATCGCTGGCCGCGGCGGTCGTGTTTGGATTTTTTCCGGACAGGCTCATCTATACAATAGGATCTCTTATCATCCTTCTCGTTTCTTTTCCGGTCTCCTCGCGGGCCGAGGCGCTCTTTGGCCAGAAAGATTGTAAAGAGATCGTGATCGACGATTTTGCCGGAGCCTTGATCGGTTTTATTTTTTTACCGCGTACGTTGCCGGTAGTGGTTATCGGATTCTGTTTGTTCCGGTTTTTTGATTTTTTTAAGGTATATCCCGCAAATAAGATCGAAAAACTCTCCGGAGGATGGGGGGTCGTGGGTGACGACCTCATCGCCGGGATATATACCAACCTCTGCCTGCAGCTGCTGGTGAGGATTTTTCCGCAATTGTAAGGTCACACGACACATCCCGCACCGATATATACATATCTAGCGGGACCCCGCTGTATAAAAATATTACGGAACGGGGCGTCACATAGTCACACGTTATAAAATCCCAATTACCAATAATCAAACAATGTATATATATTCTTGTTTGGAGATTGGGGAATTAGTTATTATTTGGTTATTGTATCTTGGTGCTTGGTTATTTTAAATTAACTGAGGATATTTCTTCATAGATCGGGCCGTGAGGGGTGAGGGTGCTTTTGTAGAGGACGAGCCGGTCTGCCGGGAAGGTCAATTGTGGAGGGATGGCAGGGATATTCATTTGAAGTTGGACTATGTTTTTTACACTCCTGAACCGGGCAAGAGTGATATGCGATTTAAATTTACGTTCTTTGGGGAATCCTATCTTTTCGAGTTCGTCTTCAAGCCAGAACGCGATTGCTCTTAATTGTTCGTCATGGTCGGTCGCGACGAAAAATACGCGGGGATTACGGGAATTGGGAAAAAATCCGAATTCTCCTAAAGCGACCTCAAACCGGGGGAACTTCTTCCCGGTTTCTTCAATTGTCTGTGTGATGCCCGGTATCTGTTCTTCGCCTATATCACCGAGAAATTTAAAAGTAAGGTGGAGGAGTCTCGGGCCGACCCATTTCGCGTCCAGAGGAAGGACTTTCAGTTCACTCTGTATTTTTTCGATCTCTTTTTTGACCGTATCCGGTAAAGGCAAAGCGATGAATGCTCTCATATTTCAGTCGTCAGTCTATGGTCGATAGTCTATAGTCCATAGAAAAACATTTTACCATGGGCTATTGACTATGGACTGTGGACTAATATTATATTCCTATGACTTCTCCTATAAAGGTAATGAGCGCTTGGGCTGCTTTCTTGCGGACCGTATCGCGTGGGCCGCGGAATTTCTGCGATTTTACGACAGTCTTAGCGCCGGTGGAGACCGCCATATGGACGATCCCTTTTTGACCTTTCGGAGCTTCGGGCCCGGCGTAACCGACGATTGCCGCTCCTATCGATGATCTTGCTTTCTTTTTAACTGCCTGCGCGAGCAATTTTACCGTCAGGGGCGATACTCCGTTTGTTTTGAGAAGATGCTTTTTGGACAACCTGAGGAGTTTTTCTTTGGCAAAAAGGGAGTATACGACGGCCCCCAGTTTAAAGACCTCTGATGAGCCGGGCGTTTTTGTTAACAGGTAAGAGGCATATCCGCCGGTCACCGATTCGGCTAAAGCGATGGTTTCCTCCTGACTTCTGAGAATTTTAATGATTTTTTTCATATATATATTATATGATATTAGGAGGGGAATAGTGAAACAAAATCTTGCTGCTGTCCTATTGTTTTTTCTTCATTTATATAGTACATTAATGGATAAATCTTTTATCGGCCGGATCTTGATGCTTTTAAAAGACATCGGGGTGATGAAATGCAGTTTATTGGGGGGAGAGCCTACCGTATATCCCCGTTTATTTGAAGTGATCGAGCAGGGAAAAGCCCTCGGTCTTTTCATGGCGCTGGTTACCAATGGGAGAAAACTTGCCGATAAGAAATATGCCGAAGAGCTGAAAAAAGTCGATGTAAGCCATGTGAGTATCTCAATCCAGGGAGCCTCCTCTGATTCACATAATTCTCTTACGAAAAACGGACAGGCTTTTGATGAGACCATAAGCGGAATAAAGAACTGTGTAGATTTAGGGATACCTGTTTCTACCGCCACGGTAGTAGGTGTAAACGATGCAGACGAATATAAAAAATTACTCCGTGTATTAAAAGACGCGGGAGCGCAAGATATGCCATTCAATAGTTGTTTGCCGGCTTTACGCGTAGAAGAAGATAATCAGTCTCTTCTGACACCGAAGGCGTCGGCAGCAATAATAGAAGAGATCTATGTATATGGTAAAGAACAGGGAGTACAGATAGGGACTCTTTTCCGTTTGCCTTTATGTCTTTTGAGTGATGATGTCGCTCAGGAAATGATAAACAATAACCTTATTCAAAACGGTTGCCAGGTATATTCGGGGAGAGCTTTGGTTATTAATCCTGACGGCAGTGTGTTGCCCTGTTCGCATTGGATGGATTATGCAGTAATGGATGTGTGGAAAGACAAACAAAAGACAAAAATGGTTTCTGCCCGGGAATTTATGAAACGATGGAATAGCGGGGTGCCTTTCAAACTCCGAGAAGAGATCTGGCGGTACCGTTCAAAAAAATGTATCGGTTGTTCTTATTGGGCAAAACATTGTTTCGCCGGCTGTCCGCTTCTATGGTCTCAGTTTGATCCTGAGGAAGTCATTCCCGGTCTTCATTGATTCTGTTCCATATACTTTTCTCTTTTTTTTTCCTGCCGTTATGCTAAAATGAAATACTTTTTTAAACTAAGGTAAACCTCATGAAGAAAACTCCACTGTACGAAAAGACTGTTCAATCCGGAGCAAAAATCGTCGATTTTCATGGTTGGGAAATGCCTTTGCAGTATTGCGGGATACTTGAAGAGTCAAAGAAGACCCGTACTCATATGGGTATCTGCGATGTTTCGCATATGGCGCAGGTACGTGTAACCGGCAAAGGCGCGTTAGACTTTTTACAGCGATTGACGCCTAACAACGTGGCATCATTATGTCCCGGGGAAATCCAGTATAACCTTTTTCTTAATGAACAGGGTGGGATCATCGATGATTTCATGCTTTATCATTGCGGCAGGAGTTTCCTGTGTGTGGTCAATGCCGCCAATAAAGAAAAAGACCTCAAATGGCTTCTCGCTCACTGTCCGGTTGATATGGATATCACGGATGAAAGCGATCAGACCGCGCTTATTTCGTTACAGGGGCCGCAGGCCCATCTGGTCATGAAACGGGTGTTCGGTGAATCCTTGATCGAAGAGATGGGGTATATGAAGTTCAACGAAATGATTTTTAAGAACCGGAATTGTCTGATCTCCCGCAGCGGATATACCGGCGAAGACGGATTTGAAATATACGTAGACTATCAAGCCGCCGGGACATTGTGGGATGAAATACTCAGAAACGGAGAGCCTCACGGGCTTATCTGTGTCGGGTTAGGCGCGCGCGATGTCTTGCGTATCGAAGCCGGATACTGTCTATGGGGGAACGATATCGATGAATCGACTAACCCCTATGAGGCGGGTTTACACTGGGTGGTCAAGCTGGACAAGAAAGATTTTATCGGGAAAGAAAAACTCCGCCAGATCCGCGCCGAGGGAATTACCCGTGCGCGTATCGGGTTCATCATGGAAGATAGAGGCGTTCCCCGTCAGGGATATCAATTGTGTGATGAGCAGGGGAATGTCATCGGTAAGGTGACCAGCGGTACGTATTCAGCTTATTTAGAAAAATTTATCGGTATGGGATACGTTTCTTCTGATCATACTGCTTTCGGACATATCCAGGTAAGTATTCGTGACCGTCTGTACCGGGCGAATATCGCCGGGTTGCCGTTTGTGCCCTTCCGGCATAAATCAAATAAAGCCCAGACTTATGGAGCGATAAAGTGAGCGACCATAAGTCTGTGTTGGCTGCATTCGACCCTTGACAATTTTGTACAAAATTGTCAAGGGTTTAATTCGCAGACGTCTTTGCGGCCTACAACTTACGTTCACGTTGTTCCGTAAGTTGTCTGCTCATTAAAGGAGGAAAAACAATGAGTAATCTGTTTTTTGCCAAGACGCACGAATGGGTGAATATCACCGGCGATACGGCGACAGTCGGTATCAGTGACTATGCCCAGAAAGAATTAGGAGACATTGTCTTTGTCGAATTACCTTCTCCGGGTGCGCAATTAGTGCAATCGACTCAGTTCGGTACGATCGAATCGACCAAAGCGGCCAGTGAATTATACGCGCCGCTCAGCGGTGAGGTTATTGAGACCAACGAAGAACTGACTCAAAGCCCCCAGCTTGTGAACGAAGACGCGATGGGTAAGGGCTGGTTGGTAAAAATCAAACTATCAGATCCCAGTCAGAAAAGCGTTCTTCTGGATGAATCTGCCTATGGGGTGCATATAGGGGCTCACTAAAACTATCGACTCACGCCCGCCAGCCCTCCCGACAGGTCGGGAGCGGGCAGGACGAACGACTAGATTATGCCGTATATTCTAAATACTGATCGGGACGTAAAGGAAATGCTCAAAATATTGGGATATGATTCCCTTGAAGGCCTTTTTACGCAGATACCCGATGAATTGAAACTTACCGGTAAAGGAGAAGATTTTCCCGGATACAGTGAATCGCAATTGCGTGACTATTTTTCCGAAGTTTCCCGCAAAAACACGCCGTTTACCCGGTTCAATTCTTTTTTAGGTGCCGGGGCTTACGCCCATTATATTCCTTCGGCGTTGAAATATCTGGCGATGCGTCCGGAATTTTATACCGCGTACACCCCTTATCAACCGGAATGTTCTCAAGGGACCCTGCAGGCTATTTTTGAGTACCAGACATATATCTGTGAGCTTACCGCGCTTGATGTCGCGAACGCTTCGTTATATGACGGAGCGACCGCTCTGGTTGAAGCTGTCCTTATGGCGTTACGGATCCGTAAAAAACAAAAGATCCTGGTCTCTGAAGGGATACATCCCGAATACCGCACTGTCTTAGAGACATATCTGGAAAATTCCGGTTGTCGTATCGAAGAGATCCCCGGTGATGCTCAGGGGTATGTCGATAAAGATGCTTTAAAAAAGATGTGTGCCGATGATTGTGTAGCCTGCTGTTTCGCCTCGCCCAACTTTTTCGGCCTGATCGAAGATATCGAAGAGATAAACAAAATAGTAAGGTCTCAAGGGGCGCTCAGTATAGTGGTTACCAACCCTCTGGCGCTTGCCGTATTAAAAGCCCCGGGTGACCAGAGAGTTGATATCGCCTGCGGTGAAGGGCAGATGTTAGGCAGTCCCGTTTCTTTCGGCGGTCCGGGATTCGGGTTTCTCGCCGCAAAAAAAGAGTTTTTACGGCAAGTTCCCGGAAGGATCGTGGGTAAGACGAAAGACGGAAAAGGTAATGATGCCTATTGTCTTACGTTACAGACTCGGGAACAGCATATCCGCCGTCAGAACGCGACCAGCAATATTTGTTCAAACCATTCTCTCGGCGCGATTGCCGCGGCGATCTATCTGGCGCTCATGGGTAAAGACGGACTTAGAAAAGCCGCGGTCTATTCGATGAATTTGGCCCGGTATATGCGTACGCAGCTTTCACAAATCGATAAGGTGACGATCCGCTGCGGCGACAGGTTCTTCCATGAATTCGTATGGCATATCGAAAACGCTCAAGATATCCTGGGTCGTCTCCATAATGAAAATATCCTTGGCGGAGTACATCTGGGAGATATATCCGATAAATACGAAAATTGTATTTTAAGTTGTTGTACGGAGATTAAGACCAAAACGGAAATAGACCATTTTATTAAAACGTTAAAAGATATTATCATGGCGTATGAAAAAGAGAACATCTCTCTTTGACCAGTTACATAAAGAGAAAACAAATTCATACCTGAAAAAACCCGATATTCCTCTGGAAGATGCTTCGCAATTGCTCGATAAAAGCTTTTTAAGAGAAGAGTTGAATATCCCTTCTCCCGGGGAATTGGATGTGGTACGGCATTATACTAACTTATCAAAACTGAATTTTTGTGTGGATACCCATTTTTATCCGTTAGGTTCCTGTACTATGAAATATAACCCTAAAGTCACCGAACACATACTCGAGTGCGAAGAGATCACTCATCTGCATCCTTACCAAAATCAAGCCGATGTGCAAGGGGCGCTTGAGATCCTGTATGAAGTAGAAAAGTTCCTCTGCGCGATTACCGGGATGACCCGGTTTTCTCTGGCTCCCTGTGCCGGCGCTCATGGAGAGTTGACGGGAATGCTCCTGGTTTCGGCATATCATCGTGCGCGTAAAGATAAGCGGCGCCGTCGAGTCATCGTGCCTGACTCATCGCACGGTACCAATCCGGCTTCGGCCCGTATGTGCGGTTATGAGGTGGTGGTAGCCGAGAGTAACGCTCAAGGCCTTCTTGATTACGATAAACTCCGGGAACTGGTCGACGATGAAATCGCAGCGCTTATGCTTACTAATCCCAATACGTTGGGATTGTTCGAAGAAGAGATCCTCAAGGTAAGTGAACTGGTCCACGAAAGGGGAGGGCTGCTCTATTATGACGGAGCGAACTTTAATGCCCTTTTAGGCATCACGACTCCGGCTCAGATGGGATTTGATGTGGTCCATCTTAACCTGCATAAGACGTTCGGGACGCCTCATGGCGGCGGCGGTCCGGGCGCCGGGGTGGTGGGAGTAAAAGAATCGCTCCATCCTTTTGTTCCCGTACCGATGGTAGACAAGAAGAACGGGTATTATTATTTGAATTATGACCTTCCTCATTCGATCGGTAAAGTACGTTCCTTTTACGGGAATTTTCTCGTATTAGTAAAAGCCTATGCCTATATATTACGTCTGGGGACCGAAGGAATAAAAAGAGTAGCTCAACATGCGGTATTGAACGCGAACTACTTACGGGATAAATTAAAAGATACCTACGATCTTGTCTCATCAAAACCCAGCATGCATGAAGTGGTATTTTCCTGTGCCCGACAGAAAGAAAAAGGAGTTTCGGCCCTGGATATTTCTAAACGTCTTATCGATTACGGTATCCATCCACCGACGATGTATTTTCCGCTTATTGTCAAAGAAGCGTTGATGATCGAACCGACCGAAACGGAAAGTAAAGAAACGTTAGACCATTTTATTTCGGTAATGAAAAAGATCGCTCAGGAAATAGAAGAGGATCCCGAACTGCTTAAAAACGCTCCGCATCGAGGTTCTGTCGGACGAGTCGATGAAGTCGCTGCCGCCCGCAATCCAGTCCTGAAGTGGACGCAAGAAGAAGTCACATAGTCACACGACACACGTCACACGTGAAAAAATCAAGAAAATATAGCGAGATATATCTCAAAAGCATTTAAAGATCGGAATTATATATTTTTGGTATAATTTCTCTTTGAAAAATGTTATGATATTTTAAGTTTTTGATCCTTAATGTGTAACTGCCTGCTATGTAGGCATGCATGTGTCTATGTGACCTTGTGACCTGAATAATTATTTTATGGAAAAAAATTGGCGTGTTATTATCGACGGCGTCTGTGACGGATACTACAATATGGCCAAGGATGAGGCGATATTCCAATCTTATCCTCACTATAAGATCCCCACGTTACGGATCTATCGTTGGAATGAGCCGTTTGTGACTCTGGGATACTTTCAGGAGCCCAAAAAAGTCATTAACACCGGTGCCATCGTCCCTTATGTGCGCCGGATCACCGGCGGGGCGGCGATCCTCCATGGGAACGATCTTACCTATAGCCTTTCGTTGTCGGCGGAGGACCTTGAACTTACCGGATCGGTAAAAGAATCGTACCGGATATTGACTTCGTTTCTTATTGAATTTTACCGTAGGTGCGGGTTAACGGCTGATTACGCGCAAAGTTCTTTACCGCAAAAACACGAGTTGGGACGGTACGGGACTTTTTGTTTTTCTTCGTTCGAACAGTACGATATCAACGTTACCGGAAAAAAGATCGGGGGGAACGCCCAGAAACGTAAAAAACAACTTATTTTTCAGCAAGGGAGCATCCCGTTCTTTATTGACCATGTCCGTTTGAAAAAAACCATCAAAGATATTCCGGATAATATCGCCGAACATACGACCGGGCTGTACGGGATATTGAAAGAATACCCTCCGTTGACTGAACTGCACCGGCGTCTCGTTGACGCGTTCCGGAAGACGTTCTCCGTGAGCGTTGAATACGGCAACCTTACTCCCCAGGAAGAAGAATTGACTCAACAGTTACTTACCGATAAATATTTGTCCGGTGCCTGGAACCTGAAACGACATGCCAAAACCATACTGGTTAAACAAAAAGATTGATCTTTCTGCCCATAGCCGGATGAAAGCACTGTTACGGGACTGTGGGTTACATAGCGTATGTGAAGCAGCGGGTTGTCCGAATATATCGGAATGTTTTTCTAAACGTGTCGCGACATTCCTTATCCTAGGCGATATCTGTACCCGGGGGTGCCGGTTCTGTAACATCAACAAAGGCCTTCCTCATCCGGCCGATTACGAAGAACCTCAGCGGGTGATGGCTGCGGTAAAGGATCTGAATCTTCGTCATGTCGTGATCACCTCGCCCACCCGTGATGATCTCGCTGACGGAGGAGCCGGTATGTTTGCCGCAACGATCAAAAGTGTACGGACTCTTGATTGTGTCCGGCATGTAGAGGCGCTTATTCCCGATTTTTCGGGAAATCACGATGCGCTAAAGACAGTGATCGATGCCGCCCCGGATATCATCGCTCATAACCTTGAGACCGTGCCTTCGCTGTATTCCCGGGTACGTTGCCAGGCGAACTATCATTGTTCACTCGGTATCCTCGCTCAGGTGAAACAGTCATCCCCCGGGATACTTACTAAATCGGGATTGATGTTAGGTTTGGGAGAAACTGACGGTGAGATAGAAGAAGTGTTGGGTGACCTGCGAAAAATAGAATGCGATTTTCTAAGTATCGGTCAATACCTTCCGCCCTCAGGAGACCACTACCCCTGCGTATATATCCCCCCGGAAAAATTCAAGCATTGGGAAGAAACCGCGCACACGAGGGGATTTAAAAGTGTAAAAAGCGCACCCTACGTGCGCAGCTCCTATCTGGCGCATGAGTATTTAGGTCACACGTCACACGACACATAGTCACACGTCCAATATCAATGTTCAATGTAAAATGAGCATTTAGCAATTAGCAATGGGAAGATCCTTATTGCTATATCTTCCATTGTTAAATGTTAATTGCTAATTGATAATTTGAAATTTTCGGCGGGTTACGGTTTTGTGATTTTGGTGCCCAATATGAGAAATCCGGTATGTGAGGGAATACGTTGTTCCGGGCGGGTTTTTCCGCGGCGGACGAGGATCCGGCGGGTCAATACTTCGAACGTTTCGATATCGATAAATCCTTTATCTTCCATGGTAAATACGGTTTCGGTCACCTGTTCAAAATTAGGGCAGATTGTCGCCATCCGGCACCCGGGTTTAAGCGCTTCATACGCGGCATCTAAAAGTTCCCAGGGGCTCCCTACATCGATCATGATAAAATCGACATCACGTTCATCGAAACGGTTATCCGGCGTTATTTCTCTTAATTTGAATTCCACGCGGTCGGCCATCCCGTTTTTTTCCAGATTCTTTTTTGCGTTTTGTAAAAACATCTCGTTACGTTCATAGGCGTAGATCTTCCCTTGGGGGCCGATCGCGTGGGCAAACGCGGTAGTCAGAGCCCCCGAACCGATCCCGCTTTCGATAATACGGGAACCGGGAGAGATCGTCGATTTATTAATGATCAACGCGGCGTCTTTGGGGTAGACGATCTGGGTTAACCGTTTGACTTTCATCATCAACTGGTACAGCGTAGGTTTTAATACGTAGAAATCGTGTCCTAAATTAGTCGTGACGGTAAGCCCGTATTCTTTACCGATAAGCGGTTCCATCTCGATAAACCCTTTATCGGTATGAAACCTCTCGCGAGTGAGATGGGTGAGAAAATTCCTGCGGTCGTCTTTATAGAGGAGGATAAGGTCGCCTTCTTTTAACATGGTTTCATTAATATACCACAGATGATCGCAGACTTCAAATCCACAGATGATCGCAGATGGGGCAGAAATGAGAAATAATAAATACCTTGCATATCAGGCATATTTATAATAAACTTTTATTTTAATAGGGGGAATATCTTAATAAAATGAAGAGTTTCAATATTTTTATCTGTGATCATCTGCGGACTCTTCGATCTGTGATCATCTGCGTGTAATGAAGTATATAGTAGTTATTTTAGACGGCGCGGCCGATTATCCGTTGGAGATGTTGGGGGATAGGACTCCTCTGGCAGTCGCGGATATTCCGAATATAGATTCTTTAGTGAAAGGCGGACAATTAGGCCGGGTCAAGACCGTACCGGCAGGATTTTCTCCTTCAAGCGATGTCGCTAACCTGTCTCTGTTAGGGTATGATCCCGGACAATACTATACCGGGAGAGGGCCGTTGGAAGCCGCAAACTTAGGGATAGAGTTGGGGCCGGATGACCTCGCTTTTCGGTGCAACTTCATTACCGAACACGATCAGACCCTTTTTGATTACAGTGCCGGACATATCCGTGATCATGAAGCAAAGATCCTTACCGATTTTCTCCAACAACAGTTAGGAAACGAACAGATCCAGTTTTATTCCGGAAAGAGTTACCGTAACCTGATGGTCTATCGGGGCGGAGTGTCTCTGGGGCTGGACAAATTGAAATATTATCCTCCGCACGATATCCTCGGCAAGAGTATCCAGAAACATATGCCTCGCGGAGAAAATGCCGAACGGATCATCCATATCATGAACCAGTCAAAACAGATCTTAAGCGATCACGAGATAAATAAAGTGCGTGTCGATTTAGGCGAAAACCCCGCGCATATGATCTGGTTATGGGGGTGCGGGAGAAAACCTCAAATGGAATCTTTTAAATCTAAATTCGGCGTGCCGGGCGCGGTCATCTCCGCGGTCGATCTTATCAAAGGGATCGGAAAGATCATCGGTTTAGAAGTGCTGGAAGTCGAAGGCGCGACCGGTTATTACGATACAAATTACGAAGGGAAAGCGCGCGCGGCGCTGGAAGCTCTTAAGACCCTTGATTTCGTTTTTATCCATATCGAAGCGCCCGATGAAGCCGGCCATAATCAGGATGTACGTATGAAGATCACCTGTCTTGAACGTATCGATAAACTGATCGTCGGGACATTACTCGGTGAACTTCAACATCAGGAATTCAGGATATTGGTGACTCCCGACCATCCCACTCCGGTTGAACTGAGGACTCATACCGATGAACCCGTCCCGTTTCTCATCTATGGAAACGGTATAGATGCAAGCGGGTTTTCGTCTTATTCTGAACTGGAAGCCCAGAATAGCCCGCTCTATTTTGAAAAAGGTTCAGACCTTCTAAAATATCTCTTGGCAAAATGAGTATTTTTTTGTTTTGTAGTGTAATCCTCATCCTGGTCGCAGGATATTACGGCTATGGCCGGTATATTGCCGGGATCGTCGGTATCGATAAAAAAGCTAAAACCCCAAGCAGCACTCACTATGACGGGATCGATTATGTCCCGGCCAAAAATCCGTTGATGCTTTTCGGCCATCATTTCGCTTCTATCGCCGGTGCCGGCCCCATTGTCGGGCCGGTACTTGCCTATCTTAATTGGGGATGGTTACCGGCATTGATCTGGATCATCCTCGGCAGCCTGTTTATCGGCGGTGTTCACGATTTCCTGGCGCTGGTGATCTCGGTACGTGAAGGGGGAAAGACGCTTGGAGCGATCACCGAGAAATACGTGTCCCGCCGGGCCAGCAAAATGTTCCTTATTTTTTTATGGTTTGCCCTTTTACTGGTGGTCGCGGTATTTGCTTCTCTCTGCGCGAAAAGTTTTATCTCGCAACCTCAGGTGGTCATCCCGTCACTGGGGATGATACCGGTCGCTCTGATTATAGGGGTAGCTATTTACCGGTTACGCATGAAGACGTTATGGGCGACGATACTCGGCCTGATCATTTTGACGATACTTATCGTGTTGGGGAATGTATTTCCGTTTAGTCTCAATACGGCAGATCCTTACCGGATATGGATGATCGTGCTTTTTATCTATGCGTTTATCGCGTCGGTCTTACCGGTACATATTCTGCTTCAACCCCGGGATTACCTTTCGAGTTTTCTGCTTTTTTTCGGAATAGCGGTAGCTACTATCGGCCTGCTCATCAAACCGTACAGTGTAAGCGGCGCTAAACTGTTTGTGGCTCATGCTCCTTTAGGCCCGCTTTTTCCGGTGATGTTCATTACTATCGCCTGCGGCGCGATCAGCGGGTTCCATTCTCTGGTCTCAAGCGGCACCACATCAAAGCAGATCACTAGCGAAACGCATATCAAACCTATCGGGTATGGAGCGATGATCGTCGAAGGGCTGCTTGCGACGATCGTGTTGTTTTGTGTGGCGTTCGGCGTAAAAAACGTGAGCCCGGGATTAAGTACGATAAACGCTTTTTCTATCGGATTTTCTCAGATCACTTATTTTTTAGGCGGGTATGGCCAGGTGATCGCTCTCATTATTTTGAACGCATTCATCCTGACTACTCTTGATACCGCGACCCGGATCACCCGTTTCTTGACTCAGGAATTGTTCGGTTTCGATAATAAATGGGTGGCAACAGCCATCGTGGTCTTCTGTGCGGGGTATCTGGGGTTTTCCGGAGGCTGGGAAAGGTTATGGCCTATATTCGGCGCGTCGAATCAGCTGGTCGCAGCTCTGGCTTTGATCGTGGCGGCAAGCTGGTTGCTTTCTTTTAAGAAAAATCATACAATAGCACTTATCCCGGCGATCGCGATGCTGGGTATTACTATCTTTGCGTTAGGGGCCCAGGCGATCACGTTTTTACGTACCGCGGACTATCTTTTATTTGGGATTACGCTCGTCTTATTGTTAATGAGCGGAATGATTGTAAGTGAGTGTCGAATGAAACCGCGCGCAGATAGTCGCCGAATGTGATCTGTGGTCATCTGCGGGATTTTTAATCTGTGCTCATCTGTGTTTATAAAGGAGTAAAACCAATGGGTAAACTTATCGTACAGAAATTCGGAGGATCTTCGGTCGCCAATGTCGAACGGTTAAACCGGGTTGCCGAACGTATCAACTCCTATGTGAAAAAAAGGCATAAGGTCGTGGTGGTAGTCTCGGCGATGGGCGACACGACCGATGAGTTGATCGAGTTGGCGTCCCAGATCAATCCCCGGGCTTCCGAACGCGAGATGGATATGTTGACGTCAACCGGTGAGATCATTTCGTCATCTTTGCTTGCGATGGCGTTACATAAACGCGGAAGAAAAGCTATTTCCCTTACCGGCCCGCAAGTCGGGATTATTACCGATACTTCCCACGCTCAGGCGAAAATATTGACTATCCGTACCGAACGTATAAAGGACGAATTAAAAAAAGGGAACGTAGTGATCATTGCCGGGTTTCAGGGGGTAAGTACGGACCATGAGATCACCACTCTCGGCCGCGGCGGTTCGGATTTAAGCGCGGTAGCGGTCGCCTGCGCGGTAGGTGCCGATATGTGTGAGATATTTACCGATGTCGAAGGTATTTTTACGGCTGATCCGCGGATAATCCCCCAGGCCTGTAAGATCAAAAAGATCACGTTCGACGAGATGCTGGAACTTGCCGCCCGCGGCGCGCAGGTAATGCAGACCAGGGCAGTCGAGGTAGCCAAGAAGTTTAATATACCTCTGCATGTACGCAGTAGTTTTACGAAAAAGGAGGGAACGGTTATTATGGAAAAAGTTTCTTATATTGAAGAGGCGGTCGTACGCGGAGTCGCTCTTATCGAAAACGAAGCGAAGATCACGGTCTGTAACCTTCCCGATACCCCGGGAGTTGCCGCGAAGATATTCACCGAACTGGCTAAAAGATCGGTAAATGTCGATATGATCGTTCAGAATGTGAGCCATAAAAAGATGACTGATATATCGTTTACCGTACCTAAAAGTGTTCTTGCCAAAGCCCTGAAAACGTCGAGGGACCTGGCTAAAAAGGTAAAAGCTAAAGGAGTATTGGTCGATGAAGCCGTCGCTAAAGTGTCGATCGTGGGTATCGGGATGAAATCGCATCCCGGGGTAGCCGCCCGTTGTTTTGCGGCCCTGGCGAGGAATAAGATCAACATTGAGATGATCTCGACTTCCGAGATCAGTATCTCCTGCGTGACCAGGAAAATGCAGGGAAAAAAAGCATTAAAAGTTTTGCACAAAGAGTTTAATTTGGATAAAATATAGTGTCCGATAGTCGTCAGTCTCCAGTCTATAGTATCTAGTGAAAAAACTATATGCCAGAGACTAGAGACCAGAGACTGAAAAGTTTAGAATTTCGGATTTTAAAAAGAATATGAAACATATAGAAATATACGATACCACTTTACGGGACGGGTCCCAGACTGAAGGGATTTCCTATTCGGTCGTCGATAAGATCGCGATTGCCGAAAAACTGGACGATTTCGGTATCCACTATATCGAAGGTGGCTGGCCGTTTTCTAACCCTAAAGATCTGGCATTGTTTGACCATTTTCGTAAAAACCCTTTAAAAAGGTCGCGCCTCACCCCGTTTGGATCAACGGCCCATCCGGCCAATCCCGCGTCAAAAGATAAGAACCTCAAGGCGCTTCTGGCTGCGGAAACCGAATATGTGACGATTTTCGGGAAGACCTGGGACCTTCATGTCCGGGACGCGTTAAGGATCTCTCTGGATGCGAACCTTACCCTTATCGAAGAGAGTGTCCGGGTCCTCACGAAACAGGGCCGTAAAGTATTCTATGATGCCGAACATTTTTTTGACGGGTATAAACATAACCCCCAATATGCTTTAAAAACCATCCAAGCCGCTTTACACGGAGGATGTACGCTGGTCGTGTTCTGCGATACCAACGGCGGGACGATCACCCGGGATATCCGCGCGATCGTGACCGAAGTCAAAACTAAGCTCGGTATGGATGCGTTCGGTATCCATTGTCATAACGATACAGGATTGGCTATCGCTAATTCGGTCGCGATGGTAGGAGAGGGCTGCGTCCATATCCAGGGTACGATCAACGGGTACGGTGAACGTTGCGGTAATGCCGATCTTGTCCCGATCATGGGGATTTTACAGGTAAAAATGGGGCAGGACATAGTGAGCGCTAAAAAGATGGAAGCTCTCACGGAACTGTCCTATTTTGTCAGTGAGGTCAGTAATGTCGTACATAGTAACGGCCAGCCGTTTGTAGGGAAATCGGCGTTTGCCCACAAGGGCGGGATACATATCGACGCGGTCGTCAAGAACCCGGTCTGTTACGAGCATACCGAACCGCACCTGGTAGGGAACCGCCGCAGATTTCTGGTTTCCGAACTTGCCGGGAAATCGACGCTGGTGGTCAAGGCGAAAGACCTTTCGTTTGATCTCGACAAAAAATCTCCCCGGGCGAAAAAACTGCACACGCTTATTCAGTCCCTGGAAAAAAAAGGGTACCAGTTCGAAGCCGCCGAAGCTTCGTTTGAACTGCTTTTAAAAAGAGAATTCAAAAAATATAAAAAGTTTTTTGACCTGCTGGGATTCCGGGTGATCGTCGAGAAACGCGAAGATAACACGCTCATCTCGGAAGCTACGGTCAAATTAAAAGTAAAAGGCGCTTTAAAACATACCGCTGCCGAAGGCGACGGTCCGGTCAACGCGCTTGATAACGCGTTACGTAAAGCACTTGAAGGGGTATTCCCCAGTCTCGCTCAGATGCATCTTACCGATTTTAAAGTACGGGTACTCGACGCCGAAGAAGGAACTGCCGCTCAGGTACGGGTGCTTATCCAGTCCCAGGATGAAGCTGATACATGGACTACGGTAGGGGTTTCCGAAAATATTATCGAAGCCTCTTACAATGCGTTGGTGGATTCCATCGAATACAAATTACTAAAGACCACTAAGAAATAAGTCACACGACACACGTCACATAGACACACGTGGAATCCGTGTTTTTCTTTACGTGTGACCTGTGACCTTGTGACTATGTGACCTTTAATAATATGAAGAAAAAATCAGGATGCTTTACCGTCGAAGCCGATAACCTCATCTATTACCCTCACGATAAAAATGTGAAAGTACGGGTGAACGGGAAATGGGCGCTCGATCGTGCCCATAACCTTATCTTTATCGTCGACCGTTCGATGAACCAGCGGTTCGGCGAGACGATTTCTTTTCAGACGAAGATCGAGGCCGCCGCGGGCGACCGTATCGTGTTTAAGACATTACAACGTAAGACCCCGCTTCATAGAGAGATCAGGCGGATCTACCTCGACGGCGTCTGGAGTATGGATGCATACCATCGTTTGAAATTTACCGTAAAAAAAGACAAACGTTCGGGCGAATTGTTATTTAAAAACCAATGGCAGGTCTTAAAGAATAACCAGCTTATATATAGTTACCGTAAAAATTTAAAGGACCGGGCCGAGTTTCATTCCTTCCTTTTACAGGGGCGTTGGGAATTTGCCGGGAGGCGATTAACATATAAAGTAGATGCAACCCCGGACGCGGCATTGAACATTACCGTTTCTCGGAAGAAGATACCCTGTAATCCCGCCGATAAAAAAATAGATTTTGAATATGGGTTCGGTTACCAACGCCAGAACCGGGTACGGGTAAAAAAGAGGATATGTTCACTTTTTGGCACCTGGAAGATATATTCTAAGACAAAAATAGGATTCATCATGTCTTACGGACCGAAAGAGAAGACGATGTGGACATTTCCCGTCACGGTTACGTATAAAGGGAACCGTATAGAGCTCGAAGTAAAAAAACGTCAGGGAACACCGGTGTTCGGCAAAATGGCCCTGTTAAAAGATGTCGGTAAGGATAAAGGATTTTTCGTCACTTTCAGTAAAAAACCGCATGATTTCAGTATCGATACCGGTCTTCGTATTGTTTTCTGAAATCACCGTAACCCCTCGACCCTTCGGGCCGGCGCAGATGATCACAGAAATAAAGGTCACATAGTCACCCCGTGAGCTTACGCAACGGGGCACGCACGACACATAGTCACACGAGTAAGAATTAAAGGAAATACACAGATGATCGCAGATGAACTATCCCCGTAATCCATTTCAAATCATTGTAATCATAAGGTTTTTTCAAAAAACCTTATAATTCTTGACATTTTCAGCTTTGTGAGTTAAGGTAATCTACCTCCCGCCAGAGGTGGGATGATTTCGGTGATTTAAGAAGGATTACAGTGATTGGAAATAATCATTGTAATCGGTGCCGTAGGCATAATCGCCGAAATTATTTCCTGAAAGGAAAGTATGTTCGCGTCAATCGAAGAAATTTTAGCCGATATCGGAGGAGGGAAACCGGTTATTGTCGTTGATGATGAATCCCGGGAAAACGAAGGGGATTTAGTCGTTGCCGCCCAGTTTGCCGATTCGGAGGTGATCAATTTCATGATCAAAGAATGCCGCGGGCTGGTCTGCGTGCCGCTTGATTCCCGACGGATAAAAGAATTAGGGCTTGATCTTACCGTTCCCGTATCCGGGCACGAAGACCCGTTTAAGACCGCTTGGCGGATGTCGGTCGATGCGAAATTCGGGATTACTACCGGTATCTCTCCGTTTGACCGGGCGAGGACGGTCGAGGTATTGATCGATCCGAATACCCAACACAGCGATCTGGTACGTCCTGGCCATCTTTTTCCGTTGGAAGCAAAAGACGGAGGAGTCCTTACCCGTGCCGGGCATACCGAAGCCGCGGTCGACCTGTCAAGACTTGCCGGCCTGTACCCGGCGGGAGTCATCTGTGAGATCATTAACGATGACGGGACCATGGCGAGACTCCCCGATCTTATACGTTTTTCTAAAAAACACAATTTAAAGATCTGTACTATCGCTGCACTGATCGAATCCCGCCGGACAAAAGAGAAACTGATCACTCATATCGAATCGGTCCGTCTACCCACCGATTACGGTGATTTCCAATTACATCTTTACGAATCGGTGACCGACCATATCCATCATATCGCTCTGGTCAAAGGCGAGATTACCGATTGTCCGGTCCTGGTACGGGTACATTCGGAATGTTTTACCGGTGACGTGTTAGGCTCAAAACGATGTGATTGCGGTAATCAACTTCACCAGGCGCTTTCGATGATCTCTAAGACCGGCGGAGTCCTGCTCTACATGCGCCAGGAAGGAAGAGGGATCGGCCTTGCCAATAAGATCAAAGCGTACAGTCTGCAGGAAAAGGGGAGAGATACCGTCCAGGCCAACGAAGAGCTGGGGTTTGCCTCCGACCTGCGTGATTACGGCATCGGCGCCCAGATCCTTGTGGATCTCGGAGCAAAAAAGCTTCGTCTTCTTACGAACAATCCTAAAAAGATCATCGGATTGGAAGGGTACGGCCTGGAGGTCGTCGAAAGAGTCGCGATAAAATTCGAACATCAAAAAGAAAACCAGAATTACCTGAACACAAAAAAGATAAAATTAGACCATTTACTATGAAAAGGTCACATAAGTCACATGTCACACGACACACGTTTTAATGTCTTAAATGGTTTTCTCATGTGACCTTGTGACGTGTGTCCTCCCCGCTCCATAATATTTCTATACAGCGGGGTCCCGCTAGATATGTAAATATCGGTGCGGGATGTGACTTAATAAAGGAGGTAAAATTATGAAAGAGATTAAAGGTAACTATCAGGGGAAAGGTAAACGTATTGCGATCATCGTGTCCCGGTTTAACGAAATGATCGGTACCAAACTTCTTGAAGGGTGTATTGATGAGCTCGGTAAACAGGGAACCGATGAACGGGACATCACGGTCATCTGGACTCCCGGTTCATTTGAGATACCTCAGGTATTAGCTAAACTGTGTACCGGAAAAAAATATCATGCGTTCATCACGCTCGGCGCGGTGATCCGCGGAGAAACGCCGCATTTTGAATATGTCGCATCCGAACTGGCTAAAGGGATCGCGAACCTTTCTATAGAAAATAAAGTGCCGGTCATCATGGGTACAATCCTTGCCGATACGGTCGAACAGGCGTTAGAACGGGCCGGGACCAAACAGGGTAATCGCGGCCGGACTGCGGCTCTTTCGGCGATAGAGATGGCCGATTTGTATACACAGTTATAGTTATTTTAAAATACGAAATTCGAAGCACGAATCTCGAAACAAGCACGAAATTCGAATGACCAAAATTCCAAACGAAAACATTTCCCGTTTCGGTCATTAGGATTTTCTTCATTTCGGATTTGTTTAGGATTTCGGATTTAGGATTTCGAATTTTGCATTATGCGAGTAAGATCAAAAGCACGCGAAATCGCTCTTTGTGTGCTCTACCAAGTCGAAACAAGCAAGCTGGACGGTAAAACCCTCCTTGACCGTTATATCGCGCGGTATCCCCAGAAACAGGAAGTCATCGATTTTGCTCATTCGATAGTCGAAGGGGTTGCCTCACGGTTTAATGAACTCGATGTCATTATTAAGCGATATGCAAAAAACTGGCAAATCGACCGGATGGCGATCATCGACCGGAATATCCTGCGGTTGACTATCCTGGAGTTAATGTTCTTAGACGGTATCCCGCCGAAAGTGTCGATTAACGAAGCGATCGAGCTGGCAAAACGGTTCGGTGATATCGATTCTCCCCGGTTTGTAAATGGTATTCTTGATAAAGTATATAAGTCAGAGAAAAAAGAGAATGAGTCACAAGGTCACATAGACACAAGGTCACACGAAAAAGGAAAAGAAGATACGAACGTGTGACTATGTGACGCCCCGTTCCGTAATATTTTTATACAGCGGGGTCCCGCTAGATATATATATATATCGGTGCGGGATGTGACTCTGTGACTTGGATACAATGGAACCCAAAGCCGATCTGCATATCCATTCCTGTTATTCCGACAGCGATCTTTCTATTCAAGAAATATTAAAAAGAGCGTCCGAGAAAGGGCTGAAAGCGATTGCTGTGACCGATCACGATACCGTTGAAGGTGTCGATGAAGCGTTACAGGTGAGCGATCAATATCAGGTCGAATGCATTTCGGGGATAGAGATCAGCGCGCAATACCGCGATTTTGAAGTACACATCTTAGGCTATCTGCTTGACCATCATTCCGTCCCGTTACGTGACGCGTTAAGCGATATTAAAAATGTACGGATCCAACGGTTAATCGATATGGCTGAAAAGATGAATAAGCTCGGATTCAAAGTCGATACCGACGAACTTCTTAAGGATATCCAGGGCCGGATCGTGACCCGGTTCCATCTTGCCCTTTACCTGGTCGCTCACGGGATTGTTTCCAACATCAAAGAAGCGTTTCTTAAATATCTTGCGCCGGGAAAACCGGCCTATGCCGCGCGGCTTAAGTTTTCGGCGCAGGAGGCGATACGATTGATTTTGGATGCCGGCGGCGTCCCGGTACTGGCTCATCCCCATATGTTGGCCGACCAAAGATGGATCGAAGAATTCATCGAATACGGTATTCGCGGAATAGAAGCGGTATATCCCGGTTTTTCCAAATCGCAAAGACAACGGTATCGGAAGTTCGCCAAAGAACATGATCTGTGCATGACCGGAGGGTCCGACGCTCACGGTAATCTGAAGAAATACAATGACATCGGTTCGGTTACGGTCCCTTATTCTTACGTAGAACAGATGAAAGATGAACAAAGACGGATTATTCTTAAACGAAACGTTTGATCTTGCGGCAAAGGCAAAAGGATATACGTCGCCTAATCCGCTCGTCGGCGCGGTCCTGGTCAAACATGGTAAAGTCATCGGCCGGGGATACCACAAAAAAGCCGGCCAGCCGCATGCCGAGATCGAAGCCATACGTAACGCGAGACGATCTTTACGGGGCGCAACGCTTTATGTCAACCTTGAACCGTGCTGTCACTGGGGGAAAACTCCGCCTTGTGTCGAACAAGTGATCGCCTCCGGTATAAAAAAAGTGGTGATCGCGACAAAAGACCCTAACCCGAAAGTCTCGGGCCGATCCGTACGGAGGTTACGTAACGCCGGGATAGAGGTCGTGGTAGGGATAGAAAGAGAAAAGGCGGAGAAACTGAACGAAGTATTTTTTATGAACATGAGAAAACACCGGCCGTTTGTCGTTGCCAAAGCCGCCCAGAGCTTAGACGGGAAGATCGCGACTGCACGCGGCCAGTCGAAATGGATCACTTCCGACGCGTCACGAACATATGCCCGCACTTTGAGAGATACCTATGACGCGGTACTGGTCGGTATCAATACCGTACTTAAAGATAACCCAACACTTAATGGTATCCGTAAGATTCCCTATAAAGTCGTGATTGACCCCCGATTACGCATCTCACTTAAAGCTGCATTGGTAACGAAATCTTCTAAAAAGCTGATCGTTTTTTATCGATCCCGTATCGATAAGAAGAAAAAAGCGCAGTTAGAGAAAAAGGGAGCCCGTCTTTTTCCGTTCAGCGATTGTAAAAGTATTGTAAAAACATTATATCGTGAAGGGATTACCTCGGTATTTATTGAGGGCGGGAGCGATACAGTGGGAAGATTTTTTGATAAAAAATTAGTCGATAAGATATATTTCTTTTATGCTCCTAAGATACTCGGGGGGAAAGACGCGCTTACCTCGATCGGCGGGAAAGGTGTTTCAAAAATCGGTGAAACGATTGCGATTAAAGATATGGATATAGAACGGATTGGGCATGATTTATTAATCAATGGATATCCTAAGTATTGTTAGTCTTTAGTCTCTGGTCGGCAGTATATAGTTTCGAATTAAAAAAACTAGGGATTAGATACCAGTGACTAGCGATTTGTAATAAAAAAACCGGTGAAAAAAATCTCACCGGTTTTTTTATTACAGATATTAGTCGCCGTACACAGTCGTCGTATATTCGCCGAACACACCGAGAATATTCTTTGCCTGGTAATCGACGAATTTGATCTTCTTGATGCCGCCGTTTGCGATCGCCGCTTCGATACTGGCGTCACCGGTTGCTACCAACCCTAAAATAGAACTTGCCTGAGAAGTCCCTATCTTAGTATAAGTAACATCGCCGCTTGCCGCCGCGACCGGTAGACGAGCTTCGGTATAAAACGCGCCTTGCGGTAACACAGCCGCACATCCGGAGAGTACGACTATACATGCTAAAGCTAACAATAAACCTTTCATTGAGTCACCTCCTTCCTTCTATTTGGATATTTATCCTATCATAACCGATTGCTCGAGTAAAGGGAGTAATTGACCCTTATTGTAATTTAGTATAAACTATTATAAAGTAAAAAGTTATCTTCTTTTGCCTGGGGATATGTCTTATGGGATTGATGTCTATTACCCATAAGACGTAACGCGGAATGCGCCCGCCTGCCCTCCTGTAGGTCAGGATCGGGCAGGACATGCGGAACGCGTTGAAAACTATGAGAGATATTAATCCATTGGGTTTTGTAATTTTATGCGTTGCTCGTTACGCTCCACGCCTGCTCCCGAATGTCGTGAGGGCGGGCAGGTTAATCGTGACCGGAACGTTTGTCCTGTGCGGTTTAAGCCAAGGATATACTGCCGACGAGTATGTCTCATCTCTCAACGCTTCCAACCAAGAGAGATATTATCCCTCAAAAATAAGATTCGCCGGGCAAGTTTCCACCGAACACCGTGGTTCGTTCTACGTAGATTATCTGTTTCCGATATGGTACGCCCAGGATGAAAACTCACTTATCTTTTTTAATCCCAAACAGACCATTCATACCAACTCATCGGATGAACTGAACTTAGGCGTAGGGTACCGAAAGATCTTCTGGGACAAGTTTATCGCAGGGCTCCATTTTTTCTATGATCGTAAGAACTCACCGGCCGATGTGACCCACGAGCAGGTAGGATGGGGACTAGAACTTTTATCGGAACCGATAGATTTCCGGTTTAACTATTACGATCCGACCAGCGGAGTAAAGGTGGTAGATGAAAACTATTCGTTCGGTTCGACACGATTATTAGTCAGTCATAGTTACGAAGAACCTTTGAAAGGGTTTGATTTTGAGGTGGGAGTGCCTATTGAGGTAATCAATACCCGGGCGTATGCCGGGGGATTTTTTTATGATTCAAAGATTGCAAATGACGTAGAAGGATACCGGATCCGTACCGAGACAGATATCAATAACTGGCTCTCACTTGATCTAGAGATGAACTCGAAGAATAAACAGGAGACGGAGTTTGTGGGAGGCCTGCGGGTCACGGTACCGCTTGAATTCGGAAAGCTCCTTGACCGGAAAGAATCGATTAATAAATTGTTGGATATGTTCCAGGTAACCCAGAGAAGCAAACTCAAAGAGCGGTTATTAGAACGAGTAGTAAGAGATATCGATATCAAAACGACCGCGCAGACAACCGCGCCGGTTGCATCAACCAATACCGATGTCCAGGAAATCGTCTATGTCGATAATTCCAATGTTGGGGCTGAAGACGGCACACGTGATAATCCCTGGGATACGTTAGCCGAAGCATTGATCGATGGACGTCTTGCCTCCGGGGTAACGATTTATGTGGCAAAGGGTGATGGGACTGCCACCGGGTATACGGGGAATTTTGTGTTATCTGATGGGATATTATTGTGGGGTTCAGGATATAACGGAGGATATAACGGAATTGCTGTGTCGGGATATCCGGTGATTGACGGCGGCGGCGCCGGTACGATCATCCGGCTCGGCAATAATAATACAGTGATGGGATTAAGAATACAAAATACCGGTAATGCTCCCGGTATATTAGGGCATAATACTACCGGTGCCGATATCCATCATAACTATCTCACTCAGATTACCGGACCGGGAGGAGGCCAACCGATTACATTGCGGCAGTTTCTTGCGGGGACCTATTTTAACCGGGTATGGGATAATATCCTTGCCAATTGCCCGGAAGACGATAATGGTCTTATCTTTTTTATGACTCCGGTAGCGAATGTAACTTCTTCCGGTGTGATTTCGGGTAATATTATTTCGGGAACGAATACTTCGGGAGGAATAATGCTTTGGAATTCAGATGCTTCCGGTACGTCGGTAACAAACGTCACCATAACGGGTAATACCATATCCGGTCTGGGGTCAGGGATCACTATAACTTCCTCCGGCGGGATGATAAATACGACAGTTTCAGGAAATACGATCAGGTCTACCGGCGGGAATGGGATATATTGCGATGCGGTTGTTTCTAACAGTAATCCGGTCGTGAATGTTACGTTAGATAACAATACTCTTTCCGGTAATTCTTTTAACGGGATTTATTTATATTCTCAGACTTTTTTCGGAGTAGGACAGGGGACGGTGAACGCGAATATCTATGGCAATACCGTCACTGATTCGAGTCTGGACGGAGTACGTATCGAAAGGACCGATAGTAACATTGTAACGGCTGATTTCGGCGGCGGGTCGCTTGGTTCGGCCGGGAATAACAGTATTTATAATAACGGCGCTTTTGACGTGAACAATACCACCGCTTTTAATGTTATTGCCGAGAACAACTGGTGGGGGACCGATAGCCCGATCGCCGGACAGTTTAATGGATTAGTGGATTATACTCCTTGGTTAATGTCCACCCCAAACTGATTTACAATATTCAGAATTTAGTAAATTGCATTATTTACGCGTTACGCATGACGCGTTTCGCGTTACGTGAAAGATTATGAATAAAGATTTGTATAACCTCATCCTTAACCGCCGTACCGTACGTTTTTTCACGCAGGAAAAAGTGCCGCGGGAAATCTTAGAGAAAGCCGTCAATGCCGCCCGCCTTGCCCCGTCGGCGCGAAACGCGCAATTTCTGGAATATCTTGTCATCGATAATCCCCAATTATGCGCGAAAATATCCGGTATGGTGAAAATGGGCGGGTATGTGTTTCCGAAACGGATGCCTGATAAAGAGCGGCAACCGACCGCCTATATCGTGCTTTTAGGTAACAAAGAAAAATCTCCGGATACCGATACACGTGATGTGGGGGCGGCGGCAGAAAATATTTTACTGTCGCTGTGTGCGTTTGATCTGGGTGGGTGTTGGATCGCTTCAGTCGATAAGAACGGATTACGTGAACAATTTTCTATCCCCGATATCTACGAGATAGATTCGGTGATCGCCTGCGGGGTTCCGGCTGAGAAACCCATAGTAGAAGAAAAAGATGAAGTGAAGTACTGGTTAGACGAACAGGACGTATTACATGTTCCTAAACGGCCGTTAGAGAAGATTATTTATTATAATTCTCTCTCAAAAAAAGAGGTGATATGAACTTACAGGAGTTGGTATATCCGTTGAGCTGGGCGGGGATAGGGATCGCGATATTATGCGGTTTGATCGTAGGCTTGGAACGGCAGCTTTCCGGGAAACCAACCGGTATCCGTACCAGCGCGCTTATCTGTCTTGGCGCCTACGCCTTCGTCGCAATAGGAAGTTTGATCACCGAGAATCAGGATATCACAAGGATCGTTGCCCAGATCATTACCGGTATCGGATTTATCGGTGCCGGGGTGATTCTTTCCCGGGAAGGGATCGTGATCGGAGTGACGTCGGCCGCGGTAATATGGGTGTTAGCCGGGATCGGGATATTGATCGGTTTTGAGAAATATACCCTTGCGGTTCTTCTTTCACTTATCACGGTAGGGATATTGGTAGGGGTCAACGTATTAGAGAAAATATTTAAATCGTTACGGCAGGGAGTATATAAAAAATTCTCCAAGAAAAAACAACGGGATAGAGAAGGTGAATAGAAAAAAGGAGATAGGTATGCGAACTAAAGTGCATATAGTGATAATGATAGGAATGATTGGTGCATGTTTTTGTCTTTCAAATAGTCTTAATGCGGCAACTGAAGAACAATTGAAAAATATCGCTATTCAGGAAAAGGCGCTTGAAGAGGCTTCGGAAAAATACCATGTTGCTCAGCAAAACGAAAGAAAGTTTTATAACCAGTATAAAGAATACGGACGCATAGCCGACGATTATCTGCATAAATCTGTCGTCGCCGATAAAGCGATAGAAGAATCGGACGCGGCCGCGTATAAAGAAAAACACCAAACCCGGCGAAACTTGTTGCCCAGTGTAGCTCATGTGAAACGTATTTTTTCCAGTATCGGCACTCTTTCGCAACGTAAATATTACAAAGTCCAATGGGAGCGATACCGGGATAAAGAGAAAGAGGCGGAAAAAGAATATAATAAAGCCCGCTATGAAAGTAAGAAGCTTGGTGAAGAAGTTGTGGCGTTCAGACGGGGGTTTGAGGAAGCAAAAAAGAAAGCGAATGTAACTGAAGCTAAGCGTAGCCGCAGAAAAGAACGGGAAGAAAAGGAATTTTTCCGCATGCCGGACGAGAAAAAAGAATCGTCGCAAAGAACATCTCAATCGCAGAAAGAAGAATCTCCGCCAAAATTTGTGAATCGTAATAATCAGAAAACAAATAAAGAGCAATCGTCAGCATCTGTCGATGAAGGTAATGCTGATGAAAATACACGGGCTCCCGAACCACCGCCAAGTTTTGTCGGGAAAAGCAATGCCGGCAATAATAATGCTGGACAATCTGGTTTCTCATCGGGCAAGGGAGAAAAAGACGATTATCGTATCGTTTCTATGTCGGTTGAAACCACCCCTGTAACATATGGAAAGCAAAGTCTGCAGAAATTAAAGAGTATCAATGCTGCGGTTATCGTCATTGAAATGAGAGGAGAGCAGCATATTATCGAAGGGCAAAAGGCCGTTTCAATCTTAATCGAAAAAGGATATTTCTATAATTTCCCTGATATAGGGATTATCGCGACCACAAAATATAATGAATTCGGCGGTTATAATGAACGATATGCAGGAGATACTAAACCTTCTTCAAGCAAAGATGATGAATGCGGGGCGAGATTGCAGGAATGTTACCGTAAATGGGGCCGAAACTTAAAGTTTAAGAAAGGTGAGAACTTTAGGAAAATGAGCTCTGATGAATACTGGGGCCGAGGATTATGTGCTCAGTTAGAAGAACGTTGTCAGAAGCAAACGCAATCAGAAAAACAAAGCGATAAACGCTCCGGTTCAAGCTTTAATGATAAAATGATAACCTTTGAAGCAAGTGAGCAAGATGCTGAAACGTATGGGGGGGCGGTTTTGCCGGGCAGTCAATAAAAGAGATGATATGGGTATAATAAAAAAACGATTAGCTGGGATATGGTTGGTGATATTTGTCGCAGTCAGTCCTATCTCTTATGTGTATGCCGGAACATATAGTGACTTGGCTCCGGGAAGATCGACCAGGCAGGATGCCGATCGTATGTTGGGGAATCCGGTTCGTGAGGTAGTAAAAGGTGCTCGCTATGATTATGATCCACAGGATCATGATGCCCGGCGGATCTCAGTATCATTTTATCTCCAGACAGGAATTATTAAGAGTATTGATATCTATCCTTTAGAGCAATATAAAAAACAACAATTACAGGATTGGTTCCATTTAAGTGCTCCTGATGTGAAGATGGTTGACGATGATGGTAATTATCATGAGATGTATGGTGGGGTTGGGATTGTATTGTATTTCGATGGGCCGGATGACAGCTTTGCGGTGGATACCATTCGTTATTTTGATCAAGTCATTAAAGCACAAAAAGGGGATGAGCAAGGACTCTCTTCACTCCAAGTATCTAAAGAAAATCGTCGGCCTTATTTAGGGATAAGTGCAGGGGGTAGTGACGAGGGTATTATTGTTAAAAATGTCGTAAGCAATTCACCGGCCGAGCAGGCAGGTTTACAGGTAGGAGATATTATCCTCAAAATGGGGGAATATTCCTATCGCGGTAAGGCTGATCCTTATGAATTTATCGATCGTATTGCCGAGATGCCGGTTACAAAGCCTATTCTGTTTATCATCGTCCGTAATAAAAAACAGCAACGTGTTACGGTCACCTTAGGTACGATTCAGGAAAACGATTGGCAGGAGTTAAATGAAGGAGTCCAATGGCCCGTTGATGATAAAAAAATAAAACAAAAAGAAACGAGCAGGATAAAACAGCAACAGCAGAATGAGGAATTGTCCGGTAAGTTCGGGATGATGATGAATACTATTTTCCAGGAGATGAAAGATTTTAACGCGGATTAAAGTATAAGGTTGAAAAGGATGAAAGAGTTCGATGCATTAGTGGACATATTGAAAACGTTGCGCGGTCCGGGTGGATGTAAATGGGATCGTGCGCAAAAAGTCGATGATTCAAAATCCCATCTTTTAGAAGAAGTCTATGAACTTATCGACGCGATCGACTCCAAGGATACCGGAAAAGTGAAAGAAGAGATCGGCGATGTGATCATGCTTCTGGTATTTATCACCCGCCTCTATAGCGAGAAAAAGAAATTTTCTATAAAGGACGCGTTAAAAAGCATCAATGAAAAACTTATCACGCGTCATCCTCATGTGTTCTCCGGGAAAAAATTGAAAAATAAAGAAGCGATCATCGAGTATTGGGTAAAAGAAAAAGCGAAAAAGAAAAAACGTAAAACCATAAAAGAACGGCTCCCGTACAGCGCACCGGCGCTGCTCTTGGCATATCTTTATTTCAAAGAGAAAGGATACCTGAATCAAAGGGGAGATGAAAAGAAGTTGCGACAGAAAATATCCGCCCATCTGCGGCGGCTTTCCGGTCCTTTGAAAAAGAAAGCGATCGTTGATGCTCTTTTTACGCTGGTCGAAACCGCAGCTTTTTTAAAGGTCGATCTGGAATGCGAGTTGCGTAAAAAAGTGTTTAAAAACGCCGTGCGCGAGCGATATTGACCGGCAAAAATCGGCCTTTAAACAAAAGTCGGCAGGTTTTTTAGAATCGCCGTAATCAATTTTAATCACTGTAATCAATGCTTTTCGGGGAATCCTCGAAAAGCGTTAAAAAAATCCTTGACAAATATTCCTATTCCGTGTATATTCCTTATCACCTCTTTAATGGGAACGAGGTTTCTTTTACAATCTAAAAAATAAGGAAGACTTTAAAGACGCGCGGTAAGTGCGTTTTTATCTATAACCGTTCTTTGATTGAGAGACCATATATTTAACCCTTGAATAAAATTGCCTTTGGAGGGTTTGATCCTGGCTCAGAGTGAACGCTGGCGGCGTGGATTAGGCATGCAAGTCGAGCGATCCTTGTTGCCAAGAGGAATTGAAGTCTTCGGATGGATGTTCTTTAAGGTGACGCTGGATAGCGGCAAACGGGTGAGGAACACGTGGGTAAAGTACCTTGTGGTGGGGCATAGCCTCGAGAAATCGAGGGTAATTCCCCGTAATCCCTGGAACCTGGAATGGTCCAGGGCAAAGATGGCCTCTACTTGTAAGCTATCACCGTAAGAGCATCCCGCGTCCTATCAGGTAGTTGGTAGGGTAACGGCCTACCAAGCCTTAGACGGGTAGCTAGCGTAAGAGCGTGTTTAGCCACACCGGGACTGAGACACTGCCCGGACTCCTACGGGAGGCTGCAGTCGAGAATCTTTCACAATGGACGAAAGTCTGATGATGCGACGCCGCGTGGGGGATGAAGGTTTTCGGATTGTAAACCCCTTTTATTGGGGAGGAATGTTGTCGGGTGAATAATCTGACAATTTGACTGTACCCGATGAATAAGCCACGGCTAACTCCGTGCCAGCAGCCGCGGTAATACGGAGGTGGCAAGCGTTACTCGGTATGACTGGGTGTAAAGGGTCC
>JAFGQU010000008.1 GCA_016935525.1 Candidatus Omnitrophota bacterium
CTGTAGATATTTTCGCAGAAGAATACCATCGATCGGGGCAACCAAATGTCCTAACGGAGGAGCGATGAAGCTATATATACGGACATTCGGCTGGCCGATGGCCGGGTTATAGTAAGTCGATGATGTCGATCGCCGAGGCGCTGGTGGAATGACATCCACGCGAGGATTTAATACGAAAGGAGGGTTTAAAGATGAGCAATCCGCAATGGCGCAGTGATTTACTCCGGTACATTAAGCCGGATATTACAATATGTGTTAAACAAATTTTAACATCCTTTATCCCTTATTTTGTGTTGATGCTGGTGATGGTTCTTATGCTCAAGAAGGGTTACTCTTATTGGATAGTTATCTTATTTTCGCCCCTTGCCGCCTTGTTCCTGGTAAAGATATTTATTATCCTCCACGATTGCGTACACCGGTCATATTTGAATAAATCATCGCGGGCGTGTTCGACTTTAGGCCATATCTGCGGCATTCTTACCTTTACGGCATTTTTCGATTTTGAACAGGCCCATCTTGTCCATCACGCGACGGTTGCCAATCTGGAAAAGCGGGGGACGGGAGATATCTGGACCATGACCGTTAAAGAATATCAAAACGCCTCACGTGGCAAACGAATTCTCTATCGTATATTCCGAAACCCGGTTTTTCTTTTTGGCGTTGCCCCCGCGCTGAAATTTGTTCTCGTGAACAGATTCCCCAAACCGATCTCGGGGAAAAAGGAACTGTTCAGCATACTTTTTACCGATATCATGATCGCGCTGCTTATTTTCGTCGCTTTTGTAACAATCGGGATTAAAACGTATATCGCGGTTCAGTTTCCGGTTATTTTTATTGCCACCGGGATCGGCGTATGGATATTCTATATCCATCATAACTTCGAAGGCGTGTACTGGGCGCATAATGAGGACTGGGACAATTTTGAGGCCGGGATGCACGGCAGTGTTTTTTATAAACTGCCGGCTTTTTTGCGGTGGTTTACCGGCAGCATAGGGTATCACCATATACACCACCTGAATCCCGGAATCCCAAATTACAGATTGGTTCAATGCCATGAGGGGATTCCCGAACTGTGGGAAAAAAGAGCGATTACATTGTGGCAGGGATTTAAGTCCATGCGTCTCACCTTGTGGAATGAGGAAACGCATACACTTGACGGGTTTTCTGTGTGACCGCGCGCCTATAATTAATGTTAAGTATCGCCGCGTCGCTGGTGGAGTGAATAAACGATAAGTTGATTTTAAAAGCAATATCTTGGTGGTAATGGTAAAATATTGAAAAATATGCATTATCTCAATGAACATAACATATCTATATTTTTAATCCAGATCGTTGTTCTGCTTGGGTTAGCGAGAGGAGTAGGCGAGTTATTCCGGAAATGGAAACAACCGCCTCTGACCGCTGAACTTCTTGTGGGAATTCTTCTGGGGCCGACGATCATGGGTAGATTTATGCCTTTTTGGCACCAGGCTATTTTCCCGAACGATCTCATTCAGCAGAATATGCTTGAGACCGTTGCCTGGATCGGGGTTTTGTTTCTTCTTTTGGAAACAGGGCTTGAAATCGATTTCGCGTCTGCCTGGCGGCAAAGGGGCGACGCTTTAAAAATAGCGGTAACGGATATCGTCGTTCCTATGGTAATCGCCTTTATACCGTGTTTCTTATTGCCCGATTATTATTTAGCTAATCCGGATCAAAGGCTGCTGTTCGCTATTTTTATGGCAACCGTAATGACGATAAGCGCTATGCCTATCGCGGCAAGGGCCTTACACGATTTAAAACTTTCTAAAACAGACCTTGGGTTCTTGATAATGTCGGCCCTGTCGGTTAATGATATTATCGGATGGCTTATTTTTACGCTGGTGTTAGGGGTTTTTACGCGAGGCACTTTGGATATCCTGAATGTTTTTATTATTGCCGGATCTACAATTGCTTTTACGGTTATCTGCCTTACGGTTGGCAGGACGTTAATCGATAAAATAATTACCGGCATCAAGGCAAAAAAAATGCCTCAGCCCGGTGTCCCTCTCACGTTTATTTGTATATTAGGCGCGTTATGCGGAGCGGTAACGCAAAAAATAGGTATCCACGCTTTATTTGGATTCTTTATCGCGGGAATCATGGCCGGCGGTTCAAGGGCGCTTTCCGAAAATGTGCGTCAAGTCATATCCCAGATGGTGTACGCCATATTTGTTCCTCTATTCTTTGTTAATATAGGCTTGAAAATTGATTTTCTAAAAAGTTTCGATATTTTCCTTATTTTGCTGATAAGTGTTATCGGTATAGCGGGAAGATTTCTGGGGGCGTGGCTGGGCGTTAATCTTACTAAATTGCCGAAAACAAACAGGCTTTCAATAGCTATTGCGCATACCCCCGGCGGAGCAATGGAAATAGTGGTCGGGTTGCTGGCATTGGAATACAATCTCATAACGGAACCGATATTTGTGGCTATTGTGTTTGGCGCGGTAATATCTTCTGTTATCTTAGGCCCTTGGTTCAGCTATTCGATTAAAAAACGCAAAGAAATCAGTGTACTGGAATTTTTCTCATTACGCGGCATTATAGACCGATTGAAACAGAATGAGAGGAATACAGCTATCAAAGAATTATGTGAATTCGCGGCGGATCAGGATGATCTGCCTGAGGCTGAAAGTATTTATCAGGCTGTCATAGCTCGCGAGGAAGAAATGGGTACGGCCATAGAAGAGGGGATAGCGGTTCCTCACGCGCGATTGGATGGTATAAAAGGGCCGATTGTTGTTTTCGGCAGATCCCCGGACGGTATTGACTGGAACGCGCCGGATGGAAAACTATCGCATTTTATATTTTTAATATTAACTCCCAAGGATGATTATGATTCTCAGGTGCAGATATTAGGCGTTATCGCGAAGGTATTCAGTGAAACAGCATTTAGAGATTTGATTTTAAAAGCCGCGGATAGCCACGCGATTTGGTCGATATTGCAAAAGGCGTTTGCATCTAAGCATGTTAAAAGAAAGGGGCGTATTAAGCGATGAAACAATGGTACGAATTATTATTTGAAAATTATGCACAGAAATATGATAAGGAATGTTTTGTCCAGGGGACTGTGGGGGAATGCGATTTTATCGAACAGGAGATCGGTCGTAATAAATCGTTAAAGATCATCGATATCGGCTGTGGCACCGGCCGTCACGCTATTGAGTTGACAAAAAGAGGGTATAACGTAACTGGTATCGATCTGTCCGAATCACAGTTGAAAAGAGCGAAAGAAAAAGCGAAAGAACAGGGAGTAAAAATAGACTTCCAAATACGAGACGCGCGAAATCTTCCTTCCAAGGACGAATTCGATCTGGCCATCATGCTTTGCGAAGGTGGCTTCTCGCTCATGGAAACTGATGAGATGAACTTTGAGATCCTAAAAGAAGCGACAAAAGCGCTTAAAAATAAAGGCAAGCTCATTTTCACCGCATTAAACGGATTATTCCCGCTGTTTCATTCGGTCAAGGAATTCTATGAGTCGGCGCAGAAAGAAGGCCAGTCCCAGTGTAAAGACTGCTCTTTTGATCTGATGACGTTCCGTGACCATAATACTGTTGTGTTTGAAGATGATTTAGGCAATAAAAAAGAACTAAAATGCAACGAGCGTTATTACGTGCCCAGCGAGATAACCTGGCTCTTGAAATCGTTGGGATATAAGAGAATCGATATCTTCGGGGCGAAACTGGGAGCGTATTCGAGAAACGACAAGCTTACAACGGATGATTTCGAAATGCTTGTCATCGCGGAAAAATAGAAAAAGGAGGCGCTGTTATGAAAATAGGAATTGTTATCGCGAGCAATGACGCGGAGACCTGCTGGAACGCTCTGCGTTACGGTAATTTCGCCTTTGGTCAGGGTGACGAAGTAAAAGTGTTTTTTATGGGTAAAGGGGTTGAATATCAGAAAGTCAGTACGGATAAGTTTAACACCGTTGATCAGGCGGGAAAATTCATGCAGGCAGGCGGTAAGATTTATGCCTGTGGCAGTTGTATCGAATCACGTGAACAGGAAGGTTCTGATATGTGCCCGATTTCGACGATGAAAGATATGTATGATATCGTGAAAGAAAGCGATAAAGTTGTAACTTTTTAATTCTTATGAAAACAGCAATATATATCCGAGTATCAATCGAAGATCAAGTTAAAGAAGGATATTCTCTTGAAGTTCAACAAGGATATCTTGCTTAGATACCTCTAAATTTTCCTCTCATTCTGCGGCTATCTACTAATTAAACGGGCTCAACTGCCGGAGTTTACCCTTTGGAAGGAAGAGAAAATTTTTCTTGACAAATAGGAGCCAATCCTATATAGTATCATCAATGGATAAGAAGAGTGAACTGTTAAATCTATTTACAAGAAAGTGCCAGGAGAATGATCTTAAGATTACTCCGCAGAGGACCGCTATCTATCAAGAGCTGATAAGTGCGCTCGATCATCCTTCCGCCGATGTCATTTATAAGAGGGTCAGAAAAAAATTCCCGAATATTTCATTGGATACCGTCAACAGGACCGTGCTTTCTTTTGCCGAACTGGGGATCGTAAGAGTGGTAGAGGGGTACGGCAAACCGAAAAGGTTCGACCCTAATACCGAAAACCATCATCATTTTCAGTGTGTGAAATGCCATAAGATAATCGATTTTCATAATAAGGAATATGATCAATTGGAAATACCGAAGCATATTGGAAATAAACTCAAGGTGTTGAATAAAAAAGTCGTATTAGAAGGATTTTGCGCCGAGTGTAGAAAGTAAATTTTTTTTACCTAGCTAATAGGAGTAAATACTAAATAGGATTAGTTATGATAAGCAAGAGAGGGGGGTATGTTCTCTATACGCTCACGGGGCAAGTGATGAGAGGGAAATGGGAGTAAATAAAAACCAAGGAGGTTTCAAATGGCGAAAGTAGCGATTGATATGGTAAGAAAATCAGGGGTTGATTTGGATAAGTTGTTAAAATTGTTAGTACAAAATGCGTCCGCGGAACTTACCACTTATTATTATTACACCATTCTGCGGGCAAATCTGATAGGGTTAGAAGGAGAAGGGATCAAGGAGATAGCCGAAACTGCCAGGATCGAAGACCGCAATCATTTCGAAGCTCTTATGCCGCGGATTTATGAGCTCGGAGGAGCATTGCCGAATTGCATGAAAGAGTTTCACGATATGTCGGCCTGTCCGCCGGCAAATTTACCCAAAAAACCGGAGAACGCTGTCGAAATCCTTAAGGTGCTTGTCGAAGCGGAGAGATGCGCGGTAAGAGGCTATACGGCGATATGTGACATGACTGCGGGGAAAGATCACCGGACCTATGATTTAACTTTAGCTATTCTTAACGAAGAGATCGAGCACGAATCGTGGTTTTCTGAGTTTCTCGGTGAAGGGCCTTCCGGCCACTTTTTGCGTCGGGGAGAAACTTCTCCTTTTGTTTCGAAGTTCTTGAAATAAATAAAAAATATGGGACGTTCAATTTCAGTTGAGCGTCCCTGTATTCTTATGATAGAATGATGCTCAAAAAGACGTCTATATGATAGATACGATACAAAACTTTCACCCTGTCGTACAGGCATTGGCCGCAGGTATCTTTACTTGGGGGCTGACTGCTTTAGGAGCCGCGTTCATATTCGTGACCAAAGGATTCAGCCAAAAGATTTTTGATTCGATGTTAGGTTTTGCCGGTGGAGTCATGATCGCGGCAAGCTTTTGGTCACTATTGGCTCCGGCTATCGAGATGTCCTATCATAGCGGCATGATCCCCTGGCTTCCGGCCGCGGCCGGTTTCCTGTTGGGGACCATATTCCTGCGGATAATCGATAAGGTGCTGCCTCATTTGCATCTCGGTTTCCCCAACGTCGAGGCGGAAGGTATCAAGACTTCCTGGCGCCGCAGTGTGCTCTTGGTGCTGGCGATAACCATCCACAATATTCCCGAAGGATTAGCGGTGGGAGTCGCGATCGGCGCGGTAGCTTCGGGCCTTCCGGAAGCGACCATGACGGCAGCGTTGGCTTTGGCCGTAGGTATCGGCATCCAGAACATCCCGGAAGGATTCGCGGTTTCAGTTTCTCTTCGCCGGGAGGGAGTGTCTCGATTCAGAAGTTTCTGGTATGGACAGCTTTCCGCTATCGTCGAACCTATTGCCGCGGTCTTAGGGGCGGCTGCCGTTCTCTGGGCTCGTCCGTTATTGCCGTACGCGTTGGGGTTTGCGGCGGGAGCGATGATCTTTGTCGTGGTTGAAGAAGTTATCCCTGAATCCCAGCGTAATGGTCATACGGATTTAGCTACCGGCGGAGCAATTATAGGTTTTGTAGCGATGATGATACTTGACGTGGCTTTTGGTTAAAAAGTGATATATGGGCGATTTAGGACTGTAAAAAGGAGGTATGCTTATGGGTACAAAAGGTAAAGAAATCGTGGGGGTTGATGTCAAAAAGTTGATTAAGATGCTGAACAAAGCTTATGCTGACGAGTGGCTCGCGTATTATCAGTACTGGGTCGGTTCGCAAGTCGCGGTCGGAAGGATGAGGGGCATCATTGCCGGGGAGTTGATGGAGCACGCGCAGGAAGAGTTAAAGCACGCCCAGATGCTGACCGAAAGGATCATCACGCTCGGCGGCAGCCCGTTACTTAAGCCGGAAGACTTGTTGGAAGAGACAAACTGCGGGTATGACGCGCCGACGGATCCGAATACAAGAAAGCTTCTTGAACAGAACATCAAGGGAGAGCAGTGCGCGATCACGACGTACAAGAAGCTTTTGGAGTATGTCGAAGGCAAAGACCCGATCACGTATCACCTCATTCTGGAAATACTGGAGGATGAGGTCGAACATGAGGAGGATTTAGAAGCCATCCTTGCGGATATGAAGGCTCCTGTAAAATAATATCTGCCTGTTGTCCTGGTTAAAAATCTCATCCCGGTCTTAAATCCGGGATGAGATTTACCGGTTTCACGTATCGTTTGTCGGTCTTATGTATATGAAAAGGTTTGTTGATCGATTCCTGGCGGTATTTTCCTTTATTCATCGGATATGCCCTTTCTGCGTCATTTCCCGTAGATTCCCTCGTTCAAAATTCGCAAAAATAGTTTCTCTGTGGAGTAAGATCTGCCCCTGTTGTAACATCTATTTTTTAGCGAAGAGAAGGAATCTTATTTAATAGTGGACCCGCCTGCTCCCGAATATCCGTGAGGGCGGGCAGGCCACGCCTGCTTCCAAAGGGTGGGCAGGTAGCGGCAGGAATAGTCGCTGGTCTCTGGTCTACATAGTCTCTAGTCGCTAGTCTTTGGCATCTGGTATTTCGAACTGTATACTATAGACTGAAGACTAACGACTTTTAAATGAACGTGTGTCTATGTGAGTTTGTGTCGTGCTTGCCCCGTTGCGTAAGCTCACGGGGTGACTTTGTGACCTTTTTTAATGCCTTGAATATCCCCTTATAAGCCTATAGAATAAAGGAACTATGAAGTTGTATATACGAACTTTCACTCGCCCGGGGGAGTATCAAAGATGCCAAAACGGGCTCCTGGATGTTCCA
>JAFGQU010000009.1 GCA_016935525.1 Candidatus Omnitrophota bacterium
ATTGGTCATTATTTGGTTATTGTTTCTTGGTGTTTGGTTATTTACTCCAAAGATATCACCATTATACGTTACCGAAACGGACATTGTCACCGTTTCTGAATGACGAATGAGTAAGTCAGGTGTAACGTTATTTCAGTTTGCTGAAATCAAAATTCGGATAGCAATTTTTGAGGTAGGCTAACTGGGTGGGGGAAGCGTTTTTGAATACATCGGTTTTTCTCATGAAAAAATATTCCAGGTCTTCTTCCCGGAGCATGACCTTATTGGAAAACTGAATGGGGTCGGTTTCCCGTGAAAAAAACATCCGTTCTAACCCTTCATTTTTTTCCCGGCGGCATTCGTCGCGGATATTCTTGACGTCGGCGTATTTTCCGATCGCGGGAGCTCCGTTCGCGCCGGAATAGGTCTTTAGTTCTCCGAAATCTTTGAACAGAAGGAAATCATAGGTAAGTTTGTGTTTCGGGTTGATCGTGATACAAAGATAATCGAGATTAAGATAGTCTTTGGCGTAATCGTAGACTAATTTAAACAGGTAAAAGATAAAAAACATTTTCTTTGAGTTCAACATGAGCGAGATCCCGTTTTTATAGAATTCGGTATTTGAAGCAAGCATGGAGATCTCGCATATCTTTTTTTTCTGCCCCCGGAACGTATCCAGTTCTTTATGATAGATCTCATCCATCGGCAGACCTAACGGCGAATCGGGTATAAGCGTTACCGTGGCGATGATCGTCTCCTCGGCGATCGCGATAAACGTCGTGGTTTCCGGAAGGGCGTTAAAAAAAGAAATACGCAGATGGGAGGGGTTTTCCTGCATGTACCCGCGTTTGATGTATTCATCGTATATCAAGTGGTAAGATTGTTCTAATTCGGTACGGGACCGGGCAACCCGGTAGCTGATAAGGTTAAGCAGGGTTTGTAATGTGAGTGTTTTTGGCGGTACCATATTTTTGTTCAGCTTATTATTTAATGAGCCCTTCGGATGTCAGGTAGTTTGTCAGGATCTTATCACAGATAAAATTCACGTATTCACGGCGGTCGTCGGCTTTCATTTTCCTGAATTCAACACCGATAAAGTAAGGCGTCTTTTCGTCTTCACCCGATTTGGCGTACCAGACCACTTCGGACTGGACGTACATCGGATCGACCCGGTGCGGAAGGTGGATCCTCAGATTAAGTAACGCGCCTTTTTTAAATTTCGTGGCGGCATTAAATCTTAACCCGCCGCCGCCAATATCATCGGTAGTGATCGGGCCGGTCCATGATGATTCGGTGGGAGGATTTTTCAGGGAATAGTCGATAGTGACGGGTAAGATGAGCCGTTCACTACGGCGTTTATCTTTTATAAACAGTTTTTTTATTTTCTCTATACCTAAAACCATCGGTTTTTATTCAGCAGGGGTTGAATTGTCTTTCAGGGCCTGCATGACCTCTCTTAAATTATCCATGATATCCTGATAGCTGTCAATATGAACATTCCGGTTTTGCTCTAAATCGGCAACATTTTGTTTGATCCCGAAAACAATGTTCACTTTTTTCGGCCGGGGAAACCTATGAAACGGAGGCCAGGCTTTATGGGCGCCGTCGATATATACCGGGATGACCGGGGTCGTGAGTTCTTTGACCAATATCCCGGCGCCGCGTTTGAAAGGTTTGAGTTCGCCGGAGATAGACCGGCCTCCTTCCGGGAAAAAACAGACGATCTTGTTTTGTTTCAACAGGTACGCGCAGGTCTTCAGGCTTTCGGTAAGCTGGCTGGTCGCTTCAATAGGGATCAATCGTAACATACGGCTTAATCCCCGGATCAGCGGATGTTTGAAGTAACCGGCATAGCCGACAAAATAAATGTTCATTGCTATTTTAAAGGGGAGGCTTGCCGCTAATAACGGGCCGTCAAGAAAACTGGTATGGTTAGGGCATAAAAGATAAGGTCCGTAAGACGGGACGTTTTCAATCCCCTTTGTTTCCAGGCGGAAAAAGACGAACGATACGATTTTTAAAAATCCGTAGAAACCGGCGCAGACCAGTTTTAACAAGAAAGGGAAATGGAGGATGATGGGTTTTTTAAGTTCATCGGGAAACGGCTCTTCAAACAGTTTTTGCCAATTGATCGTGGTATCGACGGTTATTTCCTCGTGGCTGGCTTCGTTGAATTTTGTCAATACGTCGCGTACGGTAAATACGGTAAGGAATTCGAGTTCGTTGGGTTGGGCGCCGGTGACCTGTTTGAATCCCATGAACAGCCCGACTTGTTCTAAAGAATCAAGCCCTAAATCGAGTTCAAGGTGGTCGTCAAGATGTATGGGCCGTTTGAGTTCGGTTTCAAGATATTTCAGGGCTTTCTGGCAGATAGGCGAGGCCAGTAACGCCTGGTCCTGGGAAGAAAGTTGTTGAGGCTCTTTTTTTAGCGGTTCTGCTCCCGTATGCATCTTGGCCACTTCGTAACGTTTGACCTTTCCCAGCACGGTGCGAGGTAATTCTTTATTGGTGACGATATATTTTTTTATGCGTTGATACGCCGGCAGATGCCGGGAAAGTTTTTCTATTTCCCAACGGATACGGTCCTGTATCTGAGAGATATCTTTATGGATAAATTCGGAATAATTGGGGATGATCACTCCGGTAAGCGTATCTTTGTCTCCGGCTTTGGTGAGAGTAACGCAAAGTTCTTTTATATACGGGCTTTGTGTATAAAAAGTTTCCAGTTCTTCCGGTACTATTTTTTTCCCGGAAGGAAGCACGATCAATTCGTTTTTCCGGCCGGTAATATGTAAAAATCCGTCTTTATCCTGGTACCCGAGGTCTCCGGAATAAAACCAACCGTCTTTGAGGGCGTTTTTCGTTGCTTCTTCGTTTTTATAGTAACCGCCGGTGACGTTATCGCCGCAAATGGCGATTTCGCCGATCCCGTCGCCTCCGGTATCGATGATTTTGACCGATACTCCGGGTAACGGTTTTCCGATAGACCCGAGTTTTCTCTCTGTGAGGGTATTAAAACTCACTATAGGAGAGGTTTCGGTGAGTCCGTATCCTTCCAGGACCGTGAATCCGTAACGATAGAGAGACCGTGCGGTTTGAGTATTAAGCGGGGCGCCGCCGGAAACCATGAACCGTAATTGTTTTCCGAAATACGCGTGAAGGTCTGTGAGGAGGAATTTTGCCGGATTAAACGGGGTGTGAGCTCTTATCCCGGAAGCGAAGTTAAGAAAAAAGTTTAAAAGGAAACGGGTAAGGAAAAAAGAACCGGCTATTTTCTTTTTAATGGTTTTCGCCAAAAGATCGAACAGTTGGGGTACTCCGGGGAAAATGGTGACGTTGGTCAATTGAATACACTGGATGAGTTCCTGTATATCAAGAGAAGTCGGGAAACTTATTTTTGCTCCGATAAGAAGAGGAAGGATAAGCGTGACCATGAGCGGATAGCTATGGTAAAACGGGAGGATCGCGATAAGACAGTCATCGCCGGAGATCAGGTTGAGTTTGCTGATGGATTCTATATTGGACAATAAATTTTTATGGCTTAATTGTACTCCTTTAGGCGACGCGGTCGTACCGGAAGTATACACTATCAACGCGGTATCGTTTTCGTTCGCAGTCGCCGGTTCCGGTACTGGATCCATAGTCTCGGAATTTAAAAGTTCGCTGACCGTCTTGGAATCTATTTCAATAAGAGAAATACGCCGGGTATCAGTAAATTGCGATAACCGTTCTTTATGACGAGAGGAAGTGATAACGCATTTTACCTGGGCGTGCTCGAGATAGGTGAAGAGTTCTTCGGTAGCTAACGCCGGATTCAGCGGGACAACGCGGGCTCCATTATGTAAGATACCTAAGAACGCGGCCGGCCATTGAAATGAATTTTCCAGAATAAGGGCGACGTTACTGTCTCGGTGTATACCCTGAGAAGTAAGGTGTGCGCTCAGGCGTATCGCCTGATGAGTGATCTGTCCATAGGTTAACGTCGTATAGTGAGCATCCTGGGGGTAGAGAATGATGTTTTTATGAGGATGAGCCAGAGCTTGGGCGTAATAGCGTTCAAAGACAGTATTTTTTCCCTCAGACATAGCCCTATTATAACAGGCAACCCGTCGTACGTCGAGCGTCGTTCGTATATCGTTGATAATGAGAGGGTTTAATAAATGAAGAGATCAATGTAAAAGAGGGAGTTGTATCTAAATCTAACGACCAACGACTGACGACTAGGCATGGACGGATAGCGATGAGATTTAAGGTCACATAGTCACATGTATTATATTTTTAATCCTTCTTCACGTGTGACGTGTGTCGTGTGACCTGTGACGTTTTTGTCCATTCTCATAACAAAAAGATGTTTCCTGTCGGGATGTTTAACGTTTCATAAGGCTTTATATCGCAGTCGGTTATATTAAATACCCCCTATGTCCATGAATAGTGTTGTTTTTTTTAAACATTAACCTTTTGTTTTCTTTTTCAAGGTTGTTCAAAAAAAACATAACCTTGCTAATCAATTGGGATATAAAGACTTATCTATATATAAAAAGTAGTTATTTTAAGAAATGAGAGGCGAACTGGCATGAAAAATGCTTAAGTATCTGAAAGCGCTTACATTATATTTCACAAAAATATGAGGATATATCAGAAAAACACCCAGATCGTAAGAATAGAAATCGCGAAACTCCTTTTCGCCTGGAAACAGTATTTATTGGGTGGGATTACTCAGCGGTTCGATGTAAGGCGGATTTTTACTTCTTTAAGTATCGGAATCACCGTGACCTTTGTATTTGCCAGTATTATCTGGGCGCTCAAAGGGCTGGTCTATGCGCAAAGTGAAATCGTGCACAATGAAGTCGCGTTTTTTCCGATATCTAAAACCGTACCTTTCCTGATGAGCGGGAGCCTGGTCAGTGTGTTTATAGGATTTGCCCGGGCAAGATACCATATTTTCAAAAGAGTGTTCGACGTGGTCTTTTCTGTGCTCAGTCTCATCCTGCTTTCTCCGATTTTTCTCATTCTTGCCGTATTGATCAAGATCGATTCTCACGGGCCGGTATTTTTTTCTCAGATCCGTTTAGGGAAAAACGCGAGACTTTTTAACATATTAAAGTTCCGTACCATGCGTAAGAACGCGGAACTGGAAACCGGTCCGGTATGGGCCAGAGAAGATGATCCGCGGATCACCCGGTTAGGCCGGTTTTTACGTAAGACTCATCTTGACGAATTGCCTCAATTGATCAATATGCTGCAGGGCGATATGAGTTTGATCGGTCCCCGCCCGGAACGGCCCGAGTTCGTCCATCAGATCAATCAGGAAGTCCCGCGATTTACCGCCCGTCTGAATATTACACCGGGGATTACCGGCTTAGCCCAGGTAAGGTATCCTTACGGGGATTCGATAAAAGATGCGGCGCGCAAGTTGCGTTATGACGTATTATATATCAAACGGATGTGCTGGATGCTTGATTTTCAGATCATTCTTTGGACTTTTAATCGCGTGCTTACCGGCGAGGGAGCACGTTGAAGACTGTCTCTAGTCGTTAGTCTATAGTCGCTCGTGAAAATACTAGAATCCAGAAACTAGAGACCAGAAACCAGAGACTTCAAGAAAAGGAGACAATTATGAATTGGTGGTTAGCACTTCTTTTAGCGTTAGGCGGAGGATTAGGGGCCGGAATGGGCGGCCATGGCGGTAGCGGCGGCGGCGGTTATGTCGCGCCGAAATCAGCCTATTCTTATACATCAAATTCCAGTTCTTCGAGTTCTACAAGTTCGGATACGACGGTCGTGACGCATAATACCGACTACGGTGATGCGCCTGAACCTTACGGGATTGCGTATCATTCCGACCAGGCAATGGATTGGCTGGGTGATAGTTATACTGAAGAATCGTCTTATCCGTTCAGCGGATGGGTCGATGCCGATGACGGGGTAAGTTGGAGTATCACGCAGTTTATGCCTGGACAGGAAGCGACGATCACGTTTGTCGCGACCGGATATAACCCGGAACTTAATCTTTTGTCCGCGGCTCAGGCGCCGGCAAGCTGGAACCAGTATGTCCGGTTATGGGTCGATTGGGACCAGAACGGCGTATGGGATGATGACGAAGTCCTGGTAATGGGGACCGACGACTATTGGCATCGCTATATTTCGGAACTTGCGCCGGGAGAAATGACACAAGCGATGATCGATTGGACATTTATGGTCCCGGAAGACGCGCTCGCCGGGGATACCTGGTTACGCGTCCGTCTCGGACGGGGGATCATGGGGCCGGCATCCGGTGTAGGATATGGTGAAGTCGAAGATTATCTGATTTCGGTAGGGGCTTCTGATCCGGTTGTCCCGGAACCGAGCACCCTGTTGCTCTTCGGTTCGGCGTTGTTAGGAATGACTGGATTTTTCCGTAAACATCGGGTAAAATAAATAGGTCTACAACAATTTATATATACCCACTTTATTTAGAATAAATCAAGATGATGGTCGTGTTTAAAACATGGCGTGACACGTGGCGGATTATCAGAAAACAACCTGTTGTTTTCTTACCGTTTATTATTTCCGGAGCGGTTTCTTTGTTGGTGCTCTATATCCTTTTCCTTGCGCCGCAACGGCCCATCGCGTATTTGTTGGCTCCGCCGATCCGGGCGATTGCCGGTGAAAAGTTTCTTCATTATCCGTTTAACTTTGTGTTGCTGCCGAACCTGTTCCGGTTGGGGGATCTTGCGGTAAGTGCTTTTCTGGGGATGTTGATGAGCGCGGTTTCGGTAGGAATGGTCGCTGACGTGTATTCTCGGCGTACCCCATCATTCCTGATCAGTCTTATTGTCGGGTTTAAACGGTATTTTGCTTTAGTCTTGCTCTGGATTATTTCTTTCGGGATCATTGCGGTCGTAATGAAATTTTTACCGCACTTGTTTAACCTGCAGGCGCGGTTAGGTAAATCGGCGTTTGTCGCGGTCTCGTTATGTGTAAGTATTGTGGTCCAGAGCCTGTTTGTCTATATGCTGCCTATTTTGATCATCGATCGTAAAAAATTGTGGGGCGCGTTTCTCGAGAATATCCGGATGTTGCTCTCCCGGCTTGTGCCTACGGTTATTCTTGTCGCGTTACCGTCATTATTGTATGTGCCGATGTTGATTTTGAAATCTTACGCGTCGCTTTTCGCGCGAACCGGGTTTCCCGAAAGCGTATTGATCATCCTGGCGGTAGGGGTGATCGCGGCGTTAGTCATTGATTATTGGATCACGATTTCGATTACGGTGTATTTTTTAAAGAATAAAACAGAATGAGAAAATTCATATTATTTTTTACGGTAGTTTCGGTTTTGCTGGTAACCAGCGGTTGTACCGATACCCGTTATATGGCGGAACGAAGGTTCTGGCACGCTGAACGGGAAGCGGCTAAAATATTCGCGAAAGCTCCTTCCGGAAAATTATCCGATGAACAATTGGCCAAAGTGATCGGGATTTATGAGGAAGTCGCCAAAGACTATCCTTTAGAAAAAGTAGCCGCGCAGATCCATTTTTCTCTTTCCCGGATATATTTTTCTCAAGGGAAATTCGATATCGCCCGTCGGGAATTGACCCGTATCGTCCAGAATTTTTCCGCGGACACAAAGATCGCTCCGCAAGCCTATTTCGGTTTAGGTAATATATATGAAGCTGAAAAGAAGTGGCCTCAGGCGAAAGAAGAGTACGAAAAGATCATCGATCTTTACCCTCTTTCTACGTTGGGATTGACTATCCCGATGTATCTGGTGCAACATTACCAGCAGGTAGATGACCAGGCGGCGAAAGAGGCGGCGTATGAAAAAGGCGTGAAAAATTATATGGCGCTTATAGATAAATATAACCAGACCAGCGTGGCCCCGGTGATCAAGGACCATCTGGCGTCTCTCCACATTCTCATGGGAAAACCGCAGGCGGCGATCGATCTGTGGGATGAGACTATCAAGAATTATTCTCAAGGGACAGCCCCGCTTAAAGCGTATTTGTCGAAAGCGGGAGTATACGAGAACCAGTTGAAAGATTTTCCAAAAGCGATCGGGGTGTATAACGAGTTTTTAGAAAAGTTTCCCAATACACCGATAGATAAAGATGTCCGTTACCGTCTGGGAAGGCTTTATCTGGTCAATGGCCAGGTAGATAAAGCTAAAGAGGCTTTTTACTCTCTTATCGACAAATATCCTGACCAGACTCAGCTTTTGATCAGTTCTTATTCCGGTTTGGCGCAATGTTACAGGAAAGAAGCCAATACCGAGAAAGTCGTGGAGATGTATGATACGATCAGGACGCGTTTCCCGGATACTACCGCGGCAATGGCTATTCCTTTTCTGACCGCGCAATATTATAAAGATATTAAATATGCGGCTAAAGCGGAGACGGCGTTTACCGACGCGATTACCGAATATCAGAAGATCCTCACACAGAAAAAAACTTCGGAAAAGGCAAAAGATGCCGTGATGCATTTCCTTGCTCTTTCTTATTTGAAAAATCTGCAGTGGGATGAAGCGTTGCCTCTTTTACGGCAGTTGATCGAAAAACATCCGCAAAATCCCAGTTATCTTATGGATATAGCTGCGGTCCACCGTAATCTTCAGGATACTGATAGCGCGGTCAAGACGTATGAAGAGTTGATCAAACGGTATCCCAACAACGCATTCCTGGTGAAGTTCGCCAAGACTCAAATCGATATATTGGAAAAAGGGTCGGAAAACTAAAAACTTTCGGAAAATCACGCTGTTCTTTGAAGTGAAAATCTTAAAAATTACGGTGTCTTTTGAACAAAAAGTCTTTATTACAATCTATCCTTATCCTTCTTTTCATTCTTGTCCTCTATATCCCTGTCTATAGCTCGCTCTATGAACGGTTTACCGCGGAAAATACCTATTATTCTCACGGGTTCCTTATCCCTTTGGTTTCGCTTTATTTAGCCTGGCGGAAAAAGAGACTCCTGGAAGCTTTACCGGCAAGATCATCGGTTCTGGGATTAGGTGTTCTTTTAGGCGGGTTATTGATTTATTTTTTAGGCCTTTCGTTTAAAGTCAACTTTATTGCCTATCTGTCGATACCGCTGGTGATCTGGGGAATAATCCTGTATTTAAAAGGAATGGCCTGGGCTCGGGCGCTTTTCTTTCCGGTAGCGTTTCTGGTATTTATGCTGCCGTTACCGCAGGTATTTGTGATCGCGATCGCCTTTCAAATGAAACTGTGGGCCGCGGATATGGCCGCGTTTTTCCTGCGCCTGGCCGGACTGGAAGTGATCAGTTCCGGTTCAAAGATCTCCTATCCGGGAGGGTTCCTTATGGTCGGAGACCCTTGCAGCGGGTTACGTTCGTTGATTTCTTTTTTAGCGTTAGGCGCGTTATTTTCCCAGCTGGTAAGGTGCGCTTTTCCTCGTAAGATCGTATTATTGTTTTCTACTGTCCCGATCGCGCTTTTATCGAACGTGGCGCGGATAATGTTTTTGGTAGTAGTAAGTTTCTTTTACGGCCAGGAAGTCGCGTTAGGTTTTCTTCATGATGCCAGCGGCGTAGCCGTGTTTGTCCTGGGATTTATCGGATTAATATTGGTGAGTAAAGGGTTACGATGTCACTTGAATTTAGAAAATACCTGACGGTCCTGCTCCTTTTAGGGTTAGCCTGCGGGTTGGTCTTGCGGGCCTCTTTTTACAACGATATCCCTACCGATACAGTCGATATCAATACATTCCCTTTGACGATAGGTCCCTGGAACGCGACGGAAATACCGGTGACCGAACACGTGCGTGAAGTATTAGGTACCGATGAGGTGCTTACCCGGATATACAAAAACGGGCAGGAGGGTACAGTGATGCTTGCGATCATCTATTCGGATAATAACCGGGACAGTTTCCATCCCCCGGAACTATGTTATATCGGAGCCGGCGGCCAGTTACGCGATCAACATACCGAAGCGGTAACCGTTTCTCCTCACGAGACTGTTTTGACCAATAAATTAGTGATGGACCAGGGCCAGGAAGTGATCACGGCCTGGTATTGGTTTATGGTAAATGACCGGTTTATTACTAACTATTATGTCCAGCAGGTGTATCTGCTTTTAGAGGCGATAAGGGGCCGTCCCCTGAAAGGGGCGATGGTACGGGTGTCGGTCCACGGGACAGCTCAAAACCTCCAGGATAACGCAATATCGTTTATGGGAGAAATAACCCCGATCCTGAAAAAATTCTTTAAAACTTGAATATGGACCAAAAAAATGTTATATTTATGTGCTCCGCGTACACACATATAAAATCTATGGGTGGCCTGCCATATCGAAGACAGCTAAGGGATTTTCTTACTCTTAGCCTTGATAATTGTATGAAAGCGGTCAATGCCGACCGAGGCTCTATCTTTTTGTTCGATAACGAAAAACAAGAGTTAGTCTTAGAGGTCGTAAAAAACACCTCGGACATCAACGGCGGATTACAGGGGATCCGGACCCGGTTAGGTGAACGGATCGTCGGTAAAGTCGCCCTGGAACGGAAGCCTTGTCTTGTCGAGAATATCGACGATTTCCCCGCGTTTTTTGACCTGCCCCGGTATTCTGATTATCAGTCAAAATCTTTTCTTTCGGTCCCTTTAGAATATGGTAATGAATTGATCGGCGTGGTCAATGTGACCGAAAAGACTGCCGGAGGGGTCTTTGACGACCAGGATTTAAAGGCCGTGGTGGATATCTGTCATCATCTGGGGATCGCCGTATTCAATCTGAAAAATTATCTTGACCGTCAAAAAGAAGAGCGTGACGCTCTTCTGGCTCAGGTCGCGCTTCTCGAGAAAAACCTGGAACATTCCCAGAAATTTTCTTCTTTAGGTAAATTGGTGGGCGGGCTTGTGCATGAGATAAACAATCCTTTAGACGGGATCATCCGTTACGTGAATCTGGCCTGTGATTGCGTACAGGAAGAAGAGGTCATCAAAGAATACCTTACGGAAGCCCGGCAGGGGTTAAAACGTATTGCCACGACTATCCGTTCGTTATTGGATTTTAGCTGGAGCATGTCCAGTTCCGAAGGGGTGATCGATACCAACCGCGCGATAGAAGAAAGCCTGTTCACCTTACGGCATTATCTTACCAGCCATAATATAAAGGTAAAAAAAGAGACCGCGCTTTCGTTGCCTAAACTTCCCGATTATCGGTTGAAACTTGTTTTCAACAATATCATTAAGAATGCCTGTGAAGCCATGAAGCATGGCGGTGAACTTACCGTCGCTACCGATTTCTATGACAATATGATCAAAATACGTTTTAGCGATACCGGAGACGGGATTCCCCGGGATATTCAGGAAAAGATATTCGAACCGTTTTTTACCACAAAAAACATGGGGGAAGGGTCTGGTTTAGGTATGGCGATCTCTTATGAGATCGTTCAGCGATACCAGGGCACAATTTCCATCGAATCAGAAGAGGGTAAAGGGACGACCTTTACCGTACGGTTACCCGTACATAACTTGAAGATTGAATAGTTACATTTTTATATTCAGCAAAACGTAGCTGTACCGGCAATAAAGTGTAATATAAAACAAAATATTGTTTGCCCAAGGATATAGTTTGCAGAGTGAAAATAACCAAACACCAAGAAACAATAACCAAATAATGACCAATCACAGTTCAAATCCTAAGTCCAAAATCCTAAGCTCTAAACAAATCCTAAATCATAAACTCAAAATATTGATATATTTTTTTATATTTGGTATCAGCGATATTGTTTTGGATTTTTTTCTTTCGAATTTGTTTAGGATTTAGGGTTTAGAATTTAGGATTTAAAAACGGTATCTTGGTTATTGGTGATTGTAAACTCTATCGGATAAATAGTTTATTTATGAAACAAAGTATTCTGATCGTTGACGACGAACCGCTTACCCGTAAATCTCTTTTTGAGATATTACGCCATCGCGGGTATAAAGTGAATTGCGTGGGGAGCGCTCAGGAAGCGTTAGATTCCCTGGCAAAAGATCCGCCCGATATTGTGATTACCGACCTGAAGATGCCGGGGCTTGACGGTATGGAATTGCTTAAACAGCTGAAAGCTATCGATAACGATATCGCGGTAGTATTGATGACGGCGTTTGGTTCGATAGAAAATGCCGTCGAAGCCATGAAAGAGGGGGCTTACGATTATATCACTAAACCGATCGTGGATAACGAAATCGAACTTGTCATCGAACGTATTTTTGAACAGAAACGTCTTATCGAAGAAAATAAAACCCTGAAAAAAAGGCTTGCCGATACTTCCCGGGCTAAATTTCACGGGATCATCGGGCAGGCTCCGCAGATGCAGAAGATATACAATCTGATCGACGCGGTCGCGTCTACCAACGCGACGGTATTGATCCAGGGCGACAGCGGTACCGGTAAAAGAATGGTTGCCTGCGCGATCCATCGGGCGGATAAGTTCCGTCATGATAAGCCTTTTATCGAAGTAAGTTGCGGCGCGTTACCGGAAAATCTGCTTGAAAGCGAGCTGTTCGGCCATGTAAAAGGCTCTTTTACCAGCGCTATCCGTGACCGCCAGGGAAGGTTTGAACTTGCCGCCGGCGGGATCATATTTTTAGATGAAATCGATACGTTCAGTCCTAATCTGCAGGTGAAACTCCTGAGAGTATTACAGGAAGGCGAATTCGAACGGGTCGGCGATACCAAGACTTTCAAAGTCGACGTGAAAGTGGTCGCGGCCACCAATCAGAACCTTAAAAAGCTCATCGCTGAAGGAAAATTCCGTGAAGACCTGTATTACCGGCTTAATGTGATACCGGTCTATGTGCCGGCTTTGCGTGAACGTAAAGGAGATATCCCGTTATTAGTCGAACATTTTTTAGAGAAATGTTCGAAACGCAACGAAAACAAAAAAGTCTGTGATATTTCCGAAGACGTTATGCGGGCGCTTCTGGAATATGACTGGCCGGGGAATATCCGGGAATTAGAAAACATCATCGAACGGGCGGTCATCTTGTGTAAAGGCAGCACTATCGGTATCGTCGATCTTCCTGATTTTCTCCAGGACATCAAAGGCGACCGGCCGGTACCGTCTTTGTCTGCAAACGGGAAAGTGCCTTTAAAAGAAGCGTTGAAATTTTCCGAAAAGAATATTATCGAACGGGTATTAGATGAATGCGGCGGTAACCGTACCCGCGCCGCGGAATTGTTAGGTATCAATCGTACTACTCTTTATAATAAGATGAAAGAGTACGGTATGCTCCAGGACGAATAGAATATTGTCCGATTCCACAACCGGAGTCCGCGTAAGATATAATTGTTTTTTTTACCCGATCCCACCAATCGAACTGAAAAAACAGGGCTTGTCCTATTGTAAATTTGAAAGGGTGGTATGTCTTATACTCTCAGTGACATTGTTCATGTCGATAAATGGCAGAAGATCCAGGACTATTTTTCTCAGGTCCTTTCGATATATCTGCGCACGGTAGACCTTAACTGGCAGTTCTTCACCCGTCCCAGCGGTTCGTCGCGTCTTTGCGATATGCTCCATATATTTACCGACCGTAAAAAAGTGATGTGTAACGAATGCCTTTTAAGGGAATTCGAAGATATCGAAAAAGATTGGAACCAGGGATATGAATGTGTGCCGGGAGTCTTTATCTATCCGGTCCCGTTACGGGTACAGGATAAAGTCGTCGCGTATATCATCGTCGGGCCGGTCATCGTCGGTAAACCGCGTAACTACCAGGCGTTTAAAGAGGTGATCGATACGTTCGGTATCGATGCCGAAGAATTCCTTGATGCTATCCGGGATACCCGGACATTTACCTTCAACGGAGTCAACTCTCTTCTTGAACTGCTTTACGATATCGGCCGGTATGTATGCGAAGTCGGATATACTAACCTGCGGCTACGGAAACTGTTGCCGTCGGTCCCTTCGGTATTCGATTCGTTGAACGCGGTATATCTGGATAAGATGCTGAAAGCGCTTCTGGATATTTCTTATAATTTTTTAAACGCCGACCGGGGATCGATCATGCTTTTGGATAAATCCCGTAACGAATTATACATCGCGACCGCGAAGAATATCCCTCAGGATATCGTGAGCGTTGCCCGCCAGAAAATAGGCCAGGGTATCGCCGGATTAGTCGCGCAAAACCTGCGTCCGATGATCATCGATTCTCAATCAACAGACCCGAAGCTGAGATCCCTCCTGCGGAATCCCAGCCTTACCTGCGCGATCAGTGTTCCGCTCAAGGTGAAGTCGCGATTATTGGGAGTATTGAACATCGCGACCACGAAAGCTGAACCAAAAGAATTTGAGGCTTCAAGCTTGGAGACTATCGATACGCTCACCCGGCTGGTCGAAGAAACTCTCGCCGACATCGCTCCGTAATAACTTCGCATGTCACAAAGTCACAAGGTCACATAGTCACAATGTGTAGGTCACACGTGAAGGAAACTGGGATTTTACGTGTGACATGTGTCGTGTGACTAGCCTGCCGATAGGCAGGCGTGTGACGTGATTTAGCGGCGTGTGCGTTGATGGTACGGCGGGATTTTCAGTTCATCACGGTATTTTGCGATAGTGCGCCGGGCGATCTTGAGGCCGTCTTTCTGGAGTAATCGTACGATAGCGCTGTCGCGTAACGGTTTTTTCGGATCTTCTTCGTCGATGAGCGTTAATAGTTTCGATTTGATATGTTCCTGGGAAACGGCCTGGCCATCCTCGGTAAGAAGGCTGCCGGAGAAAAAATAGTCGAGCCGATATACTCCGTAAGGGGTCTGGATATATTTTTTGCTTACGACACGGCTTACCGTAGATTCGTTACGTTTGATCTTTTTAGCGATATCTTTAAGGATAAGCGGTTCCAGATGGCTTGAGTCGCCTTGTTCGAAGAATCTTTTTTGGATCTTAAGGATCTCTTTAGTGATATCGCGGATAGTCTGTTCCCGTTGCGTGATCGCCTGGATAAGCCCGAGTGCCGCCCGGATCTTTTTACGGATATACTGTTTGGTATGGGCCGGGGTGCTCTTACATCTTAACAGTTCGAGATGGTACGGGCTCAACCTTAACCGGGGGACCCATTTCGTGTTGATGATGATCTCGTATTTATCGTTTACTTTTTCTAAGACGACATCAGGTATTACCCGGACGATCTCTCCGGATTGAGTTTGTTCGTATGACCGTCCCGGTTTTGGTTCGAGCCGGCCGATTTCGGCGACCGCTTCTTCTATTTCGGTAAAAGGGACTTTTAACTTTTTGCCGATATGTTTATATTTTCTGTTGAGCAGATCGGCAAGATAATTTTTCACGATTTTATATGCCAGGGATGTTTTGCGGCGTTTTAACGTAAGTTGGATAAGGAGGCATTCTTTCAGGTTGCGCGCGCCTACTCCCGCCGGATCAAAAGTGTGGATGACCTCGAGTATTTTTTCGGCATCTTTTTTGATGACCGGGTCGGTTTTAAAGACCTTACTGTTAAGCAGGTTGGTTATCTCTTCCAGCGAACTGTTTAAATAGCCGTTATCATCAAGGCTGCCGATGAGGAATTCGCCTATTTTAAACAGCCGTTCGTCAAGGCCCTGGATACGCAGTTGCTGCAGGAGATGTTCGCCTAAAGTGGGTTCCTGGGTGATCAGGCTTTCTCTATAATCCCTCTTTTTCTGGAGGTCTTTGATCGTGCTGTCCGAAAAATCTCCGGCAATATCGTCATCCCGTTCTATGAGTCGTTCCATTTTATCGTGTAATGCCGCGTCTTCTTTGGAATCATCCCGTTCTAAGGTGGGGTTTTCTTCAAGTTCCGCCTGAACGAAGCCGGCCAATTCCAGTAACGGTAATTGCAGGATATGTAATGATTGTTTCATCTGGGGGGTAAGCGTCAGGCTTAATGAAAGTTTCTGGCGTAATTTCATGATATTTATTATAACGCCTCTTTTGCCTACTGCAAGATGCAAGGTCATACATATGTCTTCGGCGTGTCACAAAGACACAAGGTCACATCCCGCACCGATATGTACATATCTCAGCGGGACCCCGCTGTATAAAAATAGTATGGAACGGGGAGGTCACAAAGTCACACGTATTCGATTCCACGTGTGACGTGCGTGCCCCGTTGCGTAAGCTCACGGGGTGTCGTGTGACTAGCCTGCCGATAGGCAGGCGTGTGTCCAGCCGACAGCCCTTGGGGTAACGTGTTCTGAGGAAGATATATGCCAATATCAGTGATCATCTGTGTATTTTCCTATCTGCGATCATCTGCGTGTTTCCCGGCGCGGGAAACAAAAGGGAATTTACTCGGGATTTATCACGTGGTATAATAAACGCACTATGGAAAACAACCGCCGGTTCTTAAGGTTTGAAGTCCAGGATTTCCTGGAAGTGCGCCCGCTTAACGAAGTAGCTAAATATGTGAAAGGAAAATCATATAACCTCTCGCTTATGGGAGTATGTTTTTCTTCGGAAGTCGAATGGAAAAAAGGGCAGGTCCTTCTGATCGATTATTTCATCCCTGACGATATGGATTCCGTACAATTGAAGCTCAGCGTTATCTGGTCGGAATTTATCAATGAAGCTGAAGGGTATTTGACCGGAGCCCAGATCATCCACATCGACCCTCAAAAAGAACTCAGGTTCGTGAACTATTATTTCCAGAAGCTGAAAGAACGATTCTTCAGGTAGCGTTGAGCGGATAGCGATTAGCGGTTAGAGATAAATCCCAAATCCCAATTTTCAAATAAAAAGCGATTTTTTAAAAACTGGTGACCGGTGGCATAATGCTCTGGTGACCTTTATATTATCCTTCCTTTTATCTTATGAGTGAAAATCAATCCACCCCTGTTCAAGTCCATATCTATGAAGCATCGGCAGGTTCCGGAAAGACCTATGCCCTTGCCCGGCGTTATCTGCAATTGCTTTTTGAACCCGGCTTGCCTTGCGGGCAGATCCCTTTAAGAAACATATTAGCGATCACGTTTACCAATAAAGCCACGTTGGAGATGAAAACGCGGATCATTGATATTTTAAAACGTATCGCTCTTGACTCTTTTACGCGTCAGGCAGAAGCAAAGGACATCTTATCGAGCATCCCGTTTAAAAAAGAACGCGCCCGCGCTCGGGCGTGCGCCGTGATGGACGAATTGATCTGTCATTATAATTTCTTTCAGGTGCAGACTATCGATAGTTTTGTAAATACCCTGCTTTTGGGAAGCGCGCTCAATATTAACCGTTCGGCTCACTTTAAGATTAAAAAGGATTATCTTGCGTATCTGGCTTATTGCCTTGACCTGGTCATCGATGAAGCTCAGCATACTCCGCGGGTATTAGAGTTTCTGGAGGAATTTTTGGAACATTACCTGTTCGTGGAAAACCGGACCGGGTGGTTTCCTAAAAAAGATATGCTGTTATTGATCCAGTCGCTGTTTCGATTGAGTAATCAATACGGACGGCCGTTTGTCGCCTATCCGGGAAAAAGTGTCGATGTGATCAAAACGAAAAAGAAGCTGTATCAGAAGATAGAAGAGATCGCCTCCGGCCTTCCTGAAGGGATGAACAAGACCGCGCAAAAATCACTCCATACTTTTCTGGAGAAGAACGACCCTATTTTCGATATTTCCGGATTACCGGCATGTTTTGTGAATGACCTGCCGCCGATAAATAAAAACAGTCAGGTGTCTTCTGATTTTAAGAAGAAATGGCGGCAGGTGCATAGCCAGCTTAAAAAACTTATCGAACTTGACGCGAAAACTGCCTATACTCCTTATATCAGATTGTTTGACCGGTTGATCGACGCTTTTGGGACGGTATCTCAGAAAGAAGATACCCTGTTCCTTGAAGAGCTCAATCGTGTCGCCCGGGGGTTGTTTGACGAGGGAGGGGTTACGGTAGCGGAAGTCTATTATCGCCTGGCCGGCCGGTTCCACGATTACCTTATCGATGAATTCCAGGATACCAGTAGCCTGCAATGGCGTAATCTTTACCTTATGGTCGAAGAAGCGTTATCCTGCGGCGGCACTCTCTTCTATGTGGGGGACAAGAAACAAGCTATTTATCGGTTCCGGGGAGGGCGAGCGCAGCTGTTCGATGAGGTAAAAGAACAATTCGCTCGTTATCCCACGCGGGTCACGCAGCTCACTAAAAACTGGCGCAGTGAACGGGTCGTCGTCGAGTTTAATAATACGGTCTTTTCCCGGAAAAATCTTATCGGTATGCTTGATGATTCGGGAATCGTAAAAGAATTGGATGATACGAAGGCTATCGAAGAGGTTGTCGGCGTATTTTCCGATGCCGAACAGGAATATGTTCCCGATAAAGATAAAGGGTATGTGTATGTAGAACATCTCGATGAAAAGAATATCCGCCAGCGTAACGAGTGCATGCAGCCGAAAGTCGTCGGGCTCATCCGGTCTTTAAGGGACCGGTCGTTCCGTTATGAAGATATCGCTCTGCTTGCCCGGGATAATAATGAAGTGGAACTGCTCACTTCCTGGCTGCTTCAAGCTCAGATCCCGGTGGCATCCGAAAAGACGCTTAACGTGATCCAACACAGATTGATCAAAGAACTTATTTCTTTTATCGGGTTTCTTCATTCGCCGCTTGATGACGTAAAATTTGCCGGGTTCATTTTAGGCGATATTTTTACTTCTCAAAGCGGGATTACCCATAAAGAAATAACCGATTTCCTGTTTACTTTGCATCGTGACCGGGTTTCTTCAGAGGGGTCTGCTCTTTACCGCGTTTTTCGTGGCCGTTACGGACAGATCTGGGATACATATATCGATGAGTTTTTTCGAAACGTAGGTTTTTTATCGCTTTATGAGCTGTTGATCGATATCTACCGGCGATACCGGTTACTGGAATCGTTCGGTGACGATCAGGCTTTTTTCATGAAATTCCTGGAATTAGTGAAAAACAAAGAAGAAGAATGTATCGATATCGGTTCGTTTCTGGAGTATCTGCCTGAGGCCCCCGGCGATGAGCTTTATGTGAACGTTATCGCCAGCGATTCGGTGAAAGTGCATACTATCCATAAAGCCAAAGGGCTGGAGTTTCCGGTGGTGATCGTCCCGTTTTTGCGTATGGATATTACTCCCGAAACTGCAGGAAGAGGGACGAATTCTTATGTGCTGGAAAGTGGAACCGGCGATCTGCATCTTGTCCGGGTCACTAAACAGCATCGTGCTTTTATCGATGAACTCAAAAACATCTATGAAGAGAATTACAAGAAAGCCTGTATCGATGAATTAAACAATATCTATGTGGCGTTGACCCGGGCGCAATATGAGTTACATGTGTTTGTGCCTAAAAAGAGCGGGATACAGAATAATAAAGCGTATTTTTTGATCCCTGAAGGAAAGCGGGAATACGGGGCTCCGGCAACGTCTCCGATTTCCCGTGATCCGGCGCCCCCGGTATCCTATCTGCCGGTCTCTCGTTATCAGGATTGGATCGGTGCCCTTGCCGGTGAGTTTACCGCGAGCGAAGAAATCCTTAACCGTGTGAGGATCGCCCGCGGAAATTTCTTCCACGCGGTTCTTGCCGGTATTGTCAGCGTGAGCGAAGAAAACCTGGATGAAATGATTGCCTGTGCAATAAAAAAAGTCGCGGTACGGTGTATCTTTCCGGGTGCGCCGGATGAATATCAAAAAATAATCACCGAATTTATTAAAAAGAAAAAGATGCGCCCATTTTTCTTTTGTGGGAATAAACAGGTATTTTGTGAGAAAGAGATCGTTTCATCCGGCGGCCAGGGTAAAAGGGTCGACCGACTGATCGTAGAGAAAGATGAAGTGTGGGTGGTCGATTACAAGAGCGCATACCGCCGGCAGGATGAAGCGGTATGCCAGATGAAAGAATACCTCGCGCTTCTCACCCAGGTGTATTCCGGCCGCCGGTGCCGGGGGTTTTTGCTTTTTATCGAAGAGATGAAGGTAGAGGAAGTAAATGATGAGTGAAGGTATATTCACGCAACAATGTGTTTCGTATCCTTTCGGGGAAAATTTTATAGACCGCCTTGCCGAAGACATGGTCGCGGCCCGTATTTCTCAAGATAATGATTTTAGCCGGATCGCCTGTGTGTTCGGAGGCAAGAGGCCTGCGCTGTTTTTACGCCGGGCTCTTGCCCGAAAGATAAAGAAACCGTTTTATCCTCCGGCCATTTTTTCTATGGACGAATTTATCGATTATCTCGCCGCCGATACCCTGGGTAGCCCTATCCAATCTTTGGATACGGCCTATGCCATTTATCGGCTTGCCGGGAAATGCGCCCCGCAGATCCTGGCGCGGCGCGAAAAATTCTCTCAATTCCTGCCCTGGGCTGAGGAGATCGCCGCGTTTATCGAACAGCTTGATCTGGAATCGATCGATAACGAAGCGTTAAAAGAAATAGAAAAAAGCGCCCGGATCGGATACGATGTGCCCGAGAGTATCAACCTGTTGCTTACGCACATGCAGAAAATACGTGAAGGATATCACCGGATGTGTAAAGAACAAAAAGTATCTGCTCGAGGTTGGAAGTATCTTAACGCCGCGAAGATCATTCGTGATAAGACAATCACCGATTTCGATACGGTCGTATTCGCGAACCTGTATTATTTACATAAAAGCGAGACGGTTTTGATCCGTGAGCTGTTGCACCGTAACCAGGCCCTGTGCGTGTTCCAGGGAGATCAAAACCGGTGGAGCGTGCTTAAAAATAATGCCAAAAACCTGGGAGTAACGATAATCCCCCGGGGAACGGAAGAAAAAGAAGAGCCTTGTTATCGGTTTCGTGCCGCGTTCGACGTGCAATCACAGGTATGCGCGGCAAGAGAGATAGTGAAACAGGAGCTGACCGAAAAAGAGGATACTGTCATCGTCGCGCCTCATCCGCAGACGGTGGTCCCTTTACTTTGTGAAATCACGCCCTATCTGGACGAGTTAAATGTTTCGATAGGATACCCTCTGCGCCGTAGCGCTATCTTTGTGCTTTTCGAATCGTTACGGACGATACAGGAGACCAGAAAGAATGATACGTTTTACACGAAAGATTATCTTGTGTTTATGCGGCATCCTTTGGTTAAAAATATGCGTATAATCGATGAAGAGGCCGTTACCCGGGTGATCGTCCATAAACTCGAAGAATTCCTGACCGGTATTCAAAAATCTTCGATCAGCGGAAGCCTGTTTGTCTCTCTGGATGCGATCGAATCGGCAAAAGAGATCGTCTCGTCGGCCGTGGCGACACTGGCCGGGATGGGGCATCAAACCGATGAGAAACAATGTCAAAATGTCCTTGCCCGGTTACACGCGGTGTTTTTCCGTCAATGGGACGATGTCGATGATTTTGCTTCTTTCAGCGCGGTAATGGATACTATCCTCGATGGGCTGGTAGAGAAAAGTAAGATCGATAGATTTCCTTTAGCGTTAAAAGGGATTGAGAAAATATTCCAGATAAATGAAGAGTTACGGACGGTCTCTTTTTGTAAGGAAAAATTCACGCTTGAGGAGATGTGGGGCATCTACCGCCAGAAACTTGAGGGCGCGCGTATCGCGTTTCACGGCTCACCTTTAAAAGGGGCCCAGGTATTAGGATTGTTTGAGACCCGGTCGCTTAATTTTAAAAACGTGATATTCCTTGATACCAACGAATCGGTATTACCGAAACTGACTATTTACGAACCGCTCATCCCCCGGGAAATAATGCTTAATCTGGGGCTTAACCGGTTGGAAAAAGAAGAAGAGATCCAGCATTATCAGTTTCGCCGGCTGACGGCCGGTGCCCGTAACGTATACCTGATATATCAGGAAAACCGGGAAAAAGAGCGCAGCCGGTTTATTGAAGAGATCATCTGGGAAAAACAAAAAACTTCACATACGCTTAAAGTCGAAGGGATAGACAATGTCGCCTTCGCTCTCAAGGTATCTTCGTCTCAAAAACATATCGATAAGACAGAAGAGATGGCCGAATATCTAAGAGGCGAAGAATACTCGGCATCCCGGCTTAATACATATCTCAATTGTCCTTTACAATTCTATTACCGGTATGTGCTGGGATTCAAGGAACGGGAAGAATTACTGGAAGATCCCGAGGCCCATACTATCGGGACATTTATCCATGAATTACTGGAGGAGACGTTCAGGCGGTTTAAGAATAAAAAGCCTCAATTCGACAAGAAATTTTCCCGGTACTTTTTCGGGAGGCTTGATGAGAAGTTTGAAGAAGAGATCGCCAAACGGATGAGATCCGACGCGTACCTGCTTAAAAAGATCATCGTCAACCGGATGGAACGGTTTTTGAAATATGAATCGTCCCGGAGAGTCGCCCGGATCGTTTCTTTAGAAGAGAAACGCCGGGATATCCTTTCTGTGGGCGGAAAAGAATATAGTTTTAATTTTACCGTCGACCGTATCGACGAACTTGACGACGGTGATATCATCATCCTTGATTATAAGACCGGGGGAACGGATGTCTCCCCCAGGGGGTATGCCTATTTAAAAGACATGGCTATGGACCGCCTTTCCATCCGTGACGCTTTAAAATCTTTTCAGTTACCGCTTTATTATTATTTCGTGAAACGGGGATTTCCTGATTGCCGGGTGAATGCTCAGATTTATAATCTGAGAACGCTCACCCGGCATTCTTTCATCGGAGAAGGGGATTTTGCTTTCCGGGACGAGATCATGAAGATATGCCTGGACGCGATAGTGGCGGTATGTAACGAAATATTTGATGAAACCGTTCCGTTTGCGGCCGACCCCGACGAACGGCGTTGCCAGTATTGTCCGTTCGCGGGACTATGCTGAAATCAAGGTCACACGTCACATAGTCACAAAGTCACATGTGAAAAATACAGAGATGGCCCAGGAGAAGAGAGGGGTTGGGCGATGGAGAAAGGGTATAAGAAATTACTGGTGTGGCAGAAAGCAAATGAATTAGCAAAGGAAATCTATATTATCACTAAACAATTTCCTGAAGAAGAAATTTATGCTATTACTTCTCAATTACGTCGGGCCGTTTTATCTGTTCCGGCTAACATTGTTGAAGAGACAGGGAGACAAGGCAAAAAATAACTTAAGCGGTTTGCCAATATCGCCTTAGGGCCTTTATTTGAAACAGAGTATCTTTTGGGATTCTGTAATGAAATGAAGTATATTCAAAATGAAAGATATATAGAAATTGAACAGCTAAGGAAACGAGTAGGCTCTTTATTGTGGCAATTTTATCACTCATTGTAACGTGTGACATGTGTCGTGCAACGTGTGACAAGCCTGCGGAGCAGGCTTTCGTGTGACTATGTGACCTCCCCGTTCCATACTATTTTTATACAGCGGGGTCCCGCTGAGATATGTATATATCGGTGCGGGATGTGACTTTGTGACGTGCGATAGCGATTGACGAGCCATTTTAATTCGATTACTATAATAGGGAAAAAGGAGAAAGCTCATGATTAAAAAAACGATTTCTTTCCTTACTCATGATGTCTGGCGTATCCGGGTGAAAACCCTTTCCCGGTCACAATCGTTCTTTATCCAGCAGCTACGGGTGATCCTGTTGTCGTTACGGGGGTTTAACGAAGATAAGTGCCAGTTACGCGCTTCGGCATTGACCTATTATTCGCTGCTTTCTATCGTGCCGGTCGCGGCGATGGCGTTCGGTATCGCCAAGGGGTTCGGGTTCGACAAGATGCTTGAGGATCAGATCTCGGAACGATTCGCCAATTACGGAGATGTGATTACTCAAATCATCACGTTTGCCCGGTCGATGCTGGACAATACCAAAGGCGGATTAGTCGCGGGTATCGGTGTCGTCCTTTTGTTCTGGGCAGTGATCAAAGTACTCGGTAATATCGAAAAGTCATTTAACGATATCTGGGGTCTCAAACAAGCGCGGTCGTTGGCGCGTAAATTCAGCGATTATCTTTCGATAATGCTTATCTGCCCGATATTGCTTATCGCGTCCGGCAGTGTGACCGTGTTTATTACGACCCAGGTGACCGAGATCCTTGCCCGGTTCAGCGTGTTGGGGATGTTCAGCCCGTTGATCTTTTTTCTTCTTAAACTCCTGCCGTATTGTATGGTCTGGATACTGTTCGCGTTTATCTATCTGTTCATGCCTAACACCAAAGTGAATATCGTTTCGGCATTGATCGGCGGGGTCGTCGCCGGCACAGCGTATCAGGTCGTTCAATGGGTATACATCACTTTCCAGGTAGGGATGTCCAAGTATAACGCGATTTACGGAAGTTTCGCGGCATTACCGATGTTTCTGGTATGGCTGCAGATAAGCTGGCTGGTCATGTTGTTCGGGGCGGAATTATCGTTTGCTCATCAAAACGTCGATATGTATGAGTTTGAACCGGATTGTCTGAAAGCCAGCGTGGTGTTTAAACGCTTGCTTTCGTTAAGGATAGTGCATCTTCTGGTCCAGGGGTTTACCCGGGGAAATATGCCGCTCACTACCAATCAGATCGTCCATGAGTTAGAGATACCGATTCGTCTTGCCCGGCAATTACTCTATGATCTGGTTCAGTCGCGGGTATTGTCGGAAGTAAAAGTTGACGGCGACCGGGAGATCGCGTATCAGCCGGCACGGGATATAGGTACGATGAGTATCAAATATGTGATCGACGCGTTGGAACGAAACGGGGTAGAAGATATCCCGATCGCGTATACCGAAGAAGTAGGTAAACTGAGAGCCTGTTTAGACGATTTCAGTGAAACGTTGAAACAGTCGCCGTCGAACAGACTGTTGATTGATATCTAAAATACAGTCGCTGGTCTCTCGTCGCTAGTATCTAGTAAAAGAGATTTCCAACTAGAGACCAGATACCAGAGACTAGAGACCGATATTGGTTCTGAAATTATATTCCGGCCCCAAAAAATCCAAGAGGTGTAACGATGAAAGCGTTCTGTATCGGGTTATTGACGCTCCTTATCTGCGCGGTGTTTTTCTGGCTCGGGTTCCTCTTATTTCCTTTTTTGATCATTTTGACCTTCCTGTTAAGGGTCATTGTTTCGGTAGTGTTGGTCATCCTGGCGATATGGCTTTTAGGGAAAGTCGTGATCTTTTCCTGGTATAAACTGAACGGGAAATAAACCTTCTTTATTACATGTATTATTCAGGAGATGTGTTCGCAGAATAACGGATGTATTCAACCACAGAGAACACTGAGGTCACCGAGGAAAGATGAGAAGGGTTGATTTCGGAGTATTGAAGATATTTGGTTTCGTGCTTTCAGAAAATATAAAAGCGCCGTTCTTCGAAAAAAAGCCGAAACGGAAAATATAATTTTCCGCTCAGGGGCATTTTTTCGAAGATGCTCCATCGAGTATCGATGGGGGAAACCAAATATCTGTGTATTATCTCTGTGAAACTCTGTGATCTCTGTGGTGAAAATTCCTTTGATGGAAACATATCATCCGAATTATAGATGTTAAATGAGAATTGCTAATTGGGAATTGATAATTTTTCCGGTATGCTTACGATAGTAAAACGTTTAATCTGGGTCGTCCTGTTTCTCGGTATAGCGGTATCTTTTGTCACAAAAGATTACGCGATCGCCCGGATAGCAGCTCTTTACCTTACTTATTCTTTGGGCGGACAATGTCAGATTAAGACCGTCCGGTTAGGGGTGAATGAGGTCACGGTCTCTGATTTCAGTTTTATTCGTAAAGATATCAGCTGCGATTTTAAAAAAGGGGTGATCGGGCTTAACTGGCTTAAACCCACTCAGCCGCGGATCATCTCTCTTGCGATCGAAGACGGCAATTTCCGGGTAAAAACAGGTACGCCCGGGCTTTTGGGAGGAGCAGTTGGAGGAAGGAATATCAATTCTCCGTTTTTCAGCTGGCCGATAGCGGTCGAGATTACCCATATAGATTTCGGGTATTCGGATCCTAAAATAAAAAACCTTCACGTACGCGGTTCTTTTTCCGGTGAGTTGAACCGGACCGAGATCTCTTCGGTAAAAGGGTTTGAATTGAACGAATTGGATTTTGAGACGGAAAATGTCCGGGCTGAAGGGATCTATCTCACCGATTCGTTCGATGAACGCCGGGAGATCGTCGTCCCTTTTTTAAAAATAAAAGACCGGGTAATAGAGAATACGCGGTTGCCGTTTATCGTCCAGAAAAACCAGATGATCTTTGCTCAAACGTCTCAACCCCTTTTAGGTAAAGAGGCGGGAGTAAGCGGAGTAGTCGAATTCGTCGATTATAAAAATTTTTGCGCAACCATACGACTGATAAATGTCGCCGGCGAAGAAGTCGTGCGGCTTATCCGCGATAAAGATGATCTCGCGTTACGCGGTGATTTCGGCGGGAAAGTAAGATTATGCGTCCGTAATGCCCGCGTCTCGGCTATCGATGGAGTTCTCGACGCATCCGGAGGCGGTTTTATCAATATCAAAAAAGATGTCCCGGTCGGGTTTCTTAAAGATAAACTGACCCCGGATTCTTATCAGGCATTAGTTGATAATTTCAGGAATTATACTTATAATAAAGGGAAGATTGAAGTCCATAAAGAAGCCGATATGATCTCTGTATCGGTGCATTTCAATTCTCAGAATATGGGGGTACGAAACCTGACTATCAACCTGCACGATTTTTTGTGAGGAGATGACAATAACCAATTTCCAAGAAACAATAACCCCCCGTGGAATTCGGAGAATTCCCGGGACTCAGTCCCTGAAATCGCCTGCCTAAGGTAAAGGCGATTTCTAGGGGAAATAATGACCAAACGAGATGGCTGGAAGATTCAATCTATGGGGGGGCAGTATTTTTTATTATTGATATATTTGGTATAATGTTTGGTGATTGTATCTTGGTTATTGATGTTTTAGTTTGAATGATTTGGAGATAACTATTATATGAGGAGGAAGGTTATGGTAAGAATACTATTAGTCGTCGGGCTTTTAACTATTATTGCCTGCGCGAGAGTGAACGTGGAGACCGCCAAACCGCTGAAAGTAGATATTAATATGCGGCTGGACGTATATCAGCACGTGGTGAAAGATATCGATTCTATCGAAGACCAGGTGTACGGTAACCAGGAGAAGAAGATGAACTTTCTCATGTCCTGGGATGAAGCCTACGCCGCGGACTTTTCCCAAGACGTCCAGCAGGCGATAGAGCGCCGTAAAAACCGTATAGATCTGATCGAAGAGTATTTCCAGAACGGGTACGTGGGAGAGAACCGTAACGGAGAGCTGACGATTATCGATCCCGGTTTGCCGGAAGATTTAAAAGCCCAGATACTCCCGGTGATAGGGAAAGAGAATGAAGACCGGGTGATCATCTATCAGGCGACAGCCCGAAAGAATAACGTGCCGCTTAGCGACGTGCGCCGGATCGTCCTCCTAGACCATTTCAATCGCGCTCCGGGAGGGTATTCCTTTGAGATGTATAACGAAGAAAAAGGCGTGTATCAGTGGATAAAGAAATGAAGAGGGGTGTATGCGTCTGGTAACACTGATCGCTCTTTTCATGTTCGGGAGTATCGGGTTGTGCGGATGCCTGAAAGCGCAAGAGGTAAAATCCGATTTGCCCGAAAAGATACCGATATATGTTGCCGCAAAAAACGAGGTAGTCATGGTGGATAAGATCTATAAAACCGACGAAGAATGGAAAAAAATCCTTTCTCCCCAGAGTTACTATATTACCCGGGAAAAGGGGACCGAACGGCCCTTTACCGGAGAATATAACGATAATAAAGAAAAAGGTATCTATCAATGTGTCGCCTGCGGGACGGACCTGTTTGTTTCCGACACTAAATTCGATTCGGGAACCGGCTGGCCGAGTTTCTGGGCGCCGATTGCGAAAGAAAACGTTACGCTTAAAGATGACCGCAGTTTTTTTACGGTCCGTACCGAAGTGCTTTGCGCCCGTTGTGACGCCCATTTAGGCCATGTGTTCGATGACGGACCGCCGCCGACCCATAAGCGGTATTGTATGAATTCGGCGGCACTGCAGTTTAAAAAATCGGAATAACAGAGGAGAAAAATCCTAATACCTAAGTACTGAATCCCAAGCAAATCAAAAGTTCTAAATTCAAAACTGCTATTCGTTTTTAAAATTAGGATTTAGGACTTAGAATTTATTTAGGATTTTAGATTTAGGATTTGGGATTTTAAATCCTGTGACGTGTGACTATGTGTCGTGTGACCGGTTTTTGGTCAAGTGTTGATTGTTGACACCGTTCGTTAATATGTTAAAGTGAACCTATATGCAGCAAGAGCAGGAAAAAAGAAAACATATCCGGATTAACGGCGCGTTTCTCATAAGTTACCGTATTCTTCCCGAACTCCCCAAAAAATATACCGAGACCGTCGATATAAGCGAGAAAGGGTTCCGTTTAGAGATGCCGGAACTATTGACGCCCGGCACGGCGCTGGAATTGCAGATATACCCTTATCATGAATTAAGGCCGATCAAAGTGACTGCCGAGGTCGTCTGGGTTGAAAAAAACAAAGAAGCTCTCTTTGCGACCGGCATGAAATTGGTAAAAGTATCTTCGAAAAACCATAACCGGCTCGTCCGCTCTCTACTTACGACACTTTGTATCCAAAAATAACTCGAGGAAGCTTATGGAGAATAGGGATACCATAGAAGACATTGCGCGTACCTATCAGCATAAGATCTATGGGCTCGCGTTATCGATAACCCGTAATCCACAGGACGCTCAGGATATCGTCCAGAACGCTATTATGAAAATAATGGCTCATCTGAATGATTTCCGCGGCGAATCGCGTATTTCTACCTGGATCTATAAAATCGCTTATAACGAGACATTACTGTTTTTACGTAAAAAGAACCGGTTCTACCACTTATTCGATACGGTAGATTCATACTTGAGGCCTTCGCGGCTGAATCCTTTGTATATGAACTGGTCGGAATATCCCGATGCCCATCTTATTGAAGAAGAGTTGAAACAGAGGATAGAACAGCTTGTCATGCGTTTACCGATCAAATACCGCATGCCGTTGCTTTTACGCCGGGATGGAGAGTTATCGTCACAGGATATCGCCGATATTTTAAAAGTCACCCCGCAAACCATAAAAACTCGCCTGCATCGGGTCTATGTAAAGATAAAAAAAGAGATCGAGAGGTATCGTAAAGATAAAAAACCTCCTTCACGACTATCCTGTGAAGGAGGGTGTAAAAGACAACTTCACTTTATTTACGAATATGTCCATGACGGCTTAAACGGTGAAGAAAACCGCCGGTTCCAAACCCATATCTCAGATTGCGCCCCTTGTCAGGATTTCCTTACTCGGTACCGGAAGGCGATAAAGATCACTCACGCGGTATGCTGTTATGATATTCCCTCTGCCTTACAGGAAAAAATAGACCGCTTTCTTGCTCAGGCCCATTAATATCTTTTTCCCCAATAAATAATAATCCCGTAAAAAAAATGGAACTTTTAAGGGGTTCGTGTATCTAAATAATGACAAAGGAGGGGACAATGGAGATCAAAACAGTCGATCATGAACAATTGGAGGTTTTGAGAAGGATGGAGCCGCGTTTTAAGCTGGTCGACGTGTTAGACCGTGACCATTACGAAAAAGAGCATATCGATGGGGCAATAAACCTGCCGTTAGAGGAAATAGGCAGACGGCACCGTGATTTTTTGAATGAAAACGATGTGATTGCGGTATATTGCGCGAGTTTCGAATGCCAGGCCAGTACGAAAGCGGCTGAAAAACTGATGAAACTGGGATATCCCCATGTGATGGACTATAAGGGGGGTCTTAAGGATTGTAAGGAAAGCGGCTGTAAGCTGGCCGGCGCGGTTACGTAGTAATGAGGAAAGCATAATAATTCAGTGACAATAAGCCTTTTTTTTCGAAAAGAGGCTTCAAAGCCGCGGAATTGTCACAACCCAGGCAGGTCCCCCTGTCCGCCTCTTGTAGGCGGACAGCTGCTTGGGTGTTTTTTAACACGTTAAATCCCCTCATTTTACCGTGTTAAAATACCTCTTGACACATATCCTCTGATTCTGTAGAATAAATCTCGTTTTCCCACCAAAAAACTGGTGCAACGTGATGGTTGCGTTATGGGGACAAAACCAGGGATTCAAAAAAGAATGACTCGCCTTATCTGCGATAATACGGTCAAATACAATCCAACCTATATGAAAGGAGATATTTTATGAGAAAAGGGTTCGTTTTCTCAACAGTACTCGTTTTTTTCTTATGTACCATTGTGTTCCAACCGGGAGGGTTCTCCCAGGTCCCGTCGCCACAGACGATCGGGGGAGTGACCCAACAGGAAAAGGATATTGAACAGAAACGGGGGCTCGAAAAAAAGATCCAGACCGAACGGGTCTCTCCCGAAGACCAGATCTCTGAAGTCGAGATCCCCGATGACGGCGGTCCGAAAGTCATGGTCCGTCAGATTACCGTGGAAGGCGCGACACTTCTTTCTCAGCCCGAGATCAGAAATATCGTCGGCCCGTTCGAAGGGAAAAGCCTCACGATGAGCGCGATCCAGAAGATCGCCGACCTTATTACCGACGCGTACCGGCAAAAAGGGTATGTCACGTCTCGCGCGTACGTGCCGCCGCAGACGATCCGGACCGGCGCTCTTTTGATCCGGGTAGTCGAAGGTAAGTTAGGTAAACTCGATATCCGCGGTAACAAATATTTTAAGACATCGCTTATCGAGAAAAAACTCGACCTGCAGGAGGACGGATATTTTGATTATTCCGCCCTGCAGCAGTCACTGGTATATATCAATGAAGCTCCGGACCGTACCGCCCGGGCCGTACTTGCTCCCGGAGTACAAGCCGGCACGACCGATATCATCATCGAGGTCGAAGACCAGATGCCGATCCATGTCGGGTTCGAATACGATAATTACGGATCCCGGTATATCGGGGGTGACCGTTACGGGTTCGTGTTTGAACATAACAACCTGTTAGGATTTGACGATAAACTGTATTTCAAATATCAGATATCCGATTCTACCCGGTTAAAATTGAGACAATTCCGTTACAGCGTTCCGGTTGCCCGCGGATGGGATGTCGGTTTCTATTATTTAAAGAGTAAGCTCACGTTAGGGAAAGAATTCCTCGCGGTTGACGCTCGTGGTGATGCCGAGATATGGGGGTTGTTCACGAACAAAGCGTTGATCACCCGTGACGACCTCGATGTCCGCGCGAACCTGGGGTTTGACTACAAAAGGATAAGAAACTATCTGTTCGGCGCCCAATCGTCAAGAGACGCGGTCCGGATGTTAAAAGCTGGAGTCGATATCGATTTTACCGATAAATGGGGAAGAAACATCCTCACTCCCGAACTTGATATCGGTCTTCCTACTATTTTCGGCGGGATGGCGGCAAAAGATCCTAACGCGTCCCGTGCCGGAGCCGGTAACCGGTTTTATAAAGGTATTATGAATTATTTCCGTCTTCAACCGATGCCGTGGGAAACCTCTTTATTATGGAAGAACTCGGTCCAATATACTAACTATAACCTGGTCGCGTCCGAACAATTCCAGATCGGCGGTCCGACCAGCGTACGCGGCTATCCGCCGGCAGAGTTTTCCGGAGACAAAGGATGGTACACTTCGTTGGAATGGTCGGTACCGTTCTATTTTCTTGGCCAGAAAGATACCAAAGTCCCGTTCACCAAAGACGTACGCCTTTATGACGCGTTACGGTTCGTGGCGTTCTATGATTGGGCAACGACTCATCTGAACAGCCCGGTAGTCGGCCAGGAAAAACATGAGACAATACGCGGGGCGGGTTTCGGCCTGCGGCTGAACGTCGGTGAGAATTTTACCTGCAGGGTCGAAATAGGGTATCCTATAGGCGGGAAGACTCCTTCCGACGGTACTCACGCTCATCCCTGGGTGGAAACGACCTGGAAGTTCTAAGAAAAGACAATACTTTGTCTGTATAAAACGGATTAAACCGTCGATAAATTTTACAGATTCTGTTCTTTAAAAACGAGTTGAATACGAGTAAAAAACACCTATTGAACGCTCAAACCGTGAGATAACGGTTATTTTACGGTTATGGCATGATTATTGCTTACAATGAAAGTGTCATAATCTGTCTTAAACAAGGAATTTTTTTTAAGATGTCCTGTAAACGCTTACAGAAAGAGCATATGACTGAACAATCCGTGGCCCCTATCAACAGCACACAATCACACCTTACCAATATATATATTTCCGGAAAATTTAATAATAGAGTGATCCGAGTATTTACTCAAATCCAAAAGGAGGACTGAAGATGTCACGTACCTTTTCTAAACCAGTCGCAGTGTTCGTAATGTTCTGTTTTGTATTATTTCCCAACATAACGTACGCGCTCCCTCAGGGAGAACAAGTAGTGTCAGGTAGTGCAACGTTTGATCGGTCGCAGACGAATACCTTAACCGTTTCACAAGCCACGGACAAATTGATTGCGAATTATCAGAGTTTTTCCATCGGAAAGCCTGAAGCAGTCAATTTTTTACAACCTTCCGCATCAAGCGTTGCACTTAATAGAGTAGTCGGAGTAGAACCGTCGGCGATCCTGGGAAGACTTACCGCGAACGGTAAGATTTTCCTGGTGAACCCCAACGGGATACTGTTCGGGCAGGGGTCGGTCATGGATACTGCCGGAATGGTCGCGTCCACTCTTAATATATCCGATAGTGATTTCCTTGCCGGCCGCTACACGTTTTACGGCCAGGGCGGGTCAGTCGTAAACCAGGGGTACATCTCGTCTCCGGGCGGATACGTCGCGTTACTCGGTTCTACCGTACAGAATGCCGGCGTGATCGAAGCGAACTTAGGCAGTGTCGCGCTCGCCTCCGGGGATGCGGTCACCTTGAACCTTGATCCGGCCGGATTGATCTCGGTCGTGATTGATGAAGCAACGACCCAGAATTTAGAAGATGCCGAAGCCGCGGTAGAAAATACCGGGACGATCGCCGCTGACGGCGGGAAAGTCATCCTGACCGCAAAGACGCTTGAAGGCGTGTTCGCCAAAGCGATTAATACCACCGGGATTATCGAAGCTGATTCTCTGAACGCTTCAACCGGGGAGATTTCACTTTCCTCAAACGGCGCGGTAAGTTCTACCGGCGATATGTCGGCTAAAGGCGGGACGATTACCGTATGTACGGATGATATTTTAAGTCTCGGCGGAAATTATACTGCCGATTCGATTGTTTTTGATCCCGACGAAGTAGTTATTGATTCTCTGCAGAATGTTTCCGGTAACACTACCTACTGGGCAACCGGGAATGTTACGGTAAACGCAGACGTAAACAGTTCGAATGGATTTTTAGAATTCTTTGCTGATGCAACGAACGCTTCCAATGATTATGATGACGGCATCGGCGATTTTAGTCAGGCAGTCGGAACGAAGATCTCCGGGACCGGGGACATTACTATTAGCGGAAATAACGTGGATATTAACGGTACCGTTGAGACTATCGGTGCGGCCGGGACAGATGTGGAAATTTGGATTGCCGCGGGCCTCTACGGGCGAAGCGGAAACCTGAATGTCGATAACGCGACTATCAGCGCGACCGCGGTTGCCGGAGAAGGTGATGCTCCCGGTGAATCCGACGTCAGCGTGTATCTCTGGGCTGATTCCGAAACGGATTCATCCCAAGGGAATATTAATATTACCGACAGTAACGTGACCGCTCAAATCCTCGACAATATGGAAGAAGAAATCGAAGGTGACGGCAGTGCCTATGTCGAGATCTGGGCTGATTATGATGTAACCATAGATCCCAGTACCGTCACCGCGTTGGTTGAAGGTGACGGAAGTGCGGAAGTCTGGGTGCAGTCCGGAGACGATGAGACATTTGGAACGTTGACGATTGAAGAAAGTACTATTACCGCTCAAGTAGAAGAAGAAGGCGAAAGTTCAGTCCATCTTATCGCCGGAGTATATGATGAGAGTTACGGCGGAGATTATGATCAGGAGGTCCATCTCAGCGGTGAGGGGATTATAAATATTTCCGACAGTACGATCCTTTCTTCGGTAAGAAATCCCGATGAGATGGGTGAAGATGCGTTAGTCGTAATCGAAGCCCAGGATGTGACGATCGATGATAGTGATGTCACTGCCGAAGTCCTCTGGCGGGGACAAGCCCGGGTAAAACTCATTGCCGGGGATTATGATTATTATCATCAATATTGGGTTTCTCAGGACCGTTATTTTGATGGCGGCACTTTAGATGTACTTCATACCAGTAATATTCTTGCTTCGGTCGGAAACAGTATGGATGAGTGGAACGAAGGGGCTGAAGTTGTTTTAGAAGGATACGATATCGAGATTTCCGGGATGAGCGCGGTAGGTTCTCTTTCTCAAGGCGGCGGCAGAGCGTCTACGTTAATCGTTGCCGGAGATACCCAGGAAATTCAATCGGAAAATTACCATAGCCAATTTGGCGGATCGCTTACGGTAGACAATAGCCCGATATCGGCGATCGTATCGGGATCCGGAAGTGCTGAGGTCGAA
>JAFGQU010000010.1 GCA_016935525.1 Candidatus Omnitrophota bacterium
CTTACGCTTGGCTTCTTCCTCGGCGGCTTTACGTGTGGCCTCTTCTTCGGCAGCCTTACGCTTGGCTTCTTCCTCGGCGGCTTTACGCGTGGCCTCTTCTTCGGAAGCCTTACGTTGAGCCTCTTCTTCGGCAGCCTTACGTTGAGTTTCTTCTTCGGCAGTCTTCTGCTTGGCTTCTTCCTCGGCGGCCTTACGTTTCGCTTCTTCTTCAGCCGCCTTACGTTTAGCCTCTTCCTCAGCGGCTTTACGTTGAGCCTCTTCTTCAGCCGCCTTACGTTGAGCTTCTTCCTCGGCAGCCTTACGTTGAGCTTCTTCTTCAGCCGCCTTACGTTGAGCTTCTTCCTCGGCAGCCTTACGCTGAGCCTCTTCCTCGGCAGCCTTACGTTGAGCCTCTTCTTCGGCAGCCTTACGTTGAGCCTCTTCCTCGGCGGCCTTCTGCTTAGCTTCTCCTTCGGGCTGAGATTTTTCGTCTTTTGCTTCCTGAAGAGTTTCCTCTTCTGGCTTGATCACCCGCGGTTTTTCTTTTTCATCATGGGGGACAATGATTTTAAATCTAAATTCCGGTTCTTTTTTTCCTTCTTTTTCCGGATTTTTTTCTTCAGGTTTTTCCTCTAGAGGGCTTTGGGAATTTTTTTCAGGTATTTCTTCCTCTGGTTTTTCTTTTTTAAATTGTTCCGGCTTTGAAATGTGTTCTTGTTCGGGTTGGGGTGTGTTCTCTTGAGGCTTTTCAGACGCTGGTTCCGGTTTGATTTTTTCTTTTTCTTGGCGAGGAGTTTCTTCCTTTGGTTGTTCAGGGATAGGTATATTAGGAGGAGATTCATCGATTACCTCTTCAGACGGTTCTCCTCTATGCGGGGGTTTTTTTTGTGACAGTTCTTCAAGTTTCATTTTGAATTCGGCGATTTCTTCATCGGATATCGGCGGTAAGGTCTCATGATTTTGAGACGAAATCGGTTTTTCGATGTCTTCGGCGCTGTGGGTGTCCATTATAGGTTTTTCTTCCAGCTCTCCGTCTATTGCTTCTGATTGGGCGGCCATCTGTTTTAGTTGCTGACGCGCCTGCCATTTTTCTTTGATCCCGTCGAATATATTTCCTACCCAGGCGAAAATCCGATAAAAGTAATAGTAGAGAAAAGGGATGATTATTGGTGTAAGAAAAGTCGCTGAAACGAGCCCTCCCATGGTAACTCTTCCCAGCGGGCTCATCAGCGAGGCTTGAATGCTTAACGGGATAAGCCCCATGATCGTAGTGAGGGAAGTCATAAGGATCGGGCGTACCCGGCGTTCACTTCCCAAACGCAAAGCGTCCTCTAAGGGGATATGTTTTTCGCGGATGAGCAGGTTGATATAATCGACTAATACGATCCCGTTATTGACGATGATCCCTCCCAGCATGATCAATCCCAGGAAGCTGATCGCGTTCAGGCTGGTGTTACTGAGCAACATCAATAGTACTACTCCGATCAAAGAGAGTGGGATGGTAAAGAGGATGATGAACGGCTGCCATAGAGATTCAAAAGAAGACGCCATGACCATAAAAACCATCAATATGGCAAGGGCTAAGGCGAATACCAGGGAAAGGAAAGATTCGTCCATTTTCTGCCCTTCACCGCCGATGACGACACGGTATCCGTCCGGGAGGGGGATCTCTTTGAGCGTCTCCTCGATCTGAGTCAGGGCATCTCCCAGCGAACTTTTAAATAGATCCGCGGTTACGATGATTGTCCGTTGCCCTTCGACTCGTTTGATTTCCAGCGGTCCCGATCCCTGGACGATATCGGCTACTTGTATCAAAGGGACGTTTACTCCCCGGTCCTGATATACCCCGTGAATGATAAGGTGTTTTATTTTATTGATACTTTCCCGGTCTTGGCGTTGGAGGATCACCCGAATAGGGTATTCTTCCCCTTTTTCTTTAAAGGTAGTGGCGACATTCCCTTTGATGGATGTGTTGAGGGTACGGGCGATCTGGTCGGTAGAAATATGAGAAAGCAAAGCTACGTCTTTCTTTACGTTGATCTTGATCTCGGGCCGGGAAGGAGGGAAATCGGTCTTGACATTATAAAGAGCGGGTAATGATTTAAGCTTTTGCTGGACGACATTGGCAATGTTTTGTAACACATCCATGCTGTATCCTTTTACCTCAAGCACTACCGGCGCTTGTTGAATAAAAGCTTCTTTAAGGAGACCCTGTTCGGCAACAAAAGTGATGATGATGTCTTCGCCGTCGAGAAAAGAAAGTCTTTGTTCCAGGGTCTTTATGATCATAGAGGTCGAACTTTGTTTGTCGAGCGAGACGAAGATCTGTCCCTGATGAGCTCCTTGAGATTGAATGATGCTTTGTTCGGCATCTCCCGAGGAAGAGCCGATGTTCACGGTCACTTCTTCTACCGAGGGGGTATGTAGGAGGATATCTTCGATTTCTCTCACAAACCGGTCGGTCTTGTACAGAGGGGTTCCCGGAGGAGCTTCGACTTTTAAAGTGAAGGCGTGCTGGTCTATTTTCGGGAAAAGCTCTTTAGGAATAAAGGTAAAACTTACGCAGGAAAGCAAGAAGGCGATGAGCACCAGAAAACTTATGAGATGTTTCTTCCGGAAACAAGCGTTAAAAATATTATCCCAGTTTTCTATTTTGATTTCTTCGGTGGCGGAAATGTTTTGTTTTTTAAGCGCAAAATATACCAGGAGAGGTAATATGGTAAGGCTTACAAAGAGCGATGCGATAAGTGAAAACACGATCGAAAACGAAAGGTGTTTGAATATCTGCCCGGCGATCCCGGTGATAAAGATCATCGGTAAAAACACGCAGATAGTGGTAAGGGTTGACGAGAAGATCGCAACGCTAACTTCTTGAGTCCCCTGGATGACTTTTTTCTTTAAATCTTCGTTTTGATTAATAAAAATAGATTCTAATACGACGATACAGTTATCGACAAGCATACCCGCTCCCAGCGCCAATCCTCCCAACGAGATGAGGTTGAGGCTTAATCCGAATAGATGCATGCATAAAAACACGATGATGATCGAAAGCGGTATAGAGATGATGACGATGAACGAATATATCCAGCTTCTTAAGAAAAAGAATATGACGATAAATGCAAAAACGCCTCCCAGAAGCGCCGCGTTACGTACTTCCGATAACGCGTCTTTGATGAAGAGCGATTCGTCATGGACTACTTTAAGATGGAGCCCTTGGGGCAATTTTGCCTGTATTGCCTTGAGTTCGTCACGGACGAGTCGAGTCACTTTCACGGTGTTTACGCCCGATTGTTTACGGATGAGTAAACTTACCGATTCTTTTTCCTGGAAACGGGAAATAGAGGTGCGCAATTCTGAGGTATCGCTGATATGAGCGATATCGCCCAGAGCCACCAGCCGTTCGTTTTCAGGAAGAGTGACCTGTTCTTCTTTAGCCTTTTCTTCCTGGATTTGTTTCAAGAACGGCGTCTCATCGGAAAAAGGCAGTTCAGCTTTGATCGGAAGTGTAGCTATCTCCGCTACATTTTCGAATTCGCCGACAGTCCGGATATTAAATTCAAAAAAAGGCTCTTTAATCGTACCGGCCGGGTAATTGATATTTGAACGTTGCAGCGCTCCTACTACGTCGAGAATAGAAAGAGAAACACTGCGCAGTTTTGTTTCGCTTACTTCTATCCGGATCTCCCGGTCCGTTCCTCCGACGATCTCGATACTCCCGATACCTTCGATCTTTTCCAGAGATTCTTTAATATCCTTTTTGGCGATACGTTTCAGTATTAACGGGTCTTCTTCGCCGGTGACATTAACCCGCATCATCGGGGTCTGGAAAGGGTTGTATTTCATGACTAACGGTTCGTCGGCTTCTTTAGGGAACCGTTCTTTAATAATATCCAGTTTCTCTCTGACTTCCAATGACGCAAAGTCCATGTTGGTTTTCCAGTCAAACTCAGCCATGACGATGGATGCGCCTTCTTTGGATATAGAGGATACCCGTTTCAGGCCGTTCACGGTCCCTACCGATTCTTCGGTTGGCCGGGTTATTAATGTTTCGATTTCTTGCGGGGAAGCTTCCCGGTAAGTGGTAAATATCGTGATCTGCGGATAAGAAAGGGGCGGAAAAAGTTCCTGGGGCAGAAAACTCAAGGAAATGATCCCCAGCAGGATAAGGGCCACGAAGAACATTAAAGTCGTGACCGGACGGTGTAGACAAATATCGGTGAGTCTCATGTATGGTTTATCTTTTTAGTAGATGCTATCCAATAATTCTCGTACTTGATATATTTCGGCGAATTTAGGCGTGATGACGGCAATATAGTTTTGTTGGATATCTATACCTAAAATAGGGGCGTTGATATCAAGCGTGGCAAGCAGTTTTCTTTCACGAAAATCGAATATCCTGATTTTTCCGTCTTTGCAGCCGGTAAAAAGATAATGAAGATGGAATTTGACTGCGGTAACCCAATCGCCGTGTATCCAGGAGAAGTAAGGAGTAAGATCCCATCCGGTATTGCTGGGTTGATATACAAATAATTGTGAGTCGGCGGCTCCGGATGCAAGCCAGTTATCTTGAGAAAAATCGCAGGTGATGACAAAAGACTGGTGGTCATTTAAAGAAAGGAGCGGCTGGCTTGCCCCGGTTTCCAGGACTTTTACGGTATTGTCCCGGTTACCGGTAGCAAGATAGGTAGAACTGGGATTAAAGCAGAGCCAATAAATGCTCCCCTGTACGAGGTCCAATTTATCAAGAAGGCTGTAACTTTCGGTTTCGTAAAAAGTGATATCTCCTCCGAAATGGACCGCGGCTAAAATGGTGCCGTCAGGAGAGAATTTCAGGTCAGAGACCGAAGAAGAGAGTTCATAGATTATCTTTATTGCGTCCCGCCGTACCATATCGAATACAGTGATGATCCCGTCCCGGTCACCCAGGGCGATGATCCGTTTAGAAGGGTGAAAATGCGCGGCATAGAGCGGTGAAGGAGAAAATGAGCTCGAAAATTCTACGCTTTTCTGAGTAAGATCGAAAATGATCATCTCGCCGCTTTTTGTGACCACGGCCATATAATCTCCGTCTGAGGTTATCGTCACTTTGTAGGGTTTATTTTCGAGCATGAACCGGATATAAGGGACCGCCGTGATCAGAGTGGTTTCTTCTTCTTGCCGGGCATTATTAGAAGGAGTAATGATGGGAACGCTTGATTCGACGCCTTTTTTGAATTTATAAGATTGAGCCCACAGGCTATTTCCTAAAAATAATACAATACAGAATATTATTAGTTTTTTCATCCGGCTACCCCTTTTTTATTGTTTCTTTTTCGAATACGCCACTATTCAATCATTTATTCAAAAAAACTGTCTTCAAGGGTCTCGGTTTCTTCGTATTGTTCGATGCTGATTATCTTTGCGATCGCAAACGGGTTTACTTTACCTTGCATCTGAGTTACGACCAGTTCGCCTTCGCGTAACCCTTGAGTGATCGCTACATATTCTTCTCCCATGTAGACCGGCACGACATTCTTCACGCTGAATTCCCCGGTGAGTTTTCCTTCTTCCAGATCTTCATAAGAAAATTCGCCTTGCGGGACGACCGTGTAGACTCCATAGGTATTACCAGTAAAAAAGAGAGAATCTTTAGGGACTACATATACGTTACGTAATTGCGAGAGGATAATATTCCCTTTTACGAACATCCCCGGCAGGAGTTGATAGTTATATTTTTTGTTATCGACTTCAATGCGTAACGCCAATGTACGCGACGATCCTTTGATAGAAGGGGAAATATTTGTGACCGATCCCTGGAACACCTGTTGCGGATAAGCTTCTACGCTTAACTCGGCAAGTTGTCCCCGTTTGACTTTAGAAATATCTCGTTCGGTAATGCCGATATCGGCGTACACTCTATCGATCTTGAGGATAGTCATCGCCACTTGGTTAGGGGATACGAATTCCCCTTCTTCGATATTGCGTTTATCTAATTTGCCGCGCGCCGGGGAATAAAGTTTTATCCTTTTAAGCGCTTCCTGCGCCAGTTCCCATTCCTTCTTTGCCGATTCTGCCCGGTGCCGTTGCGCTTCTACCTGGAGTTTTATTTTATCGATAGTTTGGGCTAAGATCGCTCCCATTTCGTATAATTGTTCTTTGATCTCAAGCTCTTTATCCATAGAACGTAACACGCTGGCTTCGGCTTCATATCGCCCTTCGGAAAATTCACTGCGCAAAATAAAATCCTTCTCGTCCAATTCGGCAAGTAACTGCCCTTCTTCAACTTCTTCGCCTTCTTCGACATAGATTTTTTTCACGACTCCCTGCAGCGGGAAACTGAGGTCGACCTGAGTAAACGGGGTGATGGTGCCTAATACCGAAAGCGTCTCTTTAAATTCCGGCAACCTTGTGACTGCGAACGTCATTACCGGGATCTCCTGTTTTTCCGTTCCCGGCACCGTCTCCTGGTCATCTTGGGCCGCAGCGGCTTTCGGTCGATCGGATTTTTTTTCTAAAGGTTCTTCTTCCCGCTCTTCTTTACGTTTACGAAACTTATCGAGCGCGCTGTCCTGAGCGCTCGTATAGAGGCTGAAAGAAAATAGAAAAACAAGACTCACATAAAGAAAACGTGCCGTTTTTTTCATAAACCCTCCAATATATTGAGATTAAATGCCGTAGCTTTATCCAAGGTAATTAAAGAAAGATATAGTGTCGACCCGGTTTTTACCAGATTGAGCTCATCACTCAGTTGTTTTGTTTCGATCTCCATGACATCGGAAAGAGACGCCTCTCCCAGTTTAAACAGCTGCCTTTTTAACTCTACTTCTTTGTGGGTAGTCTCCAATTCTTTTTTAATGCTTTTTAACCGTCGCATCGTTTCGGAATAGGTCAGGTACGCTTCTTTTATTTCCCAGGCGATATCGCGTTTGATCTTACTGAATTCGTCGGCTACCTGTTTCAAGGCGACTTTTCCTTCTTCGACTTCGGTAGTGTATTGGAATTTATCGAGTATATTCAGTTTAAACCCCAAAGTATCTGCCGAAGTTTTATTCGATACTTGAGAAAAATCCGTCGGGATACTTTTTTCGGTGACATAAGACGCTTCCATAGAGTTTTCTCCCAGAAGCCATACCATCCGGGTCGTGATCGCCCAGTTGGTCCCCAGTTCTAACGATTGTTCTCCGAATGATTCTCCGGATTGACCCCAGAACCCGTCAAGAAGTATTTTTGGTTTACTCTCGGCTTTCGTCGCCCGATACCCTAATTCGGTCGCTTTTACGCTTTGATCCCAAATCGCGATTTCCGGCCGCCGGGCGAGGCCAAGATCAATGACTTCTTCTATAGGCTGGTCGAATTTATAGGTATGTTTGAACTTGACGTCTTTTAATACCGGGAGGAGCTCGGTATGGTCCATCCCTAATACTTTTTTGAGGTTGGTGAGCGTGAGTTGGTAGAGATTATTCTGGGCAAGGAGTTCAGTTTCAAGCCTCTGAGCAAAATTCTGGATCTTTAATGCTTCGATGGTCGTGATCAATTCGCCTTTTTCCAGAGAATCGCCGATTTCCGAATATCTTTCGAATTTTTTCTGGTATCTTTTTAACACTTCCAACGATTGTTTTTCTTTTTGGTAAAGATAATAGGCCTTCGCGACATCATAGAGAATCTGTTGTTTGATCTTTTCGTAATTATCCTTGGAAACGTCTACGTTTAACTTTTCTTTATGAAGTGAATTCTTGCGTTGAGCGTTATCCCACAAGATATGCTGGCCGCGTACGCCATAACTTTTACTCTCGTATGGTTCGGCAATCGTCTCGCCTTCAGTCATGGAATATTCAAGATTGACAAAAGGGAACATGTTCCGCAACGCTTCCCGCACTTTTGATTGCGCAAGGACGATCTGGTTCTCGGCGACTCTTAAAGGATAAGAATTTTCTTTTGCGATCTGGAACAACAGACGCATATCTGATGTAGTGTCGGCAAGTAATATTTCTTGAGATGCCTCTTCTTCTCCCGGGACGTAAATCTTCGGTATCGGAGCCGCCGGGGCTTCCTCCTCCAGAGGTGAGAACGAGATCGGCAAGGCAATAGTGACTTCATCAGTTCCCATGTTCCGCGGCGGCGGGAAGGGTTGGGCTGCTTCTAAGATAAACAAAGCTGCCCGGTCTAATATCTCGAACCCTGAAGATTGAGCGATTAATGTCCCTTTTGTTTTCCCGTCTTGTCCGATAGTAGTATGGACTACTGTCTGGGCTTTGATCTTTTCTTTATCCAGTTCTTCGGGATAAAAAGTATAGAAATTCACGATATCCTGGACCTGAGTGATATACGCGTTTTTTTTCTGTTCGGCGGGAGTAAGCGGTTTTTGTTCTTCTTCGTCTTCTTCATCTTCAATATTCATAATATCTTCATCAGATAAGAAATAAGCTTTTTTCAGAGGTTTTCCTTCTTCCGGGGTATCCTGGGGAAGAAGGGTCGGTAACGGTACCAACGGGATAGGCGATTCAGGAGGTGCCGGTTTTTTCTGATGTACCGTTTTAAAAGTCAACGGCAAGATGATGGTCATGTCTTTTTCTTCAAGATAAAAAGATCCCGGTGAAGGAAACGGGGCGGCATTCTGTACTGCCCAGAGAGCGGCTTTATCCAGTAGGGGATACCCGCTTGATTGGGCGATTTCCAGCTTTTCGACTCGTCCGTCCCGACGGATAGTGAATTTTACCTGGACTACTCCTTCATGTCCTTTTTCGGATTCTTGTTGAGGATAAATAAGAAAGAATTGGACCCGTTCATTTATGATCTGCATGAATTGATCATAAGGACTGGTCGTATGAGCAGCAAAAAGATAAGGGATACCGGTTGATAACACTAACCAGATCACTGTGGCATAACAAATAAGAGAGGGGATTTTAAGGGTTTTCCTCATATCTTAATGTATCCTAATAAGATACATATATTTTGATACGGTTTTAGTTTAAATATACCTTAATAAGTGCTTTTTGTCAAGAAATATAGGGAAAAGTTGATACGGTATGGTATAAAGTAGGACAGATCATAGTGTAAATAACCGATTTTAAAGAATTATTGATGTAATGATCCTGGGGTGGGGAATAGGTGGATTATCTTATTTTCAAACAGGTCAACCTTCTGAGGATTTTCCCAAGTCAAGGTCAGCTTTTTGTTTACGTTTCAAGCGATACTGTTTGAAATAATCACGATGTTTCTGACGCCAATTTGCCAGATAATTTGCCCGTTTTTTTTCCCATTCAGTCTGACGGTCTTTATACCGGAAATATTGAGGATTATGGTTACGCCAGGTCTTCTGGTTCTGAAGTTGGCGTTCTTTCTGACATTGTGCTGCCGAACAGACCTCCTGGTTAGGGTGGTATTTGTTCGGATAAAACGGTTGGCCGCATACTGTACACATTTTTACTCTTGTCATAACAATCAATTTATACCATATTTGCGAAAACAAATTCAAGATATACTGAATATTTGTTTTTTTTACTATTTGAAAAAACCTCTATATTATATGGGTTTTGTAAATGGTTACAGTTATATTGAGAAAATTCAGGGAACATACAGGAAATGGTGATTAATCCTTCTTTATCCATAGTGAAACCGGATCTTTTTGATCTATCTTCTGGGTTGTGGCAACTTTGTAAGTTGCCACAAGGTGACCGGTTTTTCCCGTGAACATTTTCCCTGTATCTATGGGGTGATGAGCCTTAGGTAAATATGGGGTGTATTCGATTGACTGGCTAACCGTATCATATTTCAAGCTAACCGTATCATAATGATACTTTTAATATGATACGGTTATTTTCCCCCTACCCTTTGTACACTCCCGAAGTGTACAAAGGGTAGGGGTATGTGCCTGCTCAGTGTAGTCACGGAGTGGTCTTGAGGAATCGTGAGATCCCAACTGGTAAATTGGGAAAGTAGGGTGGGATATGAGTATTGTGTATCACACCTACGCGGAGTGATATGGGGAAATCGGTAATTTTATGTAAAAATGACCTTGAAGATCGTAATGGATGTGTGATATATTTAGGTATACATACGAGAAATTGCGCGTATACAAAAAAATGCAAAATTTCAAACAAAAGTTAGTTTGTCCTATTGACAGAAATGACACTTATATTGTATACTTAAGCTGAAAGATTTCAGGCTGATAATAAGACGCAAAGTTTTATGTAAGCCGAAAATGCCAAACCACGAGCAATCGTGGGGCGGAAAGCCACGGGTCCTAAGAAAAAATTTGGATTGATTTGAAAGGATAGCCGGGTTACCGAAACTTAGATTAAAAAGGTAATTCGGTTTTTTTTATTATGTTGAGTACTTGGCGAGAAAACATCCTGGTAAAGTTCCTGTGCATCGCGATTGTAGCGATTTTTTTGTCAAACGAGTTTACTTGGGTCGCGAAAATCGACATGTTGAACTATATCCTGCCATTTTATCATAGCCAGGCCAACCGTATCTATTTCCCCAATCTTGAAGATCAAGCAAAACCGTCTTTATTTAAGAAAATGATTGAGAATGTAAAAGACTTCTTCTTCCCCGAAGTATACGCCGAAGAACATCGTTACGACCGGCCGAATACCACTATGGGAGCCGGTTGGGCCTATAACCAAAATGATACGGTTCAGAAAAACTATAATCACAAGGCCAATAATGATACGGTTCAGAATTGGATCGATTATCTTTCCGCTCATCCCGAGCAGCTTGCCCACTACTTACCTTTTATAGTAGGTTGGGCGAAAAGCCGCATTCAGAACCATGGTGCGGTACCTACATATATGCTCAATTGGGCGGCAGAGCTTATTAATGGATTACAAGAAAATTATCAAGAGACTCATGGTGGCGAGCAGAGTGAAGAACTTGCCTCTGCCGCTGAACATATTGAGAATGCTCAAGCCGCGGAAACCAGAGGTCAAGGTATCCAGCAGCTCAAAGCAGCTTATCAGGATATCTTAGCTTTCGTAAATAGTGAAGGCATCTTAGCAGTTGATACGGTTGTGAGTCCTGCCTGGGTTGACAGTTCTTATCAAAGGGCTACCAATGCGGATGGTTCTTCTGCCAAAGCATGGGTAGCTTATAATACCCAAACCGGTACTTATACGTTTGGATTCAATGGAAATAGTTATGAAGCTGAAAATATTCAGTCTTTAATAAATCAGTTGAAAGAAGTCCTTAATCCTAATAAGACCGCACCACCGGCAACCGTATCACTCAATTGTGCTTCTTACGCACTCTCCTCTCTCCTTAATATCTCTCCAGAAGAGGCTGCAGGTTTACTCGCACCCTATACCAAGGGTGGTTTAACTTCTTTATACGGCCTCCAACTTATCGCCCAAGAAAAAGGCCTTGATTTAGACGCGATGGCTGGTGCTACTTTAAACGAACTTATTGCTTCCGGTTCGAACGGTATCATCCATATCACCGATAACCACTATATCTCCTACGTAGACGGAAAATTTTATGATAACGATGAAGAGATCACTTTAGACGATATTGCGGATCGATATGGAGTTACTGGTGATACGGTTCTTGACGCTGTTCTTGTCGACGCCTCTTATATAGGTAAAGCGACCCTGATTGCAGATGATAAAGATAAAAAAGCGATTACCGGTGCGATGAGTTGGGATGATTGTGATCAAGCAACCAAAGATATGTTTTCTGGTACTATGGGGTCAGAAGAAGCCGGTAAAGCTCAATGGGAAAAAGAACGTGGTCATTATGAGAGTACTGGCGAAGTCTGGACCTGGGAGAAGAACGGTGGCGGCGGCGGTAGCGGCGGCGGTAGCGGCGGCGGAAATGGCGGTAATAGCGGGGGAGATGCTCCTGCTAGAGCTTACGCCGATGCTCAAGTTGCTGCGATGGCCCAACCGAACTGGTCGGGTCAGGATTGGACGAATAACTGGATTAATGCGTATACTAATTTTATGAACGGTAACGTAGATGCTACGACTCAGGAAGCATATATGGTCTATGCCGGTTCCGGCGCTCCCCAGCAGCAACAGCCGATGCCTATGCAGCCGCAACAAGGGGCTCCGCTCGATGATGCGACTGCCCGCGCGGCGGCTGAAGCCAATGTATTTGCCATGGCCGATGCCTATTTCGCCGAACACGGTACTCCGATGCCGGAACAGATGTGGATCGATTGCTGGAACGATACCTATTGGGATCTGACACTGGGTAACTATACTACCAACGGAGACCAAAACGCGGCAATCGCAACTCACAGTGCCGAAGTCATCGCCGAACATCTTCCGAATGCGACGTATGAACAGTTAAATACCGCGTTCGGCGAGGTGTACGAAGGGGTAAGCGGCCAGGAACTTCCTGACGGCGCGGCATTGATGCCGTTTCAGTTCAATTATGAAGTGGGTGACGTGATCCCGGCCGGAGAAGCGGTTCCGGTAGGAAACGGTACCTGGGTCGTAACTGACCAGCCGATCGTGTACCAGCCGGGTACTCAGGTAACTTTCGGCGGGGAAGCGAATGTGGTCACTGAATTCTATGGGTTCGGCTGGGAAGGGAACTTACAGACCGGTGCGACGATGACGATCAGTAACGACGGAGTCGAGTTCTACGGTATTGTCGAAAGCGGATATGTCGCCGCTCAGGTCGCCGGCGGATCCGGTGAAGGCGAATCGCCCACCGGTGACCCGAATTTCGTCCCGTCGGGGGAAATCGTCGCATCGATCAACGAAGGAGCCAATGTATTATTTCATTTTGATCCGGCAATGGGTCATAACGGTGTTGAGATCCAGAACGGTTCGGTATTATGGCGTAAACCGGGCGCCTCGTATACGTCCGACGGTGTTCAGAAAGAAGGATTAGGATTGAAAGGGCCTATCCAGTTCAAAGAAGATCTTGCTGACGGTTCGTCTTATATTGTCCATGAATTCCGCGAAGGCGGAGGAACTACTCTCACTATTAACGAAAACAAAGGTTTGGAATTCCATAATAATGCCGCGTATCTCATGATGGACGGAGTGAGGTACAATTATACCGGTGATCTTTCCGATCTTCTCGCCCAGGAAGCCGACCCGTTTAGGATCGCCGAAGCATTCGGATATCAGGTGAACGAAGACCGGACCGGGTTCTATAAGATGATCACTAATCCTGAAACGGGAAATACCTTTAGATTTGAGTGGGACTTGGGATTTAACCTGCTTACCGACCGCAGCGCGTTGGCGGACCAACCCGGCGCGACCGACGCCGATGTGAACTATTTCTTCCCGCAACGGACGGTGAGTAGCACACAATCTCAATACAGTTCCGATATCTTTCCGATTCTTGCGGAAGGAATCCCGGGATGGAACGATATGAGTCCTGACGAACAACGTGAGACCCTTGCCTTATTTGTCTCTGGAGCTTTAGAAGGGACGTTGATCGGCGGAATACTTGAGTTCTTCTTGGGCGAAAATTATGCGAGTACCGTAGTATCTGCGGTCGAAACCGTGGTGACGGTTGCTGATACTGTTCTCGAGAATCTATTTGGTATCGATATCGGTGAACCGCGGGATATAATGTATGATGTGGGGCATGATTTTGTTTTTGGTTACCAGACGACAGGATACGATGAGATTGAGATTGACGGTACCGCCGCGTTTACACGGAATACTAATTTTACTTTGGATTTCTATTTATATGTTTCTCCGGAAGATTTTGAACAGACCTATAATGTTATAGGTGATTATAGGATAGTGGAATTGCCGGAAGCGTATCTCGGAATCTATGCTGATACTCAACAGGGGATTATATATGTAACAACGGATTTTGCTATGGACGCATCGGTTTCCTGGTATGCCTCAGAACTTGCTTTTGAAGCGCAATTCGTCGATACGATTACGACTAATCCAAATGACCGCACGGGAGCGGTTCAGGCCGGAATGCAGATGCAGACCCAGGTATTGAATAACTTTTCTGTCAGTCCGCAGGGGCAGGCAATAGGTGAGATCTTTTATGGGATCGATAATGGCTCCCAGGCCTATGATCTTCAAATAGTTGAAGCCAATTACTGGACCAATATCGCCTCCCAAGGGCAAAATGGTCCGACCACACTCTATACGATCGGAGATGTCGTCCCGGCAAATACGCCTTTTCCGATATATTACGATCAAACGACCGGTGATATTGTATTTATCTCCTTCGATGATCCGGTAACGCTCACTCCGGGATTGTCTTTGCAGGGTGGTACGTTATGGTCTTTTACCGGGAACGGAATCCTTTTACCTTCTTTTTTAAGTGAAGATTCGGTGTTGTATATCGAGAACGATTATTATAGTTTATGGGGCGAGATCGTTCCCGGAAGAGATGGAGCAATAAGTTATCCCAGTGTCGCCCTTTTATCGACGATAACAGGAGATACGCAGGTAGCTCCTAATCTGCCCAGCGGAGCATCACAAGCAGATATTATCGCTTATTTCGGATCTTCCGATCCGATGATCCCTGTCCGTGTATTATTTGCTGTCGGTGCCGGCCAGAGCATTGCTGTGGTTGATTGTGTATTGCAACCGTTCATGCCGGGAAGTACCTTCGATATCCGTGCCGGAGTATATATGACTCAGGGAGATTACACCTATGTCGCTCAGCCGGGGGCATCACTTACTATCAATGGTAGTGGAGCGTTTATGTTTAATAATACCCAGGTGTATCAGGGGACGACCTATGTGGGACGTTATTATGATTATACCGTAGAAGAAAATGTCGATGTGAACTATGAATTGATCGCTCTTGCCATGGAACGGGGTATTCTGGTAGATACCGATAGCGCTACCCCTCTGACTGCCGGGACTTCATACCGTGTATTTGAAGGTATTGACGGGTCGATTCTTTTCTTTGACGATATGAATAGGACTATTGCTCAAGGCCGTGACGGCCAGATCGGCCTTATTATGCCGGTGATCATCGTCAGCGGTATGCAGAACGGAGTATTATCTTATATCGATTTCGTCAACCAGGAATTGGCCGCGACCGGATTCGGCGTCGATCTTTCCCGTATGGAAGCTACCGAAGACGGTGATTATGTCGGGTTAGGGATTTTCTCCGGTAATCAGTTCCTGTTCTATCAGGATTATTCTCAGCCGGTCATGGGCTTTACGATGACTGAAGAAAGAGCTCTTACCGTAGAATTTATGGCCGTGACGTTCACGGTCACCGGAGATGCCGCGGTGACGATCGAAGATCAGGTAGAGACCGAATTGGCCGCCCTGTATGACGGGGAAGATATACTTTCGGCAAACGATGCGTTTGGATTAGATGGTGAGACTTCTTGTCCGGGGAGTATTATCATCGTGGATGGTGATTTGACCCGGGATGATGACGAAATAAATGTGTATACCGTATTTTATACCGATAATGCTACGCTTGATTTACCAGGACATACCATTGCCTTTGAAATAAATAATGAAAATAGAGATGAGCAGTATCTCAATACCAATTTTATCGTGATCAGGACAGACGGGCCACCGGAATCAGGCTTTGATTCCAATACTTTCGGCACCTATGCCTTAGGTGCATACTCTCCCCTTGATCCCACCCAAACCTACCAAGTGACTATCGATACCTTAAGTACCGTGACGATTACCGATTCGGCAATCAACCTGCCGGTGGCGTCTTTGTCTGTCAATTTGCCTGCTTTATCTTCTCATCCTCAAGCTGACTGGTCTTTATATCAAGTCAGAACAGTGGTTACTCCTATCGGTTATGAGATGCTTATGATCTCGCAGACTTACGATATGTTCGGGCCGATGGTATATACCGCGGAAGACGGAACAGAATATAATATCGGTGAATATTTCGTGGATCTGATCCATGATGGCATGTCTTGGGAAGAAGCTTTATACCAGATAAAAGCCGATGCTCATGATAATTTCTATTTCGGGGATTACTATCTTCCTCCGGAATTCCTTGAAGTAGAAGGGGATTCTTATGAAGTAATCGACCAGAATTTCGCGATAGACAGTTATATCGCCAGAAGTTTTTATATGAGCGACGTGTATAACAGAAGTCCGGAAGGGCTTATCGCGTTATATACTACGGTATACGGTCCCGAAGCTCAGGTGTCTATCCCCGGAGTCGGCGAAGTCGCTCTTAGCGATGTAGCGGAAAACTATGAAGAATATGTCCTTTCCATGGAGAATCCTTTAGAAGTCATCCAGGGTTGGGCCGTGCCTTTACATGAGATCTATGGCGGTGACCACCTTTATAACCGGCCGGTGATCAACCTCTCTCTTGATCTGTATCTTACCGGTGATCCGGACCTGTATGGGTATTTGACCGAACGATACGATACTCAGGCTGAATATCAGGTTGGATTTGAAGCTCCTCACGCGCCGGCACCTTATTCCTTATCGCCGATCACTTCCCAGCAAAGGATGGAAGAATTAAATACGGTATATCCGGATGCGACTATTGACGGGATGACCGTTACCGAATATTACGTCAATGAAGATGATGATGTAAATGCTATCGCGATGATCCTTCATGATGAGTACGGTAGGGATCACGGAGACTTAGAATCGGCTGATCCCTGGGTCAACGTTTCGCTTGATCATTTCGCCCATACAACACCGTCATTATATGCTGATTTTACCGGCTTGGTATCAGTAATAGATATTACTGCCGGGAATGAAGTTTCGGTAATGCCGGATATGAGCGTCCCGGCCGATCTGGCAACCGGAACGATCTCGATCGGTACCGAATACATTAATGCTTCGTCAGTAGCGTGGCTTGCTTCGGTATGGGCGCATGAAGCTTCTCACGTTGACCTGTACCGTCAGGGATTACCCTGGGATAATGCCCAGGGCGAACTATACGCTACCTGGCACCAGTTAAATGCGCTTACCAGTCTTGGCGGTACAGGAGAAGATATCGCCTATTTAGAATCGATCCTTTATTCCCGCGAATCGATCATTGCCGGCGGAGTACCGGAAGGGATGCTTATCGCCGGGGAAATTACGGATTTGAATACACCGTTTTTCGACGACGGGACCGGGGATATTGTCCAGGGTGAAACACGACGTTCGATCGTGTCGAGCCTGGATGATACGTTATCAGTACAAATCGTGGGCGTAGTCGGTGGAACTGGATTCATCGCTATTCAGACCCCTACGGGTATCGAATTCCATTATGCTTCAAGATTCATCCTTCCCGATGGAATGGAATTAGAAGATTTACCGGTCATCTCCGGATACACGCAGGTAGCTGATCCGGTTTCTTCAACTTTTATGAGCGATACGGAAATCCCTGCGTTCAGGATGCTTTCTTTCGGTAACCAGGGATATCTTCCGGACACAGATCCCGTACCGGCTGGCGCAGCAGTGGAAGTGCTTTCATCCAACGGTCATTGGGCATTGGTTCAATACGGAGAAGAAGGCGAAGAGATACAAGTAGTTATAGATATCGATCATGTCTTTAATTACCTTGATGAAAGTGACCTGCCTAATGATGATTTCGCTCCGCTTCAGGGAGAGGTCGTTTCCCCCAATCAAAACGTACCGGTCGACCATCATCAGATCTTCCTCATTGCCGACGTAGGCGGAGACCAGCCCTCGTTCGAACCTACCGGAGTATATGTTCCTTCCTACAGTATAGTCGGTGTCTGGGGAGAAGCCGGCGATTATGTGGTGACTTCTCCCCACCTGCAGTTTATCAGTAACGAAGCGGTTACTGTCCTTTCTTACGAAGATTCCTACGCGGCAGTTGAATTCTATTACAATATGAATAGCGCGACCATCGATCATCTCATGGATGAATTCGATGTGGGAGATGATGGTTGGGATGACGGGTGGATGTTGACCGGTCTTGCCGCCGTGGTAGAAGGCTTACCGGAAGGTTCGAGGGAACGTTACGCGACAATGCAAGTATACAACATGGAGTTCGCTCCGATTGTCTCTGACGATTATCACGATTTTATCGCGACCACAGAAGCCCGTGAATTCCAACGTGACTATGCCTTCCGTATCATCACCGATGCCAGAGAGTTCGTGAGCGATATGGACGAACCGATTGTTTCTATTATTCGAAGTAATCTCAGGGTGAATGAAGCAACCGCAAGGGATATTTATAATACCACCTGGGGCGGGAACAATCTGGAACAGCAGGTAAACGGGGCATATGATGACAGAGAGGAAATGGTCGGTATCGAACTCTTTGAAGCGGTAAGACGGATCGATGTTTCTCTTAACTACGTGAACGAAGTCGGGACTGATCCGGTATATAATTTAATGGCGGAAACCGCGGTCGCCAACTATCTCGTCGAGATCCAGCTTACTTTCCCCTGGATTAATTTTACCGATATTATCAACAATGATGAATCAGGATACGATGTGTACGATGTTTATTACAATATGCAAGCACGTATCTATCAGGAAATGGAAGTATTGGCCGCGCAAGGTGTTGTTTCAAGACACGGTTCTGGGGATTTACCTCTTGATGCAAGCGGATTTGTCGAAGGAGTACCGACACCGGTATCGGAATATTTACAGGATGCCGGTTCTATTTCCGTCGCCGGCCAGGGTACAGTACAAACTGCGCCGAATGGCGCGCCAGTCTATACGTCTCCTTCTCCTACGGGCCAGGCTAACGTACATGCCGCTTTGAATATGACCATCATCCCGGTAGGAGGGTTCTATTACGTTATCGAAGATGTCACGGCTTGGAACGCGTATATGTCCACGCAGTCGCCGACCCATCTGACGCTAGGATCGCTTCTTTCCGGCCGGCCGGCTGATGATCCTTTGGTTAATGCTTGGAACCAGGTATATTTTGATTTTGAGATCGAGTTACCTCAGATCCTATCCGATATCGGATTGGGTGATTTTAGTCTAAGAGAATCTCAACCTGATCCTTTGAGTGGAGACCGTCTTGTTAATTCCGGTGCCGACGCATCGACTATTACGGTCACTACTACTGATCGTACCAATCCGTTATTGAACCTCAGTTTTTCTGATGAAACCAGCGCTACGAATTATCTGGTCAATTTACATACCGATTACGTCACCTGGCGTGATGCGAATGTGGTAAGGGATGCTGATACCGGAATGTGGGAAATCCTGCCGATCGATCTTACCGATATAGTAGAAAGTTATGGGAATGCGCGTTTAACCAGAGCGTATACGACCTATCGAGACGATCAGGCGGAATTCGACGCGATCTTAGAAGCGATCGGGTTTGAAGGCGGATACGCGGTACCGGATGAAGTAAGAAATGATGAAGTATTAGTATTTCATGATGCGAATGAAGCGTCCGGTTATTTAGAAGTATTACATACCGATTATGAGACCTGGAGAACGACGTATATCGAAGGTGACGGAAGTGAAGACAGCCCGTGGACAAGAAAAGCGGTCGAC
>JAFGQU010000011.1 GCA_016935525.1 Candidatus Omnitrophota bacterium
GATTATTTATCGGGCCGGTTGCGGGAGCTGGCATTTCTTAATAAGAATTTAGAGATCAATCTCAACGACGAACTTAATGAAAAAGAAGTGAGCTTTAAATTTAAAGGAGGGTTGACTTCGTTTATCGAATACCTTAATCGTAATAAAAATCCGTTGCACAAAAAAATAATTTCTTTTCAGAAAGAAAAAGACGATGTGACCATCGAGGGGGCTCTCCAGTACAATGACGGCTACAAAGAGAACATCTTTAGTTTTGCCAATAATATCAATACTATCGAAGGAGGGTCGCATTTGACCGGTTTCAAGACCGCGCTTACCCGGGTGTTGAATCAATATGCCAAATCAAAAAATTTACTTAAGAATGTAAACAGTGTTTCCGGTGACGATGTCCGGGAAGGGTTAAGCGCGGTGATCAGCGTGAAGTTGCCTGACCCTCAATTTGAAGGCCAGACCAAGACTAAATTAGGGAATTCCGAAATCGAAGGGCTGACGAATTCGATCGTGTTCGAAGCGTTAAGTTCTTTTTTTGAAGAGACCCCGTCGGTTGCCAATAAGATCGTTGATAAAGCGATCCTTTCCGCACGCGCTCGGGAGGCGGCACGGAAAGCCCGGGAATTAACCCGCCGAAAAGGAGCGCTCGATTCGGCAAGCTTACCGGGAAAACTTGCCGATTGTTCTGAACGGGATCCTCAGAAATGCGAGGTGTTTATCGTGGAAGGAGAATCTGCCGGAGGAAGCGCCAAACAGGCACGAGACCGGACATTTCAGGCGATCCTGGCTATTAAAGGGAAGATCTTAAACGTAGAAAAAGCCCGGTTAGATAAAGTGCTGAATAACGAAGAGATCCGTACGATCATTTCGGCTTTAGGCGCGGGGATCGGCGCGGATTTCGATATTTCCAAATTACGTTACCATAAAATTATTATCATGGCTGACGCCGATGTGGACGGCTCGCATATCCGCACACTGCTTTTGACGTTCTTCTACCGGCAATTACATCAGCTGATCGAAGAAGGGTATATCTATATCGCTCAGCCGCCGCTGTACCGTATGTGGGGTAAAAAAATAGAGGAATATATTCATACTGAAAAAGAGATGAACGATATCATTCTACGGTTAGGTACCGAATCGATGAAACTTAAAGTGGCCCGAAAGAAAAAGAGCGAGGACGTGACTCCCAAAAGTTTTGAAAAACTGACGGCTTCCCTTATTGAATTCGAACGGCTCGGATTGGCGTTAGAGAAAAAGGGGATTCCGCTTAAAGACTATCTTGACGCGATCGATGAAAAAAAACAGAAATACCCTTTATATCGTTTTACCGCGCGACATAAAGTGATATTTGCCTATGATGACGAAGAGTTGACTTTGTATGAAGACGAAGAGATCAACCCTATGGAATTGTTCGAATCATACCGTATTAAGGAATTGGGGAATGAGATACATAAACTGGGATTATCTTTAAAAAATTACTTTCCCGATAAAGATGTGAAATTTATTTTACAACAGCCGGAACAAGGGGAAATCGAATGCGGGTCCTTAAGCGCGGTACTGGAAATCGTCCGCCGGCAGGCGACGCAAGGGATGCATGTACAGCGTTATAAAGGGTTGGGAGAAATGAACCCGCCGCAGTTATGGGAAAGCGCGATGGATCCCTTGAAACGCAGCCTGATACAGGTGACCCTGGAAGACGCGGTAGAGGCCGATAATATCTTTACCATTTTGATGGGTGACCAGGCCGCTCCCCGTCGAGAATTCATTCAAGCCCATGCGCACGAAGTAAAGAATCTGGACGTGTAGTAAAAAAACAATTGCCATGCAAGAACCGGTAGTAAAAGAAAAAATAACGCAAAAATATCTCGAAGAAGAGATGAAGTCTTCGTATTTATCATACGCGATGAGCGTTATCATCGGAAGAGCCCTGCCCGATATCCGGGACGGGTTAAAACCGGTTCAAAGAAGGATCATGTACGCTATGCATCAGTTACATCTGCGGCATACGCAAAGTTATAAGAAATGCGCGAGGATAATCGGTGAAACCTTAGGGAAATATCATCCTCACGGAGATAGCTCGGTATATGACGCGTTGGTCAGGATGGGGCAGGATTTTTCTTTACGATATCCTTTGGTCGATGCCCAGGGTAATTTCGGATCTCTCGATGGTGACCCGCCGGCGGCGATGCGGTATACCGAAGCTCGCCTGGCAGCGATTTCCGATTATTTACTCGCCGATATCGAGAAAAATACGGTCAATTTCTTTCCTAATTTTGATAATTCTCTGGAAGAACCGGAAGTCCTTTCTTCGGTATTGCCTACGCTGCTGGTAAACGGAGCAAGCGGTATCGCCGTAGGAATGGCAACGAATATCCCACCGCATAATTTGGGTGAAGTATGCGATGCGCTCATCTCTTTTATTGACCGGCCCGATGCCGATATCAAAGAACTCGCCAAGATCATGAAAGGGCCGGATTTTCCTACCGGGGGAGTGATCTGCGGACGGGAGGGGATCCGTCAAGCCTATCGCGAAGGGAAAGGGAAATTGACTATTCGCGCCAAAGCTACGATCGAACGGGAAAACAACCGGGCTCAGATCGTGATCACCGAGATCCCTTACCAGCTTAATAAGACGAATTTAATCGAATCGATCGCTACGCTCATTCAGAACAAAAAAGTCGATGGGATATCCGACCTGCGTGATGAGTCGGATAAAGAAGGGATCAGGATCGTGGTCGAATTAAGACGGGATGCCCATCCCGAGATCATTTTAAACAAATTATATAAACATACGAATCTGGAGACGACCTTCGGTATTATTTTCCTGGCTATCGTCAACAAACGGCCAAAGGTATTGAATTTAAAAGAAATGCTGCATCATCACATATCTTTCCGTAAAGAGATCATTGTGCGGCGTACCCAATTCGAATTAGAAAAAGCGCAGCGCCGGGCTCATATACTGGAAGGGTTGAAGATCGCCCTTAAATATCTTGATCAGGTCGTGGAGATCATAAAAAAATCGAAAACCCCTCAGGAAGCAAAAGAAAAGTTGATGAAACGGTTCAAGCTCAGCGATCTTCAGGCCCAGAGTATTCTGGAGATGCAGCTGCAACGGCTCTGTTCTCTGGAACGCAAGAAAATCGACGACGAATACCTGGAGTTGTTAAAGAAAATAGAATATTACAATTCTATTCTTTCTTCCGAAAAGAAACAGGAAGCGTTGATCAAAGAGGAATTAAAAGAGCTCAAAGATAAGTTTGCCGATGCCCGTCGTACGGAAATCGTTGCCCAGAAAGAAGAAATCGAGATCGAAGATTTGATCGTCGAAGAAGACGTGGTGGTGACAATCACCGGGACCGGTTATATCAAACGTCAACCGATCACTTCTTACCGCCGCCAGGGCCGGGGCGGCCGCGGCGTAACCGCGATCACCACGAAAGAAGAAGATTTTGTAGAACACCTGTTTGTCGCTTCCAGCAAAGATACGCTGCTTATCTTTACCAGCGAGGGGAAGGCGTTTCCGCTCAAAACGTACGAGATTCCTATCGGCTCAAAAACCTCTCGCGGCCGGGCGATCGTCAATTTACTCAACCTTTCGGCTCAAGAGAGGATTACGGCGATCCTGGCAATAAAAGAATTCGGCGAGGACGATTATGTGTTTATGGTGACCGAACAGGGTTCGGTGAAACGTACTCAGCTGGAACTTTTTGCCAACGTCCGTAAAAGCGGGATCGCGGCGATCACTTTAAATAAAGGCGATCGCCTGCTGGGAGTTTCTATCTGCCAAAACGATGCCGAAACGGTCCTGGTCACTCAGGGCGGCCTTTCTATCCGGTTTAAAGTGAGCACGGTCCGTCCTACCGGCCGGCAATCCCAGGGAGTCCGCGGGATTAATCTGAAAAAATCCGACCGGGTGGTGGGAATGATCGTGTGTTCTCAAGGGTTAAAGAAAAAAGATTTCTATATCCTTACCGCGACCGAAAACGGATATGCCAAACGGACCCATATCGATGAGTACCGCCTGCAATCCCGTGCCGGCAAAGGAGTAATCAATATCAAACTTGCCGCAAAAATCGGGAAAGTCGTCAGCGTCAGCCTGGTCTCGTCTGACGATGAAATCATGTGTATTACCCACAAAGGGATATTGATCCGGGTGAACGCAAAATCAGTCCGCGAGACCGGCCGAGCCACGCAAGGAGTGCGTATCATCAATCTTGATAAGAATGATACACTGGCTCATGTGACCCGCATTGTCAACGAAGAAAAAGTAGCCGAAGTCGTATAAGATTATTTTGCTGTTGACGAAAAAAGCCTTTCTCACTATAATTTTAACTCACGACCCCATCGTCTAGCCCGGTCCAGGACATCGCCCTTTCACGGCGACAGCGCCGGTTCAAATCCGGCTGGGGTCGTAAATATAGCTCTCACATCATGAATACCAAAGCGCCCGTGGGGTTAATAATTTTTGCCGGCATCAACACGGTGCTTCTGGGGATACTTCCGGCGCTGCTCTTCTTAAGTATCAAGCTCTTTTTACCTGCCCATTTTTTAGAAGAAGTCTTGCAGACATTGCAGGCAAAAGAAAGCTTTTTACCTGCCATGGATATTCGCCAGTTTACGGTTTTTTTATATATTCAAGCGTTCATGGCAGTCATTTTTATCGTGTCCGGTCTTGGGCTGTTTACACGTAAAGAGTGGGCCCGCCGGTTTACCATATATTATGCGTTCTTTATGTTGATCATGGTATTAGCCGGGATCATCTCGGCAGGAAAAGTCATGGTCCAGATGTGGTTTAATATTGTTTATCCCGGAGCATTGATCTTTTATTTTACGAACCCGAAAGTCGGAGAAAGTTTCAAATAATATGTGCGGCATAGTCGGATATGTAGGGGCAGAACGGAGTTTTTCTGCGGTATTGGACGCGCTCCAGTTGTTAGAGTATCGCGGGTATGATTCTTGCGGTATCGCGGCATCGATTTCGAGCCGTTCGCAGAAGAAGATCTTTTCTAAAAAAATAAAAGGGAAGATCCGTGAACTGAAAACCCAGGTAAGCGGGTCTCAAAAAACGACACTGGCCATTGCTCATACCCGCTGGGCGACCCACGGCATCCCTAACCGGGCCAACGCGCATCCTCATTATGATGCGAAGAAGAATATCTTTGTCGTCCATAACGGGATCATCGAAAATTACCGGGACATCGAAGAGCATCTTAAACGAAAAGGATATAAATTTGTTTCCCAGACCGATACCGAAGTCATTCCGCATTTGATCGCCGAACTCAATACCCGTTATGATTTTTATGAAGCCATCGTCCGGGCCGTAAAACAACTGGAAGGCAGTTTCGCGATAGTGCTGTTCAATAAACAGCAGGATAAACTCTATGTCGTGAAAAAGAATTCTCCGTTGATCATCGGCGTGTTAAAAGACGGATATTTTGTCGCGTCCGACATCCCCGCGGTCTGCGGTTATACTAACCGGGTAATCAATCTGCGTGACGGAGAAATAGCGCTGCTTTCGCCGGAAAAAATAGAGCTTTTTGATTTTCATAAAAGAAAGATCAAACCGGTCATCGAGAGAGTGAATGTGAACACCCAGCATATCGATAAAAAACATTATTCGCATTTTATGCTTAAAGAGATCTTCGAACAGCCGCAGGTTATGAAAAACATATTTGCCGCCCATGTGAAACGCGGGCAGATCGATTTTAAAGATATGAACCTGGAGAGGTCGTATCTGGCTTCGCTTAAAAAAATATTTATTGTAGCGTGCGGGACCGCGTATCATGCCGGATTCGTGGCAAAATATTTTATGGAGAAATATTGTAAGATCGACGTGGAAATCGATGTGTCCAGTGAGGCCCGTTACCGGGCCAGCCCGATCAAAAAGGATGACTTGGTGCTAGCGATCTCGCAGTCGGGCGAGACCGCTGATACATTGGCCAGCGTGAAAGAGGCGAAGAAGCGGGGAGCGAAAATCCTGGCGATCTGTAACGTATTGGGTTCAAGCCTGCCCAAAGAAGCGCACGGTCTTATTCATACTGTCGCCGGCCCGGAAATCGGGGTCGCGTCGACAAAAGCCTATACCGCCCAGATCTTTTCTCTTTATTTGTTTGCGATCTATTTGGCGGGTATACGCAAGACGATAAAAGAACATCATCGGGAACTGTTTTTGAACGAATTGAAAAAAATGGGCGACTATCAGGCTCAGGTATTACAGCATAGCGAGACGATAAGGCGTATTGCGAAAAAATTTTCGAAATTCGGATGTTTCCTTTTTTTAGGCCGGGGGATCAATTATCCTTCGGCAATGGAAGGCGCGCTTAAATTGAAAGAGATATCGTATATACCGGCTGAAGGATACGCTGCCGGCGAGATGAAACACGGGCCGATCGCGTTGATCGATGAATACCGGGCGGTCGTATGTATTGCCCCGTTCGATAACCTTTATGAAAAAATGGTTTCTAATATACAGGAAATCAAGGCCCGGAAAGGGAAAGTATTGGGGATCGTCAATGTCGGCGATGTTGAGGCCAGCCGGTTAAGTGATGAGAAAGTCTATCTGCCTTGTTTAAAGAATCAGGATCTTCAACCGCTCCTGGTTGCTTTGCCGTTACAGATGTTCGCTTATTTTGTAGCAAGAAACCTGGGGTGTGAAATTGATCAACCAAGAAATCTCGCGAAATCGGTCACGGTCGAATAGTTCCAGTCGACAGTCTCTAGTCGCTGGTCTATAGTTTTTATTTAATATTTTCCCACTACATACGAACGACGAATGACAAAAAACTAAATATGTTGTACCTTATTGCGACTCCTATCGGTAATCGGGAAGATATCACCTTGCGGGCATTACGGGTTTTGAAAGAAGTGGATTTCGTTCTGGCTGAAGATACCCGAAAGACCGGGCAGCTTTTAAAATACCATGGTATCGAAAAAAAACCGTTTTATAGTTTCCACGAACACAATGAAAGAAGACGTATCGATGCGGTGATCCACGAACTCCGTAAAGGAAAAACCGCAGCGCTCCTTACCAACGCCGGTTGTCCGCTTATTTCCGATCCGGGATACGGCCTTGTCTGTGAGTGTATCGCTTACCAGATCCCTGTTACCGCCGTTCCGGGTCCCAGCGCGGTACTGAACGCGCTTATGTTGAGCGGATTACCGTGCGACCGGTTTATTTTTTTAGGGTTTCTTCCCCGTAAACCGGGCGCGCGAGCTAAGACCCTCGAGGCGTTCACGGGGACACCGATGACTCTTGTCCTTTTCGAATCGCCCTATCGAATAGAAAAATTGCTCGGAGAGATCCAGCGGATATTCGGAGAAGTCCGTTGCGCGCTTGTCCGGGAGATGACCAAAGTCCATGAAGAAGTGATCCGCGGAACGCCGGCTCAGTTAAAAAATATAAACGATAACGCCGGTAAACCGCGGGGAGAATATACGGTCGTCATAGAAATCAACGGAAAATGATTAGGTTCTTGTCTTTTTATCGAAATGTGATAAAGTGAAAACCGATGGTGAAGGAAATACTTATTCCTAAATTGAAAAATCCCGTGTTTATCATTGCCTGGCCGGGGATGGGGGAGGTTGCGTATAAAAGCGCGCTTTTTCTCAAAGAAGCCCTTCAGTTTAAGATGTTCGCTAAACTGGAAGCCCATGAGTTTTTTAAACCGGCGGCAGTCGTTGTCGATAAAGGCATTATCGATTTACCGACAATGCCCGCCGGTTTTTTTTATTATTACAAGTCTCCCAGTAAATCCCGGGATATCCTTTTGTTTCTGGGCGATGCCCAGCCGCCGTTAGATAAAGGAGAACAGCTGGCCCGGTCGATTATCGCCTATGTAAAAAAATATAAGGTAAAATTAATGCTCAGTTTCGCCGCGAAACCCGAGCCGACCGACCATAAAAGTCCTTCCCATGTCTGGGTCACCTCGACTCATAAGGATATGCTTGAACAGTTTAAAAAATTTCCCACAAAAGTCCTTAGCGAAGGACAGATCAGCGGATTAAACGGGATCATCCTGGGGGTCGCCAAGCAGAACAAGATCAAAGGGGTTTGTCTGCTGGGAGAGATCCCCTTTTATACGGTACAGATTGAAAATCCCAAAGCAAACATTAAGATCCTTTCTGTCGTCGATAAGTTTCTTAATTTAAAACTTGATCTGGCTCCGCTTGAGGAACGGGCGAAATTTATCGAAGAAGAGATCGATAAACTTATCGCCTACATTAAAGGCGACGCGCCTCAAGGCCCGTTACCGTTAAATGAAGAAGATATCGATAAGATAAAAAAAGATCTTACCGCGTTCACTAAACTCCCCCAGTCCGGCAGGGAAAAGATCGAACAGCTTTTCAATGAAGCATCAAAAGACCTTTCCCGGGCAAGCGAGCTGAAAGAAGAGCTTGACCGGTGGAGTGTCTATAAAGAATACGAAGACCGTTTCCTCGATTTGTTCAAAAAACAGAACAAAGATAAAGGAAACTGAACATTCATGCATCGTATCTTTATCTGTCCTGCCGGATTTGATAAGAAAAACTTCCTCAAGACGATTCTTTCCCTCAGTATCCCGATGCCCGAGAAAAAAGGAGAACTATGGCTTTTGAAGAAATGAGCATGCACGCGTTGGATGCGGCTGCGTTCAGAGCGCTCGATGAAAAAGCGAAAACACTGGGGATGCCGGAGCGGATTTTAATTGAGAACGCTTCAAGCAATATGTGCGCGATTATCGATGCTCTTGGTTTAGAAAAAAAGGGGATTGTAGTCGCCGGACGCGGGAATAACGGGGCCGATGTGTTGAGTTGCGCCCGTAAATTATTAAGTCGAGGATACGATTTGACTATTGTGGCCCTTGCCGATAAAGAACCGAATCAGGAAGTACAATTTCAGTTAGCCCTCTTAAAGAAAATAACCGAGGTGCATATACTACGGAAAAAAGAAGAGATAGACAGTTGGGGTCGATTATCCTGCGGAAAAGCTTTTATTCTGGACGGTATATTAGGTATCGGGGTGAAAGGGACTTTAAACGAATTTTTACAACGTATCATTGCTGCGATCAATGCGACAAAAATCCCCGTTATTGCCTGTGATATCCCCAGCGGCCTTTCTCCCGATACAGATAATCGCGGCGCCTGCGCCGTCAAAGCCGACTATACTATTACGTTTCTTGCGCCGAAGAGGGGATTTTTCCTTAACGGGCTACATTTTTGTGGTAGAATAATTGTTACTGATATAGGTCTCTCAAAATCTATTCTCGAACAAATATAATTCTCTTGCCTCATCATCAGAAAACCGCTGTGTTCACAGGGTTGTGAGAATATCTAGGATCTGTCCAGGATTAAAAAATAAATAAGGGGAGGATACCGCAGATGGAAGTCAAATTGGATACATTGATCGAAAAAATAAAACAAGAAGGGGTTGCCGCCGGAGAAAATCAGGCCAAGAAGATTTTAACCGAAGCCAAAGCTCAAGCCCAAAAATTAAAAGACGAAGCTCAAGCCCAAGCAACTCACATCCGCCAGGAAGCTCAGAAAGAAGCCGAACAGTTCCGCCATAATGCCGAGTCGGCACTTGCCCAGGCAGCGCGGGATACCGTGCTGATGGTACGCGAGCAGTTGTGCGCGTTAAGCGAACAGTTGCTTAAACGGGCGCTATCGGCGCAACTGTCGCCGGATTTCTTAAAAGAATTGTTGATCCATATCATCCAAAAATGGTCTCCGGAGGGAGAATCTTCTTTGGACATTCTGGTCAGCGAAGAAGATAAAGGAAGATTAGAAGAACTGTTGTTTACGGCATTAGGCGATGCGGCTCGTCAAGGCATAGAGATCAAAGCGTCAACCCTTATCCAGCACGGGTTTCGTATCGGCAGCCGGGACGATCAGACCTATTATGATTTTACCGATGAAGGGATCACCGAAACGCTGAAAACGTTAGTTACCCCGAAGGTTGCCCAGCTGATATCGGGCCCTTCACAGCAGACGTAAGATGGCCGAATATTATTATTTTGCAGCACAACTGCCGTTACTGCAGTTTAAAGAAAAAAGTTTTTTTTCGCGCGGGTCGTTTTTGGATGAAGCCCGGAAATGGTTTTCACCGAGGGATCTGGCGGCTCTGGAGGCGGCAGATATCGATGATTTTTCTCCTTCCCCCGGTGATCCCGGGGCCTTGAGGAACTATAAAGAATTCGAATCGACGTTGAGAGAAGAGGTCGTCAGGTACCGTCACGCTCAGAAGAACCAGGGAGACTACAAGCCTCAAGGCGATACGGCGGCGATTATCCTGGAAGGTGATCCTTTAGAGAAAGAGACAAACCTCCTCCGGGTACGTTGGGATTTTATCGAAGAATTTGAGCAAGGCCATTATTTCGATCTGGCATTTTTTATCGCGTATTTTTTGAAATTACAAATAGTAGAGCGATTAGAGACATTTAATAAAGAACAAGGTAAAGAAAAATTTACCCAAATATGTGAGGTTACTTTATGAAAACCCATTACGGTGAAGTGGTCATGATTAACGGAAATATGCTTTCGGTCAAATTTTCCGAAAGCATCACCCAAAACGAAGTAGGATATGTCGTGAAAGGACAGGAACGATTGAAAAGCGAAGTGATCCGGATCCAGGGCGATATCGCCAACATGCAGGTGTTCGAAGATACCAAAGGATTGATGGTCGGTGATAAAGTCGAGTTTAGCGGAGAGATGCTTTCGGTCCAATTAGGGCCGGGCTTATTAGGCAGGATTTTCGACGGATTGCAAACTCCGCTTCCCGGACTTGCCGAACAATACGGATTTTTCCTGCCGCGGGGAGTCGAACTTGATGCGTTAGATAAAGAAACCCGCTGGCATTTTACTCCCCGGGTCCAGGCGCAAGATACCGTGCGTAAAGGAATACCGCTGGGAATGGTCCCGGAAGGGATATTTGAACATCTGATCATGGTTCCGTTCAATTTCGGCGGTGAATATAAAGTAGAATGGGTCGCCGGTGAAGGGGATTACCGGATTTCCGATGTGATTGCGAAGCTTTCCGACGGGCAGGGGAACCATATCGAATTAACCATGATATTTGACTGGCCGGTGAAAATCCCTATTCACGCGTATGTTCAAAAAGTGTTGCCGAACGAACCGTTGATCACGAAAGTAAGGATCATCGATACGTTCTGTCCTATTGCTAAAGGCGGGACCTACTGTATCCCCGGCCCGTTTGGCGCGGGTAAAACCGTGATACAACAGATCACCAGCCGTCATGCCGAAGCCGATATCGTGATCATTGCCGCCTGCGGAGAACGCGCCGGCGAAGTCGTAGAAACCTTACGGGAATTTCCCGAACTCATCGATCCGCGTACCGGGCGGTCGTTGATGGAACGTACGATTATTATTTGTAATACCAGTTCGATGCCGGTCGCCGCGCGCGAAGCTTCGGTATATACCGCAGCCACCCTGGGTGAATATTACCGTCAGATGGGGTTGGACGTATTGTTGCTTGCCGATTCGACATCACGGTGGGCTCAGGCGATGCGGGAAGTCTCAGGGCGCCTGGAAGAAATTCCCGGAGAAGAAGCCTACCCGGCATATTTAGAATCACGGATCGCCGAGTTTTATGAACGGGCGGGATTAGTGGAACTTCCGTTTGGAAAGATGGGCAGCCTTACTATCGGAGGTACGGTAAGCCCGGCCGGGGGGAATTTCGAAGAACCGGTCACCCAGTCGACGTTAAAAGTCGTCGGAGCGTTCCATGGCCTTTCCCGTGACCGGGCCAACGCCAGAAGGTTCCCTTCGATCGACCCGTTAGAAAGCTGGTCACGATACCAGAGCGTTATTCCTCAAGAACAGGTGCAGGCGGCCCGTAAGATCCTTTTTGAAGGGAACGAAGTCAACCAGATGATGAAAGTCGTAGGTGAAGAAGGTACGCCGATAGAAGATTTTATCGTATATTTAAAAGCGGAATTTCTCGACAACGTGTATTTGCAGCAAAACGGGTTTGATGAAGTCGATGCGGCAACGACCCGCGACCGGCAGGAATATGTATTTAATAAAGTCGCCGGCGTGCTTGCCGGCGAATTCGATTCCGCCAATAAAGAAGACGCCCGTAAATTTTTCTACGAATTACGTCAACGGTTTATCGATTGGAACTATAAAAAATGGGAAAGCGACGAATTCACACAACAGGAAAAAGCGATAGACGATTTTATCAAAGAGAAATTAAATAAAGAAGTCACGGAGAAAAATCAGGATCAACCCCAGGCAGACGAGGAGACAGAAGATGAAAAAAGTTCACAGTAAGATCTTAAGCATAGTAGGAAATGTCATAACCGTAAAAGCGGCCGGTGTCGCCTATGGCGAACTTGCCCAGATCAAAACATTCCGCGGCGATTCTCTGGCTCAGGTAATAAAGTTAGACGGCGATACGGTTTCCCTGCAGGTGTTTTCCGGGAGCCGGGGGGTCTCTACCGAAGACGAAGTACGGTTTTTAGGGCATCCCATGCAGGTGACATTTTCTGAGAACATGATGGGAAGGATCTTTGACGGAAGCGGCGAACCGCGTGACCACGGCCCGGCGTTACATGAAAATCTGATCGAAATCGCCGGCCCTCCGGTGAATCCGGCGAAAAGGATCATTCCTAACCGGATGATCCGGACCAACATCCCGATGATCGATGTGTTTAATTCATTAGTAGTTTCTCAAAAGCTGCCGATCTTTTCGGTTTCCGGAGAACCGTATAACGAACTGTTGGCCCGGATAGCGTTACAGGCCGAAGTCGATATGATCGTCTTGGGTGGTATCGGGCTTAAATATGACCAGTACTTGTTTTTCAAGAATACATTAGAAGAAGGCGGCGCGCTTAACCGGACGATCTTTTTTATTCATACCGCGAGCGATCCGATCGTAGAAGGATTGATGGTGCCCGATCTAAGCCTTGCGGTCGCCGAGAAATTTGCGCTTCAAGGGAAAGATGTATTGGTATTGTTGACGGATATGACGAACTTTAGTGACGCCTTAAAAGAGATAGCGATCACTATGGAACAGGTCCCTTCCAACCGCGGTTATCCGGGCGATCTGTACAGCCAGTTAGCCGCGCGTTATGAAAAAGCGGTCGATTTTGAAGGTGCCGGATCGATTACGGTCCTGGCGGTAACGACCATGCCCGGTGATGACGTTACTCATCCGGTCCCCGATAATACCGGATATATTACCGAAGGGCAATTCTATCTGCGTAACGGCCGGATCGAACCGTTCGGTTCTTTAAGCCGCCTGAAACAACAGGTAAACGGGAAGACCCGTAAAGATCATCGGGCGATCATGGACGGAACGATCCAGCTATATGCCCAATTCAAGGAAACCGAAGAAAAAAAGGCGATGGGGTTTCGTATGAGTGAATGGGATAAGAAACTGTTGAAATACGGAGATCTGTTTGAATCACAGATGATGGACCTTTCGGTAAAAATACCGTTGGAAGACGCGTTAAACAATGGCTGGAAAATATTGAGTGAATGTTTCGCGCCCCAGGAGACCAGTTTCCGTACGGATCTTATTAAAGAATTCTGGCCCGGACAATGAATTATGTTCTGTCAAAAAGACACCCGATACGGGCTTTCCCGATGGAATAATCGGGACAGGCGTAGCCGATATCCGTGAGACGGATATCGAATTACGTGTGACTATGTGACCTTGTGACGTGAGACTTTTATATTGTGACCTTTTATGGCTAAACTTAAACTTACCAAAAACGAGCTCAAGAAACAAAAAGAAGCGTTAAAGATGTTTGTCCGGTACCTGCCTACGTTACAGTTGAAAAAACAACAGCTCCAGACCGAAATCGGCAAGATCAACCGTACGATTCGCGAGCTCGACCAACAACAGGAAACATTTTTACGCGGGCTCGAACAATGGGTCGATGTGTTTGCCGAAGATATCGGTATTGAGAATTGGTTTAAAATAAACCGTATCGTGACCGATACCGGCAATATCGCCGGCATCGATATCCCGGTATATGTAACCGTAGAGTTCGATGAACAAGAATACGATCTGATGCGCACGCCGTTATGGGTAGACGCCGGTATCGGCGCCTGCAAAGAGTATATACAATTAAAAGCGAAACAATTAATCGCGCAAAAACAACAAGAGATCCTTCAGGAAGAGTTACGGATCACTTCTCAACGGGTGAATTTGTTCGAAAAAGTGAAGATCCCGCACACGAAAGAGCATATCCGGGTAATCCGTATTGCTCTGGGCGATTTACAGACAGCGGAAGTGGTCCGCGGTAAAATCGCCAAGAAAAAATTACTTAAAAAACAGCTTATTGCCGCATGATCGTCCCGATGAAAAAAATCACATTATTGGTGAGTAACCTGGAACGTGAACAGACGCTCAGCTCGTTACGGCGGATGGGGATTGTGCACATCCAGCATGTCCAGGCGCCCTCCGGCGCAGATATCTCCCAGCTGGAAGAAAAACTGGAGAATATTGACCGGGCTCAAACCGCCCTGATTCCTTTTAAGAAAGAAAACTCGCAAGAAAGAAATTTAGAAAAAGGCAAAGAAGACTGGTTCATAAAAGAGGTCCTTGCGCTGCAAAAAGAACAACAATCGCTCGAGAGTAAGATCCCCCGGTTAGAACAACAGCTAAGCTGGTACGATACCTGGGGAAACGTTTCCTCAAAAGAGATCCAGGCGTTAAGAGAAGCCGGGGTATTTGTGAAGGTATACATCTGCCCTAAAAAAGAGTTAAAGAAAATCGCACCCGGCCGGCTGATCGTCCCGCTTAAAGAAAAAGGGAATTCGGTCTACACGGCACTGGTGTCGTATGGGAACGAAGAAAAACTCACCCTTATCGAAGTAGAGGTCCCTCAGGAAAACCGGCAGGATATCGAGAAAGAACTCGCCCGTACGGACAAAAGGTTAAAAGAGATCCTCGCCGCATTCATAAAATCAGGATGTTATTGCGCGGCACTTTCAACATTCCGTAAGAACACAGAAAAAGAGCTGGAATTCTTACAGGTCCGTATTGGCATGGGGACCGAGACAAAATTTTCTTATGTAAAAGGATTTTGCCCGGTATCTAAAACCAGCGCGCTCATCGACCGGGCGCACCGGGAAAAATGGGCCTATGTGATCGAAGAGGCCGATACCCCGGAAGAAGTCCCTACGTTGATCAAAAATCCCCGATGGATCGAGATCATAAAACCGGTGTTCCAGTTTATGGGCACGGTTCCCGGATACCGGGAATTTGATATCAGTGTGTGGTTCCTGTTTTTCTTCAGTCTTTTTTTCGCGATGCTTATCGGCGATGCCGGATACGGCCTGTTGTTTTTAGGGGCAACGCTTTATGCGAAAAAGAAAATCCCGTCATTCCAAAAAGAACCGTTTTGGTTATTGATCGTATTAAGTGTAAGCACGTGTATCTGGGGCGCGATTACCGGGACATGGTTTGGGTTCGAACAGCTTGCCCGATTACCGGTTCTCAAACAATTGATCATCCCGCGTTTAAGCAGTTTCTCGGGCAACCCCCCGTTTCTGATGAACCTTTGTTTTTTTATCGGCGCGGTACAACTCAGTATCGCGCACGCGATGAGAGTGATCCGTTATTTTCCCGACCTGCGCAGCTGGGCCCAGATCGGATGGATACAGATCACCTGGGGGATCTTTTTTATTGCCGGGAACCTGGTGTTGGGAAAAGAATTTCCCGATTTTGCCCGGTATTTTTTGATGGTCGGGATAGGGCTGGTCATCCTGTTCTCTTATCCGCAGAAGAATATGCTGAAAGGGATTTTAATATCGATTGCCAATTTACCGTTATCGGTCATCGGCTCGTTTGCCGATACCTTATCGTATTTACGTCTGTTCGCGGTGGGGTTCGCTTCGGTAATGGTCGCGGTAAGTTTTAATGAGATGGCCTTAGGGGTCGGGTTCCACGGGATACTCAGCAGTTTTTTCGCGGCACTCATCCTTTTTTTAGGACACGCGTTAAACATTATTTTAGGGCTTATGTCGGTATTGGTCCATGGTATCCGGTTGAATATGCTTGAATTTTCCGGCCATCTGGACATGGAATGGGCCGGCCGGGAATATAAACCGTTCCGAGAATAGTAACGCGTAACGCGACATGCGAAACGCGTAGAGAGACCGGAAATATTTTGGGATTTTGATGAGTTACTTGAAATTACTATTTTACGCGTTACTCGTTACGCAGAACGCGTTACGAACGAAGGAGGACATATGGTAGCAGGATTAGGCGATTTAAATTTATCGCTCACATTTGCGGCAATCGGATCAGGGTTAGGGACCGGCATTGCCGGTATGGCGGCAATCGGTGCCTGGAAGAAAGCGTTCGCTCAGAACAAAGCGGCACCGTTTATTTTAGTCGCGTTCGCCGGAGCCCCGCTTACTCAGACCTTTTACGGGTTCATTTTACGTAACGCGATCCAACAGGCAAGTCTGCCGGCAGACTGGAATTCTTATATTTTGCAGATGATCATCGGGATCTTTGCCGGTAGTGCGATCGGGATAAGCGCGCTTATGCAGGGAAAAGCCGCCGCCCGGGCATCCGACGCTCTGGCGGAAACCGGTAAAGGATTTGCTAATTACATGATGGTCATCGGGATCATCGAGACGGTCGCGCTTTTTGTCATGTTGTTCTGTATGAACGCATTGCCTAAAGCATAAAAAATGTTGCAATTTTTACGAAATTGTAGTAAATAAGTAAGTACTCTTTGATTAAAAGTGCGAGAGCACTATCGCCTGGGCGGTTGGCGCAGTTGGGAGCGCATCTCGTTTACACCGAGAGGGTCGTGGGTTCAAATCCTACACCGCCCATTGCTCTTTTTTCATTGATAAACTGAACGCTGGAAAGTGAACTTAGGTGGCGGAGAACGAGGTGACTTTGGATCCCCTGAAAGGCCTGGCGGCCAATCCGCCAAAGGCGGATAGGGGATACAAATCCTACACCGCCCATGTTTTCGTAACGCGACACGCGGAATGCGTTTAGGGAGAATATATTTGACTTTTTTAGGGAAATCAATACAATAACCTCTAAACGCTACAGCTGTTTTAACGGGGTCGTCGATTTCCCGACAAAAGTCGGGATCCCGCCTGATAAAAAGATTGTGGTGGCGGGGAGCCCGGTTTCCAGTAAGCAAACGCGAACTAGCCCCGCGACATGTATATAAAATATTGTGGAGCGGGAAAGTCCATTGTTATTTGAAATGATGTGGGTGTATATATTGCAAAATACAGAAAGTAAAAAGTTTTATGTAGGGTGCACTGCGGATGTGAATGCGCGAGTAAAAGAACATAACTATAGAAGAGAACAGCGATGGACAGGAAGACAGCAAGGGCAATGGCAGTTGGTGTATAAAAAACTATTTTCTACTAAGCGAGAAGCGCTTATACGAGAAAAAGCAATAAAGCGTAAAAAAAGCAGAAGATATATTGAGCAGCTTATTGAATTTCAACGTAAACCACTCGGGGTCGTCGATTAGCCCGGTTTAAGTCCCCTGACTGTCGATCAGGTGATCGTGGGTTCGAATCCCATCGACCCCGCCAAAAAGCCAAAATCCCCCGTCTCTGGAAAGAGGCGGGGGTTTTGCTTTTTTTGGAGTGGAGTCGTGGGAAGAAC
>JAFGQU010000012.1 GCA_016935525.1 Candidatus Omnitrophota bacterium
GACCGAGCAAAGCGAGGTCAGTCCCGACTCCGTAGTGTTTCAATATGCGGGGCTCGGGGATTCCTCTCGCCGGCTTCCCTTTGAAAACAAAATTTTTAAAATAAACCGATCATGCTCTCTTCCTACCTCCATATATTACGGAAACGAAATTTTTTCCTGTTGTGGTTCGGGCAGGTGGTCTCTCAGTTCGGTGACCGGCTTACCCAGATGGCTTTGATCGGTCTGGTCTACCGGTTCCAGCAGAGTTCCGCGGTAGGATTGGCCAAGATCATGAGCCTGCCTATTATCGCGGTATTTTTGATTTCACCGATTGCCGGAGTATATGTCGACCGTTGGAATAAACAGAAAATAATGTATTTGAGCGATTTTTTCCGGGCGATCTTTATCGTGGCTATCCCGCTGTTAGCGTTTTATCTGCAATCGTTAGAGGTTACCTATCTGCTCATCTTTCTTTCTTTCTGTATCGGCCGGTTTTTTATCCCGGCAAAACTGGCTATTGTCCCGGAACTGGTGGATGAAGACCAGGTCCTTCTGGCGAACTCGTTGGTGTCGACGACCGCGATGATCGCCGCGGTATTAGGGTTTGGGTTAGGCGGGTTTATTGTCGAAAAAATGGGGGTGACCTGGGCGTTTATGATCGATGGGGGTACCTTCCTCTTATCGGCTCTGGCGATAAGGTTGATGAGTATCCGGGAGAAAAAAGGGTTCCGGGCGGTTGAACTGTTGTATGCCGGGAAAGATGCGTTTACCCATGTAAAAAAAGATTTTATCTTTGAGATGAAGGAAGGGTTGGCTTATTTGTTTAAAACGAAAGAGACGCGGTATGCCGCTAAAATGTTTTCACTCCTTTTTTCCTGTATCGGAGCCCTGTATGTGGTATTCATCGTGTTTATCCAGAAAACATTCAATACGGTCACCGCTGATCTGGGGTTGTTCGCGGTAGCCAGCGGTATCGGCCTGTTCGTCGGTTCGCTCCTTTACGGGCGTCTGGGCCGTAACTGGCCGGTTTCAAGGGTGATTAACGTGTCGCTTATCATCGTGAGCCTTTATCTGATAGGGTTTGTGAGTATACTGAAATTCTATCCGATAAAATTGTTCGCGTTGTTTTCCTGTTTTATGCTGGGATTTCTTGCCTCGCCCATGGTCATCGGGATCAATACTCTGGTGCATAGCGAAAGTCAGAACGAATACTGGGGGCGGGTGTTCAGTTCTCTCGAAGTAGTGATCCATTTAGCGTTTATTGTATGTATGTTTATCGCGTCGTTTTTGGCTGAACGGTTTAGTGCCTTTACAATTATTATAAGTGTGGGTATAATAATTTTCTTTTTTGCCTGTTTCAACCCTAAGAAGAACGATGATCCACGTAAAAGAACATAAAGAACCTCAACACGGCCGTCGTTGTGAAAAGTTCGTCACTCCCAAGAAATTGTATCTGCCGTTAAGCCAGCATATCGGTAAACCCGCCGAGCTCAAAGTGAAATTAAAGGATCAGGTGAACGCCTTTGATGCGTTGGCCGAATATAGCGCTCTTGTGTCCAGCCGTATCCACGCTCCTTTGGGAGGAGTGGTGACTGCGATAGATAATTGCCCTCATCCGGTACTCCTGCGTAGCTTAGGTGTGACTCTTCAGTGTACGGGAGACTCCCCGCAATTAACACAACGGGAACATATCGAGAACTTACATAAAGATGAACTGCTTGGCATTATCAAAGATGCCGGGATCGTAGGGATGGGCGGTGCGTGTTTTCCCACTTATTTGAAGTTAAGTCCGCCTCAACCGGTCGATACGTTCCTGGTGAACGGGTGTGAATGTGAACCGTACCTTGCCTGTGATTACCGCCTGATGGAAGAGGAGACCGAATCCATTTTGCGAGGAGCCGAACTCGTCGCCCGGATCATCGATCCTAAACAGATATATTTTTGTATTGAAGAAAATAAACCCGCCGCGATAAAAAAATTCAATCTTGCTCTTTCTATGAAAAAATACCGGTTGCCGGAAAGCCGGCTCGTTATTTTAAAGTCCCAATACCCTCAAGGCGGGGAACGTCAGTTGATCCATCAGGTCACCCGGCGGGCAGTACCGTGCGGAAAACTCCCGTTTGATGTGGGGTGTCTGGTCCAGAATGTGGCTACGTTGTGCGCGATATATGAAGCGGTATACTTTTCTAAACCGCTGGTAGAAAGAATAGTCACGTTCGCCGGAGATTGTCTGCGTGAACCGAAAAACCTGTGGGTAAAAATCGGCACTTCGATTAAAGAACTTTTTGACGAAAAGATCCTCGAATTTGACCGTGAACCGGAGAAAGTGATACACGGCGGTCCGATGATGGGGATCTCTATCGAGAATCTCGATTATCCTATCCTGAAAGGTACATCCGGGGTACTGTTTTTTTCTAAAGATGAAGTGGCTCCACTTGAAGGAGTATGTATCCGCTGCGGACGCTGTGTCGATGCCTGCCCGATGAACCTTTTTCCCAGCGAGATCATCCGTAGGGTAAAACATAAACAGTTTGACCGGTTAGATGAAGTGTTTTTAAGTGATTGTATTGAATGCGGATGCTGTACGTATGTCTGTCCGGCAAAGATACCTCTAGTGCATTATATAAAGGAAGGGAAACGGTATGCCCCTAAGAATAAGTAGTTCGCCTCATGTGCGCGCATCTGCCCATACTGGTTGGGTAATGCAGCAGGTCATCATCGCGTTATTGCCGGCGGTGGCCGCGGCGGTATATTTTTTCCGGCTATCCGCGGTATGGTTGATCTTTAATTGTATCATCAGTTGCGTGATGACCGAAGAGATCGTGTGCCGCTTGCGGCATAAACCTTCGACTATCCGTGACGCAAGCGCCGTTCTTACCGGTCTTTTGCTGGCGTTGATCCTTCCTCCGACAATTCCCTGGTACGCGGCAACGTTAGGCGGAATATTCGCGGTCCTGTTCGGTAAACAGATTTTCGGAGGATTAGGCCAAAACATCTTTAATCCGGCATTAATCGGCCGGGCATTTCTGATGGCGGCATACCCGGCGATGCTCACCCATTGGGTCAATCCGGCCGGAGTGGATGCTGTCACCAGCGCTACGCCGCTGGCATTACGTAAATTTGACCAAATCATCACTCCTTTAGGCGACCTTTTTCTCGGTACGACATCGGGAAGTCTGGGTGAGACCTCCGCACTATGTCTTTTAATCGGAGGAGTATATCTTTTTGCCCGTACTATCGCCGATTGGCGGATACCGTTTACGCTTATGGTCACGGTCCTCGTGACATCGACAATATTCTATGTGATCGATCCGGTCTACGGGTCGCCGTTATTTCATCTTTTCAGCGGCGGATTACTTATCGGGGCGTTATTTATGGCGACTGACCCGGTGACTACTCCGGTCACGAAACTCGGACGATATATTTTCGCAATAGGATGTGCTCTCATGATTATGGTCATACGTTATTTTGGCGGGCTACCGGAAGGAGTGATGTATGCGATCCTGTTTATGAACGCGTTTGTCCCTCTGATCAACCGGTATACCGTCCCTAAACCATTAGGTTATGAAAGATAATTTAAAGATCATCAGCGTATTAACGATCATTACCGTTATCTGCGGGTTTATCCTGGCATTCGTCTTTACCTCAGCGCAAGGAAAGATCCAGGAGAACCAGAAACAGGCGATCTACCGGGCGATCACCACTATCGTTCCCGAAGCTGAGAATATCCAGGAGAAGACCTACGGTGAAGATCTGGTGTATGAACTTAAAGATAAAAACGGGGAGTTTTTAGGGTATGCCTATGTGACCGACGGACAGGGGTATCAGAGTACGATCAGTATCCTGTTTGCGGTCGACAAAGATATACGGGATATCCTGGGTATAGATATTATCGAGTCGGTCGAGACTCCAGGGTTAGGTTCGCGGATCACCGAAGATGCGTTTAAAGATCAGTTTAAAAATGTCCCGTTAGCCGGTATATTTGAAGTGGTAAAAGAACTTCCGCAAAATCCTCATCAGATCCAAGCGATCACTTCCGCCACGGTATCATCGCGTGCGGTGGTAAGTATCGTCAATGCGGGAATAGAAAAATTAAAAGCGATTTTAAAGAAATGAACAGTACACAATTGATCATAAAAGGGGTGTGGACCGATCATCCTATTTTCCGGCAGTTGTTAGGGATGTGTCCGACCCTGGCGGTAACGACATCCAGTATCAACGGTATTTCTATGGGGCTTGCGGTCCTGTTTGTCCTTTTCTTCTCCTCATTTGTCGTCTCGCTTATCAAAAAGATCGTACCGTCTCAGGTACGGATCGCCGTGTATACCGTGATCATTGCCACGTTCGTTACGATCGTCGATATATTTTTAAAAGCGTATTTTCCCGATATCAGCCGGGCATTGGGCCCGTACATCCCCTTGATCATCGTAAACTGCATTATCTTAGGCCGGTGTGAGGTGTTTGCTTCCCGCCACTCACTGGGAGTGTCGTTGATCGATGCGTTGGCGATGGGAAGCGGGTTTACCTGGGGGCTTTTTGTATTAGGAAGTATCCGGGAACTCTTCGGCGCCGGAACGATCTTGGGATTTAAGATCATGCCGGCGTTCTATAATCCGTTGATCATCATGATCCTTCCGGCCGGGGCGTTTCTGGTGCTGGGGACGCTGGTCGGGGTGATGAACAAGATAGAACAAAAACGATGAAAGATCTATTACTGATCGTAGTCTCAACGGTACTGATTAATAATTTTGTATTAAGTTATTTTTTGGGGATCTGTCCGTTTCTGGGGGTATCGGGAAAATTATCTTCGGCAATCGGGATGGGATTAAGCGTCATTTTTGTCATGACGCTCTCTTCGAGTATCAGCTGGCTGATCTATCATCTGATCCTTATCCCCCTTGAGATCACTTTTTTATCCTATGTCGTCTTTATCCTGGTGATCGCTTCTTTGGTTCAGATCGTCGAGATGTTTATCCGTAAATATTCTCCGCCGCTTTACCAGGCATTGGGGATCTATTTACCGTTGATCACGACTAACTGCGCTATTTTAGGATGCGCGTTATTCATGATCGCCCGTAACTACGCGTTTTTACCGGCAGTCGTGTTTGGATTTTCCGCCGGGGTAGGGTTCACGTTAATATTGCTGGTCATGGCCGGTATCAGGGAAGAACTCCAGTTCAATGATGTCCCCGGCGTATTAAAAGGCGCTCCGATCACTCTGATCACCGCCGGGTTACTGGCGCTTTGTTTCATGGGATTTTCGGGGTTGATCAGCTCATAAAGAAAGTCGCTAGTCGCTAGTCTATAGTAAAAATAGACCAGAGACTAGAGACTAGAGACCAGAGACTAGGTATGGAAATTGCCATTAAAGGTTTAATAGCATTAGGGTCGGTAGGATTTTTATTTTCCGTGTTACTCGCTTTTTTAAGTAAGAAGTTTCATGTGCGTGAAGACCCTCTTATCGAGAAGTTAAACGAAGCCTTACCGGGGATACATTGCGGTGCCTGCGGATATTCGGGATGTCATGCCTATGCCGAAGCTCTTGCCGCCGGTAAAGCCGATCCCACTATGTGCCGGGCGGGTGGGGCCGAAAGCCAGAAGAGGATCGCCGCTCTATTAAAAGTCGAGGTGAAAAAACTTTCACCTCAGAAGATCGTCGTCCATTGCGGCGCGGATACTACTCAAAAAAAATCGTCGACACTCTATGTCGGCCCGGAATCTTGCGCGGCAGCTCACTTGTTGGGCGCGAAGATCGATTGTAAATACGGATGCCTTTTTTTCGGTGATTGCGTAAAAATATGTCCGGTTGGTGCGCTTAAGATCAGTCAGGGAAAAGTATATGTCGACCATAAAAGATGTATCCGTTGCGGGAAATGCGTAGGCGCCTGTCCGCGTAACCTTATCGAACTCGTCACTGTTTCGCCGATTCAGCCGCTTTATTACGTGGCCTGCAGTAACCGGGAAAAAGCGTTATATGTCCGGGGAGTCTGCAGCCGGGGATGTATCGCCTGCGGTATCTGTGCCCGGATCGAGAACTCTCCATTTTATATCGAGAACAATATTTCCCGGATAAAGCGGGAAGGGGATATCGATATCCCGGCTGCCTCTTCCGCAAAAGATAAATGTCCGACGCACTGTATCGATAGCGACGATGTTTAAAGAAAAAGCAAAAGTCATAGCCAAAGACGCCGATACTCTGACGATCCGGTTTCAAAGAAAAGTCCAGTGCGGTTGTTGCCGGTTGGGTAACCTTTGCGCGCCGCGTGAGGAAAAAACGGTGCTGAAAGTCCGGCCGCATATTGATGCCAAAGAAGGAGATATGATCGAAGTCGGTATAGAAGAAGCAAAGCCCCTGCTTATCAGTGTGCTCTTGTTTTTGGTTCCGACCGTAATATTGTTGGCCACTCTTATCCTTGTGCGCCGTTGGGGTGAATTTCGTTCTTTTTTCTTAAGTATAGTGAATATTTCTGTGTATTTTGTGTTCCTTAAAATGCTTTTAAAAAGAAAACCGTTTGATTGTTCACTCATGATATTGAGGAAACTATAAATGAGTAGAAAACATGTAAAACGCACGACGCACGACGCACGACGCACGACCAATATAGCGGTATTAGCTTCCGGTAACGGGAGTAATTTCGAAGCGATCGTCGGCGCGATAAAAAGAGGATATATCAAGAAGACCTGCGTGAAGCTGTTGATCACCGATAAAGAAAAAGCCTATGTGCGTGTTCGCGCCGAACGGTTAGGGATCACACAGCTCTATATAAATCCGCGAGAGTATAACACCGGCGGCGCGTTCGATAAAAAACTGATCCAGGTCCTTAAGAAAGAAAAAATCGGGCTTGTAGTACTTGCCGGGTACATGAGGATACTTACACCGGTTTTTGTGAAAAAGTTCAAGAACAAGGTCATTAATATCCATCCGGCATTGCTGCCGGCATTTAAAGGTGCCCGGGCGATCGGTGATGCGTACCGTTATGGAGTGAAAATAACCGGGGTAACCGTGCATTTTGTCGATGAATGTATCGATCACGGCCCGATTATCGCGCAGAAACCGTTACCGGTGAAGAAAGGCGAATCTTTATCCGGTCTTGAAAGACGTATTCATCGCGCGGAACATACACTGTATCCTCTGGTGATAAAAAAAATAAGTGAAGGTAAAGTAAAAGTCCGTAACCGTCATGTCCAGGTCGGTTAGCATATTGTGCGTTCTCTTTTTGTTCCTGAACATCCAGGGGGTGTCCGCTCAGGAGACCGTCCGGGCAACCGTGAATAAGGGAGAGGCCGTAACTGGTGAGATATTTACCTATACGGTGATAGTCGAAGGCGAATTGCACTCGCCCCAGGTAACTATTCCTGAATTCGGTCCCCTGAAAGTAGCCGGGCAGAGTTCATCACGCAGTTACCGGGTGCGTAACGGAAGACGGCGGGTGCAGATGGAGTTTGTGTATCACCTGGTTGCCTATGAACCGGGAGAATATACGTTAGATGGGGTCGAGGTGAAAGACGGACAGAAAGTTTTCCGTTCTGATAAAGTGACGGTTAAAGTGACCGGGGAACCTATTGATATCGATAAAGAACGTGAACTGGAAAAATTTCGCGGGGGAGCAATCAGTCTATAGGAAGTAAAAATATCCAATGACCAATTTCCAAGCACCAAATAAGATCCAAGTTCCAATGACTGAAACGGATTTATTTGATTATTGATAATTTGGTGATTGGTTATTATTTGGTTATTGGGATGTGATGTTTGGTGATTATACGGGATATAAGTAAAAGAAAGGAAAAAGCTATGGCGACGATCAAGTCAGTACATGCACGGGAAGTATTGGATTCACGCGGTAACCCTACGGTGGAAGTCGAATGCACCTTAAATACCGGCATTCTTGCCCGGGCGATCGTACCCAGCGGCGCCTCTACCGGAGAATTCGAAGCGTTAGAATTACGCGATAAAGACACTACACGGTATAAAGGCAAAGGTGTCCTTAAAGCCGTCGAGAATGTAAATACAAAGATCGCCCGTAAAGTAAAAGGTAAACCGGCGGATTTTCGTAAAATCGATACATTACTTTTAGATATGGACGGGACGGAGAACAAATCTTCACTGGGAGCAAACGCGATGCTGGGAGTATCTTTAGCCGTCGCTCATGCCGCGGCAAAAGAGAAAAAAGTCTCGCTTTACAAATATTTAAATCCCAAAGCATACCTTCTTCCCGTTCCGATGATGAATATTTTGAACGGAGGAGTACATGCCGATAATAACCTGGATATCCAGGAATTCATGATCATGCCCTGGGGATTCCCGACGTTAAGACGGGCCCTGCAGGCCGCCTGTGAGGTGTTTCATACTTTGAAATTGATCCTTCATTCAAAAAAACTTTCTACTTCGGTCGGTGATGAAGGCGGGTTTGCTCCGAACTTAAAATCGAACGAAGAAGCGTTACAACTGATCATTCAGGCGATAAAAAAAGCGGGATACAAACCGGAAAAAGAGATCGCGTTGGCCTTAGACCCCGCCGCCAGTTCCTTTTTTCAAAAAGAAAAGTATCTGACCGGCGGACATTACCTTATCGAAGGGAAACGGGTCGATGCCTCCTATATGGTCAAGTATTACAAAAAACTTCTCGATAAATATCCGATCATTTCTCTCGAAGACGGCCTGGCCGAAGAAGACTGGGAAGGTTGGCAGCGGTTGACCGACGAGCTCGGAGGAAAAATCCAGGTGGTCGGCGATGATTTGTTTGTGACCAATACCGAACGGTTATCCCGGGGCATAAAATCAGGTGCGGCAAATTCCATCTTGATCAAAGTCAATCAGATCGGTACCTTATCAGAAACGCTGGCGGCGATCGATTTGGCATTTAAACATAAATATACCGCCGTGATATCTCATCGTTCCGGCGAGACCGAAGATGTGACTATCGCTCATCTCGCGGTATCGACCGGCTGCGGCCAGATCAAAACCGGAAGTTGTTCCCGTACCGACCGGATCGCTAAATATAACGAGCTGTTGAGGATCGAAGAGGAGTTAGGAAGAAAAGCGCGGTATGCGGGAAAAACTGTTCGGAAAAATTGATTCGCTCACCTTATTACGTTTTGGCGCATTGCTTTTAGCCCTGGGCCTTCTGGGAGCGATTGTCTATTTTCCGACCTATTCGCACCTTCAGAAATTACGAAAAGAGAACAAACGGATCGAGTCCGATATCGAACAATTACACGATGAGATCACTGAATACGAACAGATGCTGAAAGGTATAAGAGAAAATCCCGATTATTTCGAAAAAATCGCCCGGGAGAACTTAGGAGTTATCAAAGATAACGAAATAATCATTGACATACAGGAGTAAGTTGATACAATTGGACTAATTCAATAAATTAAATATTTTAATTAATTTATTGTATCTCTTTCCCAAAATCATCTATATTTAATGTGGTTTTGATCGCGGGGTGGAGCAGCCAGGTAGCTCGTCAGGCTCATAACCTGAAGGTCTCGGGTTCAAATCCCGACCCCGCAACGTATTCTGTGAAATCGTTTATTTTGTTTGTGAGTGTAACGGTTCTCCCGCATCATAACATAGCTATATAGCGGGACCCCGTAATCACATGTCCCTATCCTTCCTTTAATAATATATTATATATTAATAACTCAATCTTCGCAGGCACGGGTAAGATATTATTCGTAAAACTACGAATTTATACTACAGGTAAACTAATTATAAAAAATTATTGCATTTAATGCGATATTTGTTAGAATGAATTTGATGAAAAAGTTCGCTTTTTCACTGGTTATTTTTATGTATAGCCTAGGATTTTATTCGCTTTTATACAGCCAACCTCCCGGAGCCCAGGAACTCTTTAGATTAGGAAAACAATATCTTGAGGAAGGCGATAGAGAAGAAGCGGTACGTATGTTTGAAATGAGTCTTTCCGCAGACCCTTCTTATAAAGAACCGCAGGTGTATCTTGCCCGTATCCGTCGGGATGCTATCCACCAAAACTTAAATCGTTATGATAAAGGCCAGATGCGTGAGGAGTCCTCATCTTCCGGCGCGGTGCAAAGCATGTTACAGAAACCACCGTATTCGACCGCGAAACCTGAATCTTCTTCCGGCGGAGTTATCTTTAAAGGCCAATATCAGATGGGCGCCGGGTTCACCAGCGATGACGGATACTGGAAACGTTCGGATTATAATCTGAACGAAACGAATTACCGGATGTTAAGCGATGACGGTTTTAATCAAAGAGAGAATACCTATGATCCGGCGATCTTTTCTTTTCTGCGTTTTGATCTAGATTATCCGGCACCCGAGGAAGGATGGGGCGTGCATTCCAAATTCGATATCAGTCCCTGGAGTTTTATCGGAGAATCCGATCGGGTTACCGTGACCAGCCTTTGGGGTGACCGCGCTGACGTTGAATTGAAATACTGGGCAAATACCGGATATACTTTTTCTCAGACGATGAAAACTGAGATCTTCGGTAACGCTTTTAACCTTCCCGAACTGAAAGTTGAAGATGATAAAGTCGCAGCGACTCAGGTGGCCGCAAACTGGGGCGATGTGTTTACTATTCCCGAATTAAAAATTCACCGGGATTTCTGGCCAGTACGTGAACTCAATATGTATTATGAAGGCGACGGCCACCATATCGAAATCTTTCCGGTCGCGCTGGAAGATAAAGCGTACACTTCCGATGATCCGATCGGCCTCTCCAACCATCGCACGTACTGGGAAGAATCGCAGTGGTTGACGTCCTGGGTACCCGGAAACAATAATACCGGAGCCGGAGATTATTCTCCGGGCGAATGGGATGATTCTCTGGCTTTTTTAGTACGTGATGCCGGAAACGTCCGGTTGACGAATTTACGGGGGATGTCGTTGGGTATGGATTGGGATGACGCTGTGTTTGATTTCGTGATCGCTTCTCCCAAGACTCTCTGGCAGGATTACGATTCGTTCGATACGCTCAATAGTTTCAGCCGCCTGAAAATATCCGCGGCAGATAATCTTACGGTCGGCGGCCTCTACGGGATGAAGATGGGGTATAAAGAGAACGGTCTGGACGCGTTCAATCATGTCTGGGGAATAGACGCCAATTACGGAATGACTCCTGAGACGCAGCTCTTTTTTGAAGTCGCGACTTCCATTTCCGAATATGACCGTAAATCTACTTTCGAACAGGAGAAAAAAGGCAGCTCTTACCATATTTCTCTGATACATTCTTCGGGAAACGAATTCGGTAAAAACTATTTCGAACTTAATCCTGAAAAGAATGAGCCGTTTTACCGGTCGCGGTTCTCGTTTACCCGTATGGATGGGGCATTCGAGAGCGCGCTTTCCAGTCACCGGTTTACCCGGGACGATACGTTCTGGGGGAGACATCTTACATTCCGGCAGCCTTACCGGCAGTTTTTTGCCGGGTTGTATGATTCGTCAATGGATTGGTATTATGTGGATCAGTTCCGTATCGGTGACGGTGTAGATTCGGGAAGAGATACGTTTAGTTTTCGTTATGAATCATTTAATCTTTTAGATGCTAAGTTGGACATGTTATTCGATATGCGTAACGTCCATACCACCGACGGAGCTTTTCTTGAAAACGTGAGCCGTTTGGAGACGACCTACCGGGCAACCGAGGACACTACCTTCAAAGCGTTAGGGCTGTACCATAAATTGCCGCATACGGTTACCGGAGTGGATCCGGTCATGAAGACTTCGGATGATTTTTCTATTGCCAATAGCGAGATCGATGACGGCCAGGACCCTACCCTCAAGACGGTTTCGGTGGGAGGTGAACACTGGTTTACCGACTGGTGTGCGGCAAACGTTATCTGGGAACATACCAACGACGTGACGCTTGCGTATGATAATTTTCCCCGCGGCCTCTTAAACGGCAGCGACACTTCATTGGTCCTGGGAAATTACCGGTATGACCGGACCTGGCTTTACAGCCAGCAAGATTTTCCCGAACCGCCGTATCCTTATTTCGATATTTTTAAAGTCGGGTTTAAAGTGCAACCTTCGGATACGTTGAATATATATCTGGATTGGACCCGCAATGAATATGAATGGGCTCAGATCATTGATGATAACATGAATCATGTGGGGCTGCAGGTCGAATATCTCCCGATGGATACACTGGGGATGTATTTTCGTTACGTATATTCCCGGATGAAAGATATCTCGGAACTGGTCGAAGACGGACGGATCGTCAAGCGCGACCACCATAATTTTGCCTGGGAAGCGCGGTATCGTCCCGAAAAAGACCGGGAATTTATTCTGCAGTACGGTGTGGGTAGAGGAGCGTACCTGGGGACCTCCACATCGACTCCGTTCGGAGGAGATGTGCCGGTATTGGATACGCAACATATTGTAAGACTGTATTATCAACAGGAGTTTTAAGATGAAGACGAATGAACGATACGCGATCGGGGTAGGGTTAAATCTTTTTGACGCGCAGGCCATTCTCATGCGTGAAGACGGTAAAGAGATCACGAGTATCGAACGGCGGCGTAAATCGGTCGATGCGAATGAAACTCTTAATATCCTGCTTTCGTTATTTGACGATATCCTCACGAAATCAGCACGGTATAAAGGAAAGATCGTGGGAGCGGGCGTAGCTCTCGGGGGGATCGTCGATCAGAAAAAAGGGGCGGTATACTGGCCGCAAAAGCAGGAAGCGTCATATGTGCGTATTTCTATCCCGTTTAAAAAATACCTTGAAGAAAAACTGAATTTGCCCATTTCCATGGTCAATGATACCAACGCCTGCGCCTGGGCGGAATATATCGTCAATTACCATAAATATAAGCATCTCCTTTATATGTTTTCCGGGTCCGGGTGCGGGTTTATCCTTAATGAGAAACTCTATACCGGCCATGACGGAGGAGCCGGTGAGCTTCAGGTGACTCCTCACCGTGATATGGCTTCTATCCAGGGAGATTTCGGGTTTCTGGCGCCATGGGACCAGGATATGGGGATCATCCGGCGACTGAAGAATCTCATCTCTACCGGCCGGCGTACTTCGTTGATCAAAAGAATCAATGCGATAGGCGAACTTTCTCTGGAGGATGTGTTTCAGGAATCCAAAAAGGACAAACTCGCAAAGGAGGTGTTGGCCGAAGCTGCGTATGCTTTGGGAGTGAAGATATCTTTCTTGATCAATTTGCTTAACCCGGAAGTCGTGATCATCGGCGGCGGATTTGAAGAAGCCGGCGACCACTTTTTAGAAGAAGTGAATAAGACGACGAAGAAGTTTTCATTCAGTCTCCTGCGGCGCAATGTCAAGATGTATTACTCGACTTTGGGCCGGAAAGCCTCCGCAATCGGGGCGGCATACCGTGTCTTCGAAGAAAAATCTTTACACCAAGAGAATGAATGATATAATTTATGTAAATAATTTATTTAACCAAGGAGGTGATTAATGGGAAGGAATCTGCCGCTCATAATACTGCTTATACTTTTAATCGTAAGTGGTTTTATAGCGCTAAAATTTTATACCGATGCCCAACAACTCTACACCGAGAAACAGAACCTCGTCAATGAGAATACAGAGTTGCTCAATGAAAATAGAAGCCTGAAAAAACATAAAGAACGTCTGGAAAAAGAAAGTAAAGAATTCGAACAACGCTGGAGAGAAGTGCTCCAGGAGTTGTCCGAAGCCGAAAGAAAATTAAAAGACGATGATGCTCGGTATCAACAGGTCAGGAAAGAGCGGGATATCCTGGAGAAGAAACTCAAGGAAGGCCCGAAAGTCGTCGTCACGGAGAAACCTCAGGCTAAACAGGAAGATAAAGCTCTCCCGGAGCATTGGGAATCAGTAGTCCGGGCCAAAGCCGAACTTGAAGCCCAACTGGAAGGGTTAAATAAAGAACTTCTTGATACCCGCGCAAAGATCGCGGAGTTAGATAAAAACAACAAAGAGCTCAGCATCAAGATCGACGAACTTACCAAAGTGAAAGAACGTCTGGAAAAAGATGCCGAGTTCAAAGAAAGAACTATGCAGATCATGAGTAAGGATCTTGTGAATGAGAGGGAAAAACGCCAGGCTTTGGATAAAGAAGTCGGGAAACTTCGTGACGATAACATCGGATTGAAACAGGAGATGATCCTTGCCAATAAGGAAAAATCACGACTTCAAAATAACCTGAAGAACGCGCTGGAGACCCGTCAAGATCTGGAACGGAAAGTCAGCGAAATAGAAAAAGTGCTGAAAGAAAAGTCGTTGTTATTCGAACAATTAAAAGATGAGCTTGTAGATACCTTGCAGGTCAGTGAGGATATCGCGGCATCTTCGTCGGTAACTCTTCCGCCGATCGTAGTAGAACAGAAGCCCCAGGTCAAGATGCAGCCTGATGTAGGCGCGGTCGCAACCGGTATCATGCAGGGGAATGTCCTTGCCGTGAACCAGAAAGAACGGTTTGTGATCATCGATCTCGGCGCCGATGCCGGAGTAAATACCGGAGATGTCTTTGAAGTGTATCGCGGTAACCGGTTTATCGGGTTGGTGGAAGTCATTGAGACCAGACGAGAAGTCTCTGCCGCCGATATCAAGAGCGGATCGGCGATTGTTGAGAACGATACGGTAATATCAAAATAAAAAGAAATTTCTTTAACATAGAAATTAATTAGCTGTGGCCCCTGAGAAAATAACTATTAACGAAGTTGCCCGGGAAGCTGGAGTATCGATTGCTACAGTTTCCCGGTATCTTACCAGCCCGATCTCGATCAAAAAAGAAAACCGGTCAAGAGTTGAACAGGCGATTAAATCATTGCACTATAAGCCTTATGTCTATGCCCGTAAACTTGCCGGCGGTAAACTGGGAGTGTTCGGGCTGGTTATCCCCGGGTATGAAGGAATATTCTACTCTTTTTATGCGTTAGAAATATTACGGGGGATGGGATTTGAATTAAAAAATATCAATAAAGATCTCTATCTGCACATCTATTGGGGAGAAGACCGGCTCAATTCGTCGTTAGTCGACGGGATCATCTTTGCCGATGTGTTAGAGAACGAACGTCAGCTTAAACGGATCCTGAAAGAAAAAATACCTTGCGTGGTGATCAACAAAAAAACTGATGACCTTGAGGTAAGTTATGTCGCCATCGATAACTTCAAAGGAGCCTACCGGGCTACCGAACACCTGATCAAACAGGGCCACACTAAGATTGCCCATATTGCCGGAGACCTGCGCGTTGAGTCCGCTCAGGAACGTTTGTCCGGGTACCGCAAAGCGCTCAGTGATCATAAACTCAACGTGCGCGATAACTTTATGAAAGAAGCTCATTTTTCAAGACCGGAAGCCCGCCGGGTAGTTGAAGAGTTGTTTTCGCAAAGTGAGGTTCCTACGGCGATCTTTGCCGGAAGCGACGATATGGCTTTAGAGGTATTCCATTTTGCTCAGAAAGAAAATATTAAGTTTCCCGAAGATCTGTCCTTGATCGGGTTTGACGATAATCCGTTGTGCATGTATGAAAACCTGGAATTGACGACTGTCCGTCAACCGATCCGGGAGATGGTCTCTGTCGCTGTCGATATTTTGAAAAAAACAGTCGATAAAAAAGAAGGAATAGTGAAAAAGATGCTCGAACCGGAACTGGTTATCCGCAAGAGCGTCAGCGCTGTATAGATGCCTTTCACCAAAAGGGCAAGACCTGCTCTCTTGATGAATATACTTATTCACATCGTTTGATGAATACGTTTCTTCTTCAATAGGTAAAAATGGGGAAAGAGATCCTACTGGATCAAGAGGGATTGTTTGAACAACGTAGCTATATTTTGTGGATAAGCTGTGGATGAGCACAACATATTGTATTTTCTCCTTGACAGAGGAGTTTGGATTGATAAAATGAGTTCTGCCGTATATTTCCTGTCACAATATTGTTTGATTCTGCCGCATACGTATCCTTTGGGTTTGGTAGAAAGGGGGGGAGGAAGCCAATCCATGGTGGTAATCAATGAAAGAGGCGGCTTTGGATGAACCACCACAATAGGAATAAAAACCTGTATTATTTACTCTGCGGCTTCACCGCGGAGTGTTTGTTTCAAAACTGAAGGAGCCGAATTATGGATCAAAATCTTCAATTTTCCGCCAATTCTCTGACCGTCCTCAAAAAACGTTACCTTAAAAAAGATGCAAGCGGCGAAGTCTGTGAATCTCCTAAACAGATGTTGGAAAGAGTTGCCGGAGCTATCGCCGGAATCGAACGGCGTTACGGAGCTTCCCGTAGCGTAGTACAGGAAGTGGAAGACGCTTTTTTTAATATGATGGCAGAACTTAAGTTCATGCCTAATTCTCCTACACTGATGAATGCCGGAAAAGATCTGGGCCAGCTTTCGGCATGTTTTGTCGTTCCGGTCGAAGATTCCATGGAATCTATTTTCGATGCGATAAAAGCTACCGCGCTTATTCATAAGACCGGCGGAGGTACGGGATTTAGTTTTTCTCAATTACGTCCTAAACGAAGTATGGTCAAATCGACCGGAGGTGTCGCCTCAGGGCCGGTTTCGTTTATGAAAGTGTTTGACGCGGCGACTCAAGCCGTGAAACAGGGCGGGACCCGCCGGGGAGCGAACATGGGGATATTACGGGTCGATCATCCCGACATCAAAGAGTTCATTACCTGTAAAGAGAAGGAAGGAGATATTTCTAATTTTAATATTTCGGTCGCAGTCACCGATGAGTTTATGGAAAAGGTAGCCCGTAACGAATCCTATTCATTGGTCGACCCGCGTACGCACGAGGTAGTCGAAGAAATATCGGCTCAGGAAGTTTTTGATATGATCACTCAAGGCGCCTGGAAAAACGGCGAACCGGGAGTCGTCTTTATCGATAAGATAAATAGCGGGAATCCTACCTCTCATTTAGGGGCGATCGAGAGTACCAACCCTTGCGGCGAACAGCCTTTGTTACCGTTTGAATCGTGTAATTTAGGTTCGATAAACCTGGCTAAGATGCTGAAGGTCAACGCTCAGGGGAAATATGAAGTCGATTGGGAAGAGCTGGGAAGGGTGACTCATCTGGTCACACGGTTTTTAGATAACGTCATCGATGCCAACAAATTCCCTTTACCCCAGATCAAGGAGAATACCACCCGTACCCGTAAAATAGGGTTAGGGATCATGGGCTGGGCGACGATGCTGGGATTTTTAGAGGTCCCTTACGAAAGTGAGGATGCCTTGAAACTGGCAAAAGAGTTGATGAATTTTATTCATACCCAGTCTAAAGAAGAGTCTATTTCTCTTGCCCGGGACCGGGGAGTATTTCCGTCCTGGCGGGGAAGTGTATGGGAAGAACAGGGAATAAAGATAAGGAACGCGACCCTTACGACGATCGCTCCTACCGGTTCGATAAGTATTATCGGAGGCCCGACGTCTACCGGTATCGAACCATTTTTCTCGCTGGTCTACTACCGTAATATTTTAGACGGAGAGAGGCTGTTGGAGGTCGAACCCAGTTTCGAATATGTCGCAAAAAAACGCGGTTTCTATTCGGAAGAATTAATGAAAAAAATCGCCTCCGGTGAAAGTATCCAGAAGATGCCGGAAATCCCGGATGATATCAAATTGATGTTCAAAACGGCGCTGGAAATATCGCCGCTGATGCATGTGAAGATGCAGGCGGCTTTTCAGGAAGGGACGGATAACGCGGTATCAAAAACGATCAATCTGCCTAATAGCGCGACATTGAACGATGTAAAAGAGGCTTTGATTTATTCATATAAGCTGGGTTGTAAAGGGATGACGCTTTACCGTGACGGGTCACGCAGTGTCCAGGTGTTGACGGTAGGCAATGAAAAGAAGACTCAGCAGGAACAGGCTCTCAGTGAAGATTCTTCGCTCCGGATGGCGGTTGTCCATCCCAAACCCCGGCCGGAAATGATCATGGGGACTACGACTAAGATCACTACCGGGTGCGGTAATCTCTATATCACCGTCAATCAGGATCCTGACGGAGAGTTTTTTGAAGTGTTCACTCAGATGGGAAAAGCCGGAGGATGCGCGGCATCACAGCTGGAAGCGGTGGGGAGATTGATATCACTGGCGTTGCGCGGCGGAGTGGACCTTAAAGTCGTGGTCGAACAGTTGAAAGGTATCCGTTGTCCTTCTCCTAACTGGATGAACGGGAAAAAGATATTTTCCTGTGCCGATGCGATCGCGAGAGTCCTGGAAAAACGGGCCGCCGATCAAAAACAGCTGGTCAATATCAAGGTCTCTCAGGCCGAAGAAGAATTGGCGCTTAAGGTCACATCTGCTGCGCAGACGACCGTCAAAGTGAAAAAGGTCAGCCGGCTCAAGAATGTGGTAGGAGTATGCCCTGATTGCGGTTCGGCCTTGCGGCATCAGGAAGGCTGCCTGCTCTGTGACGCCTGCGGGTATAGTAAATGTTAATTAGGTTCGACCCGTTCGCGCGTGCTCGCGTTCGCCCGTTCAAATAACGTTTAGAAGATAATATTGGATATTTGATGAAGAACGGGTAAAACGGGGTAACGGGAAAACGGAGGTCCGATCTCACCATATATATCCATGCATTGCCATAAGAAGAAGATTTATTATCATGATACCGATTGCGGGGGTGTGGTGTATTACGCCAATTACCTTAAATATCTGGAGGAAGCCCGTACCGAATTTTTCGCCGCGAACAAGATAGATCTGAAAGAATTATCAAAGCAGGGAACGTTATTTGTCGTATCTTCGGTTGAAATGTCTTACCGCTCACCGGCCCGCTACGGCGATGAGATAGGGGTATATACTTCGATCGAAAAGGCCCGCAGTGCCAGCCTGATGTTTTTTCAGGAGATAAAACGCGGTGACATGATCCTGGCTGAGTGTCGTACTCTGCTGGTCTGTGTAAACGGGCAGATGTCGCCTCAAATAATCCCATCGTCTCTAAAGGAGTCTCTGGCATAATTTTTTAACCGGGAAAGGGGAGAGGAGTTTTACCCTTTGTGTAAGAGGGTTTTTGCTGCCGGCTTCCCCCTTGACTATTTTCCATTATTATAATATACTTAAGGTAGTTAATTATTAGGATAATGAATTATTAGGGAGGTTAATCAATATGGGAAAAGACAAGAGATTGGAACGGTTTATCGAAGAAGTGTCCCGAATCATGCCTCAGGTCCTCCAGGGGATATTCCGGCGGCAAAGAGCCGACCTTTTGGCGAAAGGCGAGATCTCTATCCCCCAGTTTCTGCTTATGTTTCTCCTGTGCCGCAAGGGGTTTATGAAGATGAAAGATATCGCGCATGAATTGAACGTGAGCCTGCCGGCGACGACCGGCCTGGTAAACCGGCTGGTAAGGGACGGACGGGTAAAACGTATTCCCGATGAAAAAGACCGCCGGGTAGTATATATAGGTATTACATCAAGAGGGAAACAGGTGGTGAATACCGTGCGAAATCAGCGTAAAAAGCTGTTTACGGAAGTATTCAGCAATATATCCGAGAAAGAACGAGTTCAGTATCTTAAGGTGTTACGTAAAGTCGCAAAATATGTTCAGGTTCATGAAGAAAAATAATATTTTATATACTGCTTTATCGGTGGTCTTATTCTGCCTTGTGTCCTGGCAAAGGATACCGGCTTTTGCGCACACGGCTGAAGCTTCGTCGGTTTTTGAGATCGACAGCCAAAAGGTGGCGGACCTGGCTCTTTCTAACTCACTCGATATCCAGATCGCCCGGTTCGATACTTATATTAAACGGACCGAATTGAACAAGGTCCGGTCTCTTTTCGATACGTTTCTTAACGCCGGGATCGAATATGCCAGTGATGAAAAAGCGGTGGCCAGTACATTTTTGGGTACCAAAACAAGCAGTAATGTCTATTCATTGGGGATCGAGAAAAAATTACCCAGCGGGACCGCGATCAGCGTCGAAGCAAAAGATGAACGCACTCATACCGATTCTTCGTTTGCCACGATCAATCCCGCTCATGAGGCGACTGTAGAACTTACGCTTACTCAGGAGTTAGGGAAGAACTTTTTCGGTATAGCGGACCGATCAGAAGTGAAACTGACTAAACTCGATATCGAGAATGCCGAATACACGACACTTTCCGATATCGAAGATGCGCTGTATGAGACTTTGAAAAGCTACTGGAACCTGGTATTGAAAGAAGAGGCGCTTCGGATACGCCGCCAAATGCGTACTCAGGCCGACCGGCTTTATAAGATCTATCAGGATAAATTCGATATGGGTATGGTCGAGGATGTCGATATGGCCGAGATCCGCGCGCATCTTAAGATCCTTGATACCGGGGTGCTCAACGCCGAACTTGAGAAAGAAACGGCTAAGAACGATTTGTTGTTTCTCCTTAACCTGGACGATCCCGCGGTCGTCCTTGTCCCCCGCGATACTTTAGAAACCGAGCCGCATACCGTAGACCTTTATGAAAAAGTGACCGGAGCGATCGCTTTCCGGCGTGATTACCGGAAAATAGAAAACGAACTCAAAAAACATAATATCGAACTCGCGGTCAAAAAGAACGCGTTATGGCCCGAGATCGATCTTGAGGCTTCTTATACGAAAAACGGCCTTGATTCAAAATATCGCGAAGCCTGGTCGGAAAGCACCAATAAAGACCATGACGAGATATTTTTAGGATTGACTATCCGTCTTTCTCTGGAAAACAATCAGGCTCGTTCGGAGCTGGATGCGGCCCGGCTTCAAAAAGAGCAGTTATTATTGTCGCTTAAACGTATCGAACGGACCGTCTTGCGTGATATCAATAATCAGGTGATGACCGTGAACACGTTGAAAAACAAGGTGGATTTAACGGGAGAGCTTGTGGGGTTTCAGGCAACCAAGTTAGCCGAGGAGCATAAACGGTTAGGCTGGGGCCGGTCGAATGCCGATGTCATGGTACGGTATGAAGACGATCTGCTTGGCGCTCAACTTGATTATGCTATGGCGTTATACCAGTACCGGATAGGTATTCTTGAGCTCGCCCGGAGGCAGAATATACTTTTAAATGAGTATTGGACAGGAGAGCTGTAGAAAGTTGATGGTCTATAGTCCATAGTCGATAGTTACGGATATTGGGTGCAGGGTATCGGGTGCCGAACGACGAACGACTAACGACGATGTAAAAAAGGAAATACAATGAGTCTGCCGCGGTTCAGCGTAAATCAGTCTCTATTTGTGAATCTAGTCTCGGTGATCTTACTTATCATCGGGATGATTACGGTATTCGGTACTAACCGGGAGATATTTCCTAATGTCGATTTCGATATTGTCAGTATTACTACCGCTTATCCCGGGGCGACGCCGGTGGATGTCGAGAAGCTGATCACGGTGCCGATTGAGAAAGAACTGAAAGAGGTCGACGGGATCGATGAGATATCGTCGTCATCGGCTTCCGGGGTATCGTTTCTTATCGTGAAAATAGACCCGGACGAAAGTAATAAACAGAAAGTGATCCGTGACATCCAGAGTGCCGTCGACCGGGTCAAGGACCTTCCCAAAGATATAGCCGCCGATCCGATCGTGACCGAAATAACCAATAAACAGTATCCGGTGATCGAGGTGTCGTTGTCCGGTAAGATGGATGAAAAGAAGATGCATTATTATGCCGACGCGCTTGAAGATCTGATTGAAGACCTGCCATCGGTCGCCCGGATCACTAAATCGGGATATCGTGACCGGGAAATACAGGTACGGGTCGATCCGGTAAAGATGCGCGATCAGTATCTATCGTTTGATGAGATAGAACAGGCCCTTTCTACCCGTAACGTCAGCCTTCCGGCCGGAGAACTTAATACCGAGGCTATTGAATATAGCGTGCGGACTACCGGAGAGTTCCAGACTGCCGATGAGGTTGCCGAAGTCATTGTCCGGGCAAACGATCTGGGGAACTGGATACGGATAAAGGATGTGGCCGATGTGTTCGATTCGTTCAAGAAAGAAACAATCGTCTATAAGACTCTGGGGACCCGTTCGATAAACCTTGTCGTTTTGAAGAAAGAGAAAGGCGACGCCATCACGCTGGTCGACGACATAAAAGCTACCTGCAACCGGTTTTTAGAACATATAGACGATGATCTTCAGATATCCTATGTGAACGATTATTCGTTTTTTGCCCGGCGCCGGCTTAACGTGCTTAAAAATAACGGTTGGGCCAGTCTGGTCCTGGTCATCGCGTCGATGCTTTTGTTTTTACAGCCGCGGGTAGTGTTCATGACGGTATTGGGTATCCCGATTGCGTTTTTGACCACGTTCATCGCGATGGGGATGTTGGGCATTACGATCAACCTGGTCAGTATGTTCGGTTTGATCATCGTACTCGGTATGCTCGTCGATGACGGGATCATTGTCGCCGAGAACGTGTACCGCCATCTGGAAGAAGGGATGCCGCCGCGGCGGGCCGCGGTGATGGGTGCCGAAGAGGTGATGGGCGCGGTCACTGTCGCGATCATGACCACGATCGCCGCTTTTTCTCCACTTTTATTTATGACCGGAATATTGGGGAAATTTATCCGCAACATCCCTACCGTCATTATCATCGCGCTCGTCGCTTCGCTTGCCGAGGCGCTGATCATTCTGCCCAGCCATCTTGCCGATTTCATGAAAGCTCAGACCCATATCGTACGTGACCATGAGAATGACGAATCGCAAAGGCCGTGGCTCAGGGCGATTTTGCGGTTTTATACCCGTATCGTGACCGCGGCGGTCAACCGTAAATATAAGGTGCTGGGCGGTTTTACCGTCGCGCTTATCGTAAGCGCCATATTGGCTAACGTCGCGTTAAAGTTTATTCTTTTTCCGGACGCGGGAATAGATTTCTTTTTTATACGGGCTGAGGCTCCTATCGGTACGCCGCTTGTCAAAACCAACGAATTGATCACGCCGATAGAAGAGATCGTTTCCGAATTACCTGGCGATGAACTGGATACCTATGTCACCTCAGTCGGGAAGATGTCGGAAGACCGTAACGACCCGTATTCGCAAACGGCAAGTCATCTGGCCCAGATTACGGTATATCTTTATCCCGAACATGACCGGGTACGGAAAGCCGATGAGATCATCGAAGAAGTCCGTAATAAGATCAAAGCCGCGGGTATCGGAGGGTTTACCGATCTCCGGTTCGATAAAGCCGAGACCGGCCCGCCGGTAGGGAAAGCGGTCGAAGCCAAGATCCGCGGTGAAGACTTTAACGTGCTTGATAAGATCGCTTTTGAATTCATAGATTATTTGAAAAAACTGCCCGGTACTACCGATATTGCCTGGGATCATAAACCGGGAAAAGAAGAGATCTTGGTCAGTATCGACCATAAAAAAGCGACGTATGCCGGCGTGTCGGTAAGCCAGATCGCCAAGACCGTCCGCGCTGTCTTCGAAGGGAATATCGCGACCAAGATCAAACCGGTGAAAGCCGAAGAAGAAACCGACGTGACGGTGATGTTTCCCGAAAGTTCGGCTGACGATCTGGACGTATTTGAGAATATCCTGGTGCGTAACAATCAGGGGAACCTTGTCCCGTTGCATAAAATAGCCGAAATCAAACAGGTTCCCGGTACGACCGCGATCAGCCATTTAGACGGAAAAAGAGTCGTGACCGCTTCAGCCAATGTCGACACCAATAAGACGACTTCGCTTGAGGTGAACCGGAAATTGCAGGAAAAATTCAAAGATATCTCACAACGTTATTTGGGATATTCGGTCGAATATCAGGGAGAACAGAAAGATACCGTTGAATCGTTACAGAGTCTGCTGAAAGCTTTCTTTTACGCGTTTCTGGTCGTCTATCTTATCCTGGCATCGTTTTTCCGTTCATTGGTTCAGCCGTTCGTGGTGATGCTGGCGATTCCGTTCGGACTTATCGGGGTGGTGTTCGCGTTTATTGTCCACGGAATGCCGCTTTCGTTCATGGCGATATTGGGGATCGTGGGATTAAACGGGATCGTGGTGAACGATTCTATCGTACTGGTGGATAAAATCAATAACTTGCGCCGGGAAGGCCTGCCGCGGCGCGATTCGATCATCAAAGCCGGGCAGATGCGTATCCGGCCGGTACTTTTGACTACGATCACGACTGTCGGAGGGTTATCGACGGTCGCTTACGGGATCGGGGGGAAAGACCCGTTTCTGGTGCCGATGGCTCTTTCGATCTGTTGGGGTATCGCTTTTGCGACTGTATTGACGTTGATCGTGATCCCCTGTATTTATTCTATTATAGACGATATTACCGTAAAACTTACCCGCCATTCCAGCCTGATCACTACCGATAAAGTGAATAATCACAACGGTAATCCCTGGCTGAAACCTTAATCGGGATACCCAAAATATTTCCATCTCAATCTCTATTCTATCGGGAGCCGAGTACAGGGTTACAGGGCAGGGATAGGGTGCCGGGTTTCGGGTATCGGGTGGAGGGTGAAAACTATAGACCGTAGACCGACGACTAGCGACTATTTTTATCCGCTGGCCGCTATTTAACTGTTGCACCATTATGTAAAGGTGATACAATTATCCTCTGATATTTTAAGGGCGGAAGGGGATACGCCTGCATATTTACAGGGTTTATCACTAAACTTGCGAGGTGCTTCTTATGAAAAAACAAATTTATCTGATTCTCATCGGGATATTTTTACTGTCGGGTTGTTCACTGATAAAGAATAAAGGGCCCTTACTTACCCTGAAAAGTATCGGGGATAGCCAGCGTCAGATAGGTAAATATATCGAAAAACAGAAAGGCCTGTTTACATTACTTGTTGACGATATAAAAAACGATGAATTACCCAAAAACCTTACCGAAGCACAGATAACATCCCGTTACGGGGCCCCGGTCGTCGTTACCGAGCTCGACCGTACCAAGAGGCGCCTTCTTTACCGTTATCCTAAAAAATATTATACTTCCGACCGGGTTTATTTTTATATTGACGATGGGATTATGACCCGTTGGGAATATATCCCTTACAAAAACGAGCTGGTATCAAATTAACCCGATTTCCCCGATACGGTATATTGACAGAACCTTTCTCTTTGCATGCACTATACAAAAAGGATAGAGGATAAACCGATAAAGAAGTATATTTTCAAAACTTTGACCGGAATCATGGTCTTGTGTATCGGTAGTACGTCTTTGAACGCGGCGCCGTCTTATGGTACAGGGATGCTCGATAAGCGACAGGCCGTAATCGGTACCGAAACCTACACCCTTTTTGACCGTGACCTGGAAGATTCTCAGGGGTGCATCCGGTCGTTACAGCATTTTTTTCTTCTTTCTTACGGGGTATTCGATTGGTTGACTATAGATCTAAAAGGCGGCGCCGGGTATATCAAACAGAACCCTGCGAATGCTGCGGAACTCGATTATCCCACTTCTTTCGCCGGCGGATACGGATTCAGGATAAAGCTATATGAAAACGAAAACCATTCCTTACGCGCGGTATTCGGGTTCCATCATATCAGCGTACATCCCCGGTCGATTCGGGTCAACGGGACCAAAAGGCGGGCGATACTGGATGACTGGCAGACCGAGTTGCTTTTTTCAAAAGATATGTTCGGGACGACTCCTTATCTGGGCACAAAATGGTCACGAGTCGATTATATCCATTGGGAAAACGGTACCCGTAAACGCCGGATGTCCGATCTGACCAGAAGCATAGGCCTTATTGCCGGAATCGATATCCCGCTGACCCAAGAGGTTTCACTTAACCTTGAAGGCCATTTTATGGATGAAAAAGCATTTTCAGCGGCATTTCTATATTCGTTCTGACCAGTTTAATGTCACACGACACACCCGTGAGTCTCACGACAACGGGGCAAGCGCGTCATCCCGTGGAATTCGGAGAATTCCCGGGACTGAATCCCCGAAATTTATCAGTGATAAATTTCAGGGGGCATAGTCACACGTGAATAAAAACTCAAAATCAAAAACGAACGACTCACGACGTACGACGAGCGACGGGAAGTATGATTATAAAAAATAACAAAGAAGACTTTCTAAGTTACCTCGAAGATACCTCAAATATCGAGGGCCATGCCGAATCGCTGTATATTCCTCACACGCAGGATGAACTTGTCACGCTGGTCGCCAGGTGTAACCAGGAAAAAATACCGCTTACCATTTCCGCGGGCCGTACCGGGACAACCGGAGGATGTGTCCCCCAAGAAGGGGTGCTGGTGAGTCTTGAAGAGTTTAACCGGATACTGTCTATCGATAAAGAACATAAACGGGTATCGGTCCAGGCCGGTGTAGTGCTTGAAGACCTGGAACGGGAATTAAACCGTCACCGGCTTGCCTTAAGGGCGCAACCGACCGAATCGCTTGCGTGTGTGGGAGGCGCGGTATCCACAGCCGCCTCGGGAGTGCGAGGGTACCGTTGGGGAGGTATACGCAAGTACGTTGAACGGATCAAGATCTTATTCGTCGACGGCACGGTCTTTGATATCTGTCGCGGCGAGATTTTTGCTCATCAGGGAAAAATAACGGTCCCTTTAGGCGGCCGGACAAAAGAAATACGATTGCCTTCTTACCGTATGCCGCACACTAAAACTCAGGCCGGATATTTTGTCGCTCCCGACATGGACCTGATCGATCTTTTTATCGGGAGCGAAGGTACGTTGGGGATTATTTTAGAAATAGAATTCAGCGTCCAGGAGTTAGCTGAAGAGATATTTGATTGTATCGTGTTTTTTAAAGAAGAGAAAGACGCGTTCCGGTTTGTGGAAACAATTAAAGAAAAAAAATCTAAAAAGGCTCTTAACCCGACCAGCCTTGAATTCCTCGATGCCCGGTCTTTGAGATTTTTAGGTGAAGAATACCCGCAGGCCGCCTCTTACGCTGCGGCGGTATATATCGAGCAGGAAGAATCCTCCCCGGTATCTTCGATAGCCGCCTGGATTGAGCTTATCGAATCATCCGGCGCGCTGCCGAATGAGACCTGGTTCGGCGACAGCATCCTTACCCGGAAAAAGATATTTGAGTTTCGGCATAAACTGCCGCAACGTATCAACGAATTTCTCAAAACCCATCGTCAACGTAAGCTCTCGACCGACGTCGCGGTGCCGGAAGAAAGGTTTCTTGAGATGTACGGATTCTATGCAAAAGAAGGCGCTTCCAGCGGTATTGAATTCGTCAATTTCGGGCATATCGGCGAAAATCATCTCCATTTCAACTTTTTACCGCGTAACGATGACGAATATAGGAAAGCCAAAGAATATACTTCCAAGTTTATTAAAAAAGCCATAGAATTAGGCGGTACGGTTTCGGCGGAACACGGTATCGGGAAACTGAAAAAAGAGTCTCTCCTTTTGATGTACGGGGAAGAAGCGGTCGGCCAGATGCGGGTGTTAAAGGGGCAGTTCGATCCCAACTGGATATTGAACCGGGGCAACATCTTTGATTGCAAGGAATAGTTTCTGGTCTCTAGTTTCTAGTCTCTGGTGTCTGGCCTTTTTACTGGTGACTAAAGACCAGCGACTAGCGACTAAATAGGGGCTTGGAAATTTCTGCGGATATGATAATATATACTTTAAAAGGCAAGCCATAAAAAAGAGGAGGTGTTGCTATGGCTAAAAGTTCAATAGGATTAGAGGAAAATGTAGCATCATTGTTGTGTTACCTTTTAGGATGGATTTCCGGTTTAATATTTCTGTTATTAGAACGGGACAACAAAACTGTCAAATTTCATGCTATCCAATCGTTGGTAACGTTTCTCGGGTTACATGTCATTTCGATCATCCTGGCGTTTATCCCGTTTCTGGGATGGGCGGTAGCTTCGTTGATCTCGATCTTGGCGATCGTACTATGGATCTTTATGATGGTAAAAGCTTATCAGGGAGAAAAGATCAAGTTGCCGATTGCCGGCGAGATAGCCGAGAAACATTCCGCTTAATATATCGTATAGATGAAACGGCATTTAACGGTTGTTGCCGCCTGTATCACCGACGGTGAGCAGGTGCTTATTTGTCAACGCAAGGAAGATGATGCGTTCGGATTGCTCTGGGAATTTCCCGGCGGGAAAGTAGAGGACGGAGAAGATTTAGCAAGCGCGATCATCCGGGAGATCGAAGAAGAGCTGGGAGTCACGGTAAGCGTGGGCAGAGAACTCGGTATCTTTGAGGATGAAAACGAGACTCTCAAGATCACCGTACACCTTCTGGAAAACAAGATCATCCTCGGTACACCCCAGACCCGTGACTGTAACGCTATCCGGTGGGTCGGGATAGGCAAGCTTGATTCGTTTGACCTCGCGCCGGTAGACAGAAAGATAACGAGATTTTTACAGGGGAACACAAGATGAACGAAAGTACACGGTTAAAGAAGGCTGCAGTGATGAAAGCGGAGCTTCTGGCGTTACTCAAGAAAGACGCCTATTTTAAAAAGGAAATAACGTTATCTTCCGGAAAGAAGAGTAACTTTTATATCGATGTGCGCCGGGTGAGCCTTTCCAGTTACGGGCTATACCTGCTTTCCCATTGTCTCTGGGATATGATCAAAGATGAAGATATTGCCGCGATCGGCGGCCCGACATTAGGGGCGGACCCGATTGTCGGCGGCCTTTGTATGGTCGCCGCCGATGAACAACGCGCTCTTGGCGGGTTCCTTATCCGTAAAACCCCAAAAAAACACGGCCAACAACAGCTTATTGAAGGAAAAGAACTCCCCGCCGGTACCCGGGTGGTCCTGCTCGATGATGTCGCGACCAGCGGCGGATCGTTTATCAACGCGTTGGCAGTGATGAAAGAGAATAACATCGATGTTGTGAGATGCCTCTGTGTAGTCGACCGGCAGGAAGGGGCGTGTGAGGAGATAGAGAAAGCCGGTTCTTCACTGACGGCGTTGTTTGTAAAAAAAGACTTTCTTTAATGTGCTGCACGGGAAATACGCTCAACTTCGTTTTCGCGAAATATACTTCGCTTCGCTTCGTGAAATAAATTGAAATACATGGAAAAAATGAGGTATTTCGTGAACGGAGTGAACATATTTCACGAGCGTCAGCGAATATATGTCGTCCCGTCAGGGACATATTTCATATGTTAATTGTTCTACTTCTCTCTATTTTTCTTTCCGCTTGTGTCTCTACCGAATATAACGTCACGACTCATCGCGAAGATATCATGTTTTATTCTGCCGACCGGGAAGTCGCGATGGGCCAAAGCGTTGCCAAACAGGTTGCTCAATATTACAAAATATCGCAAAACCCTTTTTATGTGGGCCGGGTAAAAGAGATGGGGGCGAAAATAGCCGAAGTCTGCGATCGTCAAGAGATCTCCTATTATTTTTATGTACTGGAACGTAAAGAAGACGATACCGATACCGAACCGTTGATCAACGCGTTCGCGTTACCCGGCGGGTATGTCTACATTTTTAAAGACCTTATGGACCTTCTGGATACCGAGGATGAACTCGCTTTCATTTTAGCGCATGAAGTCGGGCATGTCGTTGCCCGGCACAGCATTAAAAAACTTCAGGCGATCATGGGATATAACCTGGTCGCGGCCGCGGCGACTCAAGTGAAGACCGGGCCGGGATTTCAGGAAGGATTGTCGTTGGCGATGTTACAGATCTTATCGGCATATTCGCAGGAAGATGAGTTCGATGCCGATGAACTTGCCGTTCAATACCTTACCCGGTTAGGATATGACCCTCTTTCGGGGATCGCGGTGATGGAAAAATTGTATGAAGCGAACAAAAAACAGCCGCGCCGGCCGCTGATGTATTTTCGTACCCACCCTTATGCCGCTCAACGTATCGGAAATATCAAAAAACAGTTGGGGATGCCGCTGGATATTTCCGATTATATGAACAAATAATAGGCTTTATAGTGAGGATGCCTGGTTTAACGCGAACAGGACAATACAGCCCATAAGATTGTGAAGGCTGTGGAAGAAAATACTGTTGACCATGTTATGGGTGCGTTCGTAAAGAAAACATAACATGAAACTGAGGATAAATAACGGCAATACTACATTGTAAGTACGGTGGATCAACGAAAAGATGAGCGATACCAGGATAGTCGTCGCGATAAACGACATACGTTTCCTTAACCAACCGTAAAGGAACCCGCGGAAAAAAAGTTCTTCGACGATAGGCCCGAGAACGACGATCTGAAGTATCAACAGATACCGGGCCGGGTCATCTTTAAGCATAAAGTAAAGCGGGATCGCCGGGTTAAGGCCGGATTTAAGATGAAGAGAGCTTGCGATGAAATGGTTTACGAATGCCGCGGGAAAGATCAGCCATACGGTGATCGCGTAAAGGCCGGCGGCTTTAAACGGGATAAAATGATCTTTTCTTATCCCGAGTTCGGAAAACGGAATATACCGGGCGAGGATAAAAAATACGGATATCTCTAAGAAGATATTATAGAATATGGTGATCCGCGGCCAGTTGTTGTCGGGCCCGAATACAGCGATACCCAAAATAGCGAGAGTCGCTAAAAACGTCGTCGCGGTGATAAGAGTGATGATCTTTAAATTATATTGATGGTCATAATGAAGCGTGGTCGTCCCGGGAGCTTGCGGAAACACTTTTTGTTTACGTAACGCCTGTATTATCCAGAATGCCGCGATCCCGATCCCGCCGGTAAACAGGATGAAATAGACAAAAAATACCAGCCGGAAATACGGCGCGTCCATAAAATTCTCCGATATGTCCGGGAGGGTAGGTATATCTTCCTGAGGCATTCCGGCGATATGATGAGTGGCCATCTGTACGGCAAACGCGCCCAACACGAAAATGATCGACAGGAAAATGAAAAGTTTGATTTTTTTAGTCATAGTCTTTATAATTTTCTCATAAGACTCTAATGAGATTGTAAGGGGAAATCGGGTAATACACAAGGGGAAAATTCTAATATACGGGTCACATAGACACAAGGTCACAGAGTCACACGTGATTTAATGTCCGTCTTACGAATATCGGTTATGAAGCCCGTATCGGTATTCGTCTTTCGGTCACGGTTTTTAAAAAAAGTCGTTGCCGTTAACCGGCCGACGGAACCTGCCCGCCCTCACGAATGTTCGGGAGCAGGCGGACGGGCATCGTTACCGTTTGCCGAATGACGAATGATCACGTCATGTGTCGTGTGACATGGAGCAGTAAAGGAGAGATCATGAAGAAACTAGCCGTATTGATGATATTATTATCGATGAGTATCGTCGCCTGCGGCCAGGGCGCCGAAAGAATAAAATTACCCCAGCCGCGATATAAGGGTGAAGCCTCTTTTGAAGAGGCGTTATATGCCCGTCATTCAGTACGCAGTTACGGATGTAAAGGGTTGATTCTTGATGAGATCTCTCAGTTACTCTGGGCGGCGCAGGGGAAATCCCAAAGCGGAAAACGTACCGCGCCGAGCGCGCACGCGTCTTATCCTATCGATGTCTATCTTGTGGTAGGGAAAGCCGAAGGGTTAGCCGGCGGGTTATACAAATATGATCAGCCCGGCCATCAGCTTATCAAGGTAAAAGACGGCGACTTGCGTCACGAATTCCTGGTTGCCTGCCGCGGACAAGGGCAGGTGTTGACTGCTCCGGTATCTATTGTATTGGTATGTCCTGAACGTAAAGATGAGATGAAATTCGTGTATATGGAAGCCGGACATATTGCCGAGAACGTGTATTTACAGTCAACGGCGCTTAACCTTGGTACGGTTGTTATCGCGGGATTTGATGAAACAAAACTGAACGAGTTTCTGGGGCTTACCGAAGGCTCCCAACCCCTCTATGTGATGCCGGTAGGGAGCGAGAGCGGCGGATGTAAAAAATGTCAGGGTGATGAATGTCCGAAATAATATTTACCTCAAGCGGCGGGAAAGACAGTATGTTCGCGTTATATACTCTGCAACAGTCCGGGATGTATCATATCGACAGGTTATTGACTACTATAACCGAAGGGTATGACCGGATCAGTATGCATGGGGTAAGACGGCAACTGATTCATCAACAGGCCCGATCGCTCAGGATCCCTCTTGATATCGTTGAAATACCGAAAGACTCCTCGAATGAGGAGTATGAACAGCGGATGGGAAAGACGTTACTGCGCTATAAAGAACGTGGTATCGGCTCGGTCGCCTTCGGTGATCTGTTTTTAGAAGATGTGCGCGCGTACCGGATAAAGAACCTTTCAAAAGTATCTATGGACGCGATATTCCCGTTATGGGGCCAGGCTACGTCTTTACTCTCTCGCGCGTTCATCAATGCCGGGTTTAAAGCGATAGTGACCTGTGTTGATTCACACGTATTAGACCGGTCGTTTGTCGGGTGCGACTATGACGGCAAGTTTCTTGATGAGCTGCCGGATAGAGTAGACCCTTGCGGAGAAAACGGGGAATTCCATTCGTTTGTCTATGACGGGCCGAATTTTTCTTATCCGGTAAGATTCGAAAAAGGCCGGATCCTATTAAAAAATAACCGGTTCTGGTATTGTGATCTGATCGAGACGGGTCGTGTAATGAAAAAAGAAGGAGTGGAAGAAGATGGATAAAAAAAATGTAATATTCTTAAGTATTGTCCTGATACTCTTTTCTGCCGGATGTGTCAAAGGGCCCGATGAAGCGGGAGAAAAGTTCAAGGTAATTGCTGAAGGATGTTTTAAAGATATGATGTCTTCTCAGATAGAACCCTGGAATTTAAAAGATCATTCCGAAGAGGAAATAGCAAAAGATAAAGAACGAATACAGGCGATTGTGAAAAAAACTCAGGAAAAATTGAGGCAGTTGGTGAAAGAGTATCCGCGCAGCCGTTGGGCCGACGATTCCCAGTCTTTACTCGCGTTTCTGTTATTAGAAACCCCGCCGCAACGTATGGAAGCGTTAAAATATTTAATTGAAACGTATCCGCACGGTAGGTTCGAGGCGTGGACTGAAGAAAAATTCGGCCCTCTTTTGATCCGGGTAGAAGGTTTTCCTATGGAAGCGTCCGCGCGGATCGATCTTGTGGCAACGTATCTTATGGCCGGAGATATCGATAAAGCGGAAGAGACGCGATTAGCGCTGATAAAAAAGTATCCGAAACTAAAAGATCAGTTCTCTCAATCTCTGTTACCGCCGGATATAAATACGCAGGCGGGTGGTTGTTCGAATTGCGTGAACTGTCAGGGACAATCAGGAACAGTACCGGAGAATGAACCGGGGCAGCCGGCGGCATCTAAATCCTGCGGGAGTTGTCAGGAGAAGGCTAAGATGAGGGAAGCAACCGGGATAAAAGAGTAGGGTCACACGACACATCCCGCACCGATATTTACATATCTAGCGGGACCCCGCTGTATAAAAATATTACGGAGCGGGGCGTCACATAGTCACACGTAATTGCGTTTACCCGTTGAGGGGAAGAAATAGAGTATATATGGAGATGGAAAGGGTACTGGAGACGCCGAAAAAGATCAATCAAGAGTTTCTCGTCGAACATCCCCGGTTTGTAACCCAAAAACTGGTAGTCCGGCCGGCCGAAATATTTCGCGGCCCGCGGTTAGTGTTAAACGGAGAAGTACAACCGGAAATAGAGGGGAAATTTACCGTCACCGACGATATCGGGAAAGAAACCGTGGTACGGTTGCTTTATAATATCGTCGATCCGGTCCCTATTATCGAGATCGACGGTGATCAGATATCGCTGGTCAAACCATTCCTGTGGTATCAACGGGTATGGGTCGGGTTACCGTTATTATTGATCTTTGTCGGTAAACTGTTCGGCGCGTTGTTAGGTATCGTTGCCGTACTCGTGAACATCCGCGTGTTTCGTAGCGATAAACCGCTGATCATCAGGTACCTGCGTATCGCTTGGGTCAATATCATGATGGCGCTGGTGTATTTCGTCCTCGCCTCGAGTTTTATGATGTTTATCAATTTGCTGAGACTGAAGTGAATCACGTCACACGACACACGTCACATAGTCACACGTCGAAAAATTCCAATATACAATAAACAAATTACAAAATAGGGTCTACTATTTAGGAGATGTGTTGACAAAATGAAGAGATTCCAACCACAGAGGACACCGAGGGCACGGAGTAAAAATGAGAGGTTTCAATGAGAAGATATTTGGTTTCTTCCCATCGATGTTCGATGGGGGTCTCTTTGCAAAAACGGGAGAAAACCGGCAAAATATTTTCCGGTTTTCTTCGTTTTTACAAAGAAATACGCTTTTATGGAATAAAAGCACGAAACCAAATATCTTCATCTCTTCTCTGTGGAACTCTGTGAGCTCTGTGGTTAAATCTTCCCGGATGGTTAATCCCTAGTAAATTAGTAAAGATTTACGTCACACGTTGCCCTTCGGGCTCGCGAAGATGAGCACAGATTGAGAAGACCACAGATGATTGCAGATATCCTCGTATCCCCCCACCCTGCACCCGATACCCTGTACCCGGCACCCGAGATAGTAGAAACTGGACAGGGAAAAGTGGAAAGGGGACAGGGGATTTGGGTTGAAAGATAGAGAAAATGGGGGTATTATAAAAAATAAGTGAGGTATCTAGTATAGACTATATAGAATTTATATCTATGAGGTTCACCTTTATAGACATAGGTATAAAAAGTTGACAAATCCCCTCTAAATATGGTATATTTAAATTGGTCAGTTTAATTGACTGGTCTTTTAAATAGACTACAAATAGGAGATAAAAATGGCACACCTAACTATTACTACAACCAGTAACGCGAAAGCAAAATTTATTTCTATGGTACGGAAGGTTCATGATTTAGGACAGGCTTACATGATCACCCATAGGGGAGAAGATTCTGCTGTATTGTTAAGCCATGAAGATTATGAAGGCCTTTTAGAGACAATTGATATTTTAAAAAATAATAAGATTATTGCGGAAATCATGCAATCTTTGAAAGATCTCGAAGAGGGGGTCATCCATTCCTTTGAGGAAGTTGTTGGCAGACAACAGAAAAAATGAACCGACAGAACGTTTATAGCATTTCTTTTACCCGCACTTCTAAAAAACAATTTAATTTTCTCCCCGGCAAAATAAAGAAAGAAATTGCTAAAATCTTAGAAGAAGAGTTAGCGTATAATCCTCTTTTAGGAAAGCCGCTGCAAGGGCCATTGAAGGGATTGCGTTCTCAAAGAGTCGGAGTGCTGAGGATCATATATAAGATAGTGCAAGACGAATTGGTTATAATAGTGATCAGTCTTGAGCATAGGAAAAGTGTATATCGTAGCCACAAATTGAAGAAGAAATAACTTCCCTTTGTGCTCTCCCGAAGTGTCGTTCCCTGAATGGACCGTCGTTCGTCGACCGTCGCACGTGATTCGTCGTTAGTAAGCAGAAACGGGTAGAAAGAAAAAATATGGGAAATGATATTGTGAAAATCATAATATATTCTTTATTTTCCGGGATTACCATATTTCTCGGAGGATTACTGGCATTGCTATTTGAAAAAATGCCAAGATGGAATATGAGAGAGTACATAGTACATACTTCAATCGCTTTTGGCGGAGGAGTGTTGGTTGCCGCGGTTGCGTTTGTCCTTACCCCGCGTGGTATCGAACTGTTTGCGGTACAGAAATTCACGTTGATATTTCTTGCCGGCTCGGTCACGTTTTTTCTTATCGACCGGGGTCTCGAACGAAAAGGCGGTGCCGTCGCTCAGGTATTGGCGATGATGATGGATTTCGTACCGGAAGCGATCGCGTTAGGTGCGGTATTTGCGCACGATCATCGGACCGGATTACTGTTAGCGTTGTTTATCGGGTTACAGAATTTGCCGGAATCGTTTAACGCCTATTCAGACCTGCGAAGCAGCGGGTTCGGCCCGGTACGGATATTGTCGGCCTTTGTCCCGTTAAGTCTTACCGGTATCGCCGGCGCGTTGTTAGGGAACCGTTTCCTCATCGATAGGCCTCAACTTATTGCTGGGTTGATGTTGTTTTCTGCCGGGGGGATATTGTATCTTATCTTCCAGGATATCGCGCCGTTATCGAAAGTGAGACGGCGCTGGGGTCCGGCTTTGGGGGCGACGATAGGATTTGTTATCGGGATGATCGGGACAAAAATGTTGGGATAAATAAGAACGTAACGCGGGACGCGACACGCGTAACGCGTGGAAATCCCTCCGGGCAGTTAATTCCTAGTAAATTTGTAAAGTTCCATAAAAACCCGTTCTCGTTGAAAAGAACGGGCAGATTGTGTTCTGGCGGAGAGGGTGGGATTTGAACCCACGGTCCCACTTTAGGGCGGGACTTCCGATTTCGAATCGGACCCATTCAACCGGGCTCTGGCACCTCTCCGATACATAGCGGATAGCTGTTAGCGGATAGAACGATTTATATGAAAAAATTCTCTTCTCGTCTAATCTCTAGCCGTTTGCCGTTATACGCTGGATTTCTGATAAGTTTACCGTGAACCGATGATTCCGTCAAGGTGGCCCTTAATAACCAGATCACACCTCGTAGGTGTGATCTTTGAGGTTTTTTAACGACGGGCTGAACGGGCAAACGGGATAACTTGATAATCCGTCAAGATTGAGGATTCGAAAGGTTTTTAGACTCACGACGTACGACTTTCTGTTTTTTCTTGCTACTTACTATCGGATAATTTCTGGTCTACGGACTATCGAATGTGGTCTCTGGTCTTTCGTCTCACCGCTATCCGCTCACCGCTATTCAAAAGTCCTGCCGTATCGCGATTGCTTCGTCTTCGTCAAGCCGGCCGTCATGGTTGATATCGTACATCTGTTCGAAATGGGTCACGGCCGGGGCGGATCCCGATTTCTTTATTTCTTTATATTTATCGTATAATAACCGTTTGGTCTCGGCCGGCATTAACCAGCCGTCTTTGTCTCGATCGTATTGTTGTTCGGCGAAGTTAGAGACCATATATTGGTAGGTACGCCATTCCCGGCGTTTGTCTATCCATTTGTTTGATACCCGGTCCCGTTCGGTTTGGAACAGGTTGTATTGGACTTTTTCGGTACGAGTGATTTTCCCGTCACGGTTTAAATCGACCGGATGGTACCGGTGGGTATGGGCGCATCCCGGCATAAGAGAAATAGTCATCAGGCCTACCATGAGGATGTTCAGCCGTTTGTTCATATAGATCTTATTTTAACAAATTACCGGCAATTTTCAATTTTTTGATATAAAAAATATCTATGCCATTCATAGATCTATTGATAATTATAGGGTTTTTTGTATTATTCCAGAAGATGCGTCCATAGAACGGATGGCTTTTCAACCACGGAGGACACAGAGAGCACAGAGAGGAATTGAGGGTATCCTCAATATTTGAGAAAATCTGTAATACTCAAACGCTCATTGAGCGTTTTGGGTCAGGGAGCGCAGGGCGCGTAAATAAAAAGGATTTTTTATTTCGCTGCCTGCGCTCCCTGAATGTTCCTGCGAGAGATATCTCGCAGGGTAATTACAGATTTTTTGCTCCGTGAACTCCGTGAGCTCTGTGGTTAAATATCTTTCTGTGTAAAAAGGCCTTTTCGATTATACAAAATATCATAGTTGTCAAAGGGTACCGGAAACGGTATAATTAACCTTAATATATATAAATATGGATTAAAATAACCAATTTCCAAGATACAATAACCAAATAATAACCAATAATCAAATTTCAATAACCAAACGAAGACTAAATACATTATTTGGTCATTGGGGATTGGGATTTGTTTGTATCTTGTTCCTTGGTTATTGGTGATTTAAAACGTTATGGGACAAATAGCGAACGGACAATCGGTAAAGCTGTACTTAGACCTCTTGAAAAAGACCCTTACCTTTACGTTATGGCCGGAACCGCCTCTGCCGGTTGAAATATTCAGTTATAAATATCCGGTACCGACCAGGATATTCTTTAAGATCCTTTCGGCACTATGCCGGGTAGGGAAAATGCGGTTAGTGAAAGACCGCAGGTTCGCGTCCGGCGAACGGGAACAGGGACGGGTCTGGCCGGGATATGCCGATACGATGATCGGTCTTGCCCGGCTTGATAATATCCAGGAATGCGCTGAAACCGTGATCAAAGAGAACGTGCCCGGCGATCTTATCGAAACCGGGGTATGGCGCGGCGGTGCCTGTATCTTTATGCGGGCAGTCCTTGCTGCCTACGGTATTGTCGGCCGGAAAGTGTATGTATGTGATTCGTTTGAAGGGTTGCCGAAACCGGATGAGGAGAAATATCCCGCCGATAAAGGCGATACGCATCATGTCCATCAGTTTATCGCGGTATCGCAGGAGGAAGTTGAACATAATTTCCGGAAATACGGGTTACTTGACGAACAGGTCGTGTTTCTTAAAGGATGGTTTAAAGATACGTTACCGGCCGCGCCGATCGAGAAGATCGCCCTTATGAGGTTAGACGGCGATATGTATTCATCGACTATCGACGCGTTACAGAACCTGTACCCGAAACTGTCGCCGGGCGGGTTCTGTATTATCGACGATTACGCGTTGAAAGGATGTAAACAGGCTGTTGACGATTATCGTCGTGACCACGGTATTGCCGCGCCGATCCGCACCGTCGATTGGACCGGAGTATACTGGCGAAAAGAATAGCGTAGCCGGCGTTTCCCTGCCTATTTGTCTTATCTAGAGACTATGTTATAATTGACCCATTATGAATCGTATTGTTTAGAAGATGTGTTTGCAGGGTGAAGGTATTTCAACCACGGAGGACACAGAGAGCACAGAGAGGAATTGAGGGTATTCTCAATATTTGAGAAAATCTGTAATCATCCTGCGAGAAGCATCTCGCAGAAACGTTCAGGGAGCGCAGGCGGCAAAATAAAATATTCCTTTTATTTACGCGCTCTGCGCTTCCTGACCCAAAACGCTCAATGAGCGTTTGAGTATTACAGATTTTTTTTGCTCTGTGAACTCCGTGAGCTCTGTGGTTAAATTTCTTGAATTATACATATGGATGTAGTATTTTTCGCGATAATCAACCTTTTTTTCATTATCCTGCTCGGGTTCTATCTGTACCGGAAAACGGTCCTTACCGAAGAATCGTTGAAATTCCTCACGTTTTTCGTGATCAACCTGTCGGTACCGTTTTTGTTTTTCTCGACGATCATCCGTACGTTCGATCCGCGTCATAGCCCGCACGTGACGACGTTTTTAGTGTTAAGTGTTACGGTATTTCTTGTCGGTATCGCCGTCGGGTATATTTTTTCGTTGTGGTCGCCGCGCCCGGTACGCCGGGAATTCCTGAGCCTTGCCGCGTTCCAAAACGGCGGGTATTTACCGATGAACCTGGCGTTATTCCTGTTTTCGGCCGCGGATAAAGATACGTTCTTGGTCTATATATTTTTGTATCTTTTAGGGTTTAACGTATTGATGTGGTCGATCGGGAGTTTCCTGATATTCCGGAATAAAGATGCCAGGTTCGAGTTGCGGTCGTTATGTACGCCGCCGGTATTGAGTACTGCTATCGCGGTCGTGCTGGCGTATACCGGGTACGCCCGGTACGTACCGGAGGTAGTGTTGAGTCCGATGAAGATCATCGGTGACGTAAGTTTTCCGGTTTCAATGATCATCCTGGGGGCGTGGCTTGCGAAAAGCCGGATACCGCGCGGGTTTTCCGAGATCAAACCGTTACTTAATGTCGCGATAGTGAAACTGGTGATCGTACCGGCACTGTTTTTTGTCGCGGCGCTTAAACTGGATATCATGCCGTTTTTAGGTTTGTTTATCGTGATCGAAGCCAGTATGCCGTCAGCGGCGACGATGCCGATCATCGCGAACATACATAACGCCAATAGTGAGTTTACTTCTCAAGGAGTGTTTTTTACCCATCTGGTAGCGCTCGTTACGGTACCGGTATGGATCGAGTTATATTTGAAAGTAACCGGGTTTATGTTATGAAAGTTGTTGCCACCCATCGTAAAGCACGGCATAATTACGATATCCTGGAAACCTATGAAGCCGGGATGGAACTTAAAGGGATGGAAGTGAAATCGTTACGGTTACGCGGCTGTTCCATCGACGAAAGTTTTGCCCGGGTCGAAAACGGTGAAGTATTCTTATATAACATGCATATCCCCGAATATAGTCAGGCATCGTATTTCCAGCCGGATACCCGGCGTATCCGTAAACTTTTGTTGCATAAAAAAGAAATCAAACGGTTGATCGGCGTGACGACACAGAAAGGGTTGACCCTTATTCCGTTAAAAGTCTATTTTACCGACCGGGGGGTCGCGAAAGTACAGATCGCCGTCGGAAAAGGGCGTAAACTGTATGATAAACGGAAAAAGATGAGGGCGGAGATCACTAAAAAAGAAGCTGAACACGAAATGCGCCGCCATGCCAAACGTAAAGGTTGATAAATATCGTAAACCCGGTATAATTTTAAATTCATATAGAGTTCTTTAAAAATATAATAAAATGTCCGGGCCGTGAGCTTCCCGATGTCGCCCGACGGCTTATCGGGATCAGCCTGAAGAAGAGCATTAAGGTTGCTGACAATCGGCTCCAGGCAGCGAGGGCTTCCGAGCCCAAGGTTGCTGGTTCAACGCTCGGATGTGGTTCGTTGACATTGATTTTGTGAAGTTTCGTCCAAGAACGTGCGGAGGTAGGCTGTTCGGGAACGAGTCGTCGGATACACTGACCCCTCGGGGTGATTTCGCCTACGGCGAAAAGTGTATACAGTTCCAGCACGGCATATATAATGTTTTTTTTAAATTGATAAATATTCGGGCCGTTAGCTCAATTGGCGGAGCAGGGGCCTCTTAAGCCCAAGGTTGCTGGTTCGATTCCAGCACGGCCCACGTACCGCGCGGGTGGCGGAACTGGCAGACGCGCTAGATTCAGGTTCTAGTGGGTAACTCCGTGGGGGTTCAAATCCCCCCTCGCGCACCATTTATAGTCGATAGGATATAGTCTCTAGTCGCTGGTCTTTAGTCTCCAGTAAAAAAGACCAGAAACCAGAGACTGAAGACTGCTTGCCATGCATAAATTCGAGATCATCGAACATGCCGCGGATGTAGGATTAAGAGTATACGGCAAGGACTATAAAGAGTTGTTTTTAAACGCGGCCTGGGGAGCATGCGCGCTCCTGGTCGATGATTTGCCTTCCGAGAGAGATACCCGTCCGGTCGAACTTACCGCCTCGACAATCGAAGACCTGCTTGTCGATTGGCTGAACGAACTGGTTTCGTTATTTTACGCGGAAAAGTTTTTACCGAAAGATATCGAAATACAGATCCATCAGGAAGAGTCGAGCTGTGAACTTGTTGCCGAACTTATCGGCGGACAATATGATCCGTATACACAAAAAGTGAATATGGAGGTAAAAGCCGCAACCCACCATAAACTGCATATCGAACAAAAAGAAGAATATCTCGAAACGCAGATAATTTTTGATGTCTAACGTCACGTCACATAGACACATAGTCACAAGGTCACACGTGTCTAAAAAAACAGAATATCAATTTGTCTGGATTCTTTCGTGTGACGTGTGTCGTGCTTGCCCCGTTGCGTAAACTCAAGGGGTGACTGTGTGACTTGGAAGCATTTATGAGTATCCCACTCGAAAAATTAACCGAGTATAAGTACCGTATCCCTAAAAGTTATAAAGCGGGGATGCGGGTCGACGGTATTGTCTATATCGATGAGAAGATGTTGCCGTCACTCGTTGATGATAACGCGTTAGATCAGGTCGCGCATGTCGCGTTCCTTCCCGGTATTGTGAAATATTCGTTGGCAATGCCCGATATCCATTGGGGATACGGGTTTTGTATCGGCGGAGTTGCCGCGACCGATATCGCCCAAGGCGGGGTGATATCACCGGGCGGGGTCGGGTTTGATATTAATTGCGGTGTAAGGCTCTTACGTACGGATCTTGATGTTTCCGACCTGAGCGGAAAAATAGAAAAAATAGTGAACAACCTTTATCATCATGTCCCTTCCGGAGTCGGGTCAAAAGGCGAGGTAAAGGTGTCCCGGCAGGAACAGAAACGGTTGATGATCAACGGCGCTCAATGGGCCGTATCTCGCGGGTTCGGTACGCCGGACGACCTGGAATATTGCGAAGAAAACGGCGCGATGGAAGGCGCTGACCCCGATACCGTATCCGACCGGGCGTATGAACGAGGGAAACAACAGGCCGGGACATTGGGAAGCGGGAACCATTTTCTTGAAGTACAACGGGTTGAAGAGATATTCGATATTGACGCGGCAGGAGTATTAGGGGTCTGGCCTGGACAGATAATGGTAATGGTCCATACCGGGTCACGCGGGTTCGGATATCAGATCTGTGATGAATACGTACGGCTCATGCGGAACTGTCTTACCAAATATAAAATAGAAGTACCGGACCGGCAACTTGCCTGCGCGCCGGTAAATAGCCCGGAAGGGAAACAGTATCTTGGCGCGATGCGCGCTGCGGCAAATTATGCCTGGGCAAATCGGCAGGTGATCACTCATCTGGTACGGGAAAGTTTTGAAAAAGTGTTTTCAAAAAGCTGGCAGACGATGGGGATGGACCTTGTGTATGATGTCGCGCATAATGTCGCGAAAATAGAGACTCATACCGTAGACGGTGAGAAAAAGAAATTATGTGTCCATCGTAAAGGCGCGACCCGTTCGTTCGGCCCGAACAACAGCGATATCCCTTCGAAATATCAGGGTATCGGTCAGCCGGTGATCATTCCCGGAGATATGGGCCGGGCGTCGTATCTGTTGGTCGGGACCGCTCATGCGGAAGAAGAGACGTTCGGTACGACCTGTCATGGCGCCGGCCGGTTGAAATCACGGCATGAAGCGTTGAAGACTATCAGGTTCGATCAGTTGATGAAAGAGTTGAAAGAAAAAGGGATCGAAGTCCGGGCGACCGGGAAAAAGACGATCGTGGAAGAAGCGCCGCAGGCGTATAAAGATGTGAACGATGTGGTCGATATCGTCCATCGTGCCGGCCTGTCTAAACGGGTGTGCCGGATGAAACCTCTTTGCGTGGTGAAAGGATAATGCACGTCACATGTCACACGACACACGTCATACGTAGGAGCGTGGAGAAATGCGGGTTTGCTATTAGGAAAATTATATAATATAATTGTTTAAATATGTTGGACGCGAAGTTTATAAGACAGAATCCGGATGTCGTGCGCGAGGCGCTTAAAAAGCGGAACGATCGTTACGATCTTGACGCGTTTTGCGAGTTAGACGAGAAACGCCGGCTGATTTTGGCGAAGGTCGAGGAGATAAATGCCGCCCAGAACCGGATCGATCAGGAAATACAATCGTTGATCAAAACAAAAAAAGATCCCAAACCGAAGATAGAGGAAGGGAAAAAGCTTAAAACCGATCTTGTCCGGATCAACGGCGAATACGCCCGCCTTAACGAACAGTTTAAAACTGAACTTTTAAAAATACCGAATATCCCGCACGAGTCTCTCCCGGTAGGCGACGCCTCGCACAATAAGGTCGTCCGGGAAGGCGGTACGAAAAAAGAATTTAAATTCGCTCCGCGTGACCATATCGAGTTAGCCGAGGCCCTCGATATCATCGATTTCAAACGCGCGGCAAAACTTTCCGGTTCGAATTTCGTGTTATTTAAAGGCGACGGCGCGCGGTTAGTCCGGGCGTTGATCAATTTCATGCTGGATATCCATACCGACGAACACGGGTATAAAGAGATCGTCCCCCCGGTTATCGTGAACCGCGATTCGATGACCGCGACCGGCCAGTTGCCGAAATTGGAAGAGGATATGTATGTGACCAAAGAGGATGGCCTGTTTCTGATCCCGACCGCGGAAGTCCCGCTCACCAATATCCATCGTAACGATGTGTTGGAGTATGATGAGTTACCGATACAATATACCGCCTATACACCCTGTTTTCGCCGGGAAGCCGGTTCTTACGGGAAAGATACCCGGGGCCTTATGCGGGTACATCAGTTCGATAAAGTGGAACTGGTAAAGTTCGTCAAGCCCGATACTTCATATGACGAACTTGAAAAACTGTTGGCACATGCGATAAAGATCATTGAATTGTTGGGGATACCGTACCGGGTATTGTTGCTCGCAAGTGGTGATATCAGTTTTGCCGCGGCAAAATGTTATGATATCGAGATCTATGCGCCCGGCCTTGACCGGTGGCTGGAAGTATCGAGTTGTTCGAATTTCGAAGATTTCCAGGCCCGCCGCGGGAATATCCGGTATAAAGACCCCGATATGGGAAAGATGCAGTTTGTCCATACGTTAAACGGGTCGGGCGTGGCTCTGGCGCGGCTGATCGTCGCGATACTTGAGAATTATCAAAACGAAGACGGTTCGATAGAAATACCCGAACCGTTAAGGAGGTATATGAATGGCAAAGTACGAATCGAGAAGTAATTATCTGATCACGCTGGCGAAATTCGTTTTCTTTCTCATCTTTTTCTGTTTTATGGTAAAACTTACCGGGAACCTGCTTTCGGATATGCAGTCGATCGCTACGTTGAGCCTGAAAGTGTTCTATGTCTCCATATTCTCGGCGCTCATGTTTTACCTGTTTATCGCCGATCTGAACACTATTTACGACCATATCCAGAACTTTTTTTTCCGTCATTCGTTCGTAAACCTTATCTTACCTTCGGTACTGGTGCTTCTGGCGCTGGGATATTTTATTATTCCCAAGATATGGAGCTTATCGTTCGATAAAGATACGTTTGTATTTTTAGGCGGGTTTATCCTGATGATCCATCTTATCTATATCGCGCAACAGACTCGCGAGGGGAGTTTCGTGGGATTTGTGAACTATCTGTTCATGTTCAGTACATTATATGTGGTCAGTATCTTCTTGTTCGCGGTCTATCTACGGGTCGCGTTCCCGCTTAATATCGGTGACCTTATCGTCCACAGTTTTAACGATAGTACCCGCCTGGTCGTGGATCTGTATAAGCAGATCGTGCATTAAGGAAGACGTAACGCGGAATGCGACACGCGTAACGCGTGAGGGGAATACCGAATGTACACTTCCGAAGTGTACAAAGGGGGTAGCGGTGAGCGGTTAGGAATAGTCGATAGTGTATAGTTTTCCCCCCTCCACCCGATACCCTATCATTATTCGCCACACGACACATAGTCTCACGTTAAAAAGTACAAAAATAAAACGAAAACCTCCGGCAGCTTCGTGAGTTGCCGGAGGTCTATTATATCTGTAATAGAGATACTTTATTAATAACCGAGCTCATCGAGTTTCGCTAAAATAGATCTGGCATCGGAAAAAGGTCCCGGCGGGACATAGGCGTTCGTATTATTTGCCCAATTCAGAAAAGATTCAACATTGATCCGTATTTCCTCTCTATGCCATTCGGTCAATCCGGAAAGATCGATTGTCTGATCGACATCATACATCGCTCTTTGGAAGTTATCGGTCGTATACCCGCCTTCTACGATCCAGTCGACCGGTTCTTGATCGTCATATTTCCGGAAAAGCCCTAGACTGGTGATATCGTCACCGTCAGGTGGTCCGGATGTTATGTTTATCGGGTTGATTCCATTATCCGGCCAATTGTTCCAACCTTCTCCCATAAATATCATTGCCGGTTCTCCGTCGGGAGTATAGTCGACAAATATGAAGTGATCTAAAGGTAAATTAGGTCCTTCCCAGCCGGGAGGCATGAACCCGTTATCGCCTCCTATTCTTACTCTGAACCGGCCGTTAGGCCCGGTGACATTAGGGAAGTAAAGACTGAAATCGTCAATCATGCTTCCGTTTCCTTCGTCAAAAGCGAACCAGCAGTTTGCGCAAGTTACATTCATGTCAGGTGTGACTCCATGATAATCTAATATCTGTGCGTATTCTGCCGCATTGACATCAAATATCCCGTCAGTAGTCACAATCCGGACATATTCCGCCGAACCGGTAGTAGGTTTCCCGGTGATCATACTGAATATACTTTTCCCCATGCTTTGTTGATTTATGCCATGCGCTACGATCCAGGGGTTCTGTACCTCAGGATGAGCTTCAAGAAAAGCGGGTAACATCTCAAGAGTAATTACAGGGTCACGTCCGACTGCGGCCATATGGGCTGCGGACAATACTACTTCTGGATCGGTGATGTCTGCGATGACGAATACTCTATCAACATACCGGCCTTCAAACGCATCTGCGTTTACGATCTTAGCTACTAAAGCTAAATCGACCTTATTATTTGATCCGCTTAATGTGGTAGCCGCATAGTCAACCCTATTAAAATGATTCATCGAGGGGATAAAGTCATCGGCAAATCTCGAAAGGTCGTCCATAGAGATAACTGGTTCTCCGTATCCATCAGGAAGGTCGAGAGGAATACCGTTTACGGAAAGGAACCACGCTTCCAGTCCCGGTCCCAGTTCGGCAAAAGCGATTTGCGTAAGATCTCCGGATTGAGCGCCTTGGTATGCTCCATAAAGATCGGCAATGGTCAGGGCTCCTAAGATCGCCCGGCGTGATATCGGGTTCTGCATGGCAGCTTGTACAGCGCTTATTTCAAAGAAACCGGTCGTTGCCACGTTGATCGATGAAGCGATATAGGTTGAACACCATAACGGCAGTTCGCCTAAAGTGATTTCGCCGGCAAGTACCGGCGATAATATCTCGCCGCCTACGGCAACACCGGCTTCTATCGCTCCTTTTATGACTACTCCGGTAACGGCTGCGCCTCCGATTGCGTTGATAGTCCCGAAAAACATATCCATCGGATCACTGCCGGGACGACTGGCCAGATCTGCCAGATGTACTACCGCACCATGATCGAAAATCCCGCCGTGGAGAAAATCCAGGCCTATCTCGTCGGCTAAATACCCAATACCGCCGGGAATGAAACTGACTATCCCGTCGAGAAAAGCTATTGCTCTTTCTGTCGTGGTCCCGTCACCGAACCCGCCCATAGCGAATTGGAAACATCCTTTGATATGTTCAGGATAAGGTAACGCACCGCTGGCAAGATGTTCATATTGAGGATCGTCACGATATTCGTCCGGTATGGCATTGATGATATCGTCCATCATATTAAGAGAGTTCATGACCGCTCCAGGATCGAGCGTAAGCATGATCGCAAGGTCTATATCGCTGCTGTTTTGGTTGATATAGTTAGACATCTCTTCGAAAAGCTGGTCGTCGAGCACGTCGGAGGAGACCTGCGCGGCGATTGCAGGGAATACTTCGTTGGCCATATATGTATTCACCGTTTCGGCGTCGAACCATTCGCTGACGGTGATATTATCAATGTTGATATCTGGGTTTATTGCTAATGTGCCGATATGTTGAGTCCCGTCTTCGGCCGTTACTACCCCGACCATTGCTTCTCCGGGACGAATAAATAGTGAAGAGAAATTATCGGCATTGACGGTTTGGGTCTGTATCGTGTCGTTTTGTCCCATGGTAGTTATCTGGACGTCTTCGTTTCCCCCGGTGAATGAATAATCGAACGTGCCGACACCGGCAACAAATTCGTCAGGAAGATAATCGTTGACAAATACGTCGTCAGCATTTTTCATGATACCGGCTATCGTATTGCCGTGCACGTTATCAGTAAGGATTAAGGCTACTCCCGATTCGGGATCGTAAGCGGATACGGTCGATGTCTCATCGATGATACCGTTGGCAAATCCTTCTAACGGATCGTAGATTGTTCCGGGATGGGCGGTAAGACCGGGACCGGTTTCTTCAAGGTCTACATCGATTATCCCGTCTTCTACCGCGGTAGTCATGCCCATGACGATATTCGCGCTGATTGTGCCGTCGTTGATTCCTGTCTCGACGTCTGACCAGGAAATCTCAATAAGACCGGTATGAGTTGTTCCGTCATAAGGGTCGACATATTCTCCCCATGCGACCGGTTCGGATCCGTTCAGGTCGATGGTAAAAAAGTTCACTTCTGTTGGGTTTTGTTCCGGTTCCCACTCTTCACCCATTGAACCGGCAAGCCAGGCATCGTCCATATTACTGTCGACACCGGCTTCATCTAATCCCCAGAGTTGCCACCAATCCGCCGCACCTTCATAGAATATCTCAATATCCGGTTCTTGATCGAATACGTAAGGTTGACTGGGGAAATCCGATGCCGGTACATCCATATCTAGATCGGGGCTACTCTGGATGAAATGGAGTTCCATTTCTGCGGTAACAGGATTATATCTGCCTACAGGGATAGCGGGACTGTTCTGATCGTGCGGAAATACCGTTACGAGTTCGCCGGCATTCAATGCATCTTCATCGTCATTCATGGTCTGTGATTCAGGGTTATAAGAATAACTGGTGGTATCGTTGTCTATTGTGGTAAAAGCGTCTATGGGTAGAGGGTATGCTTCCATTACAGAATTATCGATCTCGAATCCGTAATCGGGAAAAAACTGGTCGAGTTCATCGACTTGTGTTTGCCATTCGGGAACGGCTGCGATTGCGTCATTAATCGGTACTAATACACTTTCGCCGTCTTCGGTCTGACCCATGACGAATTGTTCTTGTGATTCGCTATCGGTTACGACCATAGGAGTAAATGTTACTTCGGCTGTTCTTGGAGCGCCGAATCCTGTACCACCGTAGATCTGATCAATTTGGCCGTTATCTAAAGTGTAGAGAGAAGAAGAATCTATAGTGACCGATTGTGTTTCCTGATTTGTTGTCGGGTCAGTCAAAAAGTCTATTATTTCCTGATCGTAACTTTCATCAACACAGTATTCAGAAGAAATTGTCTGAGGGCCGAAAGGAGAATCAGTTCCGTTGTCGTTTAAAAAGATGGTAGTAATACCAGTAATATTCACCATGTCGGGAGTAAGAGTAAATGAGGGAGCAGTATTAGTTATTTGAGGTAATACAATCTCAATCATATAAGAAGTTTCTACCTGTCCTACAAAAGGCGGTGCTGCAGGAGGAAGATCTTGAGGATCGTCTGAGGGGGAAGGTTGAGATGCCGGCTGTAAATTAACTTCACCGGTTTGAGCTTGTTCCTGGGGACTGAACGTATAGGGGGTGTCGTACCAATAATAAGTGATTTCTTCCGGGAATACTTCTTCAGGGGTCGGAGGAGGAAGCGTCCAATCATCGGCGCTGCCGGCGTCTCCGGGCATCGTCGTATCCGGGTCCTCCCACGGTATATAAGAATATGCTGCCATCGGGGAAAGAATGAGCCCGATAATGATCAAAATCGATACTATGGAAGACTTGTATTTCATAGTATCCTCCTTTCTTGTATTTGTCTTTTTTGGGTAGACGACTCCCGTCAATAGATAGAACTTTTTTTATCTACTTGACTGTTTTGCCAGATTGTCGGTCCATTGTTCCGTAGCTTTGAAAATCCCGTGACTGGTAACCTTTCATATATACCACATAGGGCCTTTAAATTTCAAGGGAAAACAGCAAGGTATTGTTTTTAGAATAGAGGTGAGTAAAAACGAAGGCTAATGTTACAAATGAGGACAGACCTTTTTTGTAACATTAGGGGAGGGGCTTCTAACAAACCCGCATTGTTAATCGGTTATAAATTTACGTCACAAAGTGTCACATAGCCACACATCTGCCTGCGGCAAGTCACATAGTCACCCCGTGAGCTTCGCAACGGGGCAAGCACGACACACGTTGCCCTTCGCGCTCGCGCAGATGGGCACAGATTGAGAAGACCACAGATGATCGCAGACATCCTCGTATCCCCGGCACCCTATCATTGTTCGACACACGTCGAAAAATTCCAATATAAAACCTTATCCACCTCGTAGGTGGAATACGAGTCATAACGCTTGTCTTGACGGAATCCCCAGTTCACGATAAACTTTATCAATCGTCGTTAATCATTAGTCGATAGTATTTACATACAATTAGAATACTATACGCTAAACGCTATTTATTGGAGAGGTGGCAGAGCCTGGTTGATCGCGGCGGTCTTGAAAACCGTTGTGGGGAAACCCACCGGGGGTTCGAATCCCTCCCTCTCCGTTGAAAAAATGCCCGTCCTTGAAAGAGGACGGGTTTTTGTTTTTAATGGGAGGTGATTTAAACTTCCTTGGAACGAAGTGAGCCGTGAATCCCGTTTCTTCCTCCCTCTCCGTTGGAAACAAGAAACCCGTTCCAAAAGGAGCGGGTTTCTTGTTCTCAAGAGGGAGAGGATTTTAACTTCATTTAATATTATGATAAAAGATGTCTTATTCTGAAATTTTTAAAAAACAACTTTTGTGTAATGAGCCGATCCTTCCGGTCCAGTGATAAAAGCCTCATTTGAAAAACATCCAAACTATGCTAAAATCAATTATATTAATATACATATAGCATAAAGAAAAAAATGGACACTCCCGACCCACTAAATCAGCGTAAAGAGGATTTTTTACGCATCGTTTCCCACCAGTTGCGTACCCCGCTCACTTCTTTGCGGGAGGGGGTTTCCCAGATATTAGAAGGTATTCATGGGGATGTGAACGAGACCCAACGTCAGTTTCTTACCCTTTGTATGCAGGATGTCGACCGGTTGACTACGGTTGTGGAAAACCTCCTGGATATTTCAACGATTGTCCGCGGCCAACTCATGCTGAAGAGGGAGAAAACAGATATACACGCGATCATTCAAAACGTTATTTCCGGATTCCGTGAACAGGCAAAAGCCAAAGGGATCGCCATTCATTGTCGGGGAGTGGATACCCCGCTCTATGCCTATGCTGATCGGGAACGGATTATCCAGGTATTCAATAAACTTACCGAAAACGCCGTCGAATTTACCCGTCAAGGCGAAATATCTATTATGGTAACAGAGAAGCCTTATGTGATTGAATGTGTGGTACGTGATACCGGAGAAGGTATTCCCAGGGAATACCAAGAAAAAGTTTTTGAGACATTCGAGCAGATGGTATTGCATCCTCTGCCGCGTAAAAAGAATGTGGGATTGGGGCTTGCGGTTGCCAAAGGGATCATTGAAGCCCATGACGGGGATATCTGGATCGATAGTGCTCTTGGTGAAGGGACTGCGGTCACATTCCTGTTACCGAAGTATGATGTATCGGTCATATTAGAAAAATGTGTCAGTGACGAGCTTGATATGGGGTTTAAAACTGCGCTCATACTTTTTTCATTCACCCCTGTTGGGGATAACCTGCCGGATACTCCGGTCCTTTCTTCGATCGTCGACCGGTTAAGGAATTGTATCCGTCAGACGTCAGATACGATCGTGCGCGGTACGGATTCGGTCTTTACAGTGTTACATTCGGTCGAAAAAGAGACCGCAGGGGTGATCGCCGCGCGTCTTAAAACCGAGATCGAATCGATATTGTCGAAATCAGGTGTATCCGATAGAATGAGTTTTACTATCCGGGAGTTCCATTTCCCTCAGGACGGCAAGACGTTCGGGGAGTTGCCCGGTGTGTTTATAACCCATATCGATAAAAAAGAGACCATTGATGAAGGAGGCGTAAAGATGGAAAACGATAAAAAAAAGATATTAGTAGTCGACGATGAAGAAAACGTTTCGATCATGACTACTTCACGTTTGAGATCGAGCGGATTCGATGTGGTAAGCGCGCCGAACGGACACGAGGGGTTACGTATGGCGCAACGGGAGAATCCCGACCTGATCCTGCTTGACGTGGTGATGCCGGACATGGACGGATACAAAGTGCTCGCGAAATTAAAAGACAGTTTCCGTACAAAACAGATACCGGTGATCATGTTCACTGCGGAGAACCGTATCGGCGATGTGACGAATGCTATTGAGATGGGCGCCGAAGACTATATTATCAAACCGTTTACGACCGAAGTATTGATGGAAAAGATCCAGCGGGTATTACATAAAGTAGAGATGAGAAAACAAAAAGAGCGGGAAGACCGGGAAAAACGACAACAGGAAGGCCGATAGTATTTTGAAGTGCCTTGCGTTATCAGGAAATATACCGCTACACGGAGAACCGTTATGATATCGTTACATCTGCGGATGATGGTAATGTTGACCATATTGTTTGCGATCGTCTATGCGATCGTCGTTATGGTCGGGGCGGCCGCAGGGGTTACTGAATTCAGTTTTTATTTTATCTTCGCGGTAGGGTTGATGGCCATCCAATACCTGATCGGCCCTAAAATGGTCGAATGGTCGATGCGGGTAAAATATGTCGGCCGGAACGAACAGCCGAAACTGTATGAAATGGTCGAAGATCTGAGCGCCCGGGCCGGTATCCCTATGCCTAAGATAGGGATCTCTCAGATAAATATCCCTAACGCGTTCGCTTTTGGCCGTAGCATTAAAGACGGACGGGTATGTGTCACTGAAAGGATCGTCCAGCTCTTGGATGATAATGAATTGAAAGCGGTCTTAGGGCACGAATTGAGCCATATTAAAAACCGAGATATGCTTACCATCACGTTATTATCGATCATACCGATAATCATGTACCGGCTTGCCTGGCATTTCCTCTTTTTCGGCCGTCGGCGCAGCCGGGACAATCAGAATACGGTATTGATCGGCGTGGCCGCGTTACTGTTCTATTTTATTACTAATCTGCTCGTCCTTTATGCCTCGCGTATCCGGGAATATTTCGCTGACCGCGGATCGATCGCGTTAGGTAACCGTCCGGAATTTCTTGCTTCGGCATTATATAAACTCGTGTACGGTTCGGCACGTATAGATAAACAATCGATAAAAGAGTCGGAAGGATTTAAGGCGTTTTTTTTAAACGATCCGTCACGGGCATTGAAAGAGATAAAAGAATTAAGTCAAATAGATATAGATAAAAGCGGCACGATCGATTCAACCGAACTTGCGGCACTACGTACCCGGTCCATCCAGCTTGCGTTTGGCGATCGGATGATGGAAACGTTAAGTACTCATCCCAATATGCTCAAAAGGATACAACAGCTTTCGCAATACCGGATTGCGGGCTGATAAGGATAATAGTTATTTGTTTTTTAGGCATGTCGGCGGTTATGAGTGTGCATACACCGCATATACTCTGGAAAGAAAGGGGGGAGGAAGAATGAACCTGCATAAAGTGAAGACCGATGTAGAGGTGCCGCCGATTGATCGGATGGTGCCGCAGCATCTGGAGGTGGCGACGTTTGCGTTGGGCTGTTTCTGGTCACCGGAGGCGATGTTTGGAAGTATTGAGGGGGTGGTCCGTACCCGGGTAGGATATTCCGGCGGGGTGATCACTGACCCGACGTATCATAATCTAGGGAACCATAGCGAGACTTTACAGATCGAATATGACCCGGAGAAGATCACGTTTAAACAGTTACTCGCTATTTTCTGGAAACATCACGATCCGGCAAAAGAACCGTGGAGTCAGCAGTATAAACCGATTATTTTCTTTCATAACGAATTACAGCAGGAATTAGCCGGGGCGAGTAAACAGGCGAAAGAAAGACAATTGAATACGACCGTATATACCGAAATCCTTCCTTTCAAGAAATTTTATTTAGCCGAAGACTATCATCAGAAATACCGTCTGCGTCATGAACCGGATCTCATGCGGGGGTTTACTCTTATCTATCCCGATATGAAGGATTTTGTGAATTCTACGGCCGCCTCACGGATCAATGGTTATCTTTCCGGATACGGTACGCTCGCGGAGTTAGAAGCGGAAATCAGCCAGTTCGGCCTTTCTGACGAACATAAGAAAAGATTGCTTTCTATTGTGAAGGATTTGGAAACACAGGGCCAGACCAGAAAAAAATATTGTCCGTTCTGACGACGGAACCCGTGAATTTTAGAAGATACAGCCATGAGATCAGGAAAATATCTAAGGCGGTTCCTTATCGGGGCCGTGGTATCAATACATATTTTTTCGGCATGGGGACAAACCGAAATCGCCGGGTTTGATGCGGATTGGATAAATCCCGCTGTGGATCTATACCGGTACGACGAACTTTTTATTAATATTGTCGATCTGCGCGATATCAACGTAAACGTCATCGATGAAAACGGTACGACGGTAGCCGAAGATATCGACGAGGATACCGTCGAGCAGATGGGTTACCTGGTGTTTTCCCGGTTTGCCGACGGATTAGACCAAATCATTCCTGTGAACCGCGATGATGTCGATACGAAACTATCGACCACAAAACCGTCGTTGGTGGTTAATCTCAAGATTTCCAGTGATTTTTCCGTAGAAAGACAACAGGCGTTAACGCGGATGCTTTCAGAGTTTTCCGGGGAGACCGCTCAAAATCCCCCCGGTACGCTTTTATTCGAATGCCGGATTTTTGACCTTGAAACCGGCGAGGAGATCGCCAGCCTCACCGAGAGGCAAGGATTTACCTGTGATGACCCCAGTTATCCGTTTTCTTCTCCTGACGACATCCGCCGGTTTGGGGAACTGGTGAATACCTGGGCCAAGGAAACCTCAGCCATTCTCGCTGCCCAAAAAGAGAAACAAGAGCATTCGGCGGGTTATGAGTCGTTGCTCGATGATTTTTCTTCGAAATAAACCTTTAGAGCGTACATTTTTATTGTAGTTTCTCCTTTGATTAAATTTTTTCTTGCAAAAAACAAAAGGAAGAGTATAATCCCTACTAATACTATCAGGTTAGTAGTAAAAGGAGTAATTATGAAGATTTCAACAAGAACTCGCTATGGCGCACGGTTAATGGTGGTGTTAGGTCTGCATTACGGAAAAGCTCCGGTATATTTGAAAAATATCGCTAAGGAAGAAAACATTTCCGAAAAATATCTTACTCAGATCATTATCCCTTTAAAAAGCGCCGGATTGATAAATTCGTTTCGCGGAGCACACGGTGGATATGTATTGGCTCGCCATCCCGACAGTATCTCTTTTAAGGAGATCGTCGAAACTTTAGAAGGCGGGCTGAATATCGTCGAGTGCGTTTCATCACCCGATGAGTGCAGGCGGATTTCCCGTTGTGTCACTCGTGACCTGTGGTGTAATCTGGGAGAAGTGATTTCCGAGACACTCCAGGATACCACGGTAGGTGATCTCGCGAAACGATGTCGTGAGAAAAAAGAAAAAGCGGTTATGTATACGATCTGAAATAAAAATATTAAAAGGAGGAATCAATGAGTACACCAATAAAAAACCAGTGGAAAGAAGAAACACTCGCGTTACATGCCGGGTATGACGGGGATCCTGAGACCGGTTCGCGCGCGGTCCCGATCTATCAGACCACTTCTTATCTGTTTAAAAGCAGCGAACATGCGGCAAACCTGTTCGCGTTAAAAGAATCCGGTAACATCTATACCCGGCTGATGAATCCGACGACCGATGTACTGGAAAAACGGGTCGCGGCGTTAGAAGGCGGGATAGGCGCGCTTGCGACCGCGAGCGGCCAGGCCGCGATTACTCTGGCGCTTCTCAATATCACTCAGGCCGGTGATGAGATCGTATCTGCCGACAATCTTTACGGCGGAACCTACACATTGTTCCATTACACCTTCAAACGGTTAGGGGTAAAAGTGAATTTTGTGCCGTCGGGAGATTTAGACGGGTTTAAAAAAGCGATTACTTCTAAGACGAAAGCGATCTATGCCGAATCGATAGGGAATCCGAAACTGAATGTGACCGATCTTAAAGCGTTAGCGAAGATCGCCCATGAGAACGGGATCCCGTTTATCCTGGATAATACCGTGTCTCCTTACCTGTTAAAACCGTTTGATCACGGTGTCGATATTATCGTCTATTCCGCGACAAAGTTTATCGGCGGACACGGGACTTCTATCGGCGGAATAATCGTCGATTCGGGAAAATTCGATTGGACCAACGGAAAGTTCCCGTTGATCGCCGAACCGGACCCAAGTTATCATGGGGTAAACTTTGTGGAAGCGCTAAAACCGTTAGGCAATATCGCGTATATCATCAAAGCGCGGGTGACTCTTCTGCGGGATATGGGGCCGGCAATGTCGCCGTTTAACGCGTTTCTGTTTCTTCAGGGGCTGGAAACATTACCCCTGCGTATGCCGCGTCATTCCGAAAACGCCTTGAAAGTGGCCCAATACCTTGAGAAACATCCGCAAGTGTCCTGGGTGAATTATCCCGGGCTCGATTCAAGCCCGGAAAAAGCAAAAACCGATACGTACCTTAAGAAAGGCGCCGGGGCTATTATTGGGTTCGGGATTAAAGGAGGCATTGAAGCGGGAAAGAGGTTTATCGATTCGCTTAACCTGATATCGCACCTTGCCAATATCGGGGATGCTAAGACTTTGGCAATCCATCCGGCAACGACGACTCATCAGCAGTTGTCTTCTGAGGAACAGCGTGCCGCGGGAGTGACTCCCGATTATATCCGGTTATCTGTGGGAATCGAACATGTAGATGATATTATCGCGGATATAGAACAAGCACTTAAGGTAAGCAGTAAATAGTTTATTAATGATAAATTCGAAACAAGGAATAGGTTTTTGAAATACAGTTGAAATACGATGGAAATGCATAGAAATACGATTGTATTTCTATGTATTTCGCGAAACGAAGTAGAGCGTATTTCTATTGTATTTCAATTATTTTAAAAAAGGAATAGAATTATGGGGAACATATACAGTGATATTACAAAAACCGTAGGGAATACTCCTTTAGTAAGGATAAACCGGCTCACCGAAGGGATGGAAGCGACAATACTTGCTAAATTGGAATTTTTTAACCCGCTTTCCAGCGTCAAAGACCGTATCGGCGTGGCGATGATCGAAGAAGCCGAACAGCGGGGATTGATCCATAAAGATTCGGTCATTATCGAACCGACCAGCGGTAATACCGGTATCGCCCTGGCATTTGTCTGCGCGGCGAAAGGGTATCAGTTGATCCTTACTATGCCCGATACGATGAGTGAGGAACGCAGAAAACTTCTGGAAATCTTAGGGGCGCATGTGGTATTGACTGAGGGAGCTAAAGGGATGGCCGGAGCGGTCAGGCGTGCTGAAGAAATCGCTTCGGGAACATCATACAGTTTTATCCCCCAACAGTTCGTGAATAAAGCGAACCCGCGTATTCACCGTGAGACGACTGCCGAGGAGATATGGAACGATACCGGCGGTAAGGTCGATGTATTTATTTCCGGTGTCGGGACCGGCGGTACGATTACGGGGGTAGGTGAGGTATTGAAAAAACGCAATCCCAACGTAAAGATAGTTGCGGTAGAACCGGCTGATTCCGCGGTGCTTTCTGGAGGGAAACCCGGCCCACATAAAATCCAGGGAATCGGCGCAGGATTTATTCCAAATGTGCTAAATCGTGATATAATTGATGAAATAATCACGGTAGGGCATGAAGATGCCGGAAAAATCGCCCGGCGGCTTGCGAAAGAAGAAGGGATTTTTGTGGGTATTTCCAGCGGCGCGATCATGTGGGCGGCACTGGAAATTGCCAAGCGTCCCGAATTGAAAGGAAAAACGATTGTCGCGGTCCAGTGTGATACCGGTGAACGGTACCTGTCGACGTGGTTGTTTGATGATGTAGATTAAACCCGTGCCCGCGTTTCCCGCCATAGGCGGGATTCCCGTCCGCCCGTTAAAAAATAACGGGTCAACAGGATAACGGGTAAACGGGAGAACAGATACATCCATATGAATGAGGATAGTGTAGGAATAGTAGAGACAAAATATTTTACTTTTGCCGAAGGATCTCGGAAGTTGTTGTTGGAGTCGGGCGAGAAGTTCGGTCCGATCACGTTAGCATACGAGACGTACGGCCAGTTGAATGAAAAAAAAGATAATGCCGTATTGATCGTACATGCCCTTTCCGGCGACGCTCATGTCGCAGGGTATCATCAAGGTGATGAAAAACCGGGATGGTGGGATGATATGATCGGGCCGCATAAAGCGTTTGACACTACAAAGTATTTTGTGATCTGTTCGAATGTGATCGGAGGATGTAAAGGAAGTACCGGCCCTTCGACGGTAAATCCCGTAACCGGCAAGCCTTACGGACTCAGTTTTCCGATGATCACCATTGCCGATATGGTCAACGCCCAGAAAGAATTGATCGATCATCTCGGTATTAAAAAGTTGCTCACTGTCGCCGGCGGGTCGATGGGCGGGATGCAGGTATTACAATGGGTCGCGTCTTACCCGGACATGATCCATTCGGCGATCCCTATAGCGACTGTACTTAAACATTCGCCGCAACAGATCGCGTTCAGTGAAGTCGGACGCCAGGCGATCATGGCTGATCCGGACTGGGGCAACGGAGACTATTACGATCACGCTCAGCCTGAACGGGGGTTGGCAGTTGCGCGGATGATCGGGCATATTACCTATATGAGTGACCAGTCGATGGAAAATAAATTTTCGCGTAAACTGAAAGATAAAAACTACAGCTTCAGTTTTTCTACCGATTTCGAAGTTGAAGGCTATCTGCGGTATCGGGGCGATAGTTTTGTGAAACGGTTTGACGCGAATTCTTATCTGTATATTACCAAAGCCATGGATTATTTTGATCTTTCCGAAGGGAAACTGTTCCCCGACGGCAAAACCGTCGATGCCCGGTTCCTTGTCGTCGCGTTTCGTTCGGACTGGCTTTATCCGGCATACCAGTGTAAAGAGATCGCCCGGCAGCTTAAGATGCGTCATTGTGACGTGACGTATTGCGTGGTGAATTCGACCTACGGGCATGATGCTTTTTTACTTGAGATCGAAGAAGAGACGCATTTAGTGAAACATTTCTTAGCGACTACCTATAAACGGATACAATAGATGGCTGAAGATACACGTCTTGACCATAAGATTATTTGCGGGATGATCGAACCGGATTCGAAAGTGCTCGATCTGGGTTGCGGTGACGGTACGTTATTGCATCTTTTGGCGAACGAAAAAAGGGCCCGGGTACATGGAATAGAAGTAAACGAGAAGGCGATCTATAAATGCGTGGAAAAAGGAGTCAGTGTCTTTCACGAAGATATCGAAGGCGGGCTTAAGAATTATCCGTCAAAATCTTTTGACTATGTGATCTTGAACCAGAGTATGCAGGAGACAAAAAATGTCGAGTTTGTCATCAATGAAGCGTTACGGGTCGGTACTCATGTTATCGTCGGGTTTCCCAATTTCGCGTTTCTGCGGGCCCGGGCTAGGATCTTTTTTAAAGGAAAAGTGCCGATCACTTCGTCTTTACCGTATCAATGGTATGATACTCCCAACCTGCATTTTTTGAGCCTGACCGATTTTATCGATTTTTGCCGTAGAAAAAAGTTGAAGATCCTCAAGAAAGTATATGTAGGCAAAGGGAGGAGCGTCCGTATCTTTCCTAATCTTTTTGCGCTGAACGGCATTTTTTTGATTACTCGCTGGGATAATGCGGGAAAATAAAAAAGGGAAGCAGTAGAGCTTGCACCGCGAGAGAGGGGGCTTCCCTTTCAAAGTGCATGTCATGGGGATTGAAGCGTTTCGCATTTAGGTGGGGTTGTTAAGCAAAGGAGGAAATCATGTCAAAAAGGATATTTAGTCCGGCAGGAGAAAAAGAGGTTTCACGAGCGATCATTCAGGAGTTCTCAAGCCATCTTACTGATTGTGTCGAAAGTGACGCGGTCATCGTCGGCGGTGGTCCCAGCGGCCTGATCGCCGGGAGAGAACTGGCAAAAGAAGGGTTCAAAGTCGTGCTCATCGAACGTAATAATTACCTCGGCGGCGGGTTTTGGATCGGTGGGTATCTGATGAATAAACTTACCGTGCGGACACCGGCCGATAAAATACTTGATGAATTAAACGTGCCGTTAAAAGAATTCGAAAAAGGGCTTTTTGTCGCTGATGCGCCACATGCCTGTTCTAAATTGATCGCTTCAGCCTGCGAGGCCGGAGTGAAGATATTGAATATGACATTCTTAGAAGACGTGGTATTGCGTCAGGAGAATCGGGTTGCCGGAGCGGTGATCAACTGGACACCGATTCAAAATGTGCCTAAACAGATCAAATGTCTTGATCCGATCTCTATCGAATCAAAAGTGCTTATTGATGCGTCCGGTCATGATGCGGTCGCCTGTATCAAGCTTCAGGAAAGAGGATTATTGAATACTAAAGGATGCGGAGCAATGTGGATCGATACTTCCGAAGATCTGGTCGTGGAATATACTCAAGAGGTTCATCCCGGGCTTATTGCCATCGGTATGGCTGTTTCTACCATGTACGGCCTTCCGCGAATGGGCCCGACTTTCGGAGCGATGTTACTTTCCGGCCTGAAAGGGGCTGAGCTTACCAAGAATATTTTGAGTTGTGAGAAAGAGACAGTAAAGACCGCGTAGGTCCTTTAGGAGTGTACGAAGACACAAAGAAGATAATGGCGGCACAATATGGCTATCGAACAACTAAAGGCGATTGCGTTACTTTCCGGAGGATTAGATAGCGCGCTTGCGATTAAAGCAGTTCAAATCCAGGGGGTTGATGTCCTTGCCGTCCATTATGTCATTCCCTTCCTGCGGTACGAACATGAAACCGTATGTGAGTCCAGCGCGTACAGTATTTGTGCTCAGCTCGACTGCCGTTTACGGATCGTAGATATTTCCGAAGAATTCCTGGAAGTCCTCAAAAATCCTCCTCACGGATACGGCCGGAATCTGAACCCGTGTATTGACTGTAAGATCCTGATGCTTAAAAAAGCAAAAGAGATCATGCATCAGGAAAGAGCGCAGTTTGTGATTACCGGAGAAGTATTAAACCAACGGCCGATGTCGCAGCATTTTCGTTCGCTACAGGAGATCGAGAAAAAGAGCGGTTTGGGAGGCGCGCTGGTGAGGCCTCTTTCGGCATTGTTGTTGTCGGTGACCATACCTCAGGAGAAAGGATGGTTGGACCAGAAACATCTTTTTGATATTTCCGGGCGCGGCCGTACCCGTCAGATCTCACTCGCTAAGGAGTGGGGGTTGATTGAATATCCCTGGCCCGGCGGCGGGTGCCGCCTTACCGACGCTTCGTTTTCCCAGCGAGTTGCGGATCTTTTGACTCACGATGCCTTGTCGGTCGCCAACGTAAAGCTTTCCAAACGGGGCCGGTTTTTCCGTATGACTCCGGAATTGTTTTTTGTGGTAGGAAGGAACGAGAAAGAAAACGGGATGTTGGGTGAACAGATACATCCCGACGATACGGTTTTTTATCCTTACATTTTACCCGGGCCGACCGCGATCGCTCGCGGAAAGATGAACGATGAAGATATAATAAGTTGTGCCCGGATAGTTGCCCGGTATACTCAACCTCAAGGGGCAGTCGAGATAAAAATAACAAAAAACGGTACCGAACAAGTAATGTCGGTTTCCCAATTGCCGCAGGATGAATTAAAATCTTTTCTGCGTTAGAATATTCCGATGAAAAAGAAAGTATTAGTCGCGATGAGTGGCGGGGTCGATTCTTCGGTCGCTGCGTATTTGCTCAAACAACAGGGGTATGAAGTGGTGGGCGTGACGATGTGTCTGGGTATTGCCGATACGGAAGATGCCAGTCACACAAAATGCTGTGGGGTCCGGGCTATTGACGATGCTAAGGAAGTGTGCCGTTTCCTTGATGTCCCTCATTATGTTCTTGATTTTTCCGGCGAGATGAAAGAATATATTATTAATGATTTCGTGTCGGAATATCTGAACGGCCGCACTCCTAACCCCTGTGTGCGGTGTAACGAATACTTGAAGTTCGGTAAATTGTTCGATTATGCCAAAACTATGGGGTTTGATTATTTTGCAACCGGGCATTATGCCCGGATAGAAGAAACCGCCGGGGAGTTTTATTTGTTGCGGGGCCGTGACCGCAAAAAAGATCAAACGTATTTTTTGTACGGTATTGCCCGGGAAAAATTAAGTTCGTTATTGTTTCCTTTAGGAGAGTATACCAAAGACGGGGTCCGCAAGGTCGCCGAAAATGCACAACTTAAGGTTGCTCAAAAACCTCAGAGTCAGGATATTTGTTTCATTGCCCGGGGAGGGTATAAAGAGTTTATTGCCGGATACGTGAAGGAAGGATGCCGGGTACAGGGTCACGGGTGGCGGGGACCGGGAATGGAGCCGGGTGAGATCGTTACCCGGGAAGGTAAAGTGATCGGGACTCATCCGGGTATAATCCATTATACCTTGGGCCAGCGGGAAGGGTTAGGAGTTGCCGTAGGCCGGCCGCTGTATGTGTCGCGGCTTGATGCCCGGAAGAATCAGGTGGTAGTCGGCGATAAAGAAGACCTTTATACCAATACGGTAGAGATCGATGAGATACATCTGCTGGTCGATGAGGTACCGGAGAATGTGGCTGCCCAAATCCGTTATGCCCATATTCCGGCGTCCTGTCAGTGCATGCTCAAGGATAGTCGGGGGCACGTCCGGTTCAAAGAGCCTCAGGCGGCAGTCACTCCCGGCCAATCTTTGGTGTTCTATAGTGGCGATCGTGTGTGCGGCGGAGGGATTATTCGCGCAAGTTATCAAGAGAGAAGTTGATTAAAGAGGTTGAATATGGATGCGATTGAGAAAATTCAAAAACTTAAACAAAAACTCAACGCGGTTATCCTGGCGCATAATTATCAGTTGCCCCAGATCCAGGATATTGCCGATTACCGCGGTGATTCGTTGGGGTTGAGTATCGAGGCGGCAAAGACGAAAGCTGATGTGATCGTTTTTTGCGGCGTGTATTTTATGGCGGAGACTGCGAAAATACTTTCGCCTCAAAAGACGGTCCTTATCCCCGACCGTCAGGCCGGTTGTCCCATGGCCGATATGATCACCGCTGATCAGTTGCGTACGCTGAAAAAAGAACACCCCTCGGCAAAAGCCCTCTGCTATGTGAATTCTTCGGCTGAAGTAAAAGCCGAATGCGATGTCTGTTGTACTTCCGGTAACGCATTGGAGGTGGTTGCCGGCGCGTTTCGCGAAGATGAGGAGATCATTTTCGTACCCGACCAATATCTTGCCCGGTATACCGCATCGCAAATAGACCGGAACTTTGTTTTCTGGAAAGGGTATTGCCCGACTCATGCCCGGATATTACCCCAACATCTCCGGGGAAAACGAGCCGAACATCCCGGGGCTCTGGTGTTGGTCCATCCGGAATGTACGCCGCACGTAACGGCACTGGCCGATGCGGTATTATCGACCGGAGGGATGAGTAAATATGTAAAACAGTCCGATTGTAAGGAGTTTATCATCGGGACTGAAGAAGGGATGGTCTACCGGTTAAGCCAAGATAATCCGGACAAAAAGTTTTATGCGATAAGTGATATTGCGGTATGTCCGAATATGAAAAAAATTACGTTAGATAAAGTGCTGTATTCTCTGGAAAATATCTACGAAGAAATAACGTTGCCTGAAGACATCATTGCCCGGGCGCAAAAAAGTATTCAAAAAATGGTAAGTTATACGTAAAATAGAGGTATATTGGAGGGGTAACAATATGGACAAAAAAATTATCTACATGGATCATAACGCGACAACCCCGCTTCATCCCCGGGTAAAGGAGGAGATGAGCGCGATGATGGATGTTTTCGGTAATCCGTCAAGTATGCACTCATTCGGCCGCCAGGCAAAACGGCGGATTGAAGATGCCCGGGAGACTATTGCCGGTTTTATTGCCGCAAAGTCCGATGAGATCGTGTTTGTGGGGAGCGGTTCGGAGGCGAATAATACGGTATTGAAATTGTTTTCCTGTTGTTCGCATCGTTGTGCTGTCGGGCAGGATGCCCCACGTGAGGTGATTACGACTCGTATCGAACACCCTTGCGTAATGGAAGCTTCTCATTGTTTAAGGGACCAGGGGATTAAAGTGCATTATCTTGATGTAGACGCGCAAGGTAAGGTGAATAAAGATCAATTAAAAACATTATTATTATCGGATAAGATCCTGTTGGTATCGGTGATGCTGGCGAATAATGAGATCGGGACTATACAGGATATTAAAGAGATCGCTCGGATTGTCCATGAAAAAGGCATCTTTCTGCATACCGACGCGGTACAGGCAGTCGGGAAGATCCCGGTAGATGTAAACGACCTGGGTGTCGATTTTCTTTCTTTTTCCGCGCATAAGATCTACGGACCTAAAGGAGTCGGCGCGCTCTATGTGAGGCAAGGCGTACCGTTCTGTCCGTTCATCCACGGCGGGCATCAGGAACGCGGACGGCGTGCCGGGACCGAAAATACCATCGGTATTGTCGGTTTCGCCAAAGCGATCGAAATGCGCACCGAAGAGATGCATGATGAACACCAGCGGTTGTTAAGATTGAAACAACTGATGAAAGACGATATTCAAAAGAAAATCAATGATGTGTATTTTAACGGCCATCCGGTAGATTCGCTTGCCGGGACCTTGAATGTCTCTTTCGAAGGAGCTGAAGGAGAAGCGTTATTGTTGTACCTTGATCTGGAAGGGATCGCGGTTTCGACCGGTTCGGCATGCGCTTCCGGGTCTTTGGACCCGTCTCATGTGTTGCTCGCTACCGGTGTTTCTGCGGAGGCGGCGCATGGCTCTCTTAGGATCAGCCTGGGCCGGGAGACTACCGAAGAAGAAGTCTCTTGCCTGTTAGATAAATTACCGGCGATTGTAAAGAAAGTACGGGGAATGTCTACCGCCTATTCGATGAGGAGAAAATAGATGGAAAATAAAAGCAATTGGGTTTACAGTGATGTGGTAAAAGAGCATTTTATGAATCCACGTAATGTGCTTGAAGATGAATCGGCTTATGCCGATGACGGAAAAGGGGTCGTCGGAAACGTAAAATGCGGCGACCAGATGATGGTAGTCATCAAGGTCGATAAAGAAAAAGGGGTTATTACCGATTGTCGCTGGAAAACCTATGGATGTGCCAGCGCGATCGCGAGTACTTCAATCCTTTCGGAAGCGGTAAAAGGGATGACGTTGGACGAAGCTTTTCATATTTCTCCTAAAGATATCGCTGCGCGGCTGGGAGGGTTGCCGGAACATAAGATACATTGTTCGGTGTTAGGAGATAAAGCGTTACGGGCGGCGATCAATGATTATTATGTGCGTCAAGGTGCTCCCGAGAAAGTAGTGAAAGAAAAAGCGCGGATCATCTGTCAATGTATGAACGTGACCGACCAGGAGATAGAGGATGCCGTATTGGAAGGGGTCAGGACCTATCTGTCTTTACAGGAACATACTAAATTAGGTACGGTATGTGGCCAGTGTAAGGGGGAAGCTATTCAGTTGATGCAAAAGTATATTCAGGAACATTTCGGGGACAAAAAATTATAATGATGTGAGTTTAGTCTAAGAACGGGGAGAAGGAATGGATATTACACAAATATTTAAAGAAGTTATCGCCCAAGGAGCATCGGATCTGCATCTATCGGTCGGATTACCGCCGATTATCCGGATTCAGGGCAAACTGACTCGTTTGGGGGAGGATCCTTTAACGCAGGATGCTATTCTTGGCGCGCTTAAAGTGATGTTTCCGCAACAGGAGTTTTCTTCTTTTTCGGCAAAAGATATCGATCTCGGCGGAGAAATAGAGGGGTTAGCCCGGTTTCGTTGTCACCTGTATAACGATTATAACGGGTTATGTGTGGCGTTTCGTCTGATTCCTTATGAGATCAAATCCTTGCAGGAATTGGGCTTGCCGGATGTGGTCGGTAAAGCCTGTACTCTTCAGACCGGATTAGTGATGGTGACCGGCCCGGCCGGTGCCGGTAAGACCACTACTCTGGCGGCGCTTATCGATAAGATCAATGCTACCCGTTCCTGCCATATCGTGACTCTTGAAGATCCGATAGAATTTCTTCATCATCATAAACAAAGCGTGGTAAACCAGATGCAGGTCGGAGTCCATACGGTTTCGTTTTCCGAAGGATTACGTAACGCCCTGCGGGAAGACCCGGATGTGATCCTGGTCGGAGAGATGAGAGACTTGGAGACCATAAAACTTGCGATTACCGCGGCGGAAACAGGACATCTGGTGTTTGCGACGTTACATACGCGCGATACCGCCCAGTCAGTCGATCGTATCGTCGATGTGTTCCCTTCTAACCAACAGGAACAGGTGAGGGTACAGCTTGCCGATTCGTTGCAGATGGTGATTTCACAGATGCTTATCCCAGGCGTCGAGAATGATAAACGATATGTCGCCTGTGAAGTATTGGTCGCGACTATGGCGATCCGCCGTCTGATCCGGGAGAAAAAAGGGCATCAGATAAAATCATCACTGGAGTCAGGAGGACAACTGGGAATGCAGACATTCGAAAGTGCCGTAAAAAATCTGGCCCGAGAAGGTAAGGTCGCTCATATGATCGCTGAACAGTATCTTACCGGCCTTACCGATTCTAAAAAGTTCTGAGACTGAAAGACAGATACGGTTCTAGCGGGCAGTGAACGTCCTTGACAAGTCTATCCTTTATTCATAAAATAATTCGGGGTTTAAAGGGAGTTTCCCCTTATCCGATCATGAAGAGCCATTCCTTACAGAAAAACATTCTTACCGCTATCGCAGTCATTTTTATACTCGTCGGGGCCCTTGCGAACCAATGGGTGTTGGTGAAACTTTTTGATCCGGACGGGACGATCGACTCTTTTGCTAATCGGGCCGCAGTATGGATATTCGATATAGTGATGATTTTTTCAGGTATCTTTATATTCCGTCATCGGGAGAAAAGGTTGAATATGGTCCTGGTTTCCAGAGGGATTGCTGTTGTCATCATCGGATTATGTCTCGGCGAGATCATCTTACGTATCGGTATTGCCGCCGGAGTACCCTGGTTTCGTAATCCCGACCTTTATGCTGACTGGTCATCAAGTGATGAGTACTGGAAGTTGACTAATCTCTGGCAAGGCGAACAGATCGATCGAGAACTTATCGACCCGCAGTTAGGTTGGGCACCGCGTAAGACATCCGCGAATCCTTTAGGGGTGGCGGCTCAGGAAGCGTATACGCCTCGATTTGATAAACCGGCAATATTATTTTATGGGGATTCTTTCGTCTACGGGAATACCGGGCTTTCAGAACGTATCCCGGAGCAACTGAGAATATTGCTGAAGAATACACAACAAGTCTATAACTATGGGGTACGCGGGTATGGACTGGACCAGATATTTTTACGGATAAAACAATCTTACCCGTTATTTGAAAAGCCGACGATAGTCGTCGGCCTCTTGACTACAGATATCGACCGGTGTGTATTGGAAGTGCGTTCAGGGCAAAAACCCTATTTTCTCGTGGAGGATAATACGCTCTTCCTTAAAGGGGTCCCGATTGATTTGCCGTTTTCCGAATGGATAAAAGTTCATCCGCCGCAGATAAAAAGCTATTTACTGTCGGCACTGAATAATAAATCATATATGTTTCTTGAGACAATGGGGCTGGTTCCCGGCCGCCGTCAGCAGGAAAAAGAACAGATCGCCTCTTTACTCATAGAAGCCCTTTCCGAGATGACTCAAAAAGAGAAAATCCCGCTTGTATTTGTAGTGTTTTACCCCGAACAGGAAATACATAAGACTACCTGGCGGGAAAAATTATTGAGTGAGGAGTTAACTAAAAGGAATATCCCGTTTGTGGACGTAAAACAGCTGTTTTTAAAGGAAATCAGCGACGGCCAGTCCGCACTTTCGGATTTTTATCTACCTGACGGACATCCTGCGGCTCGAGCTAACCATGTGATTGCCCGTAGCGTTGCCGGTGTCATCGGCCGGTTTAAATAATAAAAAGAGTGTATGGTATATAAAAAAATGTTTTTTATATTGATGGGGTTATGGATTCTGCCTGTATTGAGTGGGTGTATGTTATTTGAGCATGGTCCATCTGCCCTGTATGTCCCCGGGGCTAAAGATGCGGTGCTTACGCGTGAGATAGATTATGTATCGATGAACCTGCTTCAAAGCGACCGGGCGGTGAATATCGACATTTATGGCCGGCCGGATTTTTATAACAATAAAGCGGTATTTCTTGTCAATGTCGGTAAAGACCCTTTCGTCGATTTTAATTACGAGATCTTCGTTGCCGATAAAGACGGCCAAAAACAGCGTCGTCTCACGTTTACCCCTGATATCAATGAATTGCGGCCGCAATGGGCAAAAACCGGACAGGTGCTTTATGTCGTTATTCCTAAAGCCGGCGGTGATCCCGAGTATTATCTTATGAATTCCGATGGGACCGAGCCGGCTTTGATCACCGAAAAAAGATTCCAACAACTTCTTCCTGCGAAATAATTTCCCCTTCATTTATTTTTAATATAGTTCAGGAGACCGGCTTGAAATGCAGCGGAATGCGCCGGTTCAGGCTGAATAGAGAGACTACGCATATCTCGAAAAACGGGCATTCTTTCTTGCGGGACGATCGGCAACGCGGGCAAAACTTTTTTTTCATGTATGCGGCAGTTTTTTCCGGAGTGTTTCTGAAAAACATGGTTACGTATAGTATATCATTAACAGCGGTGAGCGGATAGGGGTGAGCGGTTAAACAGTCTTCAGTCCATGGTTGACAGTCTATAGTTTCGAGTCCTCGACGCAGTACGCGTTACTCATTACGCGTTACGATAAAAAGTGCGCCCGGCAGGGATCGAACCTGCAACCCTGTGGTCCGAAGCCACATACTCTATCCAATTGAGCTACGGGCGCAAAATAATGCTATATTTGTCTTGTATCGATATTAAAAACGAACGATGATTGATAGAGTTTATCTTGAACTGAAGGATTCGTCAAGTCGTGTGATATGTGATTTCGTAAGTTATCGTAATAGATTATTATTGCATCTTTCAAAACTTTTGGTTATATTATTTAAAAGAGAAGAGGATAGCTATGGAATGGCATAATGAACAGGAAAAAAGACGGTTTATAAGGACCGAGTTTCCTTATACGGTAGTGGTTACCTGCCAAGGTAAAGATCCGATTTCTACCTATACCGAAAATATCAGCGCGGTAGGCGTGAAAGTGACTACCCGCCAACAGTTTGAGGTGACCGCTCTGGTCGATTTGGAGATATATGTGAGCCAAGATCCCATTAAATGTCGAGGGAAAGTGATCTGGTCTACCGCCCGGGAGAGTACCTGTCTTGAAGATACGTTGGTATTTGATTCGGGTATTGAATTCTGTGATATCCGGGAAAAAGATAAGTTCTTTATCAATCAATGTGTTGAACAGGTCCTGCGAGTGAAACCTCCTGTTGATCCCGACGAGTCTTAACGTATCCGGCATGCAGGAAAAAAGAATGAAGGCGGACAACCATGCGGCGGCGTAGAACAATTTTTCGAATTGCGTTGGTCCTGTGCTGGTTTTTCTTGACGTACTTTTTTTATATAGATTATGTGACCGACCGATCATATGTGAAACAAAAAATCGGATTGTCGGTAGCGATTACCCTGTTAGTCGTTGCCTATAGCTATATAGGTAAAATAAAAAATGAAAGATTAAAAATTAAAGATTAAGAATGAGGATGAAAATATTGGGAACGTCCCGGATTCTTATGTTTTTCATTTTTAGTTTTTGATTTTTAATTTTAACCAAAAGGCAAGTATGAGTAACGATAAGCGGCGGTATGTAAGGGTTAAAGATTCGGTACAGGTGAAGTACCGTGTACTTTCAGGAATCGTACAGACGGATTCTTATTGCGTGGATATCAGCGAAGGAGGCCTGCGTCTTCCGGTATTTCAAAAATTAGAACGAGGGGCGCTTGTCGAGATATCCGTGTATCTTTCTAAAACCGAAGAGCCGGTCGTGATCACAGGTAAAGTGATGTGGATTAAAGAGGAAAAACGGGCTGATTATCGTTTTGTGGCCGGAGTACAGTTTTTGAAAACCAACGTCCCGGAACGGGATAAGATCATTGCTCATCTTATTAAGGCTATTGCCGAAAAAGAAAACGAATAAGTGTAAGCCTGTTTTTATATAAAAAAGGGTAGAAGAAAATCTTCTACCCTTTTTATTTTTATGTATACTGGTTATCTGCGAAATCCGCCACCGCCGCCACGTCCGCCGAAATTGTCTCGTCGTGGCTGCATCTTGCGGGCTTTATTTACCTGTACGGCCCGGCCGTTGATTTCCTGACCGTTTAAAGTATCGATCGCGTTCTGGGTTTCTTCTTCGTTTTCAAATTCGGCAAAGCCGAACCCTTTGGAACGGCCGCTCATCTTGTCTTTGATGACTTTTACGTCTTTAGGGTTAAGACCTTTTTCGGCCATTACGTTTCGTAAATCTTCTTCGCTCATCCCAAAGTCAAGATTCCCTATGTAGATCTTATTTGGTTCTTCCATTTTCGTCTTTTCTCCTTCGACTTACATTTTACTTGAAACAATCAGCCCTTTGAGTTTTTCTTTTTTAACTATCTCGAATCGTTTACCCTCCTTTTTGAAAAACCTCACTATACTGTGACCGATTCCTACGGCCGTTATGATTGATTGTCCCGGTAATGGGAATTCTCTTTCTTTATACCATACCTTACCTGTTTAGCAAGTAAAAAAAGCTATCAAGTGCGGGGGAGAGAGTGGAAAAATCGTTGTGGAAATAGAGCCCTGTTTTATTCGATAAATCGCCTAAGCTATCTGTTGAAAAAATCGGATATGATGATATACTATTCACCCAGCGATTAGCGCTTAGCGATTAGCGGCTAGAAAGGGAAAGAATATTTTAAAATCTTCTTTTGTCTAACCGCTATCCGCTTACCGCTATACGCTCTTACGCGCCCGTAGCTCAATTGGATAGAGTGTCTGGCTACGGACCAGAAGGTTGCAGGTTCGATTCCTGCCGGGCGCATCCTTTTCTTTGAATTTGCCTGCTTGGTCCCGGGGAATAAACAGCATTGGTTATTCGGGAACGAGGCATCGGATGCACTAAAGAGGAACCTGTGGTTCCATTGCGCCGAGTACGGCACAAAGTGCATACGATTCCTGCCGGGCGCACTTTAATAGCGTATAGCGTTTAGCGACTAGCGACTAGCGGATAGAGTAGGGAGAAGATTTTCTTAAATCATTTTTCATCTAACCGCTAAACACTGGCCGCTACACGCTGTGTATACCGTTGTTTTTCCTTCCTTCCCAAACTCATAAAATTTAGGTAAAATACCGGAGTATCAATTTATTAATCGATAAAGGGAAGAGGTGTGGTTATGAAAGTGGTAGTGGTTTATTATTCGCGGGGAGGAACAACCAAGAAGATGGCTGAACTTATCGGCGGACATATTTCGTCCGGCGGGATCGATACCGATGTAGTCGCGGTCGCCGATATTAATGCGAAACAACTGCTCGATTATGACGGGATCATCATCGGGTCTCCTACCTATTACGGTACGCTTGCCGCAGACTTAAAAAAGTTGATCGACGAGAGTGTATCGTTACACGGTAAACTTGACGGGAAAGTAGCCGGAGCATTTTCGTCCAGCGCAAATCTTGCTGGCGGGAATGAGACGACGATCCTTTCGATACTGGAAGGGTTGCTTATCCATGGCATGATCATCCAGGGCGATTGGCAAGGCGATCATTATGGTCCGGTTGCTTTGGGGTCGGTAGATCAACGAGTCGAGGAAAACTGTGAGCGGTTCGCCCAACGATTTGTTGAGTTATTAAATAAGGTGGTATTGTGAATAAAGGGATCGTAGTATTCGTGACCGTTCCTTGCGAGAAAGCGAGCGAGTTGGCGAGGACTATACTTAAAGAAAAGGTTGCGGCTTGTGTGAATATCATTCCCGGAGTCGAGTCTCTCTTCTGGTGGGAAGGAAAGATCGATGAGGCGAAAGAATCGCTCCTGCTCATTAAGACTCAAACCCAGCTGTTCGATAGGGTCCTTGCGGTCATCAAAGAGAATCATCCCTATACCGTACCGGAAATCGTAGCGGTCGAAATGGATAAGGTCTATCCCGAATATCTGCGGTGGATCTGTGAGGTTGCTCGATGATCGAGGATCTGATGCTTTCCCTGGAGAAAGTCTTTTTGTCTCATTCAATTCTCGGGATCGGAGCTTCATTTTTGGCCGGAGTAATCGCCAGTTTTTCTCCCTGTATATACCCGTTGTTGCCGGTAACGGCAGGAGTGATCGGGGCTTATAGCCTCGGATCTCATAGGCGCGGGTTTTTAATGAGTATCGTCTTTGTATCCGGGATCGCTTTTATCTACACGATATTAGGGGTATTAGCGGCAACGTTAGGGTTTTTTTTAGGCGCATTGGCAGTAAATCCGCTTGTGTATCTGGGAATAGGTGTTTTCTTTTTACTATTGGGACTTTCGCTTTTAGATGTGGTTTCGTTCGGATTCTTTCGTTGGCAATGTGACCAATCCGGTGTGTGTCGGCTTACATCTCCTTATGTCGCTTTGTTTGTTGCCGGAATGATTGCCGGGTTTACCGCGTTACCTTGTCTTTTCCCGATTGTGGGGACTATTTTAAGTCTTATCGCATTACAAAGAGATATCGTGTATGGCGGGGTCAGTTTGTTCTTTTTTGCGTTTGGGTATGGAATGTTGCTTGTGGGAGTAGGGACTTTTGCCGGTTTTATTTCCAAATTGCCAAAAAGCGGCAATTGGCTTATAATAGTGAGGAAATGCGTAGGTATATTTCTCCTCATTTTAAGCGGTCTTTTCTTCCTAAGGGCGGTCACTCTTTTTTAAAGATCCTCTTTGTCTTTTTCGTTCTTTTCATTTCTCCCGGTGTTGCCCATAGCGAGACAAAAGTGGATTTTTCCGCTTTGAACGACAGTTCTTCCTATACCTATGACCAGCTTATCGAATCTCCTGAAGTCGTTTTGATGTTTTGGACTAGCCAGTGTATGTATTGCCGTCGCGAGCTTGAAAAGTTGAATAAGCTTGGGTTGGAACAGTTGCCTGTCCCGATTTTCTTCGTTAATTTGGGAGAATCGCGCAGGGCAATCGAGGCTTTCCTGAAGGATATGAAGATCAATCCCGATATCAAAGAAAAGGTCGTTATGGATCCCGATCTTTTCTTTGTCCGTAATTTCGGAGTGTTGGGGGTGCCTACCTATTTCTTTTTTGCGGATAAAGAGATCGTCTATAAAAGCTACCGGCTCTCTCCGGAAACAGTAAAGGGGGTGTTCGTGCATGAGTAAAGCCTTGGCCGTCGATTTATATGAATTAACGATGGCTCAGGTATATCATAAGTATAAACCCGGCACCTACGCTACGTTTGACCTGTTTGTCCGTTCTGCCCGTCGTCCTTTCTATGTCGCCTGCGGTATTGATGAAGCCTTGAATTACCTGGCCGAGCTTTCTTTCGATAAAGAAGATATCGAATATCTAAAAAGTCTAGGTATGTTTGAGGAAGAATTTCTGGCGTATCTCGAAAAATTCCGGTTCCAGGGGACAGTCTGGGCGGTAGAAGAACCGGAAATCGTATTTGCCAATGAACCGATCATGCGTATTACCGCTTCTTTGATCGAAGCGCAGATAGTCGAAAGCTTTCTTCTTAACCAGGTAAATCTGGGAACGACTCTCGCGACCAAAGCGGCCCGGGTTGTGATTGCCGCGCAGGGGAAAGGTGTTTTTGATTTTTCTTTTCGCCGGACTCAAGGGGTCGAAGCTTCTCTGGCCTGCGCGAAATATTCTTATATGACCGGAGTATTGGGGACGTCCAATGTCCTGGCCGGCCAAAAATACCGGATACCTGTGTCCGGGACGATTGCTCATTCGTTTGTCATGAGTTTTGATCGGGAAATAGAAAGTTTTTTAAGTTTTGCCAAAGAGTTCCCTACCAGAAGTATTTTTCTTGTGGATACCTATGATGTCCGTTGCGGTATCGATTCGGCGTTAAAGGTGGCGCGATTTTTAAAGCAACGGGGTATCGACTTGGTGGGGATCCGTCTCGATAGCGGTAACCTCGTCGAAGATTCTCATTACGCTCGCGTCCAACTTGACCGGGAAGGGTTTATTGATACGATGATCGTCGCCTCCGGAGATCTTGATGAATATAAAATAGAGGAATTACTTGATCAACGGGCACCGATCGATGTGTTCGGGGTCGGCAGCAATCTGGGGTCTTCAAGCGATAGTCCTTATACGGATGTGATCTATAAACTTGTTGAGATCAAAGAAAAAGGAAAAGATTCCGTCCCTACGATGAAAACCAGTGAAGGGAAATCGACCTTGCCCGGCCGCAAGCAGGTGTATCGTTCGTTTAATCCTGCCGGGATCATGATGGGGGACGAAGTGGCGTTAGATAAAGAGGATAACCATGAGAAAAAATTGCTGCGTAAAGTGATGGAGAAAGGTAAACGCCTTTATAGAGAAAAGACTCTTGGTGAAAAAAGAAAAATATTCAACCAGAAGCAATCGGCACTTCCTGATTTTCTTAGAAAAGCGGAAGTCGCCGGGCACTATGACGTAAAAGTATCTAAACGATTAAGTGAAGTGACCGTCCGGCTTACTGATGAGATGAAGTCGAGGACCGAAGAGAAAATAGTCTTTTTTGACGTGGATACTCAGTACGATTTTTTAGATAAGAAAGGAGCGTTACGGGCACCGGGTGCCGAGGCGATCATCGCCAATCTTAAGAAATTGACGCAGTGCGCCTCAGCCGGAGGCATCAGGATCATCTCTTCATTAGATACCCATCGCCGCGATGACCCTGAATTTAAAGAATTTCCCGCGCATTGCGTGAAGAATACGCGAGGTCACAAAAAGATAAAAGAGACTACTTTGAAGAACGCCAAAACACTTTCCGTAAAAAAAATGCATTCTTTTGCCGAGTTACGGACAATGTTGCGAAAACATCCTCAACTTATTCTGGAGAAGCATACCCTCAACGTGTTCTCTAATCCCAATGCCCATAACCTTCTTGAAGTGATCTTCCCGGATAAAACGTATGTGTATGGGGCCGTTACGGAATATTGTGTGCGAGAAGTGGTGGAAGGGTTACTGAAGAACAATTTTTCGGTCGCTATTGTCGAGGATGCGGTGAAAGAGGTTTCCAAGAAAGAAAAAGACCGCCTGTTTGCTTCATGGCGTCGGCGCGGAGTCGAATTTATAAAGACTCAAACCCTACTTTCTTCGCTTTCCCATAGGTAGTCATTCCCTGCAATTATGGAACTGTTGCAAAATATCACAGTCCCTATTAGGCGTCAGCGCCATTATTGACAGTCAAATAGTTTTATGTTAAGGTAAAAAAATTTATGAAAAAAAATCAATCAATCGGAATAATCGGATCCGGGAATATGGGGCGGGCATTAGCGGGTGTGTTGGCTTCGCAGCGCTGGAAAGTCTTTATCTATGATATCAAAAAAGCTAAATATAAAAAAGCCAAAAATGTCTATCCCTGCCGTACGGCTTCTGAAGTAATAGAGAAAGTCCCGGCAGTGATCATCGCGATTAAACCTCAGGATATTCCCGGTTTTTTATTACAAAGCGCGGTGCGTACGACTTTTGAGAATACCCGGCCACTGGTCATTTCTATCGCTGCCGGCGTAAGCACTTCGTGTTACGAAAAGAAAATAAAAAGGATAAAAATCGTCCGGGTAATGCCTAACCTGGGAGCGCTGTGCGGCCAGGCGGTCTCTTTTCTTTGTGCCGGTAAGAATGTGCGAAGAAAAGATGTCGCTTTTGCGCGGAATATCTTTCATCGAGTGGGCGATGTCTATGTAATATCTGAATCGATGCTCGATAAGGTGACCGCGATTTCCGGGAGCGGGCCGGGATATGTGTTCTATTTTATGGATTGTTTGTTCAGGAGCGCGCTTAAACTGGGGTTTTCCCGCGTCTTGGCCCGGGCAATGGTGGCAAGGACGTTCAGCGGGGCCTGTGCGTTGGCCGAACACCGGAAAGATGATTTTAAGACGTTAGTGGAACAGGTGGCGTCTAAAGGCGGTACTACCCGGGCGGCGCTCGACGTATTCGCGCAGAACAAGTTTGAGATGTTGATGGCCAATGCCGTCGCCAGCGCATATCGGCGGGCCCGGCAATTGAGTAACATTAAAAGGTGAGAGATGCTCGGCATCATAAAAAGTTTTAACCCTCGTGCTTACCGTGGGTTCGCCCGGCAACGGGTCACCCGGACCATAGGATTTTTTATCGTCGTCACTTTGCTTATCAGTGTGGTGATGACGTATCAGAGCTATTCGTTTATCAACCAAGTCGTCCCGGAACTCGGCCGGTGGGTCGAGAATAATTTTGATACGATATTTTCCGATATTCCCACAATCGAGATCGAAAACGGGAAGATCCTTTCTCCGGGTGAGTTCTACATGAAAAAGTTGAATAACAAATTCGTGTTTATTATTGAACCGGAAGTAGAACAGGTATATCCGATACTTGAACGGTATGAAAACGTAGTGGTACTTGCCCAGAAAAGGCTTCTGATGAAATTCACCAGGAATCAGGCTTTAGAAGAGAGTCAGATGAAAACCTATAATCTGGGGAAACTGAGTTATTTTAAACTCGAACAGACCTCAGAAGGGATACAAGTCTCTATCCCGGACCATATCCTGCTGTTAACTGAAGAGAATGTAAAAAACACCATCGAAAAGGTCGCTTCGTCCATATACCCGCTTCTTTTTATTTTCTTTTTCTTTTATTATAACGGCGCAAAACTTATCCAGGTATTCCTGTTCAGTCTGTTCTCGCTGGTCCTGAACAACCTGATGCATGCCGGCTGTTCTTATTCGGAACTATTCAATATCGGCGTATATGCATTAGTCCCCCCGACTGTCCTGGCGTTAGCGTGTTCTTTTATACCCGTGCATATACCCTTTTTCGCACTCATATATATAATGGCATATGGGGTATTCCTTGGATTGGCTTTAAAAGCGATGAAAGGATGAGATCTATGGAACGAATAGGCGTGATCGGCGGCAGCGGGCTCTATCAATTGGAAGGGATTGCTCATCGTCAGGAGATCGAGGTGAATACTCCGTTCGGCAGCGCTTCGGGAAAATTCATCCTTGCGGAACTGGAAGGAAGAGAGATCGTGTTTTTACCCCGTCACGGGAAATTTCATCAAATCCCACCCTCGGCCATCAATTACCGGGCGAATATGTACGGGATGAAAAAGCTCGGGGTAGGATGGGTTATCTCTATTTCGGCTTGCGGGTCGCTTAAAGAAGAATTAAGACCGCTTGATTTTGTGGTTCCGACACAGTTCCTTGACCGTACCAACCACGGCCGCGAAAATACTTTTTTCGATGAGGGAATAGTCGCTCATCTTAGTTTTGCCCATCCGGTGTGCGAAGAACTGGCTGAAGTAGTGTATGCCCAGGCCAAAGAGATTCATCGGGAAGTCCATTACGGAGGGACGTATGTGAATATAGAGGGGCCTCAATTCTCCACGTTAGCCGAATCGAATCTTTACCGCAGTTGGGGGATGGACATTATCGGGATGACCAATATGGTCGAAGCCCGTCTTGCCCGCGAGGCGGAGATATGTTATGCGACGTTGGCGGCGATCACCGATTATGATTGTTGGCGCCAGACGACGGACGAGGTAACGGTGGATATGGTCATCGAAAATCTACAGAAAAATGTCGCCAATGCCCGGGCAATATTGAAAAAAGCGTTACTGAAGATCGATCCGCAAAGAACATGCGGTTGTAAAGATGCGCTTAAATATGCCGTCGTCACCAATGCTTCCGGGATTTCTCAAGAGGTAAAGGATAGACTGGACATTTTTATCGGTAAGTACATCAAATAGCGGATAGCGGTGAGCGATTAGCGAATAGACCAATATCCTGAGAAGCAGATATTAAACGGTAGAGATGGGAGAACAAATAATATGGAAAAGAAGAAACATATCCTGGTTATCGGGTCGGTCGCTTTGGATACGATAGAGACCCCGCTGGGCCGGTGCCGTGAAGTATTAGGCGGGTCTGCGGTATATTTTTCGGTATGCGCGAGCCTGTTCGCGCCGGTGCGATTAGTCGCGGTGGTCGGCGAAGATTTTCCTTCCCGTCATAAAACGTTTCTTCAAAAACGAAAAAACGTCGATATCGAAGGCCTTGTCGTCCAGAAAGGGAAAACGTTTCGTTGGGAAGGGCGTTACGGATGGGATTTCGGAAATGCCGAGACTATCGCTACTCATTTAAACGTATTCGCCCAGTTTAAACCGCAGATCCCGAAGTCTTATGAGAACAGTGAGTATGTCTTTTTGGCGAATATCGATCCGGAGTTGCAATCCGGCGTGCTTACTCAATTGAGGCGGCCGCAGCTTATCGTCTGCGATACGATGAACTTCTGGATTGAAAATAAGAAAAAACATTTGTTGCGGTTACTCAAAAAAGTGGATATTTTCGTGTTAAATGAATCGGAAGCCCGTCAGCTTTCCGGTGAAGCGAATATCGCCAAAGCGGCCCGGGCGATCATGTCGTTCGGTCCTAAAAGCCTGATCGTCAAAAAAGGCGAACATGGTGCGATCATGTTTACCAAAGATGCCGTGTTTTGTGTGCCGGCATATCTTTTAGAAGAAGTATTTGATCCCACCGGAGCAGGGGATACCTTCGCCGGAGGATTTTTGGGATATCTGGCTTCAGTCGGGAAGATCACTACGACTACATTAAAACAGGCGTTGATTTACGGGAATATCATGGCTACCTTTGCGGTGAACGATTTCAGCCTGCACTGTTTAGGCAGTATCAACCGGGGAGAGGTCAAAAAGAGATACCAAAAATTCAGGAAATATTCTTGTTTTTAAATTCCCAGACCAATGAACTATAAAAATACTCTCAACCTTCCGCGTACCGATTTTGCCATGAAAGCTAATCTCGCCCAGCGTGAGCCGGGTATTCTTGAGCTCTGGCAAAAAGGGAAGCTCTATTCGGCAATCCGGGCGATCCATAAAACACACGAGAAGTTCATCCTTCATGATGGCCCGCCGTACGCCAACGGTTTCATCCATATCGGCCATGCGTTAAACAAGATCCTTAAAGATATTGTGATCAAATATAAGACGATGCGGGGGTATGACGCTCCGTTTATTATCGGATGGGATTGTCATGGCCTTCCCGTAGAACACCAGTTATTTAAAGAGCTTAAACGCAGTAAACATGATGTCGACATCATCGATTTTCGTAAACAGGCAAAAGAATTCGCGTTGAAGTTCGTTGAACTCCAGAAGAAAGATTTTGAACGGCTCGGGGTGTTCAGTGACTGGGATAATCCCTATCTTACCTTGAATCATGAGTATGAATACTGGGTGATCAAACTTCTTGAAAACCTTGTCGACCAGGGATATATCTATAGAGGATTGAGGCCGGTCAACTGGTGTGCGAGGTGCGAGACCGCGCTGGCCGAGGCCGAAGTCGACTATCATGATAAACAATCAGATTCTATTTATGTATTATTTGATATAAAAGATCAGGAAAAGCATCCTTTGTTTTCCCTCATCCAGGGGCCTTGCGCGTTTTTAGTGTGGACCACGACTCCCTGGACGCTTATTTCTAACGTTGCGGTCGCAGTCCATCCCGAACTGGAATATGTGTGTGTGACGATAGGGAAAAAGAAAGTCGTTTTAGCTAAAGAACTTTTACCGGCGATAAGCGAAAAATTATCGGTTTCTCTTAAACCGCTCGCTACGTTTAAAGGTAACCAATTAGAACAGACCGTGCTTGTCCATCCTTTCCTGGAAAGGTCTTCGCCGGTGGTAGGTGCCGATTTCGTATCGAAAGAAGAAGGTTCCGGTTGTGTCCATATCGCTCCCGGGCATGGAGAAGAAGACTATTCGTTGGTAAAGAAATATCATTTAAAGGTCATCATGCCGGTGAACGATAAGGGGATCTTTACCGAAGAAGCCGGTCCGTTTTCGGGGCTCTCGATTTGTGCGGCGACCGAAAAGGTGATTGAAGTACTGAACGATAAGCAAAGATTGCTTCATCATGAAAAGATAGCTCATTCCTATCCGCATTGTTGGCGCTGTAAGGAAGCGATTATTTTCCGGGCGACCTACCAGTGGTTTCTTAACGTCGACCACCGGCACTTGCGTGCTAAGACCTTACAGGAAGTAGATAAAGTGCGTTGGATACCGGCATCCGGTGCCGAACGGATGAGAGCTATGCTTACCAATCGTCCGGACTGGTGTCTTTCCCGTCAGCGGTTATGGGGGATTCCGATCCCGGTAATACGTTGCGAAAAATGTAATGCGGTCCTTTTAGAAAAAGAAGTGATCCGCTACACTGCCGAAATATTTAAAAAGAAAGGGTCCGACAGCTGGTTTACCGATGATCTGCGGGAGTTTCTGCCGCCGGGATTTGAATGTCCGGGGTGCCATACCAATGAGTTTACCAAACAATTCGATATTCTCGATGTATGGTTTGAGTCGGGCGCAAGTTTCCTGGCGGTGGTCTCGGCGAACGAGACGCTTGCGTTTCCGGCGGATCTCTATTTAGAGGGGAGTGATCAGCACCGGGGATGGTTTCAGGTGTCGCTTATCCCTTCGGTCGCCAAAGAGTCTGTTTCCCCGTTTAAAAGTATTTTGACTCATGGGTTTGTGGTCGACGGTGACGGGAGAAAAATGTCTAAATCGATGGGGAATGTCGTTTCTCCCCAGGAAGTCATCAAACGGTATGGTGCCGATATCCTGAGGTTATGGGTAGCCTATAGCGATTACAGTGAAGACATTAAGCTTTCGGAGCAGATTTTGACTCAATTGGTGGATATTTACCGTAAGATCCGTAATACTATACGGTTTATTCTCGGGAATCTCTGTGATTTTAATCCTCATAAAGATTCGGTAAAAGAGGAACACATGCCGCAGATGGACCGGTTTATGGGTATCCGGGCCCGGGAAGTGTTCAAAGATATCGTTGAAGAATACGAGAATTTCTCTTTTTATAAAGTGTGTCAAAAATTGTTCAGTTTTTGTAACCAGGAGTTAAGTTCATTTTACCTGGACGTCTTAAAAGACCGGTTGTATACCTATGCGCCATCATCGCTTCCGCGCCGGTCGGCTCAAACGGTGCTTTATTTTATTGTCGAAGAACTCATCAAATTAAGCGCACCGATTTTGAGTTTTACGGCGGAAGAGGCGTTCGCGAGTCTGTCGGGTACGACTATCGCCGAACGTTCGGTATTTCTTGAGGAAATCGACCGGGACCTGTTCTCGAAAAACGGCGATGCCGCCCGGCTCGTCGAATCCTGGGAAAAGATCAAAGGGTTGAGAGAAGAGGTCCTTAAAGAGATCGAAGTAAAAAGAGAACAGGGTGTCGTCGGCAGTTCTCTTGAGGCTGAGGTGAGTCTGACGTTTCCTGAGGAGGAATACGCGTTTTTTTCCGGTTACCAGGCAATATTTATGGAAGTGTGTATTGTTTCTAAAGTCAATGTGTCTTGCGGCAGGAGGCAGATAGAGGTGACCAAGTCGAATACCCTCAAATGCCCGCGTTGTTGGAACTTTCGTGATGATGTCGGTCAAGACCAGGCCTATCCGGAAGTATGCGTGCGTTGTGCCGAGGCCTTACGGCAGATCAATTACGCAGAATAAATTAATTGAAAAAAAACGAATCTGTGTATATACTTGTAGAGACATAAGTATTATAAATCAGGCTGGGTATATAATTGAGTGCCAGCAAAATAGGTCGAGGAGGATAAGATGAAAAAAAAGAAAAGGTTTCTCAAGAAAGATTTAGACATCTATAAAGAGAAACTGTTGAATCTGCGTGATGAGATGTACGCTCAGATCAAAGATCTTTCTGAGGATACTTTGATGAAATCACAGAAAGAAATGTCCGGGGACATATCCGGCTACGGTATCCATATGGCCGATGTGGCTTCCGATAATTATGAACGGGACTTTAATCTGGGGCTGGTATCCAGTGAACGTAAGATCTTAAGGGAAATCGATGATGCGTTAAAACGCGTAGAAGAAAAGGATTACGGCGCCTGCCTTGAATGCGGATGCGAGATCACCAAACGCCGGCTTAATGCGATTCCCTATGCGCGCCATTGCAAACAATGCCAGGAAGAGATAGAACAAAAAGACCAGATGCGTTAAAGCTATGGGACTTGTCGTTATCGTCTCGTTAAGTGTCTTTCTGCTCGACACGTGTGTTAAAGCCTTCCTTAAACAAAACCCTCTCACCGATTTCCCCTTTATTGATCATGTCGTTTTTATCACGGTCGTGTTCAATGAGGGCGCGGCGTTCGGTTTTTTTAATTCGCATACCGAGTTCCTCACTATCCTGAGTGTGGTGTTTATCGGGTTCCTCGCTTCGCTGGTGTATCAGGAACGTAAAAGCAGTAAGATCGTCCGGATGGCCTACGGATTTATTCTGGGCGGCGCGTTCTGCAACCTTTTTGATAGAGTCGTCTACGGATATGTGGTAGATTATATTGATGTGAAAGTATGGCCGGTATTTAATCTGTCCGACTCGGCGATTACCCTGGGGGTCCTGTATATCCTTTACCACTCGTTAGCCCAGAGGAGACATGAAAAGAAAGTTTACGGTCAATCAGGAAAATGACGGAAAACGTCTGGATGCGTTTCTGGCGGTACACAGTGAAGCTCTCTCGCGAAACAAGATCAAAACTTTGATCGAAGAAGGTAAAGTTTCCGTCAACGGTAAGAATAAAAAAGCGAAAACCATTTTAAAGATAGATGATGTCGTGGATATCCACGCGTTACCTGCTCCTAAAAAAGGACCCGCGGCTTTTTTTGCCGAAATCCCGATCGTCTATGAAGACGAAGATATCATCATCGTGGATAAACCGGACGATCTCGTCGTGCATCCGCCTAACCCGGATTATCAAAACACCCTGGTCAATGCGTTATTGACTATGGGCAAAAAGTTAGCTCCGGTGAGTGAGCTGCGGCCGGGGGTCGTCCATCGCCTGGACCGGGAGACGTCCGGGCTCCTGATCCTGGCAAAAACAAAAAGAGCCTATGCCGGATTAGTCGAACAGTTTAAAAAACGGGAAATAAAAAAAGAATACCGGGCGATGGTATGGGGAAAGGTAAAACAAAAAGCGTTTACTATCGATGTGCCGCTTGTCCGCGACCGTAAAAACCGTCTGAAGATGAAAGTCGGATTGACCGGATCGAAGGATGCGATTACTCAGGTAGAGGTGATCAAACATTTTAAAGAATCGACCCTGCTTTCTTTGAAGCTTATTACCGGCCGGATGCATCAGATCCGGGTCCATCTGAAATTTTTGGGATATCCGATCATCGGAGATAAGAAATACGGAAAAAAAGATGCCTATTCCCAGTTATTCCTTCATGCGCACCGATTAGAATTTTTTCATCCTGCTCATGGTACGTTTCTGACGTTTCAATCGCCGGTTCCTCAGCGATTTCTTGAATTTTTTCTTACTCATGACCATATTTAATATTAAACCGCTTAGGTGTGTACACGCGCGAATTCCTATCCCTGCCGATAAGTCTATTTCCCACCGGGCACTGATCATCTCCGCGATTGCCGAAGGGGCAACCGAAATACGTAATTTCCTGGAGAGCCAGGATACTTTGGCGACGATGGGTTGTCTTAAAAAAATGAAAATAAAAATGTCTTACTCCAAACTGTTACGCCGGGTAATCGTGACCGGCAAAGGATTAAAGTGGCCTAAAAGTAAACCGCTCTCTCTTTACGCTTCTTCTTCCGGGACGACTATCCGTATCCTTAGCGGGATCCTTGCCGGGCAGGAAAGCGAGGTCACGTTTAATGCTTCAGAAGGATTGCGTCGCCGTCCTATGGCCCGGATCACGGCCCCGTTGAGAAAGATGAATGCCCGCATCGAGGGGCGGAAAATAAAAAGCAATGAATATCCGCCGCTGGTCATCCGTCCGGCTCAAGGCCTTTGCGGTATACATTATATTCTGCCTCAGGCCAGCGCTCAGGTGAAAACAGCGCTTCTTTTTGCTTCATTGTATGCTCAAGGTCCCACCCGTATTAAAGAGCCGTACCCTTGCCGTGACCATACCGAAAGGATGTTGACACTTTTCAAAGCCGCAATCCGTACCGAAAGGGGATATATCGTAAGTACACCGGTGAAAAAACTCAAAGGTCCGCGTACTCTTTTCGTACCGGGGGATTTTTCTTCGGCCGCATTTTTTATCGCCGCCGGAGTACTCTTGGAACAGTCAAAGATCACGTTGCCCCGTATCGGGATCAACCCGACCCGGATCGGGTTTCTCGGCCTATTAAAAAAGATGGGGGCCCGTATCGAGTTAAAGAATAAAAAGAATTATTTCGAACCGTATGCCGATATAGTGGTTTCTTCTTCAAGGCTTCGCGCCCTCACGGTGAACGCGCGCCAGGTGCCGCTTTTGATCGATGAGTTGCCGATTTTGATGGTATGTGCCAGCTTTGCCCGCGGGACTACCCGGATATACGGGTTAAAAGAGCTGAAAGTAAAAGAGACCGACCGGATCACGTCGATGGTATATAATCTGCGTAAAGCGGGAGTGGACATCACTGCCGGCCAATACGGGAAAAAGAAAGACTGGAAAGTGGTTATCCGGGGTAATCCCGCCTTTAAGTCCGCGTGTCCCCTACGATTCAAGAGTTTTTCCGATCATCGTACGGCGATGAGTATGATCGTGTTCGGTATCGCTTCCGGATGCCGGCATAGTATTGATGATATACGTTGTATTGATAAATCGTTTCCCGGATTCGTTGCATTGGTCAAATCACTTTATCGATAATGAAGCGTTCAGAAATAAAGAAATCCATGGAAATATGTCCCTGCGGGACGAAATATATGTCGCTTCGTTCCATGAAATACAATTGTATTTCGCGTAAGCATATTTCACGAGTCTAAGCGAGTATATTTCACTCTGCAAGAGCAGAGCGTATTTCTCCCATTTTCAGAAGATATGCGTATAGTAAAATTTTCTTACCGAAAAAAAGAAGGGTGGGGCGTTCTGAAAGACGCTATCATCATAAAGGTATTAGAGAAGGACCCGTTTACTTCTTTAAAGTATTCCGGCCGGGAATTGTCTTTGAGAGAAGTGGACATATGTGCTCCGGCTTCACCTACCAAGATCGTTCTGGTCGGTCTGAACTACCGTCGCCATGCCCGGGAATTGAAGATGAAAATCCCTAAAAATCCGATCTTGTTTTTAAAACCGCCCAGCGCTCTCATCACTGTCGGTGACCATATCGTCTATCCGCCGGGGGTGAAACGTCTCGATTATGAGGGGGAATTGGCTTTGGTGATAAAGAAACAGATAAAAAATGTATCGGCGCACGAAGCGCTGAAATCGGTGTTGGGCTATACCTGTCTGAATGATGTGACGGCCCGGGATATCCAGACCCAGGACGGCCAGTGGACCAGGGCTAAATCGTTCGATACCTTTTGTCCGGTAGGACCATGGGTCGTGCCGGGGCTTGATCCTCGTTCTCTTACGCTTACGACGTTGCTCAATGGCAAGGAAGTGCAGCACTCCTGTACCGACGATTTTGTGTGTGGGGTCGAGAAGCTTATCTGGTTTATCTCGCGGGTGATGACTCTTTTCCCCGGAGATATCATCTCGACCGGTACACCGCAAGGTGTCGGACCGATGCGGCCCGGGGATGAAGTGACGGTAGAAATAGAAGGTATCGGCCCCCTGGTGAATACCGTCACACGACCCTAAAAGAAGATTTTGAATACGTGTGACTATGTGACGTGTGTCGTGTGACTTGATAAAAGGAGAAAAATGAAGTCCTATACCGAACATCTGACGTTTCATACCAAAAAGAAAATAGAATTTATCAATATTACCGATACGGTCGAACATATCGTAAAAAAGAGTAAGGTGAAAGAGGGATTATGCCTGGTAAATGCTATGCATATTACCGCTTCGGTCTTTGTCAATGACGAAGAAGACGGATTGAAGAATGATTTTATACAATGGCTGGAACGGTTAGCGCCGCAGGAGATCCTTACATACCGGCATAATCTTACCGGGGAAGATAACGCGCACGCTCATCTTAAACGGACGATTATGGGAAGAGAAACAGTCGTCGCCGTCACCGGAGGGACTCTGGACCTTGGCCCGTGGGAGCAGGTCTTTTACGGTGAGTTCGACGGGGAACGGCCTAAACGGGTATTGGTAAAAGTGATCGGCGAATAGGCCGGCTAAGTTTCCCCCTTTTCGGATAATTTCTCTAAGTAATTGTCTCCCAACTATCTCATCGCAAAGATCAATTACCTTGACACAAAAGTTTTCACACGATAAAGTAAATAATTATGCAGTTACCTAAGCAGTATGTTCCCCACGATGTTGAGGATCGTATTTACCAATATTGGCTTGAGAACGGCTGTTTTTCCGCACAGGTCGATGCAACTAAACAGCCTTTCTGCATTGTGATTCCTCCGCCTAATGTGACTGGGATTTTACATATGGGGCACGCTTTGAATAATACGATCCAGGATGTGCTTGTCCGGTTTAAACGTATGCAGGGATACGAATCGCTCTGGATGCCGGGGACCGATCATGCCGGGATTGCCACTCAAAACGTAGTCGAACGAAACCTGGCAAAACAGGGATTACGTAAAGAGGATATCGGCCGGGAAAAATTCATCGAAAAACTGTGGGAATGGAAAGACCAATACGGTTCGACGATTATCGGACAATTGAAAAAGTTAGGCGCCAGTTGCGATTGGCAACGCCAGCGGTTTACTATGGATGCCTCCTACAGTGAGGCGGTAAAAGAGACCTTCGTCCGTCTTTACGAGAAAGGGCTTATTTACCGCGGTAATTATATTATCAACTGGTGTCCGCGTTGCCGTACGGCGTTAAGTGACGAAGAAGCGGCTCACCGTGAACTCGATGGATGGTTATATTATATCCGTTACCCGGTCAAAAAAGCCGCCAGCAATAAAAGAAGTCCCGATTATATCGTGGTGGCGACTACTCGTCCGGAAACAATGCTGGGCGATACCGCGGTTGCCGTAAACCCTCATGATAAGCGGTTCACATGGCTTAAAGGGGCGACGGTGGTCTTGCCGATCATGGACCGGGAATTAAAAGTGATCGAAGACGAAGCGATCGATCCGGAGTTCGGCACGGGAATAGTGAAAGTGACTCCGGCTCATGATCCGGTCGATTTTCAGTTAGGGAAGAAACATGGTCTTGATTTTGTGAATATTATGAAGGATGACGCGGTATTGAATGAGCAGGCCGGTGAGTTTTCCGGTATGGACCGGTTTGAAGCGCGCGCGGCGGTGCTGGAAGTACTGCGCGAAAAAAAGCTCATTGAGAAAGAAGACCCTTATAAGGTCAGTGCCGGCCATTGCTATCGTTGTCATACGGTGATCGAGCCCAGAGTATCGCTGCAGTGGTTTGTGAAGATGAAACCGCTGGCGAAAAAGGCGCTGGAAGTCGTGGAAGAAGATAAGATCCGGTTCTCCCCGGACCGCTGGAAAAAAGTATACCTCAACTGGATGAATAACATCCAGGATTGGTGTATTTCCCGGCAGATCTGGTGGGGACATCAGCTACCGGTCTATTACTGTAGAAATTGTCAAGAGATGACAGGCAGAAATTCCAAATCCCAAATTCCAAATCCCAAATCAGAACCGGAACATGGAATTATTGTGGCCAAGGAGAAACCTGCCGAATGTCCGTATTGCGGCAGCACAGAACTTGTGCAGGATCCCGATGTGCTGGATACCTGGTTCTCTTCCTGGTTGTGGCCGTTTGCGACGTTTTATTGGCCCAAAGAAGGGAATAAAGATCTTGAATATTTCTATCCGACTAATGTGCTGGTAACGGCTTCGGAGATCCTGTTTTTCTGGGTTGCCCGGATGATCATGTCGGGCCTGGAGTTCATGGGGGAGATCCCTTTTGGCCGGGTACTTATTCACGGGACGGTACGTGATGCCAAAGGGATAAAAATGTCCAAATCGTTAGGGAACGTGATCGATCCGCTGGAAATAATCGGAGAGTTCGGTGCCGACTCTTTGAGATTTTCATTGATGCTGCTGGCCGCCAGCGGTTCGGATGTCTACCTGTCCAAAGAGAAATTCCTGGTGGGAAGAAACTTCGCGAATAAAATATGGAACGCGACCAGGTTTTTATTTATGAAACTGGAAGAGTCCGGTGTTATCGTGGAAGATCTCCGGGTTGATTCTCTTGGGTTAGAGGCGCCCGATATATGGGTACTCGATAAACTGAATGAGACGGTCGTGCAGGTAACTGAAAGTCTTGAAAATTTCCGTATTAATGAGGTCACCAAGAATATTTATGATTTTTTCTGGAATAGTTTCTGTGATTGGTATATCGAGATCGTCAAAGACACCTTTAACGCGAAAACCGCCGGTATTCTGATCTGGTGCCTGGTGACGGTGATGAAACTGTTGCATCCGGTGATGCCGTTTTTGACCGAAGAGATATATCAACTGATAAAAACTCATACCCGTTTGAATCTGAACTCGAGCGTGATGACGGCTTCCTGGCCGGAACCGCTCCCATTTACCGTTGATGAGGCGTCCCGGATGATGATGGCCCGGGCAATCGAGATGATCCGCGTCATCCGGAATCTTAAAGTCGATCTCGGTATCTCTCCGGCGCAAAAGATCGTCATGAAAGTGAGCAGCCGGGGGGATTTCCGCCGGTTCTTTGAAGACAACCTGATATGGATAAACCGTTTAGGCGGAATAGAAAGAGTGGAATTCGTCGATCGTCTTCGGCGTATTCTGTTTAAAGGGGATGGGGTGGAATTAGATTTTCTTATCGATGATATTGACCGGGACCGGTTTATGCAGAGTCTTGATAAAAAAGTTACGATTCTTGACGGACAGTGCGACCGTATTGTTCAGAAATTACGTAATGAAAAATTTTTAAAAAACGCTCCGGAAGATACCGTGTTACAGCAAAAAGAACGGTTTGAACAGTTGTCCGGCCAGCGTCAGCGCCTCGAGGAGCTGAGAGAAGCATTGAAAGGGTAACGTATGGATGTTCGGTTGGTTCGTTCGGTTGTCCGGGAAGCATTACGGGAAGATGTGGGAGAGGGAGATATTACGACGTTCTTTTGTATCTCGCCGCGTCGCAAGACTAAGGCGGTCATTTTCGTGAAACAGCCCGGTGTCCTGTGTGGGATTGAAGTCGCCCGGGAAGTGTTTCGCGTAGTCGATGCGCAACTGAAATTCAGGATATTGAAAAAAGACGGACATACGATGAAAAAAGGAGATCATATCGCCTATGTATCCGGCCGGGCGGGAAGTATCCTTACGGCCGAACGAGTCGCGCTGAATTTTCTTTCGCTTCTTTCAGGAGTTTCCAGTTATACCCGGCAATTCGTCAATCAACTGAAAGGGACCAAAGCGAAGATCATGGATACCCGAAAAACCACCCCCACGTTACGGGCGCTGGAAAAATATGCCGTACGGGTTGGGGGAGGGCATAATCACCGTTTCGGATTATGGGATGCGATATTGATCAAAGATAATCACCTGCGGGTTTCCGATATCATCAAAAAGAAAAAGTTCGATGAGGAAAATTTCGCTAAAATCGTTACGATGATCCGTAAAAATACCAAGTATAAGATCGAGGTGGAAGTCGAGAACCTTAATGAATATAAAAAGATAATCCGCCATTATCCGGATATCATCCTTTTGGATAATTTCACTCTGGCCAATTTACGTAAAGCCGTGGTGATGCGTGATGCGTCTTATCCCGCGGTGTTCCTAGAAGCTTCCGGCGGCGTGACTCTGCATAATGCGCGGCGGATCGCTCAGACCGGCGTGGACTTTATTTCTTCAGGAAGCATTACCCATTCACCCCAGTCTACCGATTTCTCTCTGGAAATTGATGAGTAAGTTCCGATTGATCAGTAAATTCAAACCTACCGGCGACCAGCCGCAGGCGATTGACCGTCTGCTCGAGGGGATATCTGCCGATCACCGGGCGCAGACGCTGCTGGGCGTGACCGGCAGCGGCAAGACGTTCACGTTGGCCTGTATGCTGGAAAAACTGAACCGGCCGGTCCTGGTCATTTCCCACAATAAAACGTTAGCCAGTCAGCTGTATGCCGAGTTTAAAGATTTTTTCCCCTATAATGCCGTTGAATATTTCGTGAGTTATTATGATTATTATCAACCGGAAAGCTATCTGCCGCATACCGACACGTATATCGAAAAAGACGCTTCCATCAACGACCGTCTTGACCGGCTGCGGCTTTCGGCGACAAGTTCACTGGTATCCCGGCGGGATGTGATCGTGGTTTCTTCGGTTTCCTGTATTTATAATTTAGGGTCACCCCAGGAGTACCAGGAATTTACGATGAACCTCACGATCGGGGAGACCACGACACTCGAAGCTCTTTTGAAACGGCTGGTCACGTTACAATATGTACGTAACGATTTCGATTTTCGCCGGGGAACGTTCCGCCTGCGCGGAGATATTCTCGACCTTTTCCCGACCTATAAAGAACGGGCCGTCCGGATAGAGTTTTTCGCAGATACGATCGAAAAACTCTACGAATTCGATCCGCTTACCGGTAAAAAACACCAGGACCTGGAAAAAGCGAGTATTTATCCGGCAAAACATTTTATGATTGGACGGGACAGGATTGAAGGAGCTCTCACTACGATTCAACGGGAACTGGAAGACCGCCTGAAATATTTACATGATCAGGGTAAGATCGTCGAAGCCGGGCGCCTCAAATCACGTACCGAATATGATATGGAAATGCTCCGAGAGATGGGATATTGTCACGGAATAGAAAATTATTCCCGGCATCTTTCCGGGCGCCCGCCGGGGTCGCGGCCCGACTGTCTTCTGGATTATTTCGATAAAGATTTCCTGACGGTTATCGATGAAAGCCACGTGACCATTCCTCAGATACGCGGGATGTACGAAGGAGATAAATCACGAAAAGAATCGTTGGTAACATACGGGTTTCGTCTTCCTTCCTGTCTGGATAACCGTCCGTTACGGTTTGAAGAATTTATGAATATCATCGGACAGGTGATCTTTGTTTCGGCGACTCCCGGTGAGTATGAATTGAAACTTTCTCAAAAGAGAGTGGTCGAACAGATCATCCGGCCCACGGGGCTCGTCGATCCCGAAATAGAAGTGCGTCCCAGTGCCGGCCAGATCGACGACCTCATCATCCAGATCCGCAGGCGTATCGAACAAAACGAACGGATCCTGGTAACGACGCTCACCAAACGGATGACGGAAGAGTTGTCCCGATATCTGAAAGAAGAAGGGATAAAGGTGAATTATATCCATTCGGAGATCGAGACATTGGAACGGACGAAGATCCTTAAAGACCTGAGACTGAAGAAATTTGACGTATTAGTCGGAGTGAATCTCCTGCGCGAAGGGTTGGACTTGCCGGAAGTCTCTTTGGTGGTAGTGCTTGATGCCGATAAAGAGGGTTTTTTGAGGTCCCAGACGTCTTTGATCCAGACCGCCGGCCGTTGCGCCCGTAACCTAAACGGTAAAGTCATCTTTTATGCCGATACCGTGACCGAATCGATGCGTAAAGCGATCGATGAAAGCTGCCGCCGCAGAAAAAAACAGATCGAGCATAATCAGGCTCAGGGGATTACTCCGAAATCGATAGAGAAAGCGGTACGGGAGGGAATCGAAGTATATCTCAAAGAAGAGGCACATTTAAAAGAACGGCTTGATTTGGGAGACCAGGGATTAGAGTTGATCGAAGCGATCGCTCAACTTGAAAAAGAAATGTATATTGCCGCCAAAAATCTGCAGTTTGAAAAAGCGGCGCAATTGAGGGATACACTGAACGAGTTAAAAGAAGCCCTTAAAAAAGCTTGAATCCTATGATTCAGAAAAATAAAGAAAAAACGATGAAAGTCATCGTCCTGGATGAGGTGGATTCTACCAATTCCTATCTGTTACGCCAGGGGCGTTTGGGGGCTGCGCATATGACCGTTGCCTGGGCCCATACCCAGGTCCAAGGACGCGGACGGTTCAGGCGGGAATGGATATCCGGCCGTGACCGCGGCCTGTATTTCTCAATATTGTTACGGCCGAAAAACTTAAGAAATCTGCCGTTACTCGGATTTTGTGCCGGGATAGCGCTGGTGAGGGTATTAGACGATATCCCGGAGATATCGCTTAAATGGCCTAATGATGTCATGGTCAACGGGAAAAAACTTGCCGGAATGCTGCTTGAAGCAGAAACCCGCGGCGATACCACGCAATTTGTAGTGGTAGGTATCGGCCTTAACACCGAAGCGGCAAGCGCCGACATCCCTCAAGGCGCGACGTCGCTTTCTCTTTTAGGAAAAAAAGGTTATACAAACGAAAGACTTCTTTATAAAATAGTAAATGAATTTACAGGTTGGTATACCATGTTTGAATCGGGCAACACAAAAGCCATTCTTGACGAAGCCGCCGCGTATATGGGTACGCTTCATCAAGAGGTAAAATTGTTGCTTGATAAACGTTGGGTCACCGCGCATCCCTTAGGTCTTGATGAACAGGGAGCCCTTAAGGTGCGGCTGGCTCAAGGAAAGATCCGGACAGTAATGCCTCAGGAAGTCGAGCATGTACGATGATCCTTATCGATGTAGGAAATACCAGAATCCATTTTGCCTATGCCCGGGGAGATACAATAACCCGGCGTGCGTATCTTGACACTCAGGATGCGGACACAAGTTCGATCCGGCGGGTTTTTGACCGGTTCCCTAAAGGAAAGGTCTTGATCTGTTCGGTAGTGCCCAACGTCACGCGTTTGTTTCCGCGTAAAAAGAACAATACCCTGGTAGTCGGTAAAGACGTCGCGGTCCCTATCCGTTGCCGATATAACCAAAAACAGGTAGGTCAGGACCGGTTACTTCTGGCGTTTGGAGCCGGACAATGTTACCGGGATGCCCGGATAATCATCGATTTCGGTACGGCGATTACTTTTGATTTCCTTTCGTCAAAAGGAGAATATCTCGGCGGATTTATTTTTCCCGGGATAGAGATTTCGACAAAAGCGCTGGCCCGGTGCGCGTTGTTACCGCACATACGATTAAACGCGAAAAATATGAAAAGAAAATATTCTATCGCCCGTACTACCGAAGAAAGTATCAGCCGCGGGGTATGTGAAGGGGTGATCGCTATGATTAATTCCTGGATAGAATCGTATGCGGCCCGTCTTATAGGGCAAACACGTATCCGCAAAGGCCAGGTCATTTTGACCGGCGGCTGCGCCGGTATGATCCGTAAGAGATTCACGTTCCCGTACCGTTATGATCCGGATCTGATCTTCAGGGGGATGATCCGGCTGGTCTCGCCTGTCCGCTAAGCTTTTTCAGGGTTTTCCTATTTTTACAAAACATGAAGCGTTCTCGACTTTGTTACGATGATTTCTCATAATTGATTGATTACCAGGAAGATAGGGAGACTTTTCGCGTACTTAATTATTGCAGTTCGAGAAAGCTTCTGATTACAGCGATGAGAGATAGATTACATTGATTGTAAAGTTATTGTGATTATCCATGAAATCTCTGCAATCAAGTTCTTCCCCTCTGTAGCAAACTTAGGAAAGAACTCAAAAAATATCTTGACAACAAAATCACCTTCGATAGAATATTTAGCAGTTTACCTAGGACTCTGCTAAATTGTTCGTAAGGATGTAAGAATAATTAATTTTTGTGGTGTAACGTAATGAGGAGGTGAGTGTATGAAGATTAAACCTTTAGGTGACCGAGTCGTCGTGAAACGTTCCGAAGAGAAAGAAAAGACTAAGGGGGGGATTCTTCTGCCCGATACTGCGAAAGAGAGGCCGCAGGAAGGCAAGATCGTCGCCATCGGTGAAGGGAGAAAAACCGATGAAGGGAAAATCGTCCCTTTGACGCTTAAGGTCGGCGACACGATTTTATACGGAAAATATTCCGGAACAGAGATCACCGTGGATGAAGAAGAATATCTCATCATGCGTGAAGATGATGTGTTGGCTGTAATCGGATAGGTATTTACTTAAAGACTAGTTTTTAGAGGAGGTGCAGACAGATGGCAAAGCAATTGATTTTTAATGAAGATGCGCGTAGAGCAGTATTACGGGGAGTAGAGCTCTTAGCTAGAGCGGTGAAAGTCACTCTCGGTCCGAAAGGGCGTAACGTGGTGATCGATAAGAAATTCGGTTCACCTACGATCACTAAAGACGGGGTAACCGTCGCTAAAGAGATCGATCTGGAAGATGCGTATGAGAACATCGGCGCCCAGTTGATCAAAGAAGTAGCTGAGAAGACTTCCGATACTGCCGGTGACGGAACGACGACAGCCACGGTACTTGCCGAAGCGATCGTGAAAGAAGGTATCAAGAATGTCGCGGCCGGAGCCAATCCCATGGCGTTAAAACGGGGTATTGATAAGGCCGTAGAAGTCGTCGTGAAAGAACTTAAAAAATTTTCCAAAGAGATCAAAGACACCAAAGAGACCGCTCAAGTCGCAACTATCGCCGCTAACGGTGATGAACATGTCGGGAAGCTGATCGCCGACGCGATGGATAAAGTCGGTAAAGACGGGGTCATTACCGTTGAGGAAGCAAAATCTATGGCCACTACGTTAGACGTGGTCGAAGGGATGCAGTTCGACCAGGGATATTTATCTCCTTATTTTGCGACCGACGCCGAAAAGATGGAATGTGTGTTAGAAGACCCGTATATCCTGATCTATGAAAAGAAGATCACCGCGATTAAAGATCTCCTGCCTCTTTTAGAAAAGATCGCCCGTTCGGGGAAACCGCTGGTGATCATTGCCGAAGATATCGAAGGCGAGGCTTTAGCGACACTGGTTGTCAACAAGATCCGGGGAACTTTTTCCTGTTGTTCAGTGAAAGCTCCGGGATACGGTGACCGTCGTAAAGCGATGTTGCAGGATATCGCGGTGTTGACTGGCGGGAAAGCCGTCACTGAAGACCTGGGGATCAAGCTGGAAAACGTCGATTTAAAAGATCTTGGCCAGGCAAAACGCATCCGCGTGGATAAAGAAAATACTACGATCGTCGAAGGGGCCGGTAAGACTTCCGATATTCAGGGAAGAGTCAATCAGATCAAACATCAGATCGAAGAGACCGATTCCGACTATGACCGGGAAAAATTACAGGAACGGCTGGCCAAACTTTCCGGCGGAGTTGCGGTTATCAATGTGGGCGCGGCGACTGAGACCGAGATGAAAGAAAAGAAAGCTCGTGTGGAAGACGCGTTACATGCTACCCGTGCCGCAGTACAGGAAGGGATCATCCCCGGCGGTGAAACCGGGCTCCTGCGTTGTATTCCCGCGGTCGAAAAGATCAAAGCCGACGGAGACGAACAGATCGGCGTAAACATCATCAAAAGAGTACTGGAAGAACCGTTACGTCAATTAGTAACTAATGCCGGGTTAGAAGGTTCGGTGATCGTGAACCAGATAAAAGCCGAGAAGCCCAATATCGGGTTTGATGCCGAAACCAATAAAGTGACGGATATGTTCGAAGCCGGGATCATCGATCCGACAAAAGTCGCGCGTACCGCGCTTCAGAACGCCGCTTCGATCGCGTCACTGCTTGTGACTACCGAAGCTGTGATCGCCGATAAACCGGAAAAAGAAGATAAGATGCCGGCAATGCCGGGTGGCGGAATGCCGGGTGGCGGAATGCCGGGAATGTATTAAACACCGGCGGAAATAGATAGAAATAAACCTGTCCCTTTTAAGCTCTGCGGATATATATATTCCGCAGAGCTTAAAAGGGGTTCTCTCATAAAGCCAGATGAGTAGATCCTGTGCCTTCAACGAAAAACAAAAAACAATCACCCTGTTGATTGTCGGTTCGGTAGTAAGTGTCCTTTTTGCTTGGTATACTCAGACTAAAGCCGCCTTAAGTGTCTCTTCCTGCAGCTATCTCGACCCTATCCTTGTAGATATTACCGCGTTTATCGCGGGAATATTTTTAATCAGCGAAGGTATCTATAAGCTTCTGCAGCATCGGGAAACCCGTTGTTTGTTTCAGTTTACCCGGTGTCTGCGGGTATGGTTAGGGGTAAGCATCACCGTTATCCATATCCTTCAATTTATCCACAAATAGTTTCCGGTAGAATCCTCAGCAATAATCTGGAGTATACCTGAAAATCGGCAATTCAAATAGAGAAGGAATATTGTCGCTGAAGGCTTCAATTCTGGTCAAGATATCCTGTTTTTTCTCATTATAGGATATTTTTTTTCTAAAACAATCTTTGTATGAGGATGAGCTTTTGTTATAATGAATAATCCATTATGGCAAAGAAGATATATCTATATATCATCCTCGGCAGTTTAATCCTGATCGGTTCCGGCTGTGACCGCTCTTTACCGCGAAAAGTCTGTGTGAGGAGTGCCTGTTTTGAGGTTGAGGTCGCCGATACCCCTCACACTCGACAAAAAGGGCTCATGTACCGTACTACGCTTGAAAAAAATCACGGTATGCTTTTTATATTTTCCCAATCGACCCCCACCGGGTTCTGGATGAAAAATACGTATATACCGTTAGATATGATATGGATCGATGAGAGCACATATATTGTTGCGGTCAAACAGAACGCCTTGCCGTGTACCCAAGACCCCTGTCCGGTGATGTCTCCGGGGCAACCGGCCCGTTATGTCCTGGAGATTAATAGCGGACTGACCGCAGAGTATGGGATACAGATCGGTGATAAGGTTTCATTTAGATATTGATATAGAGGATAAGAGAATTTCTTGTAAGAACATTTTTTTGTGAGGAGAAATACATGGTAGAAAAAGTGATCCCGATCGCGTGCCGGGCCGGAGAGTTCCTTAAAGATAATTTTGGCCGGGTTCATCAGCTTCATGTCAAAGGAGACCGTAATTTTGCCACGGAGATCGACCGGGCGGCCGAACGGATGATCGTCGACGATATCAAAAGAGGATTCCCCGGACAGGGGATCCTTGCCGAGGAAGAAGAGCGTTCGGACCTTGAGAACGAATATCTCTGGATCATCGATCCTTTGGACGGCACCCATAATTATATCCAGCATATCCCGGTATACGGCGTTTCGATCGGGCTGGTCCGTAACGGCGATTTTGTACTCGGAGTGATCTATATGCCTCAAGATAACGAGCTCTATGTGGCCCAAAAAAATAACGGCGCCTATAAAAACGGACAGAAAATAACGGTCAGTAAAAAACAGAATTTAAAAGAATGTTCGATCTCTTTTGATTCCAGTATCCGCCACTCGCCCGATATCATGCTTAGGACGTTAGGGGCCGTCGCGGGCGAAGTGTTTAACGTGCGGATGTTAGGCTCATCGGCCCGCCTGCTTTCTTATGTCGCTGAAGGTAAGCTGGATGCGGCGATAGAATATCATGACCAGCCCTGGGATTTTGCCGCGGGCGTATGTATTATCCGGGAAGCGCACGGGGTATTTACCGATTTGAGAGGAGAGAAGGTTACTTCTCATACCGTGGGATACCTTGCCGCCCCGGCCGCCATCCATACCCAGCTTTCACCGCTCATCATCGTGTAGGGGTGTATCTTCAGAAAACGATTTCTTTCTTGTCAGGGAGAGGGGTAGGTATATAATAAAAATAACTACTCTCTATGAACAGACAAAAAGATCATTCTATTTTTTTCCTCTTGGGTATACTTGTCATCATTTTCTTGGGAAGCTCAGGATACGGCCAGGAGGCAGAAAAGATCCAGCGCGGTGAACAGGATCTGAATCGCGAGGAGGAGCTGCGCCGGAGGATCCAGTTCGTTCCGCGTCCCTCTTTGATCGAAACAGAGAAAGAGTCTTCTTCTTCCCTTCCTACCGCATCACCCGGAGAAAAAATATATGTGCGTTCTGTCGTCGTAAAAGGGGTTACTGTCTTTTCTCGGCAGGATATCGTTGGTATCGTGAGTAAATTCGAACAGAAGGACCTTTCTTTCGGGCACATCCGGGAACTGGCTGAGAATATTACCGAGGTGTATCGTGAAAGAGGCTATATCAATTCGCGAGCATATATCCCTCCGCAAACGATAGCCGATGGAATACTTACCGTCCAGGTGGTCGAGGCGAACATTGCCGATATCCGGGTGGAAGGGAATCGTTATTTCAAGCCGTTTTTGTACATAAAAGAATTAGCGTTAAAAAAAGGAGACATATTAAATTATTTCCACTTAAAACGAGGTTTGCGACGGATCAATTCCCATCCCGACCGGCTTGCCCGGATAGTAGTATCTCCGGGGGAAGAACCCGGCAGTACCGATCTTTTAATAAAGGTCAGCGAACGTTTCCCTTTCCACAGCGGATGGGGCTGGGATAATTTCGGATCCCGTTATGTCCATCAGGATCGTTACAAAACGGTACTTACTCATAATAATGTTACGGGCCACGGCGATATCCTTTCTTTTCAGTATCTGTTGACTCAAGCCAATACGATGGCGTTCACTTATTTAAGTTATGTATTCCCGCTTTGCAACGATTTGCGTGTCGGTTTTTTTACCGGCCGGACGAAAGTCGATCTGGCCGATGAATATAAAGCTCTGGAGGTGAGAGGTAAAAGTAAAGTGTACAGTGTATACGCGATACAGTCTCTGCTCAATGAAGAAAGGGTACATGTGGATTTGAACGTTGGGTTTGATTATACCGATGTATTTAACTTCCAGTTGGGGCAGGAGAGCGGTCGCGATCGGATGCGAGTAGTAAGGATAGGAATAGATGCCGATTTTACCGATCAACAGGGACGGACGATCTTTACCGACGAAATAAATTTTGGGGTCCCCAATATTATGGGCGGACTTCGGGCTAAAGACGACCGTGCTTCGCGTGCAGGATCGGGTGGGCGGTTCGTTAAAAAGGATATAAGTCTGTTGCGTCTTCAGAAGATGCCGAAAGATTCGTTTTTGTTTTTAAAAAATCAGTTCCAGTTCAGTCCCTATACCCTGACTGCGTCGGAACAGTTTCAAATCGGGGGGATTGCCAATCTGCGCGGATATTCTCCGGCGGAAGAAGTGGGAGATCGGGGGTATTCGTCGTCGGTAGAATGGTCTTTTCCGGCTTATGGCCTTTCTCCAAAAATACAGGTGCCGTTTTCCCGTGCGACGTTACACGAAGCATTGCGGTTTGCCGTATTCTATGATTGGGCGAACGTTACTCTCAATAACCCCCAGGCTGACGAGGAAAAAAGCACGACGTTACGGAGCGTCGGTTGCGGTTTTCGGGTTACTTTACCGGAAGATTTTTTTATAAGGCTGGATATCGGTTGGCCGTTAGACCGAACGCCTCGTGACGATACACATGCCCATACCTGGTTGCAGGTGATAAAGAATTTCTGAGTGCGGATATGAATATGAAGGAAAGAAAATGAGTTTCACCGGGATCAACGGAAAAAAGAACAGGCTGTCCTCTGTTCGTCTCTTGCTGGTTTTTGCTCTCAGTCTGTATGCGGTCTGGGGGTATTGTCTGCCGCAAGGAGAAAAGGTCGTTTCCGGGAGTGCCCGCTTCGACCGGAGCGGCGAACAATTATCGATAACGACTCCTTCGGATAGACTGATCGTGAATTATCAGGATTTTTCTATCGGAAAGACCGAACAGGTTTCTTTCCATCAACCGTCATCGGGAGCGATCGCGTTGAATCGGGTTGTCGGAGAATCGCCTTCGGCGATCCTGGGCCGGCTTTCGGCGAACGGAAAAGTTTTTCTGGTAAATCCTAACGGGGTCCTTTTCGGACCCGATTCACGGGTCGATGTTGCCGGGCTTGTCGCGTCGACCCTGGCGGTTCGCGATGAAGATTTTCTTGCCGGACGATACCACTTCTCCGGGCAGGGATCCGAAACGGCGATTCTTACGAATCAGGGGCAGATCGAGATCCAGGCTCAAGGGTACGCTTGCCTGCTTTCTCCGTCGATAGAAAATCAGGGAGTTATTCAGGCACCGCTGGGAACGATCGTCCTCGCTGCCGGAGAGAAGATGACGTTAGCGTTAGATGAACAGAATGATATATCTGTTGTTATTGCCGATCCGGTAATGACCGAACATATTCATTCTGTCGTCGACCGCGGGAGTATGCTGGAAAATTCCGGTGTCCTTGCCGCCGATGGAGGGAAAGTGGTCTTGACGGCAAAAGGGTTCAATGAGGTGCTCGATTACAGCATTAATAACAGCGGAATTATCCAGGCTGATTCCTGGGAAAATCATGACGGGATCGTTGAATTGATCGCCAGTGAAGGGACAGTCGTCAATACCGGTACGATTTCCGCCGGTCAGGTGCATTTAAATATCACCGCTCCTTATTTTTTTAATGCCGGCGATATGTTCGTCGAAGATCTCAACTCTTGGTGGGAATGTGCCCAGACATTGTTATTCTGGCAGGAATACGTTCCGTCGTTACAAGCAGAAGGAGAGTCCGAACGCTGGCACCTTGTGAACCGGGCTCAGAATTTACGGGCCTACATCGACGATCAGGGGTGGATACTTCAATCTCGCGATCAAAGCGGTTCTGCCTGGCAATGGGAATACGTGTTTGTCGGTGTCGGAAAAGAAGATGGAGAATTTCTGGTGTATCCCGATCTCACTGGGGATTCGGTATCACCACAATTGAATAAGATCGTACGCGATCACGGGGACGTCCGGGAATGGTATGTGAACGGTCCGGAAGGGATCGAACAGGGGTTTACGGTGATGAATGAACCTCAGGGAGAGGGAATGCTGGTGATAAAAGGCCTTGTTGAAACCGATCTTTCGGTTTCTTTTTCTTCGTCTCAAGAGGTAACTTTCACTGCCGATGACCATACTTCCGGATTTACGTATCGTGACCTTAAAGTATATGACGCGTTAGGAAACGTTCTCCCTTCACGGATGGAGATAACGCAGGAAGAAGGGAAGATGTATCTTTCTTTTTTTATCGATGATAGTACGGCGGTATATCCGTTGAAGATCGATCCGGTATCGGCAAGTCCCGACTGGATGGTAGCCGAAGCGAATATGATCGGTGACTGGTTCGGGTTTGCCTGTGAATCTGCCGGTGACGTGAATGCCGATGGGTATTCCGATGTACTGGTGGGTGCGGCCGGTTGGGATAATGGCGAGGCCGGTGAAGGTGCGGCATATCTTTATTATGGATCGGCCGGCGGACTCTCGGCGGTTTCTGACTGGATGGTCGAAGGAGACAGTGTTGATGCCAATCTCGGTTGGGTGGTTGCGACTGCCGGTGACGTCAACGGTGATGGATTTTCCGATGTGGTGATCGGCTTGCCGGGATATGAGAACGGCGAAGCAATTGAAGGTGCGGTTTGGGGATTTTATGGATCGGCCGGCGGGCTCGGATCTTCTCCGAATTGGGCTATAGAAAGCAACTGGGCTAATTCGCTTTTAGGAACTGATGCTGCGACCGCCGGTGACGTCAACGGCGACGGCTATTCCGATGTCATCGTCGGCGCGTATGCCTACAGTAACGGAGAAGCCAATGAAGGGGCGGCTTATCTTTATTATGGATCGGCATCCGGACTTTCGCTTGTTCCGGATTGGCAGGCCGAAAGTAATGTCGCCGGTGCCTGGTACGGGTATTGGACGAGGACTGCCGGTGACGTCAACGGCGACGGGTTCTCCGATGTGATCGTGACTGCGCCACAGTACAGTAATGGTGAAGCGAATGAGGGAGCGGCGTATATTTATTACGGATCAGCGGGAGGACTTCCCGGAGTTGCCGATTGGCAGGTTGAAGCGAATGTGGCTAATGTAATATTAGGAGCAGGGGCTGGTACCGCCGGCGATGTCAACGGTGACGGGTATTCCGACGTGATCGTGGCCGTACCGAAATATACGAATGGTCAGGCCAACGAAGGGGCAGCGTATGTGTATTATGGATCGGCCTTAGGTGTCTCGGCAGTACCGGATTGGACGGTAGAGAGCGATCAGGCCGATGCCTGGATGGGATATTATGCGACTGCAACCGCCGGTGACGTCGACGGTGACGGGTATTCCGACGTGATCGTCGGCGCGCCGTTTTATGATAACGGTGAAAACGATGAAGGCCGGGTTTTTTTATATCAGGGGTCAAGTACGGGATTATCGTTCACTGCCGATTGGACCGGAGAGAGTGATGTGGTCGATGCCTATTTCGGTCATCATGTCGCGACCGCCGGTGATATCAACGGTGACGGGTTCTCCGATGTGGTCATCGGCGCGCCGTTTTCGACATTTACCAATCCTGCCGGCGGGATCGGCCGCGCGTATTTGTATTACGGTTCGAGTTCTACTCTTTCTTTGAGTCCTGACTGGACTCACCAGACCGGTCAGGCCGGCGATTGGTTCGGGTTTACCTGTGAATCTGCCGGCGACGTCAATGCCGACGGATATTCTGATATCATCGTTGGGGCTGGTTCTTATGATAACGGAGAATTAGACGAAGGGGCGGCTTTTGCCTATTATGGTTCGGCTTCCGGGTTGCCGGGAGTGCCTGACTGGACTACCGAAGGAAATCTTGCCAGTGCCGATTACGGATGGGCAGTGAGTACTGCCGGCGATGTCAACGGTGACGGATATTCCGACGTGATCGTGGGGGCCGATACGTATGCGAACGGTCAGGTGAATGAAGGGAAGATATTTGTTTATTATGGAGATCCGGCCGGGTTATCTCTTGTTCCCGATTGGACCTATGAGAGTAATTATGCCAATGCGTATTTAGGCGTCGATATCGGTACTGCCGGCGATGTGAATAATGACGGCTATTCCGATGTCATGGTCGGAGCATATGCCTACAGTAACGGTGAAGTAAATGAAGGTGCGGCTTTTTCATTCTACGGTTCGGCATCGGGTCTTTCTCTTGTGCCGAATTGGCAGACCGAGAGTAATCAGGCTAACGCGTGGTATGGTTATTTTGTAGATACCGCCGGCGACGTCAACGGTGACGGGTATTCCGACGTGATCGTTTCGGCACCTTTATATGATAACGGGGAAAATGATGAGGGGATGACGTTTCTCTATCAGGGCGGTTCGTCCGGTTTATCTTCTGTTGCCGATTGGACCGGAGAGAGCAATCAGGCCAACGCGCATTTTTCCACACCGGCGTCTTTTGCCGGCGACGTCAACGGTGACGGGTATTCCGATGTGATCATCGCCGCGCCGGATTTCACGAACGGTCAGGTTCAGGAAGGGCAGGTCTATGTGTATTATGGGTCGGCGGCAGGGCTTGCTCCGGCACCGGTCTGGACGGTCGAAAGCGATCAGGCGAACGCCCGTATGGGATATTATGCGGTCAATACCGCCGGTGACGTCAACGGTGACGGGTATTCCGATGTGATCGTCGGAGTTCCGTTTTACGATAACGGCCAGAATAATGAAGGGCGGGCGTATGTGTATTATGGATCGGCCGGCGGAATATCCGCAAGTCCGGATTGGATAGAAGAGATCGATATTGCGGACGCCTATTTCGGCCATCATGTCGCCTGCGCCGGAGATATAAACGGAGATAATTATTCCGACATAATCGTCGGTGCGCCGTTTTCGACATTTAGCAATCCCGCTGGTCCCGCCGGAAGGGTATACGTATATTACGGAAACGACGAAGGCGGTCTCCCGGTGACTCCCCGACAGTTTAAAACGAACGGAACCCCCTTACCGATTCTCGGCAATACCGGAAACGATGGGTTTATGCTGCAGCTTTTCGCGAGGACTCCTATGGGGAGGACGAAAGTGAAACTGCAATGGGAGGTAAAACCGTGGGGTACTGATTTTGATATGACCGGTGTAGGAGAAAGTCCTCAATGGATCGATATCGGGACCGCGGGGAAAACCCTGACACAGAAAGTATCCGGATTACAGGAAGATACTTCTTATCACTGGCGCGTAAGGGTGCAGTATTTTCCTTTTATGAGTTATTCTCCCTGGTATTCTGTGGGAAATTACGGAGATATCCAGGCTGATTTTGTGACCGGGATACTCCCGGAAACTACTTCCATCTCCGGTGTATCCGACTTAGCTCATTCGCTCATTATCCGTTTTGTCTATCCGTACTTGGAACGGTTACGGTTGTTCCAGGTGAATCCTTTCGAACTTGTAGCTTCCGATGAACTGAAAGGTCCGTTTTTCCTTTACGATCCCGAAGTCGAAATAGAAGGATTTGCCAAGCTCGATAAAACCAACGATGAAGTGGAGAGGGAAAAAGAGCATGCGCATAAGAAGAGAAATATTTATCGATAAAAGGTATTGACAAATAAAACGATCATCAATAGAATATTTCTATTATGTGGTTAGCAATTGTTTTTATCGTGGTCACGATTCTCGCCCGGTTGATTCCCCATGTACCGAATTTTTCTCCCTTGGTCGCGGTCGCTTTGTTTTCCGGCGTATACCTCAAAAAACGCTGGGCTCTGATTATTCCCCTGGTCATCTATATGGTTTCCGATCTTATTATGGGATTGCATAACGTCGTGCTGTTTACCTGGGGAAGTATGGCGCTTGTCGCGCTTATCGGCATCTATCTCAAACGGCATAAGACCCCGCTTGCGATATTGAGCGGGACGTTGGTTTCATCGGTCGTTTTCTTTATCGTGACCAATTTCGGAGTATGGCTGGGCGGATGGTATACCCTGACGTTCGCCGGGCTTGTCGATTGTTTCACACTGGCGATCCCGTTTTTCCGGACTTCGCTTCTTGCGAATATTGTCTACGTAGGCGTGTTATTCGGAGTCTATGAATTCCTTTCCCGCAAAGTAGTGGTTGCCCGTAAGCAGCCGATCTCATAAATCCCGTTCTTTTACAATATGTTGTTACAATACGTTTTTCGGTGCCGCAAGGCTTAATAGGGAATCCCGTGATTCCGATACTTCGGAAAAGTCGGGAGCTCTCCCGGAGCTGTAACCCTCTTCCGTATGATCATGCGGAAACCTGTGGAACAATTTTTCAAACCACTGTCCCGATATCGGGATGGGAAGGTAGTTGCGCAGGCGAGGGAAGTCAGAAGACCTGCCGAAACGATGTGCGGTTAGATTTTGCGCGGAACAGAATCTGATTTTTTATTTGTTTAGGGCAAAGAAAGACAGGGTGCACCCCTATACCATACCGGTATAGGGGTTTTTTATTTTTTAGGGGGCTAATAAAGACAGAGGTGTGACAATGAAAAAGAGGAGAATCGAGGGGGACGCCTATTTTTGGGTGATAATCGTTTTTTTGGCACAGATCTGTTGTATCGGTGAGGGCTACACGCAAGAAAACACTCTCGCCGAACAATTTTTAAGTCTCGGTGAGATCGTCGTTACTCCTTTTAGAATACCGTCTTCGGCTTATTCGCAGGGTATCCATTTAAACGTGATCGATAAAGATGCATTTGAGAAGAAACAGTTATTTACGGTAGGAGAAAGCATCATGTATACCGAAGGTATCGACGTGGTCTCCGGCGGTACGCTCGGGGGCACCTCGGCAGGAGTGAATATCCGGGGCGCGCAAACCCGGCATACCGCGTATATGTTCGAGGGAATAAAACTGTATGACCCGTCCAATACTTCGGCATATTATGTGCCTTCCGATTTTTTAGTGAACGGGTTGGAAAAAATAGAAGTAGTCAAACTCCCGCTTTCTTCGCTTTACGGTTCATCTCCGATGGGCGGCGTGATCAATTTTATCGCGAAAAAACCCCGCACCCGTCCGTACGTTTCTTTGACGACCATGGGCGGTTCCTATTCTACTCAAGCCGAGAATCTGGAACTCGGCGGTCAAGTGAACCGGATATCTTATCTGTTCAATTTTTCCCGTATCGACAGCCGCGGGACATCGCAAGCTAAAGAAAAAAACAATAATCCCGAAAAAGATGCTTATCAAAACACTAACCTTACTTTCAATTTGAATTATACCGAGCCCGAAGATATCGAAATGGGCTTTGCCTTTCACGGGATCCATGCCCGTAGAGAACTTGATGATGACGATAACCTTGACGGGATACCGGAGGATGATATCGATAATCTCAGCTGGAACAACGAGTTCGTCGGTACCGTCTATGTAGAAAAAACGTTGAATGACTATATATCCTATCGCGTGCAGGGAGGGATCACTTCGCTTTACCGTAAGTATCGTGACGATAATGCGGGAGGAGGAGACGAATATACTCAAGGCTGGTATCGCGGCCAGACGTATCAGTTCCTGAACCATTTCGAAGTCACCCCGTGTGACTGGACAAAGGTGCTCATCGGGTATGACTATACCCGGGAGAAAATGGACGGATACCGGTATACGTTTGATTATACCTGGATGTTCGGCTTTGAATCGGACAGCCCTAAAGAAATCGTCGACACTAAAGGGTGGTTTAGTGAAGTCATCTTAACCCCGGCGGAAAATGTAGAATTCGATTTTTCTTATCGTCGCCAGGATCATCCGATCTTTAAAGCCCATTCGGTGTTCAAAACCGGCGTATCTTATTCACCATGGGACGCACTTACCCTGTCTACTTCTTACAGTGAAGGATTTAAGGCCCCTTCTTTATATCAGTTGTATTCGACTAACGGGAACACCGATCTCCAGCCGGAAGAGTCAGAGACCTGGGAAGTCGGGTTCGACCTGAAATGTAATGATTCGGTCTCTTTAGGGGTCGCCTATTTCCATTCGAATTTCAGAAACCTTATTGATTTTGTGTACACGAACCCCTCATTATTTATAGGAAAATATCTAAACGCGGGTAAAGCCGAATCGGAAGGTATTGAGATAAAAGCCGATGCCGCTTTCGGTGAACACCTCACGTTGAGTGCCGGGTATACCTATTTAAACGGAGATCAGGATTTTGTCGATCAGGATTTCGTGACGATTTTTCAACATTCGCTTATTCGGGTACCCACTCATAAGGCTTTTTTACAGTTAGGCTGGAAACTCGGTAAATTGAACACGTATTTTGACCTGCTCTATGCCGGTAAGCGTATCGACCGGGTATGGGTAGGGATGTTTGATGAGTTCGTTACTATGAAATCATACCTTTTAGGTAATCTTTCTTTTGAGTATGCTGTAGGTGAACACAACGTTGTATTTTTTAAAATAAACAACCTGTTCGATAAAGATTATGAACGGATCAAAGGGTACCAGCAGGAACGAATATCGTTTTACGGGGGGATGAAACTCAATTTTTGAGAGGACGGCCGGCCCGGAAGAATAACTGAACATCTTGTAATCTCAAAAAAATGATCTTATAATATCTTTAGATGACAAAAAATATGTGGAACCTTTCTCTGGCTATCTCGATCATGCTGCATGGGGCATTGCTTTTTTCTTTACCGGCATTTTTTGCCCGGCAGTCTTCAAAAAAAGTAACCCGGGAACTTCAGATCGTGCCCCAGGAGTTAGAAAAGATACCGTTGATCGAGGGAAAAGAGATGTATCTTGAAAAACCTCCGGCATATATCGATAATATCGTGAAAAAGACCATATTGGATTCGACCGCTCCGTTTTCTTTAGAGAAACCGGATATCGATATGCCGGGAAATCCTATTCAACTGGTCATCGAGAAAGTCGAAAGTATATTTCCCGACGAACAATCAAAAGAGACATTGTTTTCTCAAGATCAGTCCCCTCAGGAGACCCCGGCCTATATGGATTACTATCGCGCGGTAAGAGAGAAGATCCGTAACGTTGCCCATCGTTATTATAATAATAGCGAAAAAGGAGTGGTGACGGTCTCTTTTATTATCCGCAAAGACGGTAACCTTTCGGCGCTCGATCTGTCTCAAGACGAGTCAGCTAATTATCAGCTTATTCAGGTCGCCCGGCGCAGCGTCAATGATGCCGCGCCGTTCCCGTCGTTTCCGCAAGAGTTGGATTATTCGCAATTACAATTTAACCTTTCGATCCATTTCAAAAGTAACTAGTTCGCCCGTTTTCCCGTTACCCCGTTGACCCGTTCTTTTGAACGGGCAAACGATAACATCATGAAACGATTTCGGTAACCGGAAGGCAAATATCGTAACGGGCTTTGTAACCGTGTCCGTGGGGCGGATGTGCATAATAAGCCCGAAACTGTTGACATTTAGGATGGCGATTGCTATAGTAATTCAATGATTATGGCAAGAGAGCCTATTGTGAGCGGAAAATTTTATCCTCAAAGTGCCCGTTCTTTGAACGAGCAGATCGCCGGGTTTGTGAATGGTAATCCTGCTAAAACTTCGGCATTGGGAGCGATCATTCCTCATGCCGGATACATCTATTCCGGAAGAGTGGCCGCTCAGACTCTTTCCCGGATCATCCCGCGGAAAAAGGTGGTTATTTTAGGCCCCAATCACAGCGGGTTAGGAGGACCTTTCAGTATATTCAATCAAGGGAATTGGCGTACTCCGTTGGGGGAGGTAGCAGTCGATGAAGATCTGGCCGCAAAATTGCTCGATCGATGCGGACAGCTTTCGGCCGATATGCTCGCTCATCAATTCGAACATTCGATCGAAGTAATCCTTCCGTTTTTACAGTATTTTTTCAAAGAGTTCACGGTGATTCCGATAACCTGCCAGTCTCAAGGATTAGCGGCTTATCAAAAACTCGCGGGAGATATGGCGCACGTACTCAAATACGAAAAAGATACGTTGATTATCGCTTCAAGCGATATGACCCATTATGAACCGGATTCGCTTGCACGGAAAAAGGACCGTCAGGCGATCGAGAGCATTGTCCGTTTAGATGAAGAAGAACTGATTAAAAAGACAAAAACTCAACATATTACCATGTGCGGGACCGCTACCGTACCGATCATGCTTGCGTTGACCAAACAGTTAGGCGCCAGCAAGGCCGAAGTGGTGTTATATGAGACCAGTGCCGCCGCATCCGGAGATACTTCAAGTGTGGTAGGATATTTAGGTGCGATCATCAGTTAGGAGGAGGATGATGAACGAAGAAGTAAGAAAACGCGTTGATGAGGAATGGAAAGCGCAGGTCGATAAAGAAAAAACTCAAGCTCAAAAAGACGAGGCAGTGTATCATCAGCCGACATTTACTATTTTTCTGTCATCACTGGGGATGCAGGCAATGATCGCTTTGGGAAAATTAGAGAACCCTTTAACCGGTAAGGCTGATAAAAATATGGAACAGGCCCGGTTCCTTATCGATACGATGACGATCCTTAAAGAAAAAACCAAAGGAAACCTTTCGGCCGAAGAGGAGAAAATGCTGGAAGAGGCGGTCTATAACCTTCAGCTCCTGTATGTCCAGGAGAAAAATGCACGCTCATGATACATGAAGATCTATTGAACATTCTGGCGTGTCCGGCATGTAAAACTCAGGTAAAATTTAATAACGATACGCTTGTCTGTAGCGCGTGTCACCGGATGTATCCGGTACGGGAGGGGATCCCGATCATGTTAATCGAGGAGGCGGAAATTGAAAAAAAAGAAAAAGAATAAAGTATTGATTATCCATGGGCCGAACCTGCATCTTTTAGGGAAACGGGAGACCGGTATTTACGGGAAATTCACTCTTAAGGCGCTCGAAAAAATACTTCAAGTGAAAGCGAAAGAGTTGAAGCTTGATTATGAAAGTTTCCAGTCGAATTCCGAAGGCGAGATCGTCGATAAGATCACAAAGAACGAATACGATTTTCTGATCATCAACCCCGCCGCCTATACCCATACCTCGGTAGCGATCCGTGATGCGCTTTTAGGCGTTCAGAAACCGGCGATCGAAGTCCATATATCCAATATTTATCGTCGGGAAGATTTCCGCCGGAAATCTCTCGTATCGGATACGGTGATCGGGGTAATAAGCGGTCTGGGTAAATACAGTTATCTTCTGGCTCTGGACGCAGCAAGTTTTTTTTTACGTGAAAAAAAGAATTAATCGACTTATCAGATCAGTAAAGAAACTTTCGCTGGATGCACTCCTGATCGGGGCTCCGGATAATATCGAATATCTCACCGGCTTTCAAGCGCCCGGAGGGTATCTTCTGGTTACTCCCGGTAAGATCATCTATTTCACTCATTATGTCTATTTCGAGCAGGCAAAAAAGAACCCGCTTTGGGAAGTGATCCTGGCTCAAACCGATATGTTTTCGGCCATTGCTAAAAAGGCCCGCGCATCCGGGATCCGCCGGTTGGGGTTTGAGGCGAAACGGTTGACGTTTCTGGAATATAAAAAAATTAAAGAAGAAATCACCTCCCGTAATATCGGATTTCTTAAAACGGACGATGTAGTCGAACGCCTGCGTGAGGTCAAAACTCCGGATGAACTGAGGTGTATAAGAAGAGCCGTACAGATTACTGAAGAGGCCTTAGGGTACGCCCGGGAATTGATGGATTCGGCTCATTATTCGGAAAAAACGTTGGCTTTAGAGATAGAACGATTTATGAAACTGAAAGGGGATACCCGGACCGCATTTGATCCCATTGTCGCATCCGGCGCTCACGCTGCCTATCCTCATGCGCAGAGCGGTCCCGATAAAGTCTTTTCGAGAAAATTAGTGCTAATTGATTTGGGGGCAAGGTGTTGCGGATATTGTGCCGACTTGACAAGGGTATTCTTTTTGGGTAAAATGCCAAATTACCATATAAAGAAAATATATAATATTGTAAAAGCCGCACAAGAGAAGGCAATAAGCAAGATCCGGGCCGGGGTACGGGCGTGCGATATCGATTCTGCGGCCCGGAACTACATTGAAAAAAAGGGGCTGGGTAAATCCTTCGGCCACGGGCTCGGCCATGGGGTGGGGCTATGTGTCCATGAATTGCCGTATCTTAGTCCTCACGCCCGGGGGGTGTTAAGAGAAAACATGGTGGTCACGGTAGAACCGGCCGTGTATCTTCCCGGTAAATTAGGAATACGTTTGGAAAGTATGGTGCTCGTGAAAAACAAAGGAGCGGAAGTCATCGATGGGAATTTCTATTGGAAGTATAAAACCCGGTAACTCTCTCATCTATAACGGAGAGATCTGGTCCGTGGTCGATTGCGAACATGCTAAACTTGCTCGTGGCGCGGCGTTTGCCAGGGTAAAACTACGTAACTTTAAGACCGGCCAGGTATTGGAATGCACCTTGCGGGATTCAGATAATATCGAGAGTGCTTTTATCGAAAAAAGGAGCCTGCAATACCTTTATCGTAATAATAACATTTTTCATTTTATGGATTTAGAAAGTTATGAAGACCTGGTTCTTGATACCGATCGCATCGGTGACCGTCAGGTATGGTTGAAAGATAACCTGGAGATCACTGGAATGTTTTATGAAAATAAGCTGGTTGATTTTGAATTGCCGTCCACCATGGAGTTGAAAGTAGTTGAGACCGAACCGGGAGCAAAAGGCAATACCGTCAAAATGGCGACTAAACTGGCGAAATTAGAGACCGGATTGAGTCTTCAGGTGCCGTTATTTGTAGAGCAGGGAGAGATGATTAAAGTCGATACTCGTACCGGCCAATATCTGGGAAGAGCATGATTAGTCGTTCGTCGCAAGCCGTTCGTCGTACGCATTATTGAAGAGGTTTACGAGCGACGCACGACGATATACGAACGACGAAAAAAATAAGGGGGTGTTCTTGGATTTAGAAAAACTTAAAGAATTAATGGAGTTCATGAATGTCAACGAATTGTGTGAGTTGGAAATAGAAGAAGAAGGTAAACGAGTTAAACTGAAGAAATTTTCCCCGGAACATCCGATCGTATTTCCTACCAGAACCGATGTGCTATCGCCGGGAAACGAGCCGAGTCTTGAGAAAAAAGACACAGTCGAAGGAACGATCGAGATCAAATCTCCGATGGTAGGAACGTTCTACCGGGCGCCCTCGCCGGGGGCTAAACCGTTTGTGGAAGTAGGCGAGGATATTCGTCCGGGCGATGTGGTGTGTATTATTGAAGCAATGAAACTGATGAACGAGATCAAAGCTGAAATCGGCGGAAAGATCATTGAAATTTTAGTGGAAAACGGGGAACCGGTAGAGTTTGGCCAACCGCTCTTTTTAGTGAAACCCTTCTAAACCAATGTTTTCAAAAGTCCTCATCGCTAATAGGGGAGAAATCGCAATCCGGGTGATACGGGCCTGTAAGGATCTGGGGTTGCGTACGGTCGCGGTATATTCCGAGAGTGATAAAAATTCGCTTCATCTTGAATTTGCCGATGAGGCGGTCTGTATCGGTAAAGCCGCAAGTTCCGACAGTTATCTGAATATTTCCAGCATCATCAGCGCCGCGGAAATCACCGATAGCGATGCGATTCATCCCGGGTACGGCTTCCTCGCTGAGAACGCGTATTTTGCCGAAGTATGCGAATCCTGCGGAATAAAGTTCATCGGGCCCAGCGCTGAATGTATCCGTTTGATGGGAGATAAGGTGACCGCGCGCGAGACGATGCGTAAAGCCGGGTTACCGGTGACGCCGGGAAGTAAAAGCGCGCTTAAGTCAAAAGAAGATGCGTTGAGTTTTGCCAATAAGATCGGCTATCCGGTGATATTAAAAGCCCGGGCCGGCGGCGGGGGGAAAGGTATGCGGGTCTGCCATAGCGACGTGCGTCTGGTGAGCGCATTCATGACCGCCCAGGCTGAGGCGGAAATCGCTTTTGGAAATTCCGAGATCTATGTCGAAAAGTTTTTGGAAAAACCGCGCCATATCGAAATACAGATCGCTGCCGACAATTACGGAAACGTGATCCATTTAGGCGAACGGGATTGTAGTATCCAACGTCGTCATCAAAAACTTATCGAAGAAGCTCCTTCCCCGGCAATCGATGCGAAAACGAGAAAGAAATTGGGAGACATGGTGTGCCGGGCAATCAAAAATATCCATTATTCCAGTGTCGGTACGGTCGAGCTCTTGATGGATTCCCGGGGCAATTTCTATTTTATGGAGATGAACACGCGTATTCAGGTGGAACATCCGGTGAGTGAGGAGATCACCGGAATAGATCTGGTGCAGTTACAGATCCTTTCTGCGGCCGGGGAGAAACTCCCTCTTAAACAGGAAGAGATCACCTTTAAAGGGGCCGCTATCGAATGCCGGATCAATGCCGAAGATCCCGAAAATAATTTTATTCCTTCTCCGGGACGTATCGATTTTTGTTATTTCCCCGGCGGTAAAGATGTGCGGATCGAGACTCACATGTATTGCGGATATACTATCCCGCCGTTTTACGATTCGTTGATCGCAAAAGTGATAACTAAAGGAGACACCCGTTCCCAGGCCTTGCGGAAAATGGACCGGGCATTGAGCGAGTTGCTTTTTGAACCGACCAAGACCACGGCGTCGTTCTGCCGAAAGGTAATTAATGATTCCGATTTCCGGCGAGGATTGTACCATACGGGGTTCCTTGAGAAATTCATGAATAAGGAGGAAGAATGAACCGCCGTTTAAGTTCCGAATTTGGACAGATCAAGATTCATCGCCGGGTGATCTCTCAGGCCGCGGTAATCGCCGCCAAAGGAGTTCCCGGAGTGAAAGGTGTGGGGATCGAATGTTACGGGTTGTTCGGCCAGATCCTTAAATTGTTCCGGGTGACCGGTATCCGTATTGCACCGGGGACCACGAAAGATAAAGAGCTTAAAGTATGCCTTCCGATCGTGATGACCTCCGGAAGGAATGCGGTTGAAATCGCCTATGAAGTGCAACGCCGGGTCATTGCCGCGTTGCTGGACACTTTAAATATAGATTCTCTCAATGTTGATGTGAAGATCAAAAAAATAGTGGAAGGAGGCTGAAATGTTCTTTATAGCGTTTCTCCTTTATACGGTTTTCTCATTCGGAATCGGAATATTTCTTGTCGCGTTGACATTTGATTTTATTACCGCGGATGTGATCATGGTGTATCTTGATACGTACCAGAAGTTAGAGTATACTCACCAGTTATTGATCGGCGCGATCGGGGTGCTGGTCATCTTGTTATGGTTGCTCATGGTTCGCCGTTATCTGGGGGGGGTGTGGCGTAAAGAACGGGCGCTTACCATCCAGACCGCTCAAGGGCAGGTAAGTATAAGTCTGTTTGCGATAGAGGATATGGTCCGTAAGACGTTGGAGTCCCGGCGCGAACTTACCCAGGTAAAGCCGCGGGTATCGGTGAACCGCAGGGGTATCGATATTAAGATCAGAGGGAGTCTTAAGACGGAAGTAAATTTAAAGGATTTTATCGCAAGCGTTCAGGTTGAGATAAAGAAAAAACTCGCGTATCTTTTAGGGGAAAAAGGAGAGATCCGCATTCAGTTGGCGATACGTAAACTGGCATTCGCGTCAAAATCGGACGGTATCATCGATGATGATCCGGAAGTGCCTTTTCGGAACTATTAAATAGAAAAAAACAATGCGTAAGATCATAGAAGAGGTTTTCAACTCTCACCAGGAAGCATTCACCTATGTAAAAGAAAAGTCTTCGCTTATCGAAGAGATCGCCGGAGTGCTTATTGACGCGTTACAAGGGCAGCATAAGATCCTTTTCTGCGGTAACGGCGGCAGCGCCGCCGATAGTCAGCATCTTGCCGCGGAATTCGTCGGACGGTTCAAAAAAGACGATATCGTGTTGCCGGCACTGGCTCTTTCGGTGAATACTTCAATGCTCACGGCGATCGCGAATGATTTCGGGTTTGAGAAAGTCTTTTCTCAACAGGTCAAAGCTCTCGGTTCACCCGGTGACGTACTGGTCGCGATCTCTACTTCGGGAAATTCGGCGAATGTCGCGTGCGCGGTACGCCAGGCTCATTCGCAAGGGCTAAAGACTATAGGATTTTTAGGAAATGAGGGAGGGACGCTAAAAGATCTCGTCGATATCCCCCTGTTGGTCAAAGCCAACGATACCGCCCGTATTCAGGAAATGCATATCCTCATAGGCCATATATTATGTGAGTTGGTCGATCAGTTTTTTAGCGGTGGGAAATAATCATGGAGAAAAACATCCGGCGGATACAGACCCGGGGGATTCTTACCCGTACGATTGCCCGTCTTAAACAACAAGGGAACACAATCGTGTTTACGAACGGTTGTTTTGATCTTGTCCATCCCGGTCATATCGCGATATTTAAACAGGCGAAACAGAAAGGCGACGTACTTGTCGTCGGGATGAATTCGGATAAATCCGTAAAAAAGATCAAAGGGCCCACTCGGCCTATCCTGAATGAACGGGCGCGTAGCCTTCTGGTGAGCGCGATACGGTATGTCGATTATGTAGTGCTTTTTGACGAAGAAACGCCTTATCAGTTGATCCGGGCGATTCGTCCGGATTATCTGGTTAAAGGCGGGGATTGGAAACCGGGTGAGATCGTCGGACGAGATCTGGTGAAAAAGGTCTTTCGAGTAAAACTCATCAAGACGTATTCGACGACAAATATTATTAAGAAGATAGTGCGCGGTGCGTAGTGGTTAAACTTCCTGGTATATATCGGATCATGGACGCGAATCTTAACCGTTGCAGGGAAGGGTTAAGGGTCATCGAAGATATTTTCCGGTTTTATTTTAAAGATGATATGTTACGCCGGCGGTTAAGGACGATACGCCATACGCTTGATACGCTCAATGAGTCTGCGTTAACCGCGAAATTTTTAGCAGCCCGGGATTCGGTGAAAGACCAGGGGCGGCATACCGATTGTTTTGAGATGGGACGTAAAGATATCGGTGACATATTTTATGCCAATATGCAACGGGCAAAAGAATCGTTGAGGGTGTTAGAAGAATTTTTAAAGATAGAAGACCGTGCCCGGGTAACGGCAATAAAAAAAGCGCGGTATGGGTTATATACAATTGAAAAGAAAGCTTTCCTGCGGTGGCCTGCTTTGCGCGATTTTAGATAACGAGTTTTGCGCGCATATTCATCAAGATATCTTTTCGCTTGCCGCAAGACTCACCCGGTGCGGCGTCGATATTATTCAGTACCGGTTTAAATCGATACCGGACCGGACGGCTCTTGAGGCGGCCGGTAGATTGGTAAAAATCGCCGGCCGATACGGGAAAACATGTATTGTGAACGATCGTGCCGATATTGCCTGGCTTTCCGGGGCTCAAGGTGTCCATCTCGGCCAGACCGATATATCAAGCTGGATGGCCCGGCGCCTTTTAGGGAAAAAGAAGATCATCGGCCGGACCGTTCATTCGCAAAAAGAGTTTAATGAAGCGCAGAAAGAACCGGTAGATTATGTGAGCCTGGGGCCGGTATATCCGCCGGGCATTAAAGCTCATCTTCCGGCGTGGGGGCTTACGTCTATTGCGCGCTTGGTGAGGAAATCCCGTAAACCGGTATTCGTAATCGGGGGGATCACTCCTCACAATGTATATTCGATAGTAGAGAAGAAGATCACGCATATAGCGGTGGCAAAAGCTTTACTTCAAGCCAAAGATCTGAAAAAGACGGTTGCGTCATTTAAGGAGCAGATATGTTCGAGAAAACCTTTTTACAACAGATAGCGGATAACGAAAAAGTTTCATTACAGTTTCTCCAGACGCAGCTTGCGTCCGGAAGGGTAGTCATACTTAAGAATAACCAGAGAGAATTTATCCGTCCCGTAGCGGTCGGAGGAGGATTAAAGATCAAGATCAATACTAATATCGGAACGTCTACCGAAAAGATCGGACAGGACCAGGAATTGGAGAAACTGGATATCGCGCTTACATACGGGACCGATACGGTAATGGATCTAAGTACCGGCGGAGATATCCCTGAGATGCTCGATAGTATCCTTGCTCGTTCGACGGTCGCGGTAGGGACGGTACCGATCTATGAAGCGGCATTGAATGGGGAGAAAAAATACGGATCGTTTGACGAGATGCGGCCGGATGAGATCTTTGATTGTCTGGATCGCCAGGGCTCTGCCGGTGTTGATTTTTTTACTATCCATGCCGGTATCCGCCGTGAATTCCTGAAATTTTTAAAAGAAGAGAAACGGACCGCGGGTATCGTCAGCCGGGGCGGAGCAATCCTTGCCCGGTGGATGGATACAAATGGGCAAGAGAACCCTTTGTATGAATCGTTCGATACGGTCCTTGATATCGCGAAAAAATATAACGTGACGATTAGTCTGGGTGACGCGCTTCGTCCCGGGGCGCTTGCCGATTCTACCGACCGCGGACAACTTGCCGAATTGCATACGTTAGGAGAGCTGGTGAAACGGTGTTGGAAAAAAGGCGTGCAGGTAATGGTCGAGGGGCCCGGACACATCCGTATCGACGAGGTCGCTCTCAATATGCAGATGCAGAAAAAGATATGTTTCGGCGCGCCGTTTTATGTATTAGGGCCGCTTACTACCGATATCGCCTGCGGATATGACCATATCACCTCAAGTATCGGAGGGGCGATCGCGGCGTTATCGGGCGCGGATTTTCTTTGTGTGGTGACTCCCGCCGAACATCTGCGCCATCCTGATTGCGAAGATATCAAGTTAGGAGTGATCGCATCCAAAATCGCGGCTCATTCGGTCGACCTCTTAAGGTTTCCCGATGAATGGGAACGTGATCTGAAAATATCTCAGGCCCGCAGCCGGCGGGATTGGCCGGAGGTGTTTCGTCATTGCCTGGATAAAGAGAAAGCGCAAAAATATCGGGAAAGCGCCAAACTTTCTCAGGAAGATATCTGTTCGATGTGCGGGACGTTCTGTTCTTTGAAATTGATTGAAAAATGTAATCTGGTAAAATAATACAGCGGATAGCGAATAGGGGTGAGCGGTTAGACTGAGGAAGAGAGAAAGAAATCGTTCTTTTAAAATAGGTAAGATAAGGTTCATTGAATAATGGTTGACTAAGTTTTCTTCTCTGAAAATCTTCGGGGTAGACCAGTCCCGCGTAGCGTTGTCGCCAGCGGGACGGGTCGAGCGTGAAATCCTTCTTTAGAAAGTCTTTTAGCTCGACATCAGCAGGGGCGGAGCCCCTATGAAGGGCGATTCACCTGGGATGGTATTGCATGAGTGAAAGTGCCTGACCAGTTTTCATAACATTGATAACTTATCGAGTCTGATTGGAAGTGCGATAGCACTATCGCCCATGCGGGTGTGGTTCAATGGTAGAACTCTAGCTTCCCAAGCTAGTAACGGCGGTTCGATTCCGCTCGCCCGCTCCATGTCTTTTTGGTTCCATGTCATGCTTCTGCTCACGTTTGATGCCCACTAAGTTTAAGACAAAACGACGC
>JAFGQU010000001.1 GCA_016935525.1 Candidatus Omnitrophota bacterium
TAACGATATCGAGAACCGGATCACCAAAGAGACGGTCCGCGGCGGAGGAAAACCCCGGCAGAGTTTCGATGTATCGGTCGAATATAAGAACCCTCACGGATTTACCGGCGCGCTGTACGGGTACTACGACCGCTGGAACGAACCAGCCGATGCCTTTCCCAACGACCGGAAAATGCTTATCGACATGAAATTAAGCCAGGAGATAAAAAATCTTACCCTGTTTCTTAATATCTATAACCTGGCCAACAGTACATACTGGGCGGATTATTATTTTCCGATGCCTGAGCGTTATTTCGAAGGCGGGTTCACGGTCCACTGGTAACCGGCCGCCTTATTGCACACTTTTCCGGTTTCTGCACAGACACCTATTCACTACCGAGAGGATGGATCCGTTGCCCGGAAATCTTTTTTCATTAAAAAACCCTGACGTATCCTGGATGAAACAGCCCTGAGTATTCTGAATCGGCCATCTGGCATGAGAATTGCTATAGGAGAAAGATGAGACTGAAACCTTTTTACCTTTTACTTGTTGCTACGGTATTCTCAATGGCCACTTTACTTTCTACCTACGCTCAGGACAATAAAGATCACACTTCCCGTTACGGAGGGGCCCTGGTCTGGGGCGTCACCCATAAACCTACGATCATCAATCCGATCTATACCACCTACAGTGTGTCCATGTCCCTGCTTGACCTGATCTTTAACCGGATGGTACGGCTGAATTCTCAAGGAGAGATCGAACCGGATATCGCCGAATCATGGGATGTTTCTCCCGACGGATTAGTCTATACGTTTCATCTGCGTAAAGGAATAAAATTCCATGACGGAGTAGAATGTACCGCCGATGACGTGAAATTCACCTATAAGAACATATTAAATCCGAAAAATGGTTCCCCATTCCGTTCGCTTTATGAAAACATCAAAGAGATCAGGGTCATTAATCCGGTTACCGTACGATTTATACTGAACCAACCGTCTCCCGAATCCATCCGCCTGTTTACCAAAGAAATAGTCCCGGGGCATATTCTCCGGGGCGAACCGCTCATAAACCACCCGTTCAATTATCACCCAATCGGGACCGGTCCGTTCCGGTTCCGGGAATGGGATAAAGACGGCACCATAACCCTTATTTATAATCCCGATTACTATGAAGGCCGGCCCTTTTTAGATACGATCATCGTAAAGACGTACGAATCATCCGAAGACCTCTGGTCGGCATTGATGCGCGGAGAAGTCGATTTCGTCTTATTTTTAGAACGAAAGGATTATGAGGTACTAAAAAGCGACCCGGCATTTAAAACTTTCGCGATCCCGGCGGACAGCTATTACGCGCTCATGTACAACATCCATGACCCGCTCTTATCAAACACACAAATTCGCCAAGCCTTGGCGTATGCCATAGACGTACACGATATCATCGAACGGACTGCCGGAGGATATGGGCTTCAAGCCACTGGGCCATTTCATCCCGAAACCCTGGGGTTTGATCCGGAGGTAACACCGTTTCCTTATGATCCCCAAAAAGCGCAATCTATTCTAAAAGAACAGGGCTGGAAAGATAAAGACAATGACGGTATTCTGGAAAAAGATAACCAGAGATTCATACTAAAAGTATTAGTCGATTCCCGTAACCAGATATACAAGACCATCGCGATGATCCTGCGTCAACAGCTTCAGTCTATCGGCATAGAACTTCAAGTAATCCTTTACGATGACGAACGCACTCTCACTAAAGCATTTATCGAATATCATCAACCTCAGGCCCATTTAAGATTATTCCTCGGAAACACTATTTTTAACATCAAAGAAGACTGGGCGACCAATCAATTCCGCGGCGCCGATAAATTATGGATATATAACAATCCGACAATAATTCAGTTATTCAAAGAAGGAGAAACGCTCAAAGGAAAAAATGAACGGGAAAAAGTCTATCAACAGATCCACCGGTTACTGTATAAAGAGCAACCGGCGTGTTTTTTTTATTTTCGCGAAGATTTCCATGCTATTTCATCACGGATTAGTAATGTAAAACTTTTTTTTACTCTCAGCATGCCTTATTACACAATAAAAAATTGGTATATAAAAAAGTAGCGCGCTAAATGTACACCTAAAAAGAGAGGAGGTGAAAAAGATGGAGATCATCAGAAAAGGCTCAAACCAAGTCTATGACGGAGCAACACCGAGAGGATGCTGTTTCCCTGTGGGAAGTTTAGGCTATCGTAACCGGGGATAAAAGCAATATCTCCTTGCATTGATAGTCCTGGAGCGGCCGGCCAGGATATCTGCAAGGTACATATCCGTAAATCAAAAAGATGAGGTGAACGATAAGGAGAAACTATATGAAACTGTCTACATACAATCTCTGGGTAACCGACTACCCCGAACGCGGCCAGAACTTATTATTCAATACCCGTACTCAAGGATTAATTAAAATAGACGACGAATTTAAACAAAAATTAGATCATCTGCCTTCTTCAAAACAAGAAATCACCGATCCCCAACTGCTCGACAGCCTGGGCGCGCTTAAAGAAAACGGGATCATCGTTGAAAGCGAATCGCATGAAGAGGTCCTTTTAGACGATTTTTTCCGTCAACTTCAGTACGAATCTCATCGTATGCCGTTTGAAGTGACGATCCTGACCACGTTCGATTGTAATTTCGGGTGTGTCTATTGTTTCGAAGAATCGGTAAAAGAACACGTATTCATGGACGAACACACCAGCGCGCTCACCGTAGAATGGATCATTCAAAGGGCTAAGGAACGAGGCTACCATAAAGTGTTCGCGGTCTATTACGGCGGCGAACCGCTCATGAATATCCGTCCGATATATGAGATATCCTGGCAGCTCACCCAATGGGCTAAAGAGAAAGGGAAAGAATTCGCGTTCGGCATCATCACCAACGGCAGCCTGGTGACCCCGGACCTCATCGATAAACTGTTACCGGTAGGGTTACAGGAGATCCGGATAAGTATCGACGGCGACCGCGACCACCATAACCATAACCGCCCGTTCCGGGACGGAAGAGAAAGTTTCGACGTGATCATCGATAATATCCGCCGGGTGATCGATAAGGTGAACGTAGGGGTGACCGGGAATTTCGCGCCCGGTGACGTCAAAAGTATCGGCCGGTTACTCGATTATTTAGAAAAAGAAAACCTGCTACACCGATTATCGCGGGTCGATTTCTCGCCGATCATGCCGCGGCTCGGAAAAAGATCATCACCGGGCAGAATAGAGCTCGGATCCTGCCTGCAGTTTTTCGAAAAAGACGGTATTGCCCAGGACGTGCTTGCCGTAAAACAGGAACTCCTGAAGCGTAACCTGCCGTTTGATACGGGATGCGCGATAAACTCCTGCGCGTTGATGATGCCCGACGGCGCCGTCGCGATCGACCCGAACGGGCTGATCTATAAATGCAATTCGCTGGTAGGGTACCCGGAATTTTCCGTCGGGACCATCCGGGAAAACCGGTTTAACGGAAATTTTGATACGTTCATAGCCCACCGGCCCTGGGAACAATGCGCGAGTGATTGCCCGTACGTACCGATGTGCCAGGGCGGATGCCGGTTTTTCGCGTATGTAGAACAACAGGATTTTTCACGCCTTGCCTGTAAACGGGGATATTTCGATGAGATCATGCCGGAATTGATAAAACTGGAATATAAAAAGTTGTTATCTCCCCGGGGGAAAGTCCCGGCGCAGATATAATGAGGCGCTCTCTATGAAAGAATTTTATACGTTATTAAGGCCGTATACCCGCAATCTGCTGGGCGCGCTGGGCGCGATCTTTGTCTCTAACGGGGCGGCGCTGGCGTTTCCCTGGGGGTTAAAACTGCTTATCGACGAGGTCGCGTCAAAAAATAACGTCCGGCTGTTACATCCGGTCATCTTCGCGCTTATCGCCGCGGCATTCCTGAAATTCTCTTTCGGGTACCTGCGAGAATCTATCCTGGTAAGCGTAGGGGAGAGATGTATCAGTGATATCCGTAACTCTCTGTATATCCATCTGAAACGGCTTTCGGTATCTTACGTCGATGCGACTCCGCATGGTGAAATAATCTCACGGATCATCGGCGATACCGACCGTATCCGCGATTTTCTTTTCGGCGGGGTCGTCGATTTCGTGTATTCTTTTTTGAACATATTTTTTATCCTGACGATCCTTACCCTGTTAAACCCGAAACTGATGTTCGTCTCGTTACTGTGTATCCCGCCGCTTTATCTTGTCTTCGTAAAACTTACCCCGCGCCTGCGCAGGAGCCATGAACAGTTACGTACCCATTATGCCGATCTTACCGGTATCCTTTATGAGACCTGCCAGGGAATGCGGGTGATCAGCGGGTTCGGCCGGCAGGAAGAAGCGATCCGGCAGTTTAAAGAGAAACAGTCGGGAGTATTCTCTTTATCCTGCGTCAGCCAGAAACTGGCGATACTGTTATGGCTGAATGCCGAACTGTTAAGCAGCCTGGGCCTTATCCTGATCATCTGGTTTGGGATAAAAGAGGTCGTCGCCGGGAAGATCACTATCGGGACATTGATGGCGTTTTATTCTTATACCGGAATGCTGTTTTACCCGATAGTAAAAATGGTCCATATCAATAACGATTACCAGGAAGCGTACGTCGCGCTGGCCCGGATCAACCGGTTCCGCGCGGTTGAACCGAACGTTAAGACAGCGTACAACCCTATAATAAAAAATGACCTTCAGGGCCGGATAGAATTTTCCGATGTTTCGTTCGGATATCATCCCGGTACGCCGGTATTACATCATATCACTCTGAATATCACGCCGGGCGAGACGATCGCCCTGGTCGGGCCCAGCGGCGCGGGAAAAACCACTCTTATCAATCTGTTATTACGGTTCTGGGACCCCTGGAGTGGAGCCATCTATATTGACGGCGATAACCTCAAAACCCTTGACCTTACCGTATACCGCCGAAAGATCGCGATGGTCCTTCAGGACGATTATCTTTTCAACGCGACGATCCGGGAAAACCTCGCCTATGCCTGCCCGGAAGCCTCGTTCACTCAAGTTCGTCAGGCGGCCGAAAAAGCCTATGCCGCGGAATTTATCGAGAAATTCCCTCAAAAATATGATACGATAATTGGCGAAAACGGGATCGCGCTTTCTTACGGACAACGGCAGCGGATCTCGATCGCCCGGGCGATGTTACGTGACCCGGCGATCCTTATCCTGGATGAAGCGACATCGAATATCGATTCGGAATCGGAACGTGAAATACTGAAAAGATCGTACCAGACGCTTATCGCCGGGCGGACGGCGCTCATCATCGCGCACCGGCTCTCGACCATAGAAAAAGCCGGCCGGATCCTGGTAATAGAGGAAGGCAAGATCGTCGAACAGGGGACTCATATAACGTTATTAGCCAAACGCGGCCGGTACTGGCAGATGTGGCAAACCCAACATCCCGCCGGACAAAATGAACGGCCGCATCAACTAAACCGGACATGAACAGGTTTAACTTAACTATCCGTAAACTATGGATAAAGATCGCGTTGATCCTTATCGCGATGGTCACCATTCCGGTCGTCATTCTGGGAATACTGCTGATCGATACGTCTCAACAGGCGGTACGGCAATCGGTACTTACCAACCACAAAGAGATCGCGGTAAAATCGGCCGAACAGATCGAATTATTCATGGTCCGCGCGTACGACCTGCTGAACACGACCTCATCGATGTTAGGGGTTCTCGCGCCGGCACCGTTTAAACAGGAAACGATACTGGTCGAACTGGTACTGAACCAGCCGATGTTTATCCGGGCCTCTTCCGTAGACCTTACCGGGAAAGAGCTGGCCAGTTCGGAACTGGGCCGGGGCCTTAACTGGCATTATCCCGACGAAGCCCTCACATCCATTTTTGAACGTAAAAATTATCTTTCAGAAGTAAAACTACTCGATAATTTCACGCCGTTTGTCACCATGGCGGTCGCGATAAAACGGTTGGGAAAGATCGACGGGATGTTGATCGCCGACGTAAACCTGCGGGGCATATGGGATATGGTCGATAGTATCGAATTAAGCGATACGTCCCAGGTATTTCTGGTAGCTTCCGACGGTACGCTGATCGCCCATAAAGATAAAAAACGGGTATTAAAAAAAGAGAACCTCATCGATCATCTCGACATACAAGCCGTACTCAAAAATGAGAAAGGGGCGATAGAACTGAGCGATGAAACCGGAAAAAAATGGATCAGCGCGTACGCGCCGATACGCGCGAGCGGCTGGGGGATCGTGTTGAGAGAGACTCAGAATACCGCCTACATCTTCTCTCAAAAGATGCGGATACAATCGTGGATAATCATATTCTTAAGCGCGATCATCGCCATTTTAGTGAGTATCTTTATCGCGCACCTGGTGACCCGGCCGCTTACGACCCTGATCAGTAAGATGAGAGCGGTCTCAGGCGGCAACCTTGACGAACAACTCGCTATTGATCGTCAGGACGAATTAGGCGAACTGATGCGTACATTCAACCATATGATCGCGCAGCTCAAGATCGCCAAAGAACGGGAACGGCTTTCGGCGATCGGGGAGGCGGCGTCGCGCATGGCTCACGAATTAAAGAATTCGCTGGTCGCGATAAAAGCGTTTATCCAGCTGTTTCCCCATAAACATAAAGAACCGCAATTTGTGAGTAAATTTTCCACGCTCATCCCGCCGGAGATCAACCGTTGGGAACGAATGTTGAAAGAGATCTCGGAATTTTCTAAACAGAACATCCTCACCAAAGGGCCGGTAAAGCTCGACACGCTCATCAAAGGAGTACTGGAGATATTGAAAGAACAATACGCCGATACCCGTATCGAGATCAAAACCGAATTCCCCACACATATCCCCCTGATCGATGCCGATGCCGAACGGTTAAAACAGGTCTTTTTCAACCTTATCATCAACGCGTTACAGGCGATGGGAAAAGAGGGGATACTGACCCTTTCTCTTGAAACTTCCGGGGAAACTTCGCCGTCTATAGAAATACGGATAAAAGATACCGGGAAAGGCATAAAACCCGAACACATCGCGAAAGTGTTCGAACCGTTTTATACTTCCCGTTCCGAAGGGATGGGGCTGGGCCTGGCGATCTCTAAAAAGATCATCGACCAACACGGAGGGGAAATAGAAGTCACCAGCACTAAGGGAGAAGGCACTACTTTTACCATAACTCTTCCTGTCAATATTGTATAAACAGAATATGGAAACTCAAATGCACGACAATATCATAAAAGACCTATCTCATTTTATTATTGATACACTCCCACAAAAAATTTTCTGTAAAGACCTGCAATTCAAATACCTGTTCTGCAACAAAGAATACGCTTATGATCTTAAGTTACCTCCTGAAAAAATCCGGGGGAAGACTGATTATGATCTCTTTTCCAAAGAGATGGCCGAGAAGTACCGCAGGGACGATGAAGAAATCTTACGTCAAAATGCTCCTCTTCATATCGAAGAAATGTATGTCAAAAACGGGAAAGAATCTATTGTGCACACCTATAAAGTCCCATTACAGGACACAACCGGCGCCGTCATCGGCATTCTCGGCGTATTCTGGGATATCACCCATCACCGGAAAATAGAAAATCAATTAGAAAAAAGTGAAAAAGAATACCGGGAGCTGGTCGAGACGGCAAACAGTATCATCCTGCGTATGGATACAAAAGGAAATGTGACGTATTTCAATAAATTTGCCGAAGACTTTTTCGGCTACCGCCGGGAGGAGATCGTCGGTAAAAATGTCGTCGGGACCATCGTCCCTAAGACCGAAAGCACCGGGCGAGACCTGAAAATAATGATCGAAAATATCGGGAAAAATACACCCGCGTACGCCAACAATGAAAACGAAAATATCCGTAAAAACGGCCGGCGGGTATGGGTCGCCTGGACCAATAAAGGGATCTACGATCAACACGGCAATCACATCGAAACTCTCTGTATCGGCAACGACATCACTAAACTGAAAAAGACCGAACAGGAACTCCAATCCAGCCGACTGAAATACCACAATATGATCGAATCCTCGCCGGAAAGTATCGTCGTGCTCGATAAAAAAGGGGTCGTAATATCCTGTAACTCGATGGCCGAGAAGATCTCCGGATATAAAAAAACCGAACTCATCGGCAAACATTTCGCGAAAACCGGCGGGTTCAGGACAAAAGACCTGCCGCGGCTGTTCATTTTATTCCGGAAAGCGAAAAAAGGAGTCTTCCCGGACTCTTTAGAAATAGAGTGTATCCGTAAAGATTCATCAACCGTTACCATGGAAGTACGCGGTTCGCTCCTGGAAGACGGATACATCCAGCTTATCGCCACCGATATCAGCGAACGTAAAAAAAGCCGGGAAAAACTCCAGGCCGCGTATGAAGAGATCAAAAAGACCCAACAGGAACTTATCCAGGCCGAAAAAATGGCCGCGATGGGGCAGCTTTCCGCCGGGATCTCTCATGAACTTAACCAACCACTCACCGGGATACGGGGACTGGCGCAAATAGGCCTGCGCAAATTGAACAATGGCCAGGACATCGAGACCCATTTAAACCAGATCATCGAACAGACCGACCGGATGGAACGGATCATCAAAAACGTCAGGTTTTTCGCGCGCCGGTCGGAATTCAGTTTAAAACGGATAGATATCCGCATACCGCTTCTTGACGCGATCAGCCTTATTGAAAAACAATTTTCCATGAAAAACATTATAATAAAGAAACATATCGTCGAAGGATTACCGTGTATACACGGCGATACCAACCAACTCCAACAGGTATTTCTCAACCTGTTCACCAATGCCCGGGACGCTATCGAAGACCGTCTTCCGACAAAAAAAGGGGAGATCACGGTAAAAACCGTTTTTGACGGACCGGCTCGACAGATAAAGGTCACTTTCGGTGACAACGGGTGCGGGATAGAAAAAGACTCGCTCAGGTTTGTAATGAACCCGTTTTATACCACCAAATCTCCTCAAAAAGGGACCGGACTGGGATTAGCCATAGTATACCGGATCATCGAACAGCATCATGGGACAATAAAAATAAAAAGTAAAAAAGGGATCGGGACTTCGGTGTATATTACGTTACCTATCTACACACCCAGGCCAAAAGCGAGGAGGAGGAAAAGATGACCGGCGAAAAGATCCTTATCGTCGACGATGAACGGATTGTCCGGGAGACCTTTAAAGCCGCTTTTGACGAAGAATACCGTATTCTTACCGCGGCGAACGGCGAAGAAGCGTTAGAAATAATCAATAAACCTCATGATATCAATCTTATCGTCCTGGACGTGATCATGCCCGGCATTACCGGGCTGGAACTGCTCAAAAAAATCAAAGAGATAGATCCTCAGATGAAAGTGATCATCCTTACCGGCTGTGATTCTAAAGATGTGGTGATCGAAGCTCTGCGCCGGCACGCCGACGAATACATCGATAAACCGTTTGATATCGATGAAACCCGGGCAATGTTCGAAAAATTACTTCATCGTTCACCTCCCGACGGATATGAATCTTCAGAAGGGATCGACGCCAAAATCGCCCGGGCCCGTCATTTCATCGAGATCAACTGTCATAAACCGCTCAAACTTGATGATGTCGCGAGCGAGATATTTCTTTCCCCTAAATATTTCAGCCGTATCTTCCGCGAAAAGACCGGAAAGACTTTTAACCAATACCGCATTGAATCAAAGATCAATAAAGCCAAAGACCTCATGGAAAGGCACCACCTTACGGTCAATCAGATCGCCTACCAGGTGGGATATGAAAGCCCCGAATCATTCACCAAAGTATTCAAAAAATGCACCGGAGTATCACCCGCCGATTACCGGACACAATCCCGTAAAAGAAAACGCCATTAAAGCCTGTTATTTCGTGAAAAAGTAGAAATAGGACAGTAATAAGTGGAATCCGGCCATTACTTTTCAGCTGATTCCACTATATAATGATATCGAGTCATTCTTCGGAATGGCCAATCCTGGGCAATGGGGAGGGGATTACACCCCTCCCTCCGTTTTTATACCCCGCCAAACTTCTCGAAATCCTGACTGATTACTTACCTCAGATACAATAATTCACTTATAAATCTCTGAATAAGCTACGCCAACCACAGAGCACACAGAGTTGCACAGAGACAATATACGAAGTTATATTTGGTTTCGCGCTTTTCAAGATACAAAAAGCGCGGAGTTCTTTGCAAAAACGCTGAAAAACGGAAAATATAATTTTCCGGTGTTATCCGGTTTTTGCAAAGACCCCATCGATATTCGATGGGGATACACCAAATATTTTTGATATATTCCGTTTTAAAAAACTCACTTTTCTCCGCGTTCTCTGTGATCTCTGTGGTAAAATAGATCCGATATTTTTATAAATATTCGGAAGGACAATGATTAAGTCATTACGTAAAGAATTAAAAAACCTGGCAGACATCCAGAAAGCCAAAATATTGCGGGGATTTTTTAAGACCGCACCCGGTGAGTACGGTGAAGGCGATGTATTTCTGGGAGTGACTGTACCACAATTACGCGCGCTTTCTAAAAAATTCGAAACACTCGGATCTCGAGGTATCCGCCGGCTCCTGATATCAAAAATCCATGAAGAACGATTACTCGCTCTATTGATCCTGTTACATCAATTTCAGGCAGCCGATGGATCCGGCCAGAAACGACTGTTCAACTTTTATCTACAGCATACCCGCCACATAAACAATTGGGACCTGGTCGATTTGACCGCCCCAAATATTGTGGGGGAGTATCTTGAAAAAAGAAACCGGAAGGTGCTCTATACTCTAGCCCGCTCAAAGTTACTCTGGGCCCGGCGCATCGCGATTGTCGCCACTTTTCATTTTATCCGTAACGGCCGATTCAGCGATACGTTACGGATCGCAAAAATTCTCTTAAAAGACCCGGAACCTCTTATCCATAAAGCGACCGGATGGATGTTACGCGAAGTCGGTAAACGCGACGAAACTTTATTGAAACGATTTTTAAAAACACATTATCACACGATGCCCCGAACCGCGTTACGTTATGCGATCGAGAAATTTCCCGCCGAACTCAGAAAAAAATATCTTGCCGGAACGATTTAACCCTTCCTTAAACAGTAGAAACAGGACAGGATAAAGTAGAAACAAGACATTAACTACATCGTCCAAATAAGGTATCCTTATATATACAATATAATTCAATAAATATTTTTCAAAATAACCAATTTCCAATACACAATAACCAAATAATGACCAATAACCAAATTCCAATATTCAAACATCTTAATAAAACAGAGATACCCCAAACAGTTTGGTGATTATAACCTTACTGCTCGAATAATAGTATGTTTCTAGAAATAAAAACTCATGACAGCCAGTTAAAATTCGATCTTTTTGAAACCGAGGACCTTCCTTTAGACAGTATCCATAGCCCGAAAGAAGGGGTAAAAATACGTTATGAAGGGACGATGGTCGTACCGACCATACGGTTTCCCGAGACGATCTTTATCGACCTTGAGATCGAGAGCGGACATATTGATGAATTCGCCCGGTGGTTCACCGAAAAAATAAACGGCCAGGAAATACAACTGAAAATCGATAGCGAAGAAGTAAAAATAAACCCGGCCGATATCGAAGATGCGCTTAAAAAGAAAATTATTGTCGGATAATATGAATACCGAATCGATATATAAACCAGATCCGCAGGATAAAGCCGAACTGATAAGCCCTTCGACTCAACACAAAATCCGGATACAGACCAGTTACCGGGAAAAAGACACACCGCCGGCCTTAGATATCAAGATCTGACAAATAATGAGATCTTACCTTAATTAATTGAAGAAAAAAGTACCTGTAAAAAAGTTCAAGAAAATAACGCTCACATAGGTTATCCCGTTCACCCGTGCGCGTTGTTTCGCCTATGGTGAAACTTTCCGTGCTTTTTAGAACGGGCACACTTGAATATCTATCCACTCATCGCTCATTTCTAACCCCTATCTGTTTACTGCTATTTCACGTGTGACTATGTGACATGTGTCGTGTGACCTCTATCTGAATATTGTTTGCCTTCCTTGAAAAAATTGAAAAGAATATGGTATACATATACTGTAAGCGCTTACAGTATAGAACCCATTGATTACGAGGAGGTAACAGAAAAATGAATGGTTCAATGGAATTTTTCGAAGAAAACCACCGGTTAAGAAGGGAAATACCCTTCGACCCTCATCGATTGAATGAACCGATGACGCCGGATAACCCTTATATCGACCCGTTGGCCGATGACCTGCTGTTTAAAAACCCTCTTGGACCGCAAAGCCCTTATATCAATAGTCTTGACGAACATACCGAGAGAGGAGCGGGCCCTGTGTTATCGGATAACACCGCCGCTCATCGGCATTTTAATAGATTAATGTAACCGGATTTCCCAAAATTCCCCTTATCCGTCCCTCCACGGAAAAACGCTCATCATGTGTGAAGAGGAATACACGCACGCGGAAGCCCTCTTGCGCAGAGGAGCGTTTTTTTATTCGTTCTATTAAAAAATTGACTGTTCAAATAAATTCGCTAAAATAAAATAGGTCACTTAATCGATGCATCAAAAACCTACTCATGAATAAAAATTTAAATAAATGGCAACGCAGTATTATCCGTAACAATATGGATAAATACCGCCAGGCCCTTGAAAACTACTACATAAAAGACAAACCGCTGGTGAGCGTCGAACACGGATATAAAGCATTTTCGCTGCTCAGCCCGCCGTTAGGTTCGGCTGCCGCCCGCCGCCGTATCCGCCTGATCATGAACAATATTATTGATGAAAAGACCCGCGTAGAACCCGACGGCACCGTACACTGGGGCACGCGTACTCCGCATTTTATGACGATGACCGTGACCTACCAATGCCAGTGTGATTGTGAACATTGTTCGGCTTCGGCTTATATGAAAGAAGTCCTTGAAGCCCGCAGCGCGCTCACCAAAGACGAATTAAAATCGGCGATCCGGCAAACTGTGGACCTGGGCACCACTTGCACGATCTTTACCGGCGGAGAACCGCTCCTCTATCCGCATATCTATGAACTTATCGAAACTGTCGATAAAAGTAAAAGCGTCTGTACCCTTTTTACTAACGGAGAATATCTTACCCGCGATACTCTTACGCGCCTGAAATCGGCAGGGTTGTTCGGGGTCTTTGTGAGCCTGGATCATTCCGATAAGGATATTCACGATAAAAACCGACACCGGGCGGGAATTTATGAAAAAGCCATAGAAGGGATCCGGTTATGCCGGCAATACGGTATCTTACCGGGAATCTCGACTTTTGTGACTAAAGAGAAGATCGCCTGCGGAGAACTGGACGCGATGATGGAAATAGCGAAAGGATTACAGGTCATAGAGATCTTCCTGTTCGATGTCATCGCAACCGGAAAATTAGAAGCCCGTCATAATCAGATGCTCTCTTCTGATGAGGTCGATTATATTAAAGAGTTTCGGAAAAAATATAATGAACGCCCCCAATATCCCCGGATCATTCATCAGACGATGTTCACCAGCATCGCGTACCCGTGCGCAGCCGAAGGCTGTCCGGCGGGAGTCGCGCAAATGCACCTGCGGGGGAACGGAGATGTAACGCCTTGTGATTTCACGCCGTTATCATTCGGCAATATCCGTAAAGAACCGATTGAGCTGATCTGGCAAAAGATGACCGAAAGCGACCTTTATTGCCGATCGGCGAAAAAATGCCGCCTTTCTGACCCGCACATGTGGTCTAAAATACACCAGATCAACCGATTACAACCCCAGAATACCCTCTAAAAACCCTCCTAAAAAAGAGTTAAAAATCCTCTGGGCAAATCTGCAGATTATGGTATATTGTCTACCTTCCCGGAAGAATAACACTGTAGAGGAGGGGCAATCAGCCTTGAAAAAGCTATGAAAAAGACCAGAAGCCAACAATTCATTGAATTATTCCGCTATTGGTGCGGCCGGCTGAAATTAGACAAAAATATACCGGTTATCAAGGATAACCGGTACGATTGTTATGCCTGCGTAGAACATTCCCGCCGGCACCAGAAAAAAGTACTCAAATATAATACCAAAAAACTTGCCCGCTGGAATGAGGCGTTTCTGGTATGCGGAGTATTCCATGAAATCGCGCATTTAAAAGAAAAAATGCCTTACCGGACAAACCAGGAAAAGATCGCCTGCGAATCCCGGGCCGAACGGTTTGCCCTGAATATGCTCAAAAAACATTACCCGAAACTCTACCGGGAAAATATCCGTTACGGAAAAGATTCGTTACGCGATACACGCTGGCATAAAAACGACCAGCTCAATTATGCGGTCCTCAAACGCATCCGGGAATACAATCCCAAAATAAAATAAATAGGTTCGCCTGTTCGCCCGTGCTCGCGTTCACCCGTTTAGAAGAACGGGTACACGGGGTAACGGGAAAACGGGAGAACTTAAATATTATTAAACGCTAAACGCTATCCGCTACGCTAATCCTATGATAAAATAGGAAAATGGATCAAGAACAGAGGAAACAAAATCTCTCTATCCTGGCTTTACTCACCTTGATCCCGATAGGGATATTTGTCCTGGTGATGTTCGGTTCCCGCCAGGATTTCAACAATCCGCCGGGTGAAGAAGACCGAATATATCAAGGAACCGCCGAAGGAGAAAACCCGATACAGACTCCGTTGGTATTTATCCCGGGAGCTCCCCAAAAAATAAAAGCTCCGGAAACGGTCATGATGTTTATCCGTACCGACCATGAAGGTATCGATGCCCGGACATTTTTCAGTTCATTGATAAAAGACCGGCAATCAGTACCGTTTTTGTACCGGATCCATATCGATTCACCCGAAAATGACCCTCAGGCGACACTGGGAAAGATAGAAAGGCTGCCTCAAGGAGGCTATGCAATGCTCATCATAGAGGTCATTTTACACTATAAAAACGACCGGCAAGAGCCGTTACCTCAAGAGATCCAAAAAACCGAATATTCATTATGGATGCAAAGTCTGATAAAAAACGCAGCAAACGATATCCTGAAAATCGCTCATTACTATAAAGAAAAATATCCTGACATCAAGCTTTTAGCGACTTCGATAGGACTGGGTGCTGACGTGTTAATCGACGCGATCGACCGGGATCTCCCGGGATTAGAGAAAATATTTATCTGGTATCCGACCCTGGCGACTATCCGCGATAAAGAATTCATATGGACTCTGCGGTGGGGGAAATATGACAAAGAGAAGGTCACGGTAATATCTCTGGTCAACGATCCGAATAACCAGGAGTTATTGGAACTGAACAAAAACTATCAGGACATATTCCAGCTCAGTATTATAAAACCACACCCCAGACCGCAGGTAAAACAGCGGAATCCCGCGCCGCTGGTACCCAGCAAACCGAATATATAAAGAAATCTCTACCTATTTATTTCTCGAACAATCGTTTCATGAAAGAAGGTTAATATATCCGCTATATAACTCTCGGCGGGATCAGGATTAATAGATTCCATATAATCTCTCTTAGTAACAATAGTCAAATCTAAAAAATTTAATGCCTGCATTTCGGGCCCATTATCGCCGCCATGACGAGCGATTCCTAATATAGCTGGATAGATTATATTAAGAGAATTTGTTGTATCAAGCGTCAAGAGTTGTGAAAAAGTGGTACTCCCTGAGCCATCAGCAATATTTATTGGCGAATCAGGCATATTGAGATTTGCTTCCATTTCATTTACCATATCTATAACCCAGTTAGATATCACGACTGAATCCGAACCACGGAGAGCTTCATCTAAATGCATGAGTCCTTCTATCGCTTCAGTAAAAACATTTACAACCGAATCGCCCCCAATCATTACTAACGTGAGTCCCGCCTGAAAGCTTAAGTAATCATTATCGCCAAGATACACTTGAGCAACAGCCGGAACTGCGTTTTGAGTTGATTGAGAAACATCCGGGTTAGGATGAACGGTAATATCCGCTAACGCCATCAGCGCCTTTTCTATCTCTACCGGATTCGTTGAGGCAGAAAGAATGCTTATCATTTCAGTGACTACCGCGACAGCTACCTCAGAAGAAAAATCAACCGGGAGCTCAACCGGGCCATCTTCTCTAGTCCGGTCACGAAAGGTATCCACCCAGACAGCGGTAGATTCAGCAATAGTCGGACCAGGGTCTTCTTGAGCCTGTTTGGCCGGGGTAACCATAGGAGGAGAGGATCTCACTGAAGAGCGGGCCGGGATAATCCCCGGGGACCCAAAGCCGGTATCATCCTGAGTAAGATACTGAGCCGAAACCGGCCCGATAACCATACCTAAAAATATACCCACTAAAAGAAAATATATACTCTTTTTCATAAAATACCCAATATGTTATAGAATCCCGTAGCGTGAGTTACCTATTATTTTATACCATTTTACACAGGGGAAAAACAAGCCCAGCCAAGAACAAGGGCACTTTTCGCCCGCATACCTTACTTCCGATAATATATCTTATGTTAACTTTTATATATGGGCGATTCTACGAATACGCATTATAAATACAGGGCCAATTCTCTTTGTATAACAACCTGTGTATAACTAGAGTCACGCTTACTTTCTTTATAATCATCTTCTTTTGTCTCTATGTTGGGTTACCTTTATTTACTTTTAGTATAAAAAAAATTATTGCTCAAAAAGAAGCTCAAAAACCCCTCTTTCTAACCCTTTTAAAAACTCCCATACCTTACGCACCAGTTACAGCCGGCAGACTCGCCTAAAGCCCTCAGGGATTATTGTCGCCGCTATATCTTAAAAGCATGTCTTTTTCGGTACCTCACAAAGTTTGGCTTGACCCCGGTACCCTCACAGGATAAAATTGACAATATACTGATATATGAATACCGATAAAAAAACCCTCATCATCGGGGCTGCCGGTAAAAAATCTCCCGACAACGCCCTTACCCTGGACATCGACCCGGCTCATCATCCGGATATTGTTCATGATTTGAACATTACCCCATATCCGTTTTCCGACTCCCAATTTGACCTGATCGTATGCCATCATGTCCTGGAACACTTGGACAATATTGACCCGGTTTTAGGCGAACTCTACCGTATCTGTTCAGCCGACGGCGAAATCCATATCGAAGTACCGCACCATACTTCCTGGTTCGCCAATACCCCACACCATAAATTAAGGTTTAATTATTTTGCCTTAGACCCTTATTTTTCGGGTAACGACACCTGGGTGACTACTCCCCGGCGATTTACCGTAAAAGAGAGAAAAATCACCTTTCACCGGGCATTCCGGCGTTACTTCCTCCACCGGATCTTTAACCGGTTCCCCAGAATCTATGAGCGATTCTGGACATATATGGTCCCGGCCGAACACCTTATCTTCCGGCTTTCTCCCGATAAATAAGAACAACTGGATTGCTGTAAATGGAATCTGGCAGGATTACATTAAAGAGTAATGACCGCAATAATCTGCCGGCCACACCGTTTTTGAAGAAGCACACTAAGCGGATTCTGAGAATAGTCTTTACACTGAATATGCACCCTGAACCCCTTAAAAAGTTTCCGGATTTTCGCCGGAGAAGATACATTCACGTGCATTTCATGTAATAATGAGTTGTGATGCGGGAATATTTTGAATACGTCGGACAATATACCGCCCAGAGGCTTGTTGCGGTATTTCCCCTTAATCATTCGTTTAGGCAACTTTAACAGATTTAAAGGAATATTGATCAAGCGTTTGGCCGGGTAAAGATACCGTTCATACCAATAATTAGGCGTGGTAATAATCAGTTTGCCATTGTCTTTCAGGATATCTTTCAGCTTCCCGATAAATTTTTCGATTTGCCAGTCATAAAGATGCTCAAATACCTCAACCATCAAAATAGTATCATATCGGTCCGGAAAGTCGTACTCAGTAAAATCAGCGACACATACCTTAGCGTTATTTCGTAACGACTCATCAAGTTTATCTATCGTCTCCTGAGCTATCCCTATTGCGTCCGGGCTATAATCTATCCCTAATGTTTTGGCCCCTCTTTGAACGCAATAATAAACGATCTCTCCTCTCCCGCACCCGATATCAAGGATAGTATCTCCCGATTTTACCGCGGCAATATCAAGGACCAGCCGGTATTTTTCATACATAACCTGGTCTAAACCCTGCCGGTACTCGCGGTATCCTTCATTATCGCCAAGATAGTAATCTTTATTGTATAACGTGGGAGGGACTTTTTGCATTTATTAATTATACTATAAAGAGGGCTAAAAATACAGATGACATAAGATAAGTTTAGATATATGAGGCATTGCAGGCAAAAAAAGGGCCGATAAGGGCCCAGAACTTCTTCCGAATGCAACCCAGCCGCCGTAATAGCTCCAAGTGCCTCACTTGCCACGTGTGTGTGGAAGGGCAACGGCTGCTTGAGCTATTTTAGGCCTGTAGGCTTTGCGCCCCCGCCTTTCAGCGGGTTTGCCCCTATCGGCATATCAAGTATATAACATATCCTCCCTCCTTTTCAAGGGCACCCCTAAAAAGCCTCTTTCTCAGGCAAAAACAATATTTGGGAAATTCTCACGTGTGACGTGTGTCGTGTGACTATGTGACCTTGTGACTTTTATATGTCTATCTTCTGCGGGAAATGTACTCCGGCGAGATCTTCACGCGGGTTATACTCCTGAACCCAACCGTCGAAGTCCAAAGTGTCCAGGAAATCGATAATACGCTGATATTCCGACAACGTGAGCGGCCGGTTAAGCCCGTCGATCTTATGGGCCTGAAAATAAGGGCGGTACTGAAACATCACGCTGATGAGCGCCTCCGGCGTATGTTCTTTTATCCAATTCAGAACAGCCAGGGAATCATCGACTGCGCCCGGTAATACCAGATGCCGGATCACCAGCCCGGACAGAATTAGAGCCTGTTCTTTATCGTATAGTACGCCGTTTTTCTGGCTATACATCGTTTTAATCGCATCCTGGGCATAGAACGGGTATTTGGGCGTATGTGACCCTAATTGGGCTATCTCCGGGCTAAAATACTTCATATCCGCAAGATATACGTCGATTACCCCCCCCAGATGGCCAATAACCTCGTTTTTCTCGTATCCTGAGGTATTCCATACCACCGGGACGGTTAACCCCCGGATATAGGCAATACGCAGGCTTTCCAGTATCTGAGGTAAGAAATGCGTCCCGGTCACCAGATTGATGTTATGGGCCCCTTGTGCCTGTAATTTGACCATTATTTCAGCACATCCATCAGCACTGATCTGGGTTCCTCTATTTTCATGAGAGAATTGATAATTCTGACAAAAAAGACAATGGAGCGAACATCCGGAAAAAAAGAGAGTACCGCTCCCCCTGCTACCGCTTATTGCCGGCTCTTCCCCCTGATGAAGAAACGCAGCATACAAGGTGAGCTTGTCCGATACCCCGCATACCCCCATGTGGCCTCCGGCCCGGTTTACCGCGCATTCCCGAGGACATAACCGGCATTCTCTCAGGTGTCGATCAAACCACTCTTTCTGCTCTTCTATTCTCTGAATCTTTTCCGTTATATCCATGTTCTGATGAACTATGTCTATGAGTCTTTTGTCTACAGTCCGTAGTCCGTAGACCAGAGACCATCGACTATCGACTATTCTTTTTTATCTGCCCGACATATACATTCCGTATCTGCATAAGCATCTCTTTATGAGCCCCGGTACGGTAATCGGGATAGGTCCAGGGTAAATCCTGAAATTGACGGTGAGCATAATAAAGGGTTACCTCGGCAAATACTCCTTTACCTAAATAGAGCCGATGATAAAAATCTTTCGTTGAAGTCAGCACCAGGTGAGCTTCGTTTAAGTAACCGGGATCGATATTGATGCTGCGCCTGGTATCCCGGGAATAACGGGTTTCTAAAGCCACACAGGACCGTTTGATCTGTACGAAGCGGGCGGCATCCTGTAATTTTTTAAACGCGACTAACCGTTTAGTCAAACCGCCCCCCATTTCCGCGCAATAATAATCGGTGAAATCAAAGAGAATCGGTTTACTTTCAAAATCTAATGCGCCGAATTTCCGTTCTAATAAAACCTTTACCTTAGAATATACCGTCTCATCCTGATAAATAAGAGCGCATATGAACTTTACTTTTTTAGGGAAATGAAAAGTCAACATGTAAGGTATCAATTCCGGGAGGAACTCTTGTGAGCAGAATCGATGTAGGATAAGAGCGCTTTACGATCAGTCTTTTTCAAGTCGGAAAAGAAGATCCCGATATTATATGCCCGACGCCCGTTCTCACGGACCTTCTCTTTACGGACTACGACTCCGGTACAATTAATACGACGCAGGAGTTTTTTGCCGCCCTTTACTATCGGTACTAAAAGGATAATACTCAGTTTAGTCATCGGCTCGATATCCTCATCGACAGCACAATACGCACCACTGCCACTGACATTTTTGGTTTCGGTGACTGAATCAAACGAACCGTATGACAGCTTTATGGGGAGATTAAAATGAATCCGGGGATATTTTCTGCGCTCAATAAGCATCAAGCAGATTCAGATTGTTTTTTCTCCGCAAACGCTTTGAAACATTTCTTATTACAAAAATAACCGTTATTGCGGTAATACCAATCTTTTCTCAGAAGAGATTTGTTGCAACTTAAGCAGTTTTTACGGATTTCTTCACTTTTTGCCATATAAATCCACGAAATAGTTGACTTTATCGATAAATTTACCTAGGTTACTCTTGTTTTTCTCATTGATCTCGTCGAACTTCAAACCGACATAATACTGTTCGGAATAGGACCGTTTATTACACCAGGCTACCTGGGCTTTCACTTCCGCCAACGCATTAATAAGGTTTATAGACAGTTTTATATCCTGCCCGGGTGAGACAAAATCTTCGGTAAGGATCCTGACCCCGCCCATGCTGAGATCGCGGCTTACCGTGTAAAATACCTTCTTACGGTCCGGTAATAAGGTGCATTCTACCGGAAATGATATACCAATCCTGTTTTCCTGACGTCGTTCTTTTGTTGCCATAATGTTACTCCTTTTAGTGGAAACGCTTTCAGAATCACCCTTTTTATAACACATTTCGGCGGGATTGTCAATTCTATTGTTTTATTTTTAGCAAACTTTTTTTAATATCGGCAAGATTAATCCGGGAACAGACTCTTGTTTTACCGACGAAAGTGAGCAGCACCATCCGGATACTGCCCCGGACGAATTTCTTGTCATAGGTAAGGCTGGCCAATACCTTTTGCGTATCGAAACGAGCGGTGACGGGAAGCGAGTATTTTTTGATCAGATCCGCGAGTTTCTCCGCTACAGATTGAGAACAGAGCCCGAGCTTCACCGAAATGCCTGCGGCACAGATCATCCCCAAAGCCACCCCTTCGCCGTGGTGAAAATCACGGCGATAACAGAGAGCCGCCTCCAGGGCATGGCCGATAGTGTGCCCGAAATTAAGGATAGTTCTTAGCCCTTTTTTCTCTTTCTCATCGCAAGAAACTATTTCGGCTTTGATCTGCGCGCAACGGGTGATTATTTTTTCAAGATACCTCGGGACAAGTTTTTGTATCTCAGAGGAATTCTTATCCAGAAATGTAAAAAGGTCTTTATCTTTTATCGCGGCATACTTGATTACCTCGGCAAATCCCTGCCGTAATTCTCTTTTAGGGAGCGTGGTGATAAATTCCGGATCGATAAATACCGCTTGGGGCTGGTAAAACGTACCGACCATATTTTTTGCCTGGCGCACATTGATCGCGGTTTTACCGCCGATACTGGCATCGACTTGCGCCAGAAGAGTCGTAGGGACCTGAATAAACGGGATACCCCGTTTATATATCGAGGCAATAAACCCGCCTACATCCCCCACTACTCCTCCGCCCAGGCACACAAGAAAAATCCGTTTCTTTAACACACCCTTGTTTTCCGAAAGTAATGTTTCGATAATACGAAAAGCCCATTCTTGAGACTTCGCGGTTTCGCCTTGCGGCACATATACGATACGATAAGGTATCCCTTTAAGCAGACACCCGATACGCCCTTTATGTAAAGAAACGATCTTACGCTGAGTAATGACCACCGCATAGTTACCGATATCTTTATCGGCGAGGAACCGGGGGAGTTTTTCCGATACGCCGCGCCCGATGAATATCGGATAAGGATCCGTTTTAAGATTTACTATGATCTTGTACATCATATTAGTAATAGATCTATCCGGAAAATCCGGAAAATAAACTGGACCAACGGGAAAATAAACCAATGTAATATTCGGAAAATAAGCAGTAGGGCGATAATAAGAAACCCAAACCGTTCCAACTTCAGGTAACGGTAGGCCTGGCGATAGGATAAAAAAGACGCGACGATCCGTGACCCGTCAAGCGGCGGGATCGGCAAAAGGTTAAAAATCGCCAAAATCAGGTTTATAAACACTCCGTAAAGCAGGACCGTGTAGACAGGATCAGTTATCATATTGACCTTAAGAATAATAATAATCAATAACGCCAGTATAAGGTTGCTCGCCGGACCGGAAGCACCTACCCACATCATATCTTTTTTAGGGTTCTTGAAATTATTGGGATTAATCGGTACCGGCTTGGCATAACCAAAAGTAAAGTTTCCGCCGCTCATCAATAACAGCAGTATCGGGAGAAGAATCGTGCCAAAGATATCAATATGCGAAATCGGGTTTAAGGTAAGTCGTCCGGACAATTTAGGAGTGGGATCACCCAGACGCCAGGCGACCCAGCCATGGGCACATTCATGTAATACCACGGAAAAGAACAGGATACAGATGAGAAAAATAGTGATCATAAAAGCGACATTGCGTGCACATCAATATAGAGGCAGCCATCGTCTTTTACCTCTCCTTGAATTTTGACATCTTTATCCAGGAAAGATTTCGGATTGAATTTTTCGTTATTGATATTGAGCAATACCTGTCCCGAGGGCCCTACTCCGAGAAAATTCGCCTGACAGCCGCCCAAGGTACGGTCAAGGTTACGTAATTTCCCGTACACGGTAGAAGAATCGATGTTGCCGGAAGTAAAAAAGTCAATACCGGTTTCCTGTTCGACCACTTTTATCACCGGAGAGACTCTGGTTATCTCTTTCGTGTGCGGTTGGCCTTTTATATGTTCACTCAAATCCACCACCTTATCGATAATATCCATTTTTTTCTCCGGAAGCGGTTTTGCCGCTATTTTCTTCTCCGGGACTACCTGAACGATCTCTTCTTCGATCACCTGTACGTACGGCGCCGGCGCTTGAGGTTTCTCCTGCAACTGGATAGGGATCACCTGGTTCTTTTCAATAACGCTGACAGAGGGAACAGGTTCTTCTTGTGCCGGGAGGAGAGTAACCGTCTGTTCTTTCTCTTCGACAACGACCGAAGGAATGACCTCCTGGGTTTGAGGGACCTCTATCGTCTGTTCGGCTTCAATCACATCTATCCGGGCAGGCGGCACTCTTTCTTCCTGCGGGAGCGGTTTAGATGCAGAATCTTGTTGCGGATTCAGCCATGTGCGCCACGATGATTTATTGGGTCCTTGAGATCTCTGCTGAGGCGCCTGAGAATCTACGGCTTCTTCCGGATGCTCGTCCCTGGCTTCTCTGATCTCGTCAATAAACCGTTTATGGACCCACCCCCAGGCATAAGGGTAGGCCACCACTTTTGCCCATTCCCCTTTTGTCCCCAGTAAAGTGAGGATCGTTCCTTCCCTTACTTTTCCGATAATCGGCGATTCCAAAGAAGCGTACAACCGCAGGTTGAGGGCAAATACCAAGACTTCGACTTTATCACGCCCGACTCGTTTTACATGTTCTAAAGACACATAACAGGTAAAATCTTGGGGCAGGCGGATTTTGAACCAACCGTACTTCTCGCCGATGATCTCGACTTCATCATTACGTTGTAATGTCCCGACTTCCTGAGCGGTCACGGTCGAATCGGTACGCACATTGATATTATCTTCCAATACTCTTCCGACGGTAGGAGTCCGGGCGGCAGATACTTCCGGGACGGTAAAAAAAGCGCTCATCACGAACACGATTCCCCACCCCAGATAAAAAAGATATCTTTTCTGGATCATTCCGGTTTCTTCGCGGGTTCTACTTTAGTTTCTCCGGGCGCTGCGGCACCTTCGGCTTCTTTCTTTTCTTTCTTTGCGGCTTTCATCCGTACGACTTTTACCTTCGGCAAACCGACCACAGCCGTATCCTCATCCCATGTACCTTTTTCCTTAAGCAGTTTTATCCTTTCGGTACGGCTCATGACGCAACGGAATTTACTTGATTTTCCTGCGCGTTTCAACGATGAATGCATAGTCATAATCATAACCTCCTTAAAAAGCAATCCTTGTAGCGGCTTTTCAAATCTTTCAGACTTTCCAGAGCTCTCTCCCGTGAGAGATATTCTCCTACCAGCACAACCAAGTACTCGCCTTTCTTGACGATTTTAGCATGATATCCGTTCTGCTCAAGCATTTTTTTCTCGCGTTCAGCGGCACTGGAGAACTTATAGGAAGCTACCTGGATAGCGTAACCATCTGCCGCAGAAGAGGTTTCCTCACCAGGTCCGGAAGGTTCCGGCTCGGTTGAAGCCACCACCGGAGTTGATATCTCCTCTTCCTGGGGCGCATCCTGAGCGGCTAACTGCCGGGAAGACTCGCGGCGGATATGAGTAAAGGCCCGTTTACCCCGCTCTACGCCCAGGATGTAACTGAATACGACCAAGAGCACGATAAGGATAAGACAAAATCCGAGGATATCGATAGAGATTGAAACGAAAAGTTTCTTTTCGCCTTTCTCTCTGAAATCAAACAATTTGAGTTGTTCTGCCTTCACTGTATATATTATAGAAATCTACTCTAATGAGTTCAAGTGTTTTCTGATACTGTTTTTCCTTAAGATACGTAAAAATTTATCGACGACTTTAGGATCGAACTGTTCTCCTTTTTGCTTACGTAATTCCCGTTCGATATCATCAAGGCTCATCTTCTCTTTATAAGGACGACCGAAAAACATCGCATCAAACGCATCCATCACCGCCAGGATCCGTGAACCCATCGGGATCTGTTGCTTTTTCAGCCGCGAAGGATACCCTTTACCGTCATAACGTTCGTGATGATGTAAAATGATCGGGATGACCGGTTTAAGGGCGCCGAGATCTTTTATTAACTGTACCCCTTTTAACGGATGTTTACGGATCACTTTCACCTCGTCTTCGGTGAGCGGAGTTTGTTTCCGCAATAACGTTTCCGGAAGTTCTACCTTGCCGGCATCATGTAATAAGGTCGCGTATTCCAGAGATCTGATTTCTTTTTGAGACAACCCCAGTTCTTTACCCAACACCCGGATCAATTTCACCATACCCTTATAATGGATACTGGATGTAGGCACATACTCGGCAAGAAATCCGGAAAAACTTTTTATGTAATTTAATACCATCCGGTTTTCTTCAATAAACAGCTCGATCACTTTTATCGCCACGCTGACCTGTTCGGAAAACGCGATAAACCATTTCTTCTCGACATCGCTGAAATGGGCTTTCCGCCTTTTGATGTAGACTCCTCCGATGGTCTCCGAAAAGATAAACGGAAAAATAAGACGATTGTTAAGAATGATCTCCCGGTCCTCCTCCAGAATGCTTCGTTCGATCTTAGTCAATATTGAGATACCGCCTTTTTTCGTCGTGATCTGTTTATTCTTCAACTTGATCCTCATGAACTTGGAATAAGGGAACCACTTACAGACCAGCACGACCGCCTCCGCTCCGAAAGAATGCTCATACAAACGGGCGACCCCTACCAAAAACGTGTCGAATCTATTGAACGACGTAGTCAGGCGGTAAAGAGTGTGGAACATCGAGAATATTTTTCTGTACCGCTGCATAGTTTTACCCTTTGATCTCTTTTCTCAGCCGCCGATAAAAATCATCAAGGCTCTGCGGGATGATCTTCGTTGCCGCACATACCGGCATGAAATTAGTATCTCCTTGCCAACGGGGGACAACATGCAGATGAAGATGCTGGTCTATACCGGCTCCGGCAATTTTACCGATATTCATCCCGATATTGAATCCGGACGGATTAAGGATCCGGCGTAACGGACGCATCATCCGCCGGGCCAAATCCATCACATCGGAAAGTTCTTCCGGACGGCAATCTTCGAGGACCGCGACATGCCGGCGGGGAGCGATCATAATATGCCCGTTATTGTAAGGAAAAATGTTAAGCATCACCAAGGCGTGAGCGGTTTTTACCACCACATAATCTTTCTCAAGATCTTTGCTCTTATAGGCTTTACAAAAAAGACAACCTTTCATCTTTTTCATTTTCTGCACATAAGGCGCCCGCCAGGGAGACCACAATCTATCCATATTAAAATAAAAGGATTACACGTTACCTATTAAAAATAAACGGCCTTGTCTATTCTTTCTTTTATCTTTTTCGTTTTTTATCCTTACTCTTTAATTTTTATTATTTTAGTAACAATCCGTTCCCCGTCTACCTCTACGATACCGTAAGAACGATACGGGGCATATATCGTATCGGATACCGAACCGGGATTAAAAAAAGGTTTTCCCCGGCGTGTTATCTTACCGGGCTGATGCGAATGCCCGTAGATAAAAAGATCGATCGTCGAGAATTCATCTTTAAATAATTCTTCAACATATACCGGTACCGTTTCCGGTGACCCCCGGCCGTGAGCCAGGCCGATCTTTACTTTTTCGACCGGGATAATTTGTTTTTCGGGAAACTTTTTCCTTACATCCATCCCGTCCATATTCCCGCATACCCCGTATGTCTCGATAAGCGCAGAGAGTTCTTTGTATACCGAATATTCCACAAAATCTCCGGCATGGATACACATATCGCTGTCCTTTATTGCCTTCACCACCTCAGCCGGCAGCTTTTTGGCCATCACCGGGATATGGGTATCGGAAAGCACGATTATCTTTTTCATACCAACACCGGCTTATTGTATATCTGAAAAAGAGTATTCAATTCATGACGGTCCCAGAGCGCGACTTTACTCTCTTTGGCGATAAGGCGAGCGGAGGCATTCATATCGCCTAAAGAGATAAATATTTTTTTCATGTTTTTAGTCCTGACCGCATCGGTTTTATTGAGAAAATTCAGAATATCCGAATCCTGAGTCTCTTCCTCTTTAATCCCCACGAAAACCAGCTCATCCCCTTCTCCTACCAGGAGGTCCAATTTTTCCTGAGGATAATTGACCAGTTTTGTCCGACGCAATAACGGAAACTTGATCTTTTGCGTATCCATAGTCACAGTATCGTTTTTAAATAAAGAGAACAATTCTAATATCCGTTGAATACGCCCTTTATAGAAATCTTCTTTAAATATCAAAAGCTCTTCGTTTACGGCGGATTCAAAATAATGCAACCTTTTTTCTTTATCGAGACGATGGCAAGAAAGATAGAGCGGGAAAATATGGGCTAACCAGAAAGAGAACAAAGAATCGGTAATCCGGTAGATATTGCCGCAGGCCTCGATATACCCTGGCTCAAGAAGTTTACTGAGATTCCCCACACATTTACGTTTCTCCTGGCCTGAAAAAAACACCAGGTCATGTTTCCGGATATACCCCTTGCTCATCAAAGCAAGTATCTTGAGCAGCCCGCGGAAATCGCGAGGGTACTTCTCTTTAAGGATATCTATCCGGTTGGAAAATTTCTGAAAAAATACCGAATCGCGTTCGTACAGTGTGTCACAAATGACACTCCTCATCATCTCTTCATAATCCGAGACACTTGTATTTTTCACTTTCGCGGTAAATGCCGGATAATAAGCCATATTCGATTGCACCAGGTGGACAAAAAAAGCGATACAATAATGAGGAATAGTCAGCGGTTTGATACAATCGGTAAAATAAAGATACCCGTCGATAAGCGACACTTTCTCCATATTCACGACTTCAAAATTACCGAAAAGCAAGTTCAGTTCCGCTCCCAGAATACGCTCGGCTTCTTTCATCCGGGAACTGGTCAGAACGACCATACACATTTTTTGAAGAAGTATGAATTTAGCCAATTCATCGAAAAAATCCCCGAAGATCTCAGCCATAGCCGAAAATTCTTCGACAATAAGGATACAACGCGAACTGCTCTCTTCGATAAAAGAGGTTAACAGATTGGTCAAATCTTTTGCCGTGCATTTCTTACGTTTGAGGATATCCTTGATCTGAGCGGTAGTCTGAGCGAGTTTCCCTTCTCTATCGGCATCCTGGATCAACGCGTCAAGCGTATCTTCCTTACCGCTTAACTGCGATAAAAGTGAATAAGCGATATTACGAAAGATATCGTACTGTTCGCTATATGATGCGTCGACACAGATATAGACCAACCCCTGATACCGCCGGGGCAACACATAATGTTCCAAGAGATAATGGATCCCTTCACGATCCTTCCCCACCAAAGCGACATTCTGACGATACCCTTCACAAAAACTTTTTATACGTTTATGAAGTACCGCGCACGCGTTCCACTGCAGTGAATGAAAAGAAAGATTACTGTTCATAATGACGGACATATCGTAAAGGGTCGGTCGCTGTTTGTCCTTTCCTCACCTCAAAATGCAAAAGATAACTTCCTTTCTGAGGATGCGATTGCACATCCCCGATACTCTGGCCTTGAGCGACAAAATCTCCCTGGGTGACCTCGACATTGGTCAGATGAGAATATACCGTAGAGATGTTATCACAATGCTCGATGATCACAGTCTGGCCGTAACCGTTAATAGCCCCGGCAAATACAACTTCCCCGGCCATAGCCGAAAGGACCTTTTGCGATTCGGTAAGTTCGATCTTTATCCCTTTATTGATCCGGTTATCGACCACCTCGCCAAAATAGCTGACGACCTTGCCTTTCACCGGCATCACGAATGAAGACCCCTGATTCTGGTCTTGATCGAAATCAGGGACCACAAGGAGCTGTCCTGCTTTCAATTGGGCAGGATCAATGATCTCATTTTTACGTTTTAAACTATCGATAGAAATATTATATTGCTGGGCGATCCGCCATAAAGAATCGCCTTTTTTCACGAGATAATAACAGACCGGTTCGATCTTTTTATGAGGTGAAGGGAGGGTTGTCTGGAGGGTAGCCGTATGACGGGGTGTACACCCGCTACAGTAAAAACAATAAAAAACCCCTATCAATAAAGTTATAAAGACAGATCGAAACATAAAATTAAAAATACTTTAATCCCCGGTTTTCAATTATGTATTATTCTATACGGAAAACACGGTTATGGCAACAAAGTTCTGCTTCATTAACTTACTCTCTGCCAATACGTTGCACCTAAAAAATAAAAAATAATGGAAAAAGGGGATAGCTGACGGGAAAGATGGAGCGAGCAGGCTTCGTTCTGCGTAACGCGTAAAAAAACAGGAGAGATTTTCTCTCCCCTCGCGTTACTCGCCCCTAGAAATTTATCACTGATAAATTTCAGGGATTCGGCCCCGAGAGTCCTTTGAATCCCACGGGGTTACCCGTTACGCGTTACGAAGAAAACAGAGCGGGCGAGCGGAAATGATTATCTCGAAAGAGATATCTTCACCAATCATTCCCGCGTCGTTTTGTCTTAAACTTAGTGGGCATCA